>NZ_MLCF01000008.1 GCF_001879105.1 Mangrovactinospora gilvigrisea | reverse complement strand
CCTCCGCCCCGGCACCCCGCCCGGACGCTGCGCGTCCGGAGGGGTCGGGGCAGCGGTCAGGCGGTGATGTCGCGGATGGTGAGGCGGGCCCAGGCGGCCGTGGTGAAGACGGCGGTGTAGAGGGCCTGGAGGCCCAGGTTCTTCCAGATGTCGGTGGTGTAGACGGGATCGCGGAGGATGTCGCCGAAGCTCATCCAGTAGTTGGAGAAGAGCCACGGATGCAGCGCGTGCAGCTGCGGAATGCCCGCGATGATCTGGACGATGATCAGCACGCCCACCGTCGTCGCCATCGCCGCGATACCGCTGTTGACGAGGGTGGAGACGAAGAGCCCGATGGACGCGATGCCCAGCAGCGAGGCCGCCACCAGCAGCGCCACCAGCAGCGCGCGCCACAGCGTCTCGCCCGTGCCGATGCTCGCCCCGGACAGCAGCGTCGCCTTCCCGACCGGGAAGAGCGCCGCCCCCGCGGCCAGCGCCACCACCGCCACCGCGAACGTCGCCGCCACGCAGAAGACCATCCCGGCGGCGAACTTCACCAGCAGCAGCCGGGCCCGGCCGGCCGGGCCGACCAGCAGATAGCGCAGCGTCCCCGTGCTCGCCTCGCCCGCGATCGAGTCGCCCACCACCACGCCGACCGCCAGCGGCAGGAACACCGGCAGCGTGACGGCCAGCGCGGTGAAGACCAGGAACAGCCCGTTCTCGGTGACCAGGGCGATGAACCCCGGCCCGCCGCCGCCCCGCGAGTCCGACTCGTTGACGCGCACCGCGATGCCGATCAGCAGCGGCACCGCCGCCACCAGCGCCAGCAGCGAACGCGTCCGCCAGCGCCGGAACATCACCGACAGCTCGCTGCGGAAGAGCGTCAGGGGATGGGACGCCCGCCGGGCCGGCCAGGCCCGCCCGTCGGCCGCCGGCGCCGGGGCCGCGTCCGCCTCGACCTGCTCGGCGTGCTCGGCGTGCTCGACCTGCTCGGCGTGCTCGGCGTGCTCGGCGTGCTCGGCGTGCTCGGTCTGCTCGGTCTGCTCGGCGTGCTCGGTCTGCTCAGCCTGCGACATCGAATCCCTCCCCGGTCAGGGCCACGAACGCGTCCTCCAGCGAGCCGCGCTCCACGCCGAACGCGCGGACCCGCACTCCGGCATGGACGAGATCGGCGACGACCGCCGACGGATCGGCGCCGTCCAGGGCCGCCGCGTCCGCCTCCAGCCGCAGCACCGCCCCGCCGTCCTCCTCGGCGAAGGGCGGCTCCGCGGTGAGCCGATGCTTCGTCAGCACCCGCACCGCCGCCTCCTCGTCCTCGCGCGGGACGCGCAGCACCACCCGCCCGCGGGTGCCGGAGGCCAGCTCGGCCACCGTGCCCTGGGTGAGCAGCCGGCCGCGGGACATCACCGCGGCGTGCGTGCAGACCTGCTCCACCTCGTCCAGCAGATGGGAGGAGAGGAAGACCGTCGAGCCGTCGCCGGCCAGCTCCCGCACCAGCGAGCGGATCTCCCGCATGCCCTGCGGGTCGAGCCCGTTGGTGGGCTCGTCCAGCACCAGCAGATCGCGCGGCTGCAGCAGCGCGGCGGCGATGCCGAGGCGCTGCTTCATGCCCAGCGAGTAGGCGCGGGCCTTCTTGGCCGCCGCGTGCGAGAGCCCCACCCGCTCCAGCGCCGTCCCGATGCGCGTCGACCGGGTGCGCGGATCGGCGGTGGGGTCGGCGGCGTCGAACCGCGCCAGGTTGTCCCGCCCGGAGAGGAAGCCGTAGAGGGCCGGGCCCTCGATCAGCGCCCCCACCCGGGGCAGCACTGTGCCCAGCGCGGACGGCATGTCGCCGCCGAGCAGCTCGACCCGGCCCGCGGAGGGCGTGATGAGGCCGAGCAGCATGCGGATGGTGGTGGTCTTGCCCGAGCCGTTCGGTCCGAGGAAGCCGAAGACGCTGCCGGCGGGGACGCTCAGGTCCAGTCCGTCGACGGCGAGTTGACCGCTCCCGCGGCCTCCGTAGCGCTTGGAGAGGCCGCGGGTGCGGATGACGGGTGCGCGGTTCATCACGTGGGTCGCTCGCTGCCTAGCGGTCCGCGTTGGCGTCGCTGATCAGCGTCGACGACGGGACGGCGCCGGCGTACACCTTGCCGCTGTCCGTCACCAGGACGTTGATCAGGCGGCTCTTGACCAGCGTGCCGCTGCCGAAGCTGCCGCTGACCTTGCTGCCCATCGCGGAGAGCGCCTTCTGCATCTCGCCGTTCGTGCCGGCCGAGCCGCTCGCGCCCTGCATGCGGTAGACGGTGGCCCAGCCGCTGCCGAAGGTCTTGCGGTTCGCCGAGTTCTGCTTGGCGTGCGCCTTGGCCTTCGCCTTCTGCTGCGGCGTCATGGTGTGCTCGGGCCGCGCGCCCGCCTTCGCCTTGGGCGTGGCGGTGGTGACCTTCGCGCCGGACGGCGGGGTGAAGGCGAACCGGCTCGCCGGGGGCGTGCCGAAGCTGATGCTGGTGAAGCCGACCTGCCACGCCGCCTTGCCGCCGGAGGCGGGGTCGACGGTGACGCGCAGCGGAACGTACTTCTGCGCGTCCACGGCGATCTTGACGTCGCCGATGGTGGAGCCGGTGTTCTTCGGCGTCAGGTCCAGCACATAGGCGTCGCGGCCGGCGACCGTGGTGGTGCCGTCCGCGTTGACGCTGGTGGACGGGCCCGCGGCGGCGAGCAGCCGATCGGCCACGGCCGACGGGGTGGTCGCCTCGGGGCTCGGCGTCGCCGCCTTCTTCTGCTGCATCTGCTTCTGCTCGGCGCCGCTGAGCGTGCGGTGCCAGGCGGTGTTGGACGAGGAGTCGTACGCCCACACGGAGTCGCCGTTGCGCACCACGCGGTACTCGGCGAGGCTCTCCACCAGGGCGACGCTGCTCTTCTTCGGCCCGTCCACGGCGACCTGCATGGTGCTGTCGCCGGTGAGCAGGCCCATCAGGTGCTTCTGCGGGTCGGCGGCCGAGGACGAGGCCTTGCCGCCGGCGCCCCCCGAGGGCGTCGACGACGATCCGGCCGCGCCGCCGAGGCCGGACGGGATCTGCGGCAGGCCGAGGTCGGGCGTGGAGGTGACCGTTCCGGAGAACGCCTCCGTGCCGCCGCGGGCCGCGGCCATCTTCTCCAGCAACTGCTTGGCCGTCAGGTGCGTGAGGCTCGGCCCGCCGCTGTCGGCGAGCGCCGGCCCCAGGCTCGCGGCGAGTGCCGCGACGGCGGCGACGCCGGCCGGGACGGCAATCCGGGCGTACCGGCGCGACCGCCGGGGGCCCTGGTCTGTGCGTGACATCTGTGCGCTACCTCCGTCGGTTGCGACCCACGCTTCGGGCTTCTGCATCCCAGAGAACCACCCTGCCACGCCGAGCGCATCAAGCCGGAGGGCCAAGTCCGCGTACTCCCCCGGGATTACGGCGCACGGGTGGGGATCGGCCGATCGGCCAGGGTCGCGTGGACCTGTCCCCGATGGGGTCGGCATGGACGCGGATGCGCTGCGGGTAGCCGCCGGGGCGGTGGTCGACGACCATCGCGTGGGCCGCGTCGTCCCAGGAGTACTGCTTGAGCGTCTCCCGCAGTGCCGCCGCGTTCTCGCGCCGCTCAGGGAGGTT
This sequence comes from Mangrovactinospora gilvigrisea, assembly GCF_001879105.1. Classification (GTDB taxonomy): domain Bacteria; phylum Actinomycetota; class Actinomycetes; order Streptomycetales; family Streptomycetaceae; genus Mangrovactinospora; species Mangrovactinospora gilvigrisea. The sequence continues at coordinate 60,926 of NZ_MLCF01000008.1, read as the reverse complement.
CCGGTCCAGCTCCGTGATCGCCTCCGACCACGCCCGCGCACGGCTGCTCCCCGAGCCCGGCGCCGGATCGGCCACCACGCAAGGCCGCCCCACCTGCGACGGCACCCGGCTGGAGTCGCGCGGGAAGTACCCGTGCCGCTGTCCTCGTTGACGAGGATCGGCACCCCGTGCGCCGCCGCCTCCGTGCCGACCGGCCCGAACCCCTCGTGCTTGGACGGCATCGGGACCGCGTCGGCGTTCCGGATGTCCGCGTCCAGCTCGGCGCGGTCCGAGGTGCGGGGCAGGATCGTCACGGCCCCCGGTCCCCGCCAGGGACGAGCGGCTCAACCTCGTGCGGGAGGGCAGCATGGGCAGCGGCTCGGCCGAGCGCGAGGCCGTCGAGTTCCGCCGGCTGGGCTTCACCACCGAGACCGACGTGATGGTCGTGCCGGCGGCGATCAGCCGGACCGCCAACCTCAGCCGCTACATGAACATGCGAGGAGGCCGGCTACGGGCGGGTGGTCGCCACCGACATCCACGACAAGGACTACCACGGCATCCCCAAGACGCTGCAGGGCGCGGACGAGCGGCGGTTCCTGGACTCGGTCCGGCTGCACCGCTGGGGCGGCGGCATCGTCTACGACAACTCGCTGGACCGGTCGGGCGGTTGGGCGCGCGCGACGGGCGCCGGGGGCGCTGGAGGCGCAGCGCCGCATGCCGCTCTCGCCCGAGCAGGCGGAGTGGCTGCGGGGGCAGTACACCCGGCTCGGCAACGACCTGCCGGCGGACGTGCGCCCGCAGCTGACCGACATTCGGGCGCTGGCCAGAGTCGTCGGCGTGCGGCTGGAGGACACCAGCTCCCCCGCGGACGCCGCGCACCAGGCACAGGCCGCCGGCGAGTCCCGCAAGGTCCTGTCCGGAGTCCGGATCATGATCAGCGCCCGGCGTCAGACGGGGCCGGATGCAAGGCGGAGGGTCGTCCTCGTACCGGGCGTACTCGGGCGATCCCGACAACGCAGCAGGCGGCCCCGTACGGCGTCGGGCGCCATGATCCGGACCCCGGACAGGACCTTGCGCCGTGGCCGGCTACGTGTGCCGGGGCCGGGGGTTCGGTGGGCGCATCCGGCCACGGCAGCAGGCCGGGCGGACGTCAGCCCGCGCGGTGCGCGACGATGTCGCAGAGGGACTGCAGGGCGTCCTTCGCCGGGATGTCGGGCAGCGGGTCGAGGACGGCGCGGGCGTCGGCGGCGACCCGGAGGGTCTCGCGGCGGGCCACCTCCAGCGCCGGGTGGGCGCGGAAGAGGGCGACCGCCTCGGCGAGCACCGCGTCGTCGTCGAGCGCGTCGGGGCCGCCGTCCAGCAGCTCGCGCAGCCGCGCGTCGCCGGGGACGGACGGGTCGGCCGGCATCGCCCGCAGCTGAAGCACCGGCAGGCTGGGGATGCCCTCGCGCAGGTCGATGCCGGGGACCTTGCCCGACTCCTCCGCGTCGCTGGCGATGTCCAGCAGGTCGTCGGCGAGCTGGAAGGCCACCCCGACCCGGTCGCCGAACTTGCGGAGCAGCTCGACCGCCCGGTCGTCCGCGCCCGACTGCCACGACCCGAACTGGCAGGACGCCGAGAAGAGCGAGCCCGTCTTGCCGTCCACCACCTCCAGGTAGTGGGCCATCGGGTCGCCGCCCGGCTCGGGGCCGACGGTCTCCAGGATCTGCCCGGTGACGAGCCGCTCGAAGGCCTCCGCCTGGGCGCGCACCGCCCGGTCGCCGAGATCGGTTATCAGCTTCGAGGCCCGGGCGAAGAGGAAGTCGCCGGTGAGGATGGCGACCGAGTTGTCCCACTGGGCGTTGGCCGAGACGGTGCCGCGGCGGCGGTCCGCCTCGTCCATGACGTCGTCGTGGTAGAGGGTGGCCAGGTGGGTCAGTTCCATGACGACGCCGGAGCGCACCACGCCCGGCGCCTGCGGGTCGCCGAACTGGGCGGCGAGCAGCACCAGGAGGGGACGGAACCGCTTGCCGCCGGCCTCCAGCAGGTGCCGGGCGGCGCGGGTGATGAACGGGACGTCGCTCTTGGTGGCCTCCAGGAGGCCTTCCTCGACGGCCGCCATGCCGGCGCGGATGTCCGCGTCCAGGGCGGGGTCCGCAAATCTCAGCCCGAAGGGCCCGTCGACGGTCACGGGGAACGCTCCTGTCACTGCTCCGGCACTGGTCATCTGGCTCGCCGTCCTGTCAGCGTATCCGTTCGCTTCCCGTTCACTGTTCCCCGGGCGGGTGATGCGCGGCGTGATGCCGCGCCGGGACCGCCCGATCCCTGTCCCAGGATCCCCCCTTCGCACGCGGGCCACGCACAGGCCCCCCGGGGAATCGGGGATGCCTGTGCGTGGCCGCCGGACGGGTGCACGGTTACCTGATGAAGACCGACGCCTTGTCGGCGAGGTCGAAGGCCCACTGCGGGAAGACGCCGAGCACCAGCGTGGCCGCTGCTCCGACGGCGATCGCGGTGCCGGTGAGCGCGCTGGGGACGGCGACACTGGGCCCGTCCGCCCGCGGCTCGGCGAAGAACATCCGCACGATGACCCGCACGTAGAAGAACGCCGCCACCGCGCTGCACAGCACGCCGACGACCACCAGCGGCACCGCCCCGCCCTTGGCGGCGGCCGAGAAGACCGCGAACTTCCCGGAGAAGCCGCTGGTGAGCGGGATCCCGGCGAAGGCCAGCAGGAAGAGCGCGAAGGTCACGGCCACCAGCGGGGAGCGCCGCCCCAGGCCGTCCCAGCGGGAGAGGTGGGTGGCCTCGCCGCCGGCGTCCCGCACCAGGGTGACGACGGCGAAGGCGCCGAGCGTCACGAAGGAGTAGGCGGCCAGGTAGAACAGGACGGCCGAGACGCCCTGCTTGTTGCCGGCGATCACCCCGGTGAGCAGGAACCCGGCGTGCGCGATGGAGGAGTACGCCAGCATCCGCTTGACGTCGGTCTGGGTGACCGCGACGATCGCGCCGAGCGCCATGGTGAGGATGGCGACGCCCCACATGACGGGCCGCCAGTCCCAGCGCATCTCCGGCAGCGCCACGTACAGCAGCCGCAGCAGGGCGCCGAAGGCGGCGACCTTGGTGGCGGCGGCCATGAAGCCGGTGATGGGGGTGGGGGCGCCCTGGTAGACGTCCGGGGTCCAGGCGTGGAAGGGCACCGCGCCGACCTTGAAGAGCAGCCCCATGACGATCATCGCGCCGCCGATCAGCAGCAGCGCGTCGCCGTGCGCGGAGGCGTTCAGCGCGGCGTTGGGCGCCGCGTCCCCGGTGACCACCTTGGCGATCCCGCCCAGGTCCAGCGTCCCCGCGTAGCCGTACAGCAGCGCCGTCCCGAAGAGGAAGAACGCCGAGGCGAAGGCGCCGAGCAGGAAGTACTTCACCGCCGACTCCTGGGAGAGCAGGCGGCGGCGCCGGGCGAGGGCGCACATCAGGTACAGCGGCAGGGAGAGGATCTCCAGGCCGATGAAGAGCGTCAGCAGGTCGCCCGCGGCCGGGAAGACCAGCATCCCGGAGAGGGCGAAGAGGGTGAGCGGGAAGACCTCGGTGGTCGACCAGCCCGCCCGGGCGGCGGCCTTCTCGTCCTCGCTGCCGGGGACGGCCGCGGCCTGCGGCGCGAAGGCGTCGACGTGCGGCACCTCGCGGCTCTGCGGCTCCAGGCCGCGCTCGGCGATGGCCAGCACGCCGACCGCGGTGACGAGGATCAGCGTGCCCTGGAGGAAGAGTGACGGGCCGTCGACGGCGATGGAGCCCATCGCGGCGAGGTCCGCCTTTGTGGTGGCGTAGCCGGTGGCGGCGAGGCCGACGACGGCGGCGAACGCCCCGGCGAGGCCGATCAGGGTGACGGCCAGCTGGGTGCCGTAGCGGGCCCGGCGGGGCACGAAGGCCTCGACGAGGATGCCGGCCACGGCGGCGCCGAGCACCACCAGGATCGGTGACAGCTGGGCGTACTCGATCTTCGGCGCGTGGATGGGCGCAGCGGCCGCCGTCGTCCACAGGCTGTGGACGGCGGGGGCCGCGACCGCGGTGGCGCTCATCGGCTGCCTCCGTTGATGGCTTCGGCGACCGGGTGGGTCGGCTTCGGGTCCTGCTTGTGCAGGGCGCTCATGGTGTGCCCGACGGACGGGTTCACCACGTTGAGCACCGGCTGGGGATAGACGCCGAGGAAGAGCAGCAGCGCCATCAGGGGCGCCACCACCGCGATCTCCCGGACCTTCAGGTCCTTGAGCGCCGTGACGCCGTCCTTCACCGGGCCCGTCATGGTCCGCTGGTAGAGCACCAGCACGTACAGGGCGGCGAAGACGATGCCGACGACCGCGGCGACGCCGATCGCCGGGGTGTGCTCGAACGCGCCCAGCAGCACCAGGAATTCGCTGGTGAACGGGGCGAGGCCGGGCAGCGAGAGGGTGGCGAGGCCGGCCACCAGGAAGGTGCCGGCGAGGATCGGCGCGACCTTCTGCACCCCGCCGAAGTCGGCGATCAGCGCCGAGCCGCGGCGGGAGATCAGGAACCCGGCGATCAGCATCAGCGCGGCGGTGGAGATGCCGTGGTTGACCATGTAGAGGGTCGCCCCGGACTGGCCGCGGGAGTTGAGCGCGAAGATCCCCAGGATGATGAAGCCGAAGTGGGAGATGGACGCGTAGGCGATCAGCCGCTTGATGTCCTTCTGGACCACCGCGAGGATCGCCCCGTAGAGGATGGAGATCACCGCGAGCACCAGCACCACCGGCGTCGCCCAGGCGCTGGCGCCCGGGAAGAGCTGGAGGCAGAACCGCAGCATCGCGAAGGTGCCGACCTTGTCGACCACCGCGGTGATCAGCACGGCCGTGCCGGCCGTCGACTCCCCCATCGCCCCCGGCAGCCAGGTGTGCAGCGGCCACAGCGGCGCCTTCACCGCGAAGGCGAACATGAAGCCGAGGAAGATCAGCCGCTCGGCGGTGGTGGACAGGTGCGCGTTCTGCAGCGCCGGGACGGAGAAGCTGTGCGCGTTGACGTACAGCGCGACCACCGCCGCCAGCATCACCAGCCCGCCGAGCAGGTTGTAGAGCAGGAACTTCACCGCGGCGCGGGAGCGCCGCACGGAGGACTCGTCCGCGCTGTCGCCGACCGCCGCCCGCCGCCCCTCGTACTTCTGCCCGAAGCCGCCGATGAGGAAGTACATCGGGATGAGCATGGCCTCGAAGAAGATGTAGAAGAGGAAGACGTCGGTGGCCTCGAAGGCGATGATCACCATCGCCTCGATGGCCAGCATCAGCCCGAAGAAGGCGCCGGCCGGGCGCCGCTTGTCCTTGGGGCCCTCGGCCGGCAGGTCGGCGTCGTGCCAGGAGGCGAGCATCACCACGGGCAGCAGCACCGCGGTGAGCAGCACCAGCACCACCGCGATGCCGTCCACGCCGAGTTGGTAGCGCACCCCGAACGCGGGGATCCAGGAGTGGCTCTCCGTCAGCTGGTACTGCGCGCCGCCGGGTCGGAATCTTCCGGTGACGACGGCGGCCAGGACGAGCGTCGCCAGTGCGAAGCCCATCGCGGTCGCCTTGGCCGCCCCGCGGCGCGCGGCGGGCAGGGCGCCGGTGATGACGGCGCCCGCCGCCGGTACCGCCGCGGTGACGGTCAGCAGGGGGAAGGACATTTGATCTACACCGCCCTCATGAAGAGAGTGGCGGCGACGATCAGCACCGCGCCGCCGAACATGGAGAACGCATAGGAGCGGACGTAGCCGTTCTGCAGCTTCCGCAGCCGCGACGAGCCGCCGCCGACCGCCCCGGCCACGCCGCGCACCGCCCCGTCCACGCCCTTGGCGTCGAACTCGGCGAGCCCGTCGGCGAACCGGGTGCCGCCGCGCACGAACACGGCGTGGTTGAAGTCGTCCTGGCCGAGGTCGCGCCGGGCCAGCCGGACGGGCCAGATCGAGCGCGGCGCCGCGGCCGGCACCTCCCGCATCCCGTACTGGAACCAGGCCAGGCCCATGCCGAGGAGCATCAGCACGATGGTGGCGGCGGTCAGCACCCCGGTGGAGACCGGCGAGTGGCCCTCGCTGTGGCCGGTGACCGGCTCCAGCCAGTGCAGGAAGCGGGACCCGAGGGAGAAGAACCCGCCGGCGAAGACCGAGCCGACGGCGAGGACGACCATCGGGGCGACCATCACCGCGGGCGACTCGTGGGCCTCGGGCGAGGTGCCGCCCTCGGCCTTCGTGGTGTAGCGCGGCTTGCCGAAGAAGGTCATCACCATGATGCGGCTCATGTAGTAGGCGGTGATGGCCGCGCCCAGCAGGGCGGCGCCGCCGAGGATCCAGCCCTCGGTGCCGCCCTTGGCGAAGGCCGCCTCGATGATCTTGTCCTTGGAGAAGAAGCCCGAGAGGCCGGGGAAGCCGATGATGGCGAGGTAGCCCAGCCCGAAGGTGGCGAACGTCCAGGGCATCTTCTTCCACAGGCCGCCGTACTTGCGCATGTCGACCTCGTCCTCGCGGGCGTGCATGATCGAACCCGCGCCGAGGAAGAGGCCGGCCTTGAAGAAGCCGTGCGTCACCAGGTGCATGATCGCGAAGACATAGCCGATCGGGCCGAGGCCCGCGGCGAGGATCATGTAGCCGATCTGGCTCATCGTCGAGCCCGCGAGGGCCTTCTTGATGTCGTCCTTGGCACAGCCGACGATCGCCCCGAACAGCAGCGTGACGGCCCCGACGCAGACCACCGCGAGCTGGGCGGTGGGCGCCGCGTTGAAGATCGCCGAGGAGCGGGTGATCAGGTAGACGCCGGCGGTGACCATGGTCGCCGCGTGGATGAGGGCCGAGACCGGGGTCGGGCCCTCCATCGCGTCGCCCAGCCAGGACTGCAGCGGCACCTGCGCGGACTTGCCGCAGGCCGCCAGGAGCAGCACCAGGCCGAGGGCGGTGGCCTTGCCCTGCCCGGCCGAGGAGACCACCGAGGGATGCAGGATGCCCTGGAAGGTGAACGTCCCGAAGGTGGTGAACATCAGGAAGACCGCGACGGCCAGCCCGATGTCGCCGACCCGGTTGACGAGGAAGGCCTTCTTGGCGGCGGTGGCGGCGCTCGGCTTGTGCTGCCAGAACCCGATCAGCAGGTAGGACGCCAGGCCGACGCCCTCCCAGCCGACGTAGAGCAGCAGGTAGTTGTCGGCGAGCACCAGGATCAGCATCGCCGCGAGGAACAGGTTGAGGTACCCGAAGAACTTGCGGCGCTTCTCGTCGTGCGCCATGTAGCCGATCGAGTAGATGTGGATCAGCGTGCCCACGCCGGTGATCAGCAGCACGAACGTCATCGACAGCTGGTCGAGGTGGAAGGCGGCGTCGGCCTTGAAGGTGCCGACGTGCATCCAGGTGAACAGGTCGGAGTCGATCGCGCGGCCCGAGGCCGGCTTGCCCAGCAGGTTCGAGAAGAGGATCGCCCCGAGGACGAACGACAGCCCGGCGAGGGCGCTGCCGAGGACCGGGGCGACCCGGTCGACGAAGCGCCCGCCGAGCAGGAGGACCGCGGCTCCGAGGAGGGGCGCCGCGATCAGCAGTCCCAGAAGAGAGTTCACGAAGCGTCAGCCCCTACAGCTTCATCAGGTTGGCGTCGTCGACCGACGCCGAATGGCGGGTGCGGAACACGCTGACGATGATCGCCAGGCCGACCACGACCTCCGCCGCGGCGACGACCATGGTGAAGAAGGCGACGATCTGCCCGTCCAGCCCGCCGTGCATCCGCGCGAAGGTGACGAACGCCAGGTTGCAGGCGTTGAGCATCAGCTCGACGCACATGAACACCACGATCGCGTTCCGCCGGATCAGCACGCCGGCCGCGCCGATGGTGAAGAGCAGCGCCGCGAGGTAGACGTAGTTGACCGGGTTCACGAAGTTTCGCCTCCCTCGATCTCGGGACGGTCCGGCTCTGCGGCGAGGGCCTCGCCGCCGCCCTGGCCCGGCAGCGCCGGGCGCTTGCCCGGCCGGTAGGTCGCCTTGGGCTCGCGGCCCAGGTGGCGGTCCGTCAGCGACTCCAGCTCGGCGAGGCGGTGCACGGTCTCGCCGGAGACGTCCCGCTCCTGGCCGCGCTCCCGCAGCACCGGCAGCATGGACAGCTCGGACGGGGTGCCGTCGGGCAGCAGCGCCGGGATGTCCACCGCGTTGTGCCGGGCGTAGACGCCGGGCGCCGGCAGCGGGGTGACGTGCTCGCCCTTGCGGACGCGCTCGCGGGCCAGGTCGAGCTGGTCCTTGCGCTTCTCGATGCGCTCCTTGTGGGTGAGGACCATGGCCCCCACCGCGGCGGTGATCAGCAGCGCGCCGGTGAGCTCGAACGCCCAGAAGTAGCGGGTGAAGATGAGCCGGGCGATGCCCTCCGGGTTGCCCCCGGCGTTGGCCGAGCCCAGCCCCGCGAAGTAGTTGAGCTTGGCGTTGGCGATGCCGGCGATCAGCAGGATGCCGAAGCCCAGCCCGCAGACGACCGCCGCGACCCGCTGCCCCTTCAGGGTCTCCTTGAGCGAGTCGGCGCTGGAGACGCCGACCAGCATCACCACGAAGAGGAAGAGCATCATCACGGCGCCGGTGTAGACGACGATCTGCACCACGCCGAGGAAGTAGGCGCCCTGGGCGAAGTAGAAGACCGCCAGGACGATCATGGTGGCGGCGAGGCAGAGCGCGCTGTGCACGGCCTTGCGCATCAGCACGGTGCCGAGCGCGCCGCAGACCGCCACGACCGCGAGGACCCAGAACTGCACGGCCTCCCCGGTCGAGGCGTTCTGCGACCCGGTGGCCGCCAGCAACTGAAGGGCCGTCATGAGCGGGCCTCCTCGCGCTCCTTGGCGGTCCGCCAGGCCGGCTGCCGCACGATGTCCGGGCTCTCGCCGGCGGCGGCCATCGCCAGCGCGTCGACCGCGGCGGTGTCGTGGATCTCCTGGCGCTCGGTGCCGGGGGCTGCCGCGGTGACCTCGCCGCGGTAGTAGTCCTCGTCCGAGGTGCCGGGGTACATCTCGTGCGGCGGGGCGACCATCCCCTCGGTGAGGCCGACGAGCAGCTCCGCCTTGGTGTAGATGAGCTTCTCGCGGGAGTCGTCGGCCAGTTCGAAGGTGTTCGTCATGGTCAGCGCGCGCGTCGGGCAGGCCTCGATGCACAGCCCGCACAGGATGCAGCGCAGGTAGTTGATCTGGTAGACACGGCCGTAGCGCTCGCCCGGGGAGTAGCGCTCCTCCTCGGTGTTGTCGGCGCCCTCCACATAGATGGCGTCGGCCGGGCAGGCCCAGGCGCACAGCTCGCAGCCGATGCACTTCTCCAGCCCGTCCGGATGCCGGTTGAGCTGGTGGCGGCCGTGGAACCGGGGCGCGGTGACCTTCTTCTGCTCCGGGTACTGCTCGGTCAGCCGCCGCTTGAACATGGCGGAGAAGGTGACCTCGAACCCGGTGGCCGGGCCCAGCGGAGTGGTGAAGTCGCCGCCCGCCGTCGGGGTGCCGGGCACCTCGTGCGCCGGCCGCGCGGACTCGGGGCCGGCGGGGAGGTTGCGGGACTCGTCGTCCCGCGACTGCTCATCGGTCATCTCGCTCAGCTCCCTTCCCTGTGGTCGAAGTTGTCGCAGCGGAGCGCGCGCCCGCGTTCGCGGGGCTCGGCGAGCCGTCGCCGTCGTCGGTGTCGGTGCCGCCGGTCTCCGCCTCGGCGGCGCGGGCGGCCGCCGCGCGCCGCTGGGCGCGGGGGGCGCGCCGCGGCACCGGGGGCAGCGCCTGGCCGGGCAGCGGGGGAACCGGGAACCCGCCGGCCATCGGGTCGAACGCGGGCTCCGGGGCGGGCTCGCCGCCGCCGGCGGGCTTGCGGCGGAAGACCGCGTCCCACACCAGCGCCAGGATCAGCAGCACCAGGACCCCGCCGACCGTCCACAGCGCGATCCGGCCGAACTGCCAGCCCTCGTTCTTCATCGCCCGGACGACGGCCACCAGCACCAGCCACACCAGGGAGACCGGGATGAGGACCTTCCAGCCCAGCTTCATGAACTGGTCGTAGCGGAAGCGGGGCAGCGTGCCGCGCAGCCAGATGAAGAAGAAGAGCCCGATCTGGAGCTTGATGACGAACCAGATCAGCGGGAACCAGCCGGAGTTGGCTCCCGCCCAGATCGTGGTGATCGGGGCCGGGGCCCGCCAGCCGCCCAGGAAGAGCGTCGCGCAGACCGCGGAGACCGTGTACATGTTGATGTACTCGGCGAGCATGAAGGTGCCGAACTTCATCGAGGAGTACTCGGTGGAGTACCCCGACACCAGCTCGCCCTCCGCCTCGGGCAGGTCGAACGGCGCGCGGTTGGTCTCGCCGACCATCGCGATCACATAGACCAGGAACGACACCGGCAGCAGCGCCACGTACCAGGTGTGCGCCTGGGCGGCGACGATCTGCGAGGTCGACATCGACCCGGAGAAGAGGAAGACCGCGGCGAACGACAGGCCCATCGCGATCTCGTAGGAGATCATCTGCGCCGAGGAGCGCAGCCCACCCAGCAGCGGGTACGTCGAACCGGACGCCCAGCCGGAGAGGACGAAGCCGTAGATGCCCACCGAGGTGACGGCGAGGATGTAGAGCAGGCCGACCGGAAGGTCCGTCAGCTGGAGCGCCGTGCGGTGCCCGAACATCGACACCTCGGGCCCGAACGGGATGACCGCCCAGGCCATGAAGGACGGGACGACGGCCACGATCGGCGCCAGCACCAGGACGAACTTGTCGGCGTTCTTCACCACAAGGTCTTCCTTGAGCATCATCTTCATCGCGTCCGCGAAGGACTGCAGCAGCCCCCACGGCCCGGTGCGGTTCGGCCCGATGCGCAGCTGCATCCAGCCGACGACCTTGCGCTCCCAGACGATCGCCCAGATCACCGACACCATCAGGAAGACCACGATGGCGACGGCCTTGATCAGCATGATCCACCACGGATCGTGCCCGAACCCGGACACATCCCCCGCGGCGAGAACCTGCGCATGCATGACGGTCATTGCTCCGACGCCTCCTCCGACACGTCTTGCTGAGGGGCAGTCCGCTGCGGCGCGGTCTCCGCGGGCGCGGCCGCGGCGATCCGCAGCACGTCCCCCGGCACCGCGCCGGTCTCGGCCGCCACACCGCGCCCGGTCGAGTTGAGCGGCAGCCACACCACCCGGTCGGGCATCTCGGTGATCTCCACGGGCAGCCGCACCGAGCCGGCGGGCCCGCTCACCTCCAGCTCGCCGCCCTGCCCGACGCCGGCCTCGGCGGCGGTGACCGGGGAGACCCGGGCGACCGCGGGATGCCGGGTGCCGGCCAGGTGCGGATCGCCGTCCTGAAGGCGGCCGTTGTCCAGCAGCAGCCGCCAGCCGGCGAGCACCGCCTGGCCCTCGGCCGGCCGGGGCAGCGCCGCGGCGGGCTCCGGCGGATCGTAGGACCGGGCGGAGCCCGACGATGAGGGGTGGTGGTCGGGCGACGGGCGGGCGCCGAGGTCGGTGAGCTCGGCGCGCGCCGCGTCCTCGTCCGGCAGGCCCAGGTGGACGTCCATGGCGTCCGCCAGCATGTGCAGCACCCGCAGATCCGCGGGCAGCTTGCGGGACGTCAGCTGATCGGGCAGCAGCGCCGCGGTGAAGGCCCGCGCCCTGCCCTCCCAGTCCAGGTAGGTGCCGGACTTCTCGGGGGCGGCCGCCACCGGCAGCACCACATCGGCCCGGTCGGTGACCGGGCCGGGCCGCTGCTCCAGGGAGACCACGAACTCGGCCCGCTCCAGCGCCTCCAGGGCGGCCCGCGGGTCGGGCAGGTCGTCCGGCTGCACGCCGCCGACCAGCAGCGCCCGCACCTCCCCGGCGAGCACCGCCCCGACGATCGCCGCGGTGTCCCGGCCCGGACGGGAGGGCAGCTCGGCCGCCCCCCAGCGGCGGGCCACCTCGGCCCGCGCCTCCGGGTCGGCGGCCTGCCGGCCGCCGGGCAGCAGGCCGGGCAGCGCGCCCGCCTCCACCGCCCCGCGCTCCCCGGCCCGCCGCGGGACCCAGGCCACCGTGGCGCCGGTCGCCTCGGCGAGCCGGGCCAGCCGGGAGAGCGTCCCGGCGGTGCCGGCCGCCCGCTCGCCCACCAGCACGACCGCGCCCTCCTGGCGCAGCGCCGCCCCGGCGGCCGTGCCCTCCTCGGAGGGCGCGATGTTCCCGGCGAGCGCGTCCAGCCACTCCGGGACGGTGCCCGGCGCGGCCGGCAGCAGCGTGCCGTCCAGCTTGGCGAGCCCGCGGGAGGCGAACGGGGCCAGCGAGTACACCTGCTGGCGGCGCTTCTTGACGGCCTTGCGGAGCCGCAGGAAGACGATCGGCGACTCCTCCTCCGGCTCCAGGTCGACCAGCAGCACCGCGGGCGCGTGCTCCAGCGCCCGGTAGCTGACGCCGCTGCCGTCCAGGTCCAGGCCGCGGCCGGCGAGACCGCCGAGGAACCGCTCCTCCTCGGGGCTGTGCACGCGGGCCCGGAAGTCCACGTCGTTGGTGCCGAGGGCGACCCGGGCGAACTTCGCCCAGGCGTAGGCGTCCTCGACCGTCACCCGACCGCCGGGCAGGGCGGCGGCCCGGCCGCGGACGGCGGCGAGCCCTCGGGCGGCGGCGTCCAGGGCCTCGGGCCAGGTGGCGGTGCGCAGCTCGCCGCTCTCCGCGTCCCTGACCTGAGGGGTCGTGAGCCGATCGGGCAGTTGGGCGTAGCGGAACGCCCAGCGGCCCTTGTCGCAGTTCCACTCCTCGTTGACCTCGGGCTCGTCGCCGGCGAGGCGGCGCAGCACCTTGCCGCGCCGGTGGTCGGTGCGGATCGCGCACCCGGAGGCGCAGTGCTCGCACATGCCCGGCGAGGAGACCAGGTCGAAGGGGCGGGAGCGGAACCGGTAGGCGGCCGCGGTGAGCGCGCCGACCGGGCAGATCTGCACGGTGTTGCCGGAGAAGTAGGAGGCGAACGGCTGATCGTCGCCGGTGCCGACCTGCTGGTTGGAGCCGCGCTCGATCAGGTCGATGAACGGGTCGCCGGCGATCTGCTCCGAGAAGCGGGTGCAGCGCGCGCACGAGACGCACCGCTCGCGGTCGAGCAGCACCTGCTCGGAGACCTTCACCGGCTTGGGGAAGGTGCGCTTGACGCCCTCGAAGCGGCTGCTGCCGCGGCCGTTGCTCATCGCCTGGTTCTGCAGCGGGCACTCGCCGCCCTTGTCGCAGACCGGGCAGTCCAGCGGGTGGTTGATGAGCAGCAGCTCCATCACCCCGTGCTGGGCCTTCTCGGCGACCTCCGAGGTGAGCTGGGTCTTCACCACCATGCCGTCGGTGCAGGCGGTGGTGCAGGAGGCCATCGGCTTGCGCTGGCCCTCCACCTCCACGATGCACTGCCGGCAGGCGCCGGCCGGGTCGAGCAGCGGGTGGTCGCAGAACCGGGGGATCTGGATGCCGAGCAGCTCCGCGGCGCGGATCACCAGCGTCCCCTTGGGCACCGACACCTCGGCCCCGTCGACGGTCACGGTGACCATCTCCTGCGGCGGCGGTGCCGCCGGCGCGTTCTTGTCCTCCGAAGTGACGGTCATGCGTTGGCTCCTGACAGTTCGGCAGCGCGGCTGCGTGCGCCCCGCAGGGGCGCGGGGCTGCGGCCAGAAATGCGGCTCCGCCGCGTGGGCGCGGGTGAGTGGATCGGCCCCGAGGCGCTCATCCGGCCGCTCCCGATGGTTCGTCCGCCCACACCGTCGATGCCGCGGGGTCGAACGGGCAGCCGCGGCCGGTGATGTGCGCCTCGTACTCGTCGCGGAAGTGCTGCAGCGAGGAGGTGATCGGCGCCGTCGCGCCGTCCCCGAGCGCGCAGAACGCCTTCCCGAAGATGTTGTCGCAGATGTCGTCGAGCTTCTCGAGGTCCGCCATCCGGCCCTTGCCGGCCTCCAGGTCCCTCAGCAGCTGGACGAGCCAGTAGGTGCCCTCCCGGCAGGGCGTGCACTTTCCGCACGACTCGTGGGCGTAGAACTCCGTCCACCGCGTGACGGCCCGCACCACGCAGACCGTCTCGTCGAAGATCTGCAGGGCGCGGGTGCCGAGCATGGTGCCCAGCCCGGCCATGCCCTCGAAGTCCAGCGGGGCGTCCAGGTGCTCCTCGGTGAGCATCGGGGTGGAGGAGCCGCCGGGCGTCCAGAACTTCAGCCGGTGCCCGGGGCGGATCCCGCCCGCCTTCTCCAGCAGCTGGCGCAGCGTGATGCCGAGCCCGCCCTCGTACTGGCCGGGGCGCACCACGTGCCCGGAGAGCGAGAAGAGGCCGTGCCCGGCGGACTTCTCGCTGCCGAAGCCGCGGAACCACTCCTTGCCGTTGGCGAGGATGCCGGGAACCGAGGCGACCGACTCGACGTTGTTCACCACGGTGGGGCAGGCGTACAGGCCCTCGAGCGCGGGGAACGGCGGGCGCAGCCGGGGCTGGCCGCGGCGTCCCTCCAGCGAGTCGAGGAGGGCCGTCTCCTCGCCGCAGATGTAGGCGCCGGCGCCGGCGTGGACGGTGATGTCCAGGTCGAAGCCGGAGCCGAGGATGTTCTCGCCGAGGTAGCCCGCCTCGTACGCCTCCTGCACGGCGTGGTGCAGGCGGCGCAGCACCGGCACCGTCTCGCCGCGGAGGTAGATGAAGGCGTGGCTGCAGCGGATCGCGTAGGCGGCGATCGCCATCCCCTCGATCAGCGAGAGCGGGTTGGCGTAGAGCAGCGGCATGTCCTTGCAGGTGCCGGGCTCCGACTCGTCGGCGTTGACGACGAGGTAGTGCGGCTTGCCGTCGCCCTGCGGGATGAACTGCCACTTCATGCCGGTGGGGAAGCCGGCGCCGCCGCGGCCGCGCAGGCCGGAGTCCTTCACCAGGGCGATGACGTCGTCCGGCGGCATGGCCAGCGCCTTGGGCAGGCCGCGGTAGCCGCCGAAGCGCCGGTAGGTGGCGAGCGTCCAGGACTGCGGGCTGTCCCAGCACTCGCTGAGGACGGGGCGCAGCAGCCCGTCGGCCGACTGGGGCGCCTGAGGTGACGTCATGCCTGCTCCCCCTTTGCGGCCTTGAGCCCGGTGAGCGACGGAGCTCCGCCGCTGCCGCCGGCCTCGACCGCGCCGGGGCGCGGGTCGGGGAAGCCGGCGAGGATCCGGGCGGTGTCGGTGAAGGTGCAGAGCGGGGCGCCCCGCGTCGGGGACACCTCCTCGCCGGCGCGCAGCGCGTCGACCAGCGCTTTGGCGCTCTCCACCGTCTGGTTGTCGAAGAACTCCCAGTTGACCGTCAGCACGGGGGCGTAGTCGCAGGCCGCGTTGCACTCGATGTGCTCCAGCGTGACCTTGCCGTCCTCGGTGGTCTCGCCGTTGCCGACGCCCAGGTGCTCGCGGAGCGCGTCGAAGATGGCGTCGCCGCCCATCACCGCGCAGAGTGTGTTGGTGCAGACCCCGACCTGGTAGTCGCCGGAGGGCTTGCGCCGGTACATGGTGTAGAAGGTGGCCACCGCGGTGGCCTCGGCGGTGGAGACGCCGGCGTGCTCGGCGGCGAACTTGACGCCGGTGGGCGTCACATAGCCCTCCTCGGACTGCGCCAGGTGGAGCAGCGGGAGGAGCGCCGAGCGGCGCTGCGGGTAGCGGGCGAGGACGGACTCCGCGTCGCGGTCGAGCCGGGCGCGCACCTCGGGCGGGAAGTCGGGGGCGGGGGCGGACGGGATCCCGAGCATCACGGGGGCCTGCTCGGGTGCCGTCCCGGACGTTTCGGCGGTCATCGGTCGACGCCTCCCATCACCGGGTCGATGCTGGCGACGGCGACGATGACGTCGGCGACCTGGGCGCCCTCGCACATCGCGGCCATGGCCTGCAGGTTGGTGAACGACGGGTCGCGGAAGTGCACCCGGTAGGGGCGGGTGCCGCCGTCGCTGACGACGTGCACGCCCAGCTCCCCCTTGGCCGACTCCACGGCCGCGTAGGCCTGCCCGGGCGGCACCCGGAAGCCCTCGGTGACCAGCTTGAAGTGGTGGATCAGGGCCTCCATGGAGGTGCCCATGATGTTCTTGATGTGCTCCAGGGAGTTGCCCATCCCGTCGGCGTCCAGCTTCAGTTGGCTGGGCCAGGCCACCTTCTTGTCGGCGACCATCACCGGGCCGGGCTTCTCCAGGCGCTCCAGGCACTGCTCGACGATCCGGATGGACTGGTGGATCTCGGCGACGCGGATCTGCAGCCGGCCGAAGGAGTCCATGGTGTCGGCGACCGGGACGTCGAAGTCGTACGTCTCGTAGCCGCAGTACGGGTCGGTCTTGCGCAGGTCGTTGGGCAGGCCCGTGGAGCGCAGGATCGGTCCGGTGACGCCGAGCGCCATGCAGCCGGCCAGGTCGAGCCGGCCGACGCCCTTGAGGCGGGCGCGCACCACGGTGTTGTCGGTGCCCAGCGCGTCGTACTCGGGCATCCGCTTCTTGAGGGTGCGCATCGCCTCGCGGACGTGGGCGATGGCGCCGGGCGGGATGTCCTGGGCGACGCCGCCGGGCCGGATGTAGGCGTGGTTCATCCGCAGCCCGGTGATCAACTCGTAGATGTCCAGGATCAGTTCGCGGTCCCGGAAGCCGTAGATCATCAGGGTGGTGGAGCCGATCTCCATGCCGCCGGTGGCGATGAAGACCATGTGCGAGGAGATGCGGTTCAGCTCCATCAGCATCACCCGCAGCACGTCGGCGCGCTCGGGGATGTCGTCCTCGATGCCGAGCAGCTTCTCCACGGCCATGCAGTACGCCGTCTCGTTGAAGAACGGCGTCAGGTAGTCCATCCGCGTCACGAACGTGGTGCCCTGCACCCAGGTGCGGTACTCGAGGTTCTTCTCGATGCCGGTGTGCAGATAGCCGATGCCGCAGCGGGCCTGGGTGACGGTCTCGCCGTCGATCTCCAGGATGAGCCGCAGCACGCCGTGCGTGGAGGGGTGCTGGGGGCCCATGTTGACGACGATCCGCTCGTCGTCGGCGCGGCCCACGGCCTGCACCAGCTCGTCCCAGTCGCCGCCGGTGACGGTGTAGACGCGGCCCTCGGTGGTCTCGCGGAACTCTGCGGACTGCGTTTCGTCGGTGGAAGTCACGAGTAGGCCCTCCGCTGGTCGGGCGAGGGGATCTGGGCGCCCTTGTACTCCACGGGGATGCCGCCGAGGGGGTAGTCCTTGCGCTGGGGGTGGCCCACCCAGTCGTCGGGCATCATGATCCGTGCGAGTGCCGGGTGGCCGTCGAAGACGATCCCGAAGAAGTCGTAGGTCTCGCGCTCGTGCCAGTCGTTGGTGGGGTAGACGGCGACGAGCGAGGGCAGGTGCGGATCGGCGTCGGGCGCGGTGGTCTCCAGCCGCAGCAGCCGGCGGTGCGTCAGCGACCGCAGCTGGTAGACGGCGTGCAGCTCGCGGCCGGTGTCCTCCGGGAAGTGCACCCCGCTGACGCCGAGGCACAGCTCGAAGCGGAGCGCGGGGTCGTCGCGCAGGGTGCGGGCGACGCGGGGCAGGTGCTCGCGCCGGACGTGCATCGTCATCTCGCCCCGGTCGACGACCACCTGCTCCACGGCGGCGTCGTAGTCGAGGCCCTGCTCCTCCAGGGCGCCGTCCAACTCGTCGGCGATCTCGTCGAAGTAACTGCCGTACGGCCGCCGGGCCTCGCCGGGGAACCGGACGACGCGCCGCAGCCCGCCGTAGCCGGAGGTGTCGCCGCTGCCGTGCGCGCCGAACATGCCGCGGCGCCGGCCGACGACCTCGCCCGGGCCGGTGCGCGCCGCGGGCACGGCGCCCTCCTCGGTCTGCTCGGCGGC
Source organism: Mangrovactinospora gilvigrisea (assembly GCF_001879105.1). GTDB lineage: Bacteria > Actinomycetota > Actinomycetes > Streptomycetales > Streptomycetaceae > Mangrovactinospora > Mangrovactinospora gilvigrisea. The sequence continues at coordinate 43,196 of NZ_MLCF01000008.1, read as the reverse complement.
GGCGCCGTCCTGCGCCTGCCGATCGTCGCTCACCGGGACACCTCTTCTTCCTTCTCCTCCTGGGAGACCAGGGGCAGTTCGCGGCGCGGGGTGGTGGGGCTCATCTGCAGGGTGGGGACGGCCGCCATGGCGGCCTCCTCGACCGCGCGACGCACCTTGGCGCGGTCCGGGCCCAGCGGCTCGACCTTGATCTTCTTGTGCAGTTCGAGGATCGCGTCGATGAGCATCTCGGGCCGCGGCGGGCAGCCCGGCAGGTAGATGTCGACGGGAACGATGTGGTCGACGCCCTGGACGATGGCGTAGTTGTTGAACATGCCGCCGGACGAGGCGCAGACGCCCATCGACAGCACCCACTTGGGGTTGGCCATCTGGTCGTAGACCTGGCGGAGGACGGGGGCCATCTTCTGGCTGACGCGGCCCGCGACGATCATCAGATCGGCCTGCCGCGGGGAGGCGCGGAACACCTCCATGCCGAACCGCGCCAGGTCGTAGCGGCCGGCCCCGGTGGTCATCATCTCGATGGCGCAGCACGCGAGCCCGAAGGTGGCGGGGAAGACGGAGCTCTTCCGGGCCCAGCCGGCGAACTTCTCCACCGATGTGAGCAGGACTCCGCTGGGGAGCTTCTCCTCGATGCCCATTGCTTTGTGACGCCCCCTAGGTCAGTCCCATTCCAGGCCGCCGCGCCGCCAGACGTAGGCGTACGCGACGAAGACGGTGGCGATGAAGAGCAGCATCTCGACGAGGCCGAAGACCCCCAGGGCGTCGAAGCTGACGGCCCACGGGTAGAGGAAGACGATCTCGATGTCGAAGACGATGAACAGCATCGCCGTGAGGTAGTACTTGATCGGGAAGCGCCCGCCGCCCGCGGGCTGCGGACTCGCTTCGATGCCGCACTCGTAGGGGTCGAGCTTGGCGCGGTTGTAGCGCTTCGGCCCGGTGAGGGCGGCCGACACCACCGTCACGACGGCGAAGCCGGCTGCGAGCACACCGAGCACGAGGATGGGCACATAGGAGTTCACCTCTGTGTGCGCCTCCTTCTCCTTCTGCCGCGGCCCACGGGCTGTCCCGCTGAGCGGCCAATCTGTCGGTAGGGCAAAGAGCTTGTGAGCATGTGATGAGGTTCACAAGCCCCGATCTCGTGCATCCTATGCCCGCTCGGCTGTGATCTGCGACACGGGTTCTCGGCGGAAGTTTGTGATCTAGGCCACGCGATCAAGGGTTTGACGACGCGTTGATCGCCGAGGAGTCACCGGATGATCACCACTCGTTGATCAACTCGCCGTGCGCATGACCGGATTGAAGGCCGGAACGATCTGTTCCATTATCAGATCCCGCCGTCCGGCGCAAAGTTGATCAGTAGCCGTCCGATGTGGTAAAAGCGCAGCTCAAAGGGCATGCAAAGACGGCAAAGAAAAACCGCCCCGGCACCCCGGTCGGACGCGGAGCGTCCGGGGCGGGGTGCCGGGGCGGAGGGGCGGTGTCAACTCACCGCGCGAGCCGCCACTATGCGCGGGGCGTCACCTTGGTGAGCGCGTTGATGACGCGGTCCATCGCGTCACCGCCCGTCGGATCCGTCAGATTCGCCAGCAGCTTCAGCGTGAACCGCATCAGCATCGGGTGCGTCAGCCCCCGCTGCGCCGCCAGCCGCATCACCGCCGGGTTCCCGATCAGCTTCACGAACGCGCGACCCAGCTGGTAGTAGCCGCCGTAGGTGTCCTTCAGCACCTGCGGGTAGCGCCGCAGCGCCAACTCCCGCCCGTGCGCGGTCGGCCGGCGCAGCGCCTGCGCGACCACCCCGGCCGCGATCTCGCCGGATTCCATCGCATAGGCGATGCCCTCGCCGTTGAACGGGTTGACGAGCCCGCCCGCGTCGCCGACCAGCAGCAGCCCGCGGGTGTAGTGCGGCTTGCGGTTGAAGGCCATCGGCAGCGCCGCCCCGCGCACCGGGCCGACCTGGTTCTCCTCGGTGTAGCCCCACTCCGCCGGCATGTTCTCGCACCAGGCGCGGAGCAGCCCGCGGTAGTCGATGTCCTTGTACGCCTTGGTGGTGTTGAGCAGCCCCAGGCCGACGTTGGAGGTTCCGTCGCCCATGCCGAAGATCCAGCCGTAGCCGGGCAGCAGGTCGTTGCGGCCGCCCCGGCGGTCCCACAGCTCCAGCCAGGACTCCAGGTAGTCGTCGTCGTGGCGCGGCGAGGTGAAGTACGTCCGCACCGCCACGCCCATCGGGCGCGACTCCATCCGGTGCAGGCCCATCGCCACCGACAGCCGGGTGGAGTTGCCGTCCGCGGCCACCACCAGCGGGGCGCGGAACTCCACCGGCGTCTTCTCCTCGCCCTCCTTCGCCTTCACGCCGACGATCCGCCCGGTGCGGTCGTCGATGATCGGGTCGGTGACGTTGCACCGCTCGTGGAGGCGGGCGCCGGCCTTCTCGGCCTGGCGGGCCAGGGTCTCGTCGAAGTCCAGCCGCTTGCGGACCAGTCCGTGCGAGGGGTAGCTGGCCAGCTCGGGCCAGGGCAGCTCCAGCCGGATCCCGCCGCCGATGATCCGCAGGCCCTTGTTGGGCAGCCAGCCGGCCTCGCGGGAGGTGTCGACGCCCATCGCGACGAGCGACTTGACGGCCCGTGGGGTCAGACCGTCGCCGCACACCTTCTCCCGCGGGAAGGCGGTCTTCTCCAGCAGCAGCACATCCAGCCCGGCCTGCGCCAGGTGGTAGGCGGTGGCCGACCCGCCCGGGCCCGCGCCGACGACGATGACGTCGGCACTCCGGTCGTCGAGGCGAGCGGCAGTTCGGTCATCGGGCTGGGTCACGCTGACTCCAGATTGTTGGCGGACAGTCGACCCCAAGTCTAGGCAGCGGCCCGCACGGCGCCCCGAAGGGGCGCGGGGAACCGCGCGAGTGAGAACGGCGAACCGTCACTCGGCAGCGAACCCCGCGCCCCTCGGCGAAGATCCGTGCTCCGACCTCAGTGCCGCGCCACCGCGACCGGCTCGCCCGCGTCCACCACGGGAGCGTCCGCCGTCCGCTTCTCGTGCCTGCGCAGCAGCGTCACCGTCAGCACCGCGCCCAGCAGCATCGCCGTCACGGCGCCCAGCGAGGCGACGTGCATGCCCGACATGAACGCCTGCCGCGCCGCGGTCGTCACCTCCGCCGCCAGCCGTCCCGGCAGGTGCGCGGCCACCGCCAGCGCGTCGGGCAGCGTCTCGTGCACGCCGTGCCGCGCCGCCGCGTCCAGCCCCGCGGGGGTGTGCGCGTCGATCCGGCCGCGGTAGACCGCCGTCCCGAGCGAGCCGAGCAGCGCCATCCCCAGCGCCCCGCCGAACTCCTGGCCGGTCTCCATCAGCGCGCCGGCGATGCCCGCCCGCTCCGGGGCCACCTCGGCCAGCGACAGGTCCATCACCTGGGTGGCGACCCCGATGATCCCGACCGACGGGACGGTGATGAAGACCAGCGCCATCCACAGCGGGCTGTCCGCCTGCACCAGCATCATCAGCCCGTAGCCGACCGCGCCGAGCACGAACCCGCCGGCGATCGTCGCCGAGCGGCCGAACCGCCGGGCCACCTGCGCCGCCATCGGCGCCGCCGCGCCGACCACCACGCTCGGCAGCACCGCCCACATCGCCGCCTTGAAGGGGCTGTAGCCGAGCACCAGTTGCAGGTACTGGGTGGTGTAGAGGACGTACCCGATCATCGCGAACATCGCCACGGTGTTGACGCTCAGCCCGGCGCGGAAGCCGCGTCCGCGCAGCACCTCGCGGTTGACCATCGGGTGCGCGGCCGTCCGCTGCCGCCATACGAACAGCGCGCCGACCACCACGCCCACCGCGATCGCGGCCCAGGCCGGCGCGTCGAACCCGTCCGCCGCGCCGCGCTTGATCCCGAACATCGCCGGCAGCACCGCGCCGAGCGAGAGCACCGAGCCGGGCAGGTCGAACCTCCCCTCCCGCGGGTTCTTGAACTCCGGGACGAACACCGGGACGAGGAGCAGCAGCACGGCCATCGCGGGCAGGTTGATCAGGAAGACCGAGCCCCACCAGAAGTGCTCCAGCAGCAGGCCGGAGAGGACCGGGCCGAGGGCGATGCCGCCCGTCATCGCGCCCGTCCAGATGGCGATGGCGGTGGCGCGCTGCTTGGCGTCGTGGAACATGTTGCGCACCAGCGCGATGGTGGACGGCATCAGGGTGGCGCCGCCGATGCCGAGCAGCGCCCGCATCACGATGAGCATCTCGGCGCTGCCAGAGTAGGCGGCCCCGACGGACGCGGCGCCGAACGCCACCGCGCCGACCATCAGAAGCCGGCGGCGGCCGATCCGGTCGCCGATCGCCCCCATGGTGAGGACGAGCCCGGCGAGCACGAACCCGTACATGTCCATGATCCACAGCTGCTGGGTCGCGGACGGCTGCAGATCGCGGCTGATGAACGGGACCGCGAAGTAGAGGACGGAGACGTCCATCGAGACGAGCAGCAGCGGCAGCAGCAGGACCGTCAGGCCGGTCCACTCCTTCCGGCCGGCGCGCGGCGCCGGAGCGGCGTGCTGAGACATGGTTCCCCCTTGGGGTGCGTACGGCGTTCCTTGCGACGCGTACAACGTAAGCGCACTATCGACTTGATCGCAACACCCTGCAAGAATAAGGGGGTTAACCCCCCAGTGCACTAGTGCGGCAGCAGTAGTGCGACCAGGGCAGGCGCCTGCCATACTGGGCGAGCGCACTAGTGCACTACGGAGAGAGGACCGGTTATGACGACACCGTCCGAGCGCATCGCCGAGGAGCTGCGGCAGCGCATCACCCGGGGCGAGCTGAAGGCCGGCGACCCCGTCCCCTCCACCCGCGCGCTCGTCCGCACCCACGACATCGCCATGGCCACCGCCACCAAGGTGCTCAGCACGCTGCGCGAGGAGGGGCTCGTCATCGCCCGGCCGGGCCGCGGCACCGTCGTCGCCGAGCCGCAGCGGCGGCGGCCGCCGACGCGGACCGAGCCGCAACCCACCGCGCAGCCCGCGCGCGACCTCTCCCGGGAGCGCATCGTCGAGGCCGCGATCCGCCTCGCCGACACCGAGGGCCTGAAGAACCTCACCATGCGCCGGGTCGCCGGCGAGCTCGACGTGGCGACGATGTCCCTCTACCGGCACATCCCCACCAAGGAGCAACTCATCGCGGAGATGTCCGACGCCTGCTACGCGGAGATGCCGCTACCCGAACCCCCGCCCGCCGACTGGCGGGAGGCCCTCACCGCCTTCTCCCGCGTCCAGTGGGACGCCTACCACCGCCACCCGTGGATGGCGCAGGTGACGTCGTTCGCGCGCCCCACCCCCGCCCCCCGCGGCATGGCCGTCACCGACTGGGGCATGCGCGCCCTCGCCGGGTACCACCTGGACATCGAGACGGCCGCGCTGATCGCCATCACCGTCTCCGGCCTCACCCGCGGCTTCGCCGTCGACCTGGAGGCCGAGATCGAGCTGCGCGACCTCACCGGCCAGGACGCCGATGCCTACACCGAGGCGCACGGCGCCGAGTACGAAAAGATCATGAAGGAGCACGGCCTCACCGCGCTCGTCCAGATGGCCGCCCCCGACCTCGACCTCACGCTGGACAGCTTCTACCGGTTCAGCCTGGAGCGCTATCTCGACGGCCTGGAGCCGCTGCTGAACCGCCGTCGGAAGGGTCAGGCGTCCGCGCGGAAGCCGCGGTGAAGGGCGACGATCCCGCCCGTCAGATTGCGCCAGGCGACGCGCGTCCATCCGGCGTCCTGGATCAGCGCGGCGAGGCCGGCCTGGTCCGGCCAGTCGCGGATCGACTCCGCGAGGTAGACGTAGGAGTCGCCCTGCTTGCCGATCGCCCCGGCGATCCGCGGCAGGGCCTCCATCAGGTACTCCTGGTACACGGTGCGGAAGGGCCCCCACACCGGGGTGGAGAACTCGCAGACCACCAGCCGCCCGCCGGGGCGCACCACGCGCCGCATCTCGGCGAGCGCGGCGCCGGTGTCGACGACGTTGCGCAGCCCGAAGGAGATCGTCGCGGCGTCGAAGACGCCGTCGGCGAAGGGCAGTCGGGTGCCGTCGCCGGCGACGAAGGGCAGCGACGGATTGCGCTTCCGCCCCGCCTGGAGCATGCCGAGCGAGAAGTCGCAGGAGACCACCTGCGCGCCGGCCGCGGCGAAGGGGAGCGAGGAGGTGCCGGTGCCGGCCGCGAGGTCGAGCACGCGGTCGCCGGGGCCGGCGTCCACCGCCCGCTCCACGGCGCGCCGCCACTGGCGGGTCTGCCCCGCCGACACCACGTCGTTGATCAGGTCGTACCGCTCGGCGATCCCGTCGAACATCCGGGCGACATCCTGCGGCTGCTTCTCCAGACTGGCTCGGCTCACCCGGCCATTGTCGCGCACCGCCCCCGGCGCCCCCGCAGGGGGCGCGGGGAACTGCGCGAGCGACCGCAAACGAAGCCGCCGCCCGGCGCGCAGCAGCGCACCGGGCGGCGGAACTCCGCGTCTGTACGTCAGTTCGTGCGGCGACGGCGCGCCGCGAAGTACGCGAGGCCGCCGCCCAGCACGACCAGCGCGCCGGCGCCGCCGGCGATCAGCGGGGTGTTGGAGTCGGCACCGGTCTCCGCCAGGCCCGGACCGGTCTTGCCCCCGTTGGAGCTCGGCACGGGCGCCGGGGAGGAGGAGGTGGAGCCGGTCGGCTGCGCGGTGGGCTTGCCGGTCGGCTTGGTGGTGGGCTTGCCCGTGGGCGGCGGGGTCGGCTTGGTGGTGGGCTTGCCGATGTCGTAGGTGTACGTGCCCGACTTGGTGTTGTTCTGCGGGTACGTGTCCGTCTCGGTGGAGGTGATGGAGACGCTGACCTTCTGGGACTTGCCGGAGAACCAGGCCGGGAAGGCGACGTCGCCCAGGCTCTTGGTCGGGCCGAGCTGCGCCATCGTCAGCACGACCTGCTTCTTGCTGTAGGACGCCACCGTCCAGCCGGGGGCCTCCTTCGCCGTCGGCCGGCCGAAGTTGACGTTGGACTGCGCGGTCAGCGTCATCTTCACGTTGTGGGCGGTGGAGCCGTTGCCGTAGCCGTTGTTGCCGTAGCTGACGTCGAAGCCGTGCAGCACCGTGCCGGTGTTGCCGTCGACGGTGATGAGCTGCGGCAGCATCACCGTCAGGTCGACGCCGTCATCGGCGAACGCCGAGCCGGCGGTGGCGAGCTGGGCCACACCCATCGCGCCGGCAACAGCGGCAGCGGCGGCGAGCTTCTTGAGATTGGAACGCTTCACGAGTGATCGGGCCTTCCCCCGGGCGACGGGGGACTCACCCGCAACGGCGGCGCCTCTGTACGCGCCTGCCCCCCGTGTCACGAATAAACGGATCATAAGCACAAGGGGCAGCCTCTGGGGAGCCCAATCGGCCCCTCAAACGCAGCTGTTACACAACCGCGCACAATCGCCACAAACGGAACGCGAGCCTCAGCTCTGAACCGGCGTCAGCTCCAGCGCCGTGGACGACAGGTGCGAGACCACGCGGTCGTCCACCGGGTCGTCCGCCGGGTCCTCGTGCACCGCGAGGTGCTCGTACGTCGTCGCGCGCTGCGCCGGCACCCGGCCCGCCGAGCGGATCAGGTGGATCAGCTCCAGCAGGTTCGAGCGGTGCCGCGCGCCCGCCGAGGAGACCACGTTCTCCTCCAGCATCACCGAGCCCAGGTCGTCCGCGCCGTAGTGCAGCGACAGCTGGCCGACGTCCTTGCCGGTGGTCAGCCAGGAGCCCTGGATGTGCGCGACGTTGTCGAGGAAGAGCCGCGCGATCGCGATCATCCGCAGGTACTCGAAGAGCGTCGCCTGGGTGCGGCCCTTCAGATGGTTGTTCTGCGGCTGGTAGGTGTACGGGATGAAGGCGCGGAACCCGCCGGTGCGGTCCTGCACGTCGCGGATCATCCGCAGGTGCTCGATCCGCTCGGCGTTGGTCTCCCCCGTGCCCATCAGCATCGTCGAGGTCGACTCCACGCCCAGGCCGTGCGCGGTCTCCATGATCTCCAGCCAGCGCTCGCCGGACTCCTTCAGCGGGGCGATCACCGTGCGCGGCCGGGCCGGCAGCAGCTCGGCGCCGGCGCCGGCGAAGGAGTCCAGCCCGGCGGCGTGGATCCGCTCGATGGCCTCCTCGATCGACACCCCCGAGACCTTCGCCATGTGCTGCACCTCGGAGGCGCCCAGCGAGTGGATCACCAGCTCGGGGAAGCGCTCCTTGATCGCGCCGAAGGACCGCTCGTAGTACTCCACGCCGTAGTCGGGGTGGTGGCCGCCCTGGAACATGATCTGGGTGCCGCCCAGCTCCACCGTCTCGGCGCAGCGGCGCAAGATGTCGTCGAGGTCGCGCTCCCAGCCCTCGGCGTGCTTGGGGGCGCGGTAGAAGGCGCAGAACTTGCACGCCGTGACGCACACGTTCGTGTAGTTGATGTTGCGCTCGATGATGTACGTGGCGATGTGCTCGGTGCCCGCGTAGCGGCGGCGGCGCACCGCGTCCGCGGCGGCGCCGAGCGCGTGCAGCGGGGCGTCCCGGTACAGGGCCAGCGCCTCCTCGGCGGTGATGCGGCCGCCGTCCGCGGCCCGGTCCAGCACGCCCTGAAGCTCCATCGGAAAACCTTCCCGCCTCGTATCTCGCCGACGTCCCAACCCTACGCGGCGGGCACGCCGCCGCCGTGGTCGCCGTCCAGCAGCCGCACCGCCACCTCGGCGGGGAAGCCGGCCGCGAGCCCGTCCGAGTGTCCGACCCGGCGGGCGAACTCCTTCAGCCCCTGCAGATGCCGCTCGCCCAGCGAGAAGTCGAGCGCCTCCGTGTAGTAGCGGTGGAACGCGGGCGCCCCGAACGGCTCCCAGCGGGCGGCGTGCTCGCACACCTTGTCGATCTCCTCCAGCGACAGGTCGCGGGAGGCGAGGAAGTCGCGGTGCAGGGCGGCGACCACCTCGGGGTGCTCCTCGACGTAGGCCCGGCGGGCGGCGAAGACCGCGAAGACGAACGGCAGCCCGGTCCACTCCTTCCACAGCTCGGCGAGGTCGTAGACGTACAGGCCCAGCTCCTGCGCCTCGCCCAGCGCGGCGCGCAGCGCGACGTCGCCGATCACGACGGCGGCGTCCGCGTCCTTCATCATCCGGCGCAGGTCGGGCGGGCAGCGGTAGTAGGAGGGGCGGACGCCGTAGCGCTCGTGCAGCAGCAGCCGGGCGAGGCGCACCCCGGTGCGGCTCTCCGAGCCCATGGCGACGGTGCGGCCGTCCAGCTCCTCCAGCGGCACCTGGCTGACGATCAGGACGGACATCACCGGGCCGTCGGCGGCCACCGCGATGTCCGGGAGGACGATGAGGTCCTCGGCGTTGCGCAGGTACTCCATGACGGAGATCGGGCCGACGTCCAGCTCGCCGTCGACCAGCAGCTCGTTGAGCCGGTCGGGGGTGGCCCGGGTGGTCTCGATGTCCAGGAGCGTCCCGGTCCGCGCGAGGCCCCAGTAGAGGGGAAGGCAGTTGAGGAACTGGATGTGCCCGACCCTGGGGCGGCGGATCGCGCTGCCGGCGGCGGACGGGTGCGGCTGTGCTGACGGCGTAATGTCCACATCCGGCAGAGTATCCCCGGCAGCCCGCCGAACCGCCGCGACCCCCGGGACCGGGCCTTTCCCCACGTCCCGGTAGGCCGGCGAAGCCGCCGCAAAGAATCGTGGCCATGCGGGTCCCCCCGTGCTACGCTCGGCGGCGTTGCAGTTTGGTTTCCCATGCAGTACTGACGACGGCCTGCGGAGCAGCTGACCGCAGGTCTTTTGTCATTTCGGGACCCCTCGGGGGGCTTCGACAGCGGGGCGATCAAGCCGGAACGGAAGGGCTCCATAAGGTGTGGATCCCTCATCGTCCCTTTAGAGGAGCAGGTTATGGCTACCGGGACCGTCAAGTGGTTCAACGCTGAAAAGGGCTTCGGATTCATCGCCCAGGACGGCGGCGGCCCCGACGTCTTCGTGCACTACAGCGCCATCAATGCCTCGGGTTTCCGCTCGCTCGAGGAGAACCAGACCGTCACGTTCGACGTGACGCAGGGCCCGAAGGGCCCGCAGGCCGAGAACGTCACCCCGGCCTGACGGCGTAAGTAGAGCGCTTTCACAAGCACTCAAGCAGTACCCAAGGAGGCCCCGGCAGCCGAGCGGCTGCCGGGGCCTCCTGCCCTTTTCGCCCTCCGGACCGCCGTCACGCGGTGGCGCGGAAGCGGGTGCGGTAGTCGGTGGGAGTGGTGTCCAGGGTGCGGCGGAAGGCCCGGATGAGGGTGTCGACGGTGCCGAAGCCGCAGGCGGCGGCGATGCGGTCGAGGGTGGCGTCGGTGGTCTCCAGGCGGTTGCGGGCCGCCTCCACCCGGGCGGACTCGATGTACGCCGCCGGCGTCGTGCCGAGCTCGGTGCGGAAGACCCGGGCCAGCTGGCGCTCGCTCAGGTGCGCGACGCGGGCCAGCTCCGGGACGGTGAGCCGCTCCGCGAGGTGCTCCGCCACGTGGTGGCGCAGCGCGTCCATCCGCCGGGTCGTCGACACCGGCTCCAGCGGGACGCTGAACTGGCTCTGGCCGCCCGGCCGCTTCAGGTACATCACCAGCTGGCGGGCCACCCGCAGCGCCACCGCCTCCCCGAAGTCCTCCGCGACCAGCGCCAGCGACAGGTCCAGGCACGCGGTGATGCCCGCGCCCGTCCACACCTCGCCGTCCCGGATGAAGATCGGGTCCGCGTCCACCCGCACCGCGGGATGCTCCTCCGCCAGCTGACGCGCCGTCGACCAGTGCGTGGTGGCCCGCTTCCCGTCCAGCAGCCCCGCCGCCGCCAGCAGGTGCGAGCCCACGCACACCGACGCCACCCGCCGCGACCGCCCGGCCAGCCGCCGCACCCAGCGCACCACCTCGGGGTCGGCCACCGCCCGCACCCGCCGCTCCGGATCCGGCTCCACCGCCCCCGGCACCAGCAGCGTGTCGATCCGCAGCCGTGCCGCCTGCGCGAACGTCAGGTCCGGCAGCACCCGCACCCCCGCGCCCGTCCGCACCGGCCCGTCGGCGGCCGCCACCAGCACCACCCGGCAGGCCGCCGCGTCGCCGAGCTCGCGCCGCAGCAGCGCGAAGACCTCCGGCGGACCGGTGACGTCCAGCAGGTCCACGCCCTCGAAGAGCAGCACCGCGACCAGCCGCTCGTGCTCCGCCATCCCCGCGCCCTCCATGTCCGAATCTGCAAGTTGCCCGACATTGCTGCCGTCCGATGATCGCACCTAGCGTGGCACGCATGGCATCCACCACCCTGCGCGACCTCAGCAACCTGGACCGCACCCCGGCGCCGCTCGCCGACTCCGTGCTCGTCCTGATCGACCTGCAGAACACCTACACCCGCGGCCCGCTGGAGCTGGACGGCTGGGACGCCGCCCTCGACTCCGCCGCCGCGCTGCTCGCCCGGGCGCGCGCCGCGGGCACCCCGGTCATCCACGTCCAGCACGACGGCGGAGCCGGCAGCCACTACGACATCCGCGGCGAGAGCGGCGCGATCCACGACCGGGTCGCCCCGATCGAGGGCGAGCGCGTCGTCGTCAAGCAGGCCCCCGACTCCTTCCGCGGCACCGACCTCGGCGAGCTGGTCGACGCCGCCGGCCGCAAGGACCTGGTGCTCGCCGGGTTCATGACGCACATGTGCGTCGCCTTCACCGCCCAGGGCGCGTTCCTGCGCGGCGACCGCCCCACCGTCGTCGCCGACGCCTGCGCCACCCGCCCGCTGGGCACCGCCGTCGCCGAGGTCACCGCCGCGCAGCTGCACCACTCCGCGCTGGCCACCGTCGCCGACCTCTACGGCCTCGTCGTCCCCACCGCGGAGGCGCTCTCCTAGACACGGCAATGCGCCGCCCCGTCGGAACGGGGCGGCGCATGCGGGAGCGGGAGATCAGGCCGGCACGGCCTCGCGCTCCGGGGCCTCCACCGCCTCGGGCGCCTCCTCCTCCCACAGCGGCAGCGTGTGCGCCCTGGCGAACTGCTCGCGGTCCAGGATCTTCTCCTTCGCCGCGACCAGGATCGGGATCACGGCCTGCCCGGTGACGTTGGTCGCGGTGCGCATCATGTCCAGGATCGGGTCGATGGCCAGCAGCAGGCCGACGCCCGCCAGCGGGAGGCCCAGGGTGGAGAGGGTCAGCGTCAGCATGACGATGGCGCCGGTGAGGCCGGCCGTCGCCGCCGAGCCGATCACCGAGACGAAGGCGATCAGCAGGTAGTCCTTGATCCCCAGGTGCACGCCGAACGCCTCGGCGACGAAGATCGACGCCAGCGCCGGGTAGATCGCGGCGCAGCCGTCCATCTTGGTGGTGGCGCCGAACGGCACCGCGAAGGAGGCGTACTCGCGCGGCACGCCCATCCGCTCGGTGACCCGCTGGGTCAGCGGCATCGTCCCGACCGACGAGCGGGAGACGAAGGCCAGCTGGGTGGCCGGCCACACGCCGCGGAAGAACTGCACCGGGCTGACCCGCGCGAAGAGCGCCAGCAGCAGCGGGTAGACGCCGAACAGCACCAGCGCGCAGCCGATGTAGACGTCGGCGGTGAAGGTGGCGAGCGGCTTCAGCAGGTCCCAGCCGTACTGCGAGACGGACTTGCCGATCAGGCCGAGGGTGCCCAGCGGCGCCAGGCGGATGATCCACCACAGCCCCTTCTGGACGATGGCCAGCACCGACTCGTTGAGCTTCAGGAACGGCTCGGCCTTGGCGCCGGTCTTCACCGCGGCGATGCCCACCACCACGGCGAGGAAGACGATCTGAAGGACGTTCACCTCGGAGAAGGAGGTGACGATGTTGGTGGGGATGATCCCGGTGAGGAAGTCCAGCCAGGAGCCGGCGTGGTCGGGCTTCGCCGCGTGCGCGGTGTCGAAGCCGCCGCCCGAGCCCGGGTGGGTGATCAGGCCGATGGCCATCCCGATGACCACCGCGATCAGCGAGGTCACCATGAACCACAGCAGGGTGCGGGCCGCCAGGCGGGCCGCGTTGGTGACGTTCCGCAGGTTGGCGATGCTGGTGACGATCGCGGTGAAGACCAGCGGCGGAACGGCGAGGAAGAGCAGCCCGACGAAGATCGAGCCGATCTTCTCCAGGGTGGCGGAGAGCCAGGCCACGTCACCGGAGCGGGCGACGAGGCCCAGCGCGATGCCGAGGACGAGGCCGCCGATGATCTGCGCCCAGAAGGGCGTCCGGCGCACGGCGCGCCAAGTGGTGGAGAACACGGGGACAAGCTCCGTTGCAGGGTGGACGAGGATGCAACGGATCACGGGCAGCGCAACAGGGGAGGGCGCGGCGCGTCAGCCGTCCGGCATCACTCGAAAGGGGTGAGACAGGGACGTTCCTGGAGGGATGGGCTTCCTCAACAGGACGCGCTGATGCGCCGACACAGGTCGACGTGCAGGCGCGCGATGAGCCGGAGGCTCATCGCGTGGGTGGAGGCGCCTGCGATATGCATGCGGATGATCGTATCAGTGCCCCGCGGCGCTCCAGCCGGCGGCACCGCGCGAGTGACCGACGACGCACCCGCCCGCGGACCGCGGGCTCAGCCGCGCGCGGCCGCTTCCTCGTCCACCGAGTCCTCGGCGGAGGCGGACGCGTCGAACTTCTTGCGGGCCGTCCTGATGCCGCCGACGACCTGCTCGCTCATCGCGTCCCGCTGCTTGCTGAGCAGCACATAGCTCAGCGGCGCGCTGATCACCGCGGCCAGCAGCAGCACGAACACCGCGCCGGACGAGCCGGTGATCGGCAGCACCCCGGTGTAGGCGAGCAGCCACAGCACCAGGAAGCAGGCCAGGAAGATGCTGATCCGCATCGAGGTGTAGCGGAGGGTCGCGTGCTTCTTGTTCACGCCGTGGAAGCCTTTCAGAAGGTCATCGACTGGGGCTCGTCCCGGCGCGCCGGGTCCGGGCCGTCGTACTCGCGGACGATCTCGTAGCGGGTGTTCCGCTCGATCGGACGGAAGCCCGCGTCGCGGATCACGTCCAGCAGCATGTCCCGGGACATCTTGTTCGGGGTCCCGTACTGGTCCGCGTCATGGGTGATCTTGTACTCGACGACCGAGCCGTCCATGTCGTCCGCGCCGTGGTTGAGCGCGAGCTGAGTGGTCGACAGGCCGTGCATCACCCAGAAGCACTTCACGTGCGGGACGTTGTCGAAGAGCAGCCGGGAGACCGCGAAGGTGCGCAGCGCCTCCGCCCCGGACGCCATGGTGGTGCGCGCCTGGAGCTTGTTGCGGATCTTGCCGTCCTTCATGTCCACGAAGTCGTGCTGGTATCGCAGCGGGATGAAGACCTGGAAGCCGCCGGTCTCGTCCTGCAGCTCGCGCAGCCGCAGCACGTGGTCGACGCGGTGCCGGCGCTCCTCGATGTGCCCGTAGAGCATCGTCGACGGCGTCTTCAGCCCCTTGGAGTGGGCCAGCCGGTGGATGCGCGACCAGTCCTCCCAGTGGGTGTCGTGGTCGACGATCTGCTGGCGGATCTCCCAGTCGAAGATCTCCGCGCCGCCGCCGGTGAGGGACTCCAGGCCGGCGTCGATCAGCTCGTCGAGGATCTCGGAGGCGGGCATGCCGGAGATCTTCTCGAACCAGTGGATCTCGGTGGCGGTGAAGGCCTTCAGCGAGACGTTCGCCGGCAGGGCCTCCTTCAGCGCCCGCAGCGACCGCGGGTAGTAGCGCCACGGGAGGGTGGGGTGCAGGCCGTTGACGATGTGCAGCTCGGTGAGGTTGTCGTTCTCCATCGCCTTGGCGAGCTTCACCGCCTCCTCGATGCGCATCGTGTAGGCGTCCTTCTCGCCGGGCTTGCGCTGGAAGGAGCAGTACGCGCAGGAGGCGCTGCACACGTTCGTCATGTTGAGGTGGCGGTTGACGTTGAAGTAGACGGCGTCGCCGTTCTTCTGCGTCCGCACATGGTGGGCGAGCCCGCCGAGCCAGGCCAGGTCGTCGGCCTCGTAGAGGGCCACACCGTCCTCGTAGGTCAGCCGCTCACCGGCGTGGACCTTCGCCTCCAGCTCGCGCTTGAGCCCAGCGTCCATGCGTCCGTCACCCTCCTTGAGCGATATGCGTCGATCCGAGAAGAGACTACGCGCCCAGCACCGCGGCGAGGAGCGCCGGGTCGGCGTTGCCGCCGGAGACCACCGCGACATGGGTGCGCGCATCGGCCGGGAGCCGGTCGCGGTGGTGCAGGTAGGCGGCGGCCGCCACGGCCCCGGAGGGCTCGGCGACCAGCCGGGCGCGGGTGGCGAGCACCCGCATGGTGTCGCGGATCTCGTCCTCGGTGACGGTGACGAAGGCGTCCACGAAGCGCGCGATGTGCGGCCAGGTGAGCGCGCCGACCTGCTGGACGCGCAGGCCGTCGGCGATGGTGCGGTAGGTGAGCTCGGGGTCCCAGGCGGTGCGCGCGCCGCGGGTGAAGGAGTCGGCGGCGTCGGCGGCCAGCTCCGGCTCCACGCCGATGACCACGGCGTCGGGGTTGGCGGCCTTGACGGCGACGGCGGTGCCGGAGATCAGCCCGCCGCCGCTCACCGGCACCAGGACGACGTCGGCGTCCGGCGCGTCGGCCATGATCTCGCGGCCGACGGTGCCCTGACCGGCGATCACATCGGGGTGGTCGAAGGGCGGGACGAGGACGTAGCCGTGCTCGCGGGCCAGCTCGCGGGGCACCTCCTCGCGTTCGGTCTTGGGGACGAGTACCACCTCCGCGCCGTAGCCGCGGGTCGCGTCGATCTTCACCTGGGCGGCGGTGTCCGGCATCACGATGACGGCCTTGGTGCCCAGCAGGGCCGCCGAGTAGGCGATGGCCTGGGCGTGGTTGCCGCTGGAGGAGGCGACGATGCCGCGGGCGCGGGCCCCGGGGGTGAGCCGGGCGACGGCGTTGTAGGCGCCACGGATCTTGAACGCGCCGGTGGGCTGCAGCGATTCGGGCTTCAGCAGCAGCCGGGCGTCCTCGGTGTCCGCCCAGGGGCAGGGCATCAGCGGGGTGCGGACGGCTACGCCGTCGATCCGGCGGGCCGCGGCCTCGATGTCGCCGGGGGTGACCAGCTGGGGTTCGGGCTCGGTCGTCACTCGTCGTCCTCCTCCGGGCCACCGGGGAGCCGGCCGACCCGGTTCTCCCACTTGGTGGAGAGGACCACGGTAGTACGGGTGCGCGAGACCTTGGCGACGCGGCTGATGCGGCTGACGACGTGCTCCAGCCCGTCGATGTCGGCGACCCGGACCTTGACCATGTAGGAGTCGTCGCCGGCGATGAACCAGCAGTCCTCGATCTCGTCCAGCGCGGAGAGGTTGCCGGCCACCACGTCGTGGTCGGCGGTGTCGGTGAGCTGGACGCCGATCAGGGCGGTGACGCCCAGGCCGAGGGCGGCGGGGCTGACGATGGCGCGGTAGCCGGCGATCACCCCGGCCTGCTCCAGCCGGTTGATGCGGTCGGTGACGCTCGGCCCGGAGAGGCCGACGAGCCGGCCCAGCTCGGCGTACGAGGCCCGGCCGTTCTCCCGGAGGGCCTGGATCAGCTGGTGGTCGACGGCGTCCATGGCGTGCGGCGTTCCTCCCGGTAGAAGGCGGACAGGGGCGTGGATGGTCATGGGGTTCCCGGAAAATCTCACCACATCAGGCGGAGGTGTTCCGCCTGGCGGCCCCCAGTTCGCCCGTCCAGCGGCGGTAGAGGGCGGGCGCGTCGGCGACGCCGGCGGCCTCCAGGGCGCGTCCGGCGACGAAGTCGACGAGGTCCAGGACGGTGGCCGGGCCGGCGTAGAAGCCGGGCGCGGCGGGGACGATAACGGCGCCGGCGGCGTCGAGTTCGGCGAGCTGGCGGAGCACCGGGCCGGAGAGCGGGGTCTCGCGGACCACCACAACGAGGGGCCGGCGCTCCTTGAGGGTGACGGAGGCGGCGCGCTGCAGCAGATCCTTCGAGAGGCCGAGGGCCATTCCGGCGACGGAGGCGGCGGAGGCCGGCGCCACGATCATGCCGCGGGCGGGGTAGCTGCCACTGGAGGGGCCGGCGGCGAGGTCGCCGGCCGGCCAGTAGTGCAGCAGCTCGGGGTCGTCGGCGGGGACGCCGTCGGCGAGCGCCGGATCGGGCTTGCCGGTGCCGGGGTTGACGGCCAGCCAGTCGGCGACGTCCTGCCGCCAGTGCGCGTCGCGCAGCCGGATGCCGGTCTCGTCCAGCAGGGTGAGGCGGGCGGCGCGGCTGATGACGAGGTCGACGGGGCGTCCGGCGCGCAGCAGGGCGCGCAGCACGGACGCGGCGTAGGGGGTGCCGGACGCGCCGGAGACGCCGACCACCCAAGGGCGGCGCGGCCCCGCGGCGGAACCGTGCGGGGTACGGGTTCCGTCACGGTCTGCCTCATGTGCTGTCCGACTCATCCGGTCAACTTATACGCTGGACGTCTGGAGAGCGGCGGCGGACGACGCCGACGACGCTGGGAGGGGTCATTCCATGGCCGGCAGGCGAAGCGCAAGCTCGTGGTTCTTCCTGAACGCGATACCGGCGACGATCGTGATGGTGCTGTGGCTGGCGGTGCTCTGGGCGATCGAGGGCGTCAACTACCTCAGCAAGGGCCATGACCAGCTGTCCTCCCAGTACGGCATCCGGCCGCGCGATCTGGGCGACATCCAGGACATCTACACCGCGCCGTTCTTCCACGGCTCGTGGGACCACCTGATCGGCAACAGCCTCCCGCTGCTGATCTTCGGGTTCCTGGTGGCGCTGCGCGGGCTGGTGAAGCTGCTGGCGGTGACGTTCACCGTGGCGACGGTCTCGGGGCTGGGCGTGTGGTTCATCAGCCCGTCGAACTCGGTGACGTTCGGGGCCAGCGGCGTGATCATGGGCCTGCTGGCGTTCCTGCTGGTGCGCGGCATCTTCGACCGCAAGCTGTGGGACATCGCACTGGGGCTGGGGATCTTCGCCGTGTACGGCACGCTGCTGTGGGGCGTGCTGCCCCAGCAGCAGGGCGTCTCCTGGCAGGCGCACCTGTTCGGCGCGGTCGGCGGGCTGCTCGCCGCGTTCCTGTTCCGGCGCCGCCGCGAGCCGAAGGCCGCTCCGGCTCCCGCCGCCTGAGCCCCGCCCGTTGCCTCCTCCGCCCCGGCGCCCCAGGTGGGGTGCCGGGGCGGAGCCGTCAGAGGCCGAGCCCGCGTGAGATCAGGTCGGCGAGGGCGAAGAGGAACAGCACGATGCCGATGATCCCGTTGACGGTGAAGAACGCCCGGTTCAGCCGGGAGAGGTCGTGGGGCCGCACGATGGTGTGCTCGTAGGCGAAGGCCACCACCACCACCGCCATCCCGGCCCACCAGAACGCGCCCGCGCCGCTGAGCACGCCGTACCAGACCAGCAGCGCCGTGGTCACCAGGTGCGCGCCGCGCGCGCCGCGCAGCGCGTTGGCGACGCCGAACCGGGCCGGCACCGACTTCACGCCGTGCGCCCGATCCGCCATCACATCCTGGCAGGCGAAGATCAGATCGAAGCCGCCGATCCAGATGCCCACGGCCAGCCCCAGCACCACCGGCGTCCAGGACCAGGTGCCCGTCACCGCGATCCAGGCGCCGATCGGCGCCATCGCCTGGGCGAGGCCGAGGATGGCGTGCGGGAAGTCGGTGAACCGCTTGCCGTAGGGGTAGACCACCATCGGGATCACCGCGATCGGCGCCAGCGCCAGGCACAGCGGGTTGAGCAGCGCGGCCGAGCCGAGGAAGACGGCGAGGGCGATGATCGCGCCCGTCCAGGCGGTGCGCACCGAGAGCGCGCCGGTGACCAGTTCGCGGCCCGCGGTGCGCGGGTTCCGCGCATCGATCTCGCGGTCGATGATCCGGTTGGCGGCCATCGCGAAGGTGCGCAGCCCGACCATGCAGACCGTCACCAGCAGCAGCGTCAGCCAGCGGACGGACCCGCCGTTCGCCTCCATCGCGGTGAGCGCCGCGATGTAGGCCCACGGCAGCGCGAACACCGAGTGCTCGATCATCACCAGCCGCAGGAACGCCCGGACCTTGCCCTGCTGGGCGGGCCCGGGCCCCGGCGCCGGGACAGCGGCGGCCTCGGAAGACATCAGCGGTTTACCCCTCTCGTCGTGGTGGCGGTCAGAGCCCGTACTCGCGCCAGCGGCGGGTCACCAGCTCGGCCGTGGCCGGGTCGGAGGCGACCATCTCCGGCCAGCCGCCGTCCCGGGTGTAGCCCTCCTCGGGCAGCTTGCGGGTCGCGTCGACGCCCGCCTTGCCGCCCCAGAACTGCTGGTAGGAGGCGTGGTCCAGATGGTCCACCGGGCCCTCGACAGTCATCAGGTCGCGGGCGTAGTCGACGTTGCCGAAGGCCCGCCACGCCACCTCCTGGTAGTCGTGGACGTCGCAGTCGGCGTCCACCACGATGATCAGCTTGGTGAGCGACATCATGTGGGCGCCCCAGATGGCGCTCATCACCTTCTGCGCGTGCTTGGGGTAGCGCTTGTCGATGGAGACGATGGCGCAGTTGTGGAAGCCGCCGGCCTCGGGCAGGTCGTAGTCGACGATGTCCGGCACGACGATCTTCAGCAGCGGCAGGAAGAACCGCTCGGTGGCCTTGCCCAGCGGGCCGTCCTCGGTCGGCGGGCGGCCGACGACGATGGTCTGGAAGAGCGGCCGGGAGCGCATGGTGACGCAGTCGACGGTGAGCGCGGGGAAGGGCTCCTGCGGGGTGTAGAACCCGGTGTGGTCGCCGAACGGCCCCTCGGGGAGCGTCTTCCCGGGCTCCAGCCACCCCTCCAGGACGACCTCGGCGTCCGCGGGCACCTGGAGCGGCACCGTCTTGCAGTCGACCATCGGCACCCGCTTGCCGCCGAGGAACCCGGCGAACAGGTACTCGTCGATGTCGGTGGGCAGCGGCGCGGTGGAGGCGTAGGTGACGGCCGGCGGGCAGCCGAACGCCACGGCCACCGGCAGGCGTTCGCCGCGGCGGGCGGCCACCTGGTAGTGGTTGCGCGAGTCCTTGTGGATCTGCCAGTGCATCCCGATGGTGCGGCGGTCGTGCCGCTGCAGCCGGTAGAGGCCGAGGTTGCGGGCGCCGGTCTCGGGGTGCTTGGTGTGGGTGAGGCCCAGGTTGAAGAAGGAGCCGCCGTCCTCGGGCCAGGTGAAGAGCGCGGGCAGGGCGTCGAGGTCGACGTCGTCGCCGGTGAGGACGACCTCCTGGACGCGGGCGTCCTTCACCTTCTTCGGAGGGACGTGCGCGACCGAGCCGAGCTTGCCGAGGGCGTCGCGCAAGCCGCCGACGCCCTGCGGGAGTTCGGGCCTGACGAGGCCGGCGATCTTCCCGCTCATCTCGTCGAGTGATTTCAGTCCCAGTGCGGCGGCCATCCGGCGCTCGGTGCCGAAGACGTTGGCGGCGAGCGGGAGGCGGGTTCCGCGGACGTTCTCGAAGAGCAGGGCGGGGCCCTTGGCCTTCTGCACGCGGTCGATGATCTCGCCGACCTCCAGGTGGGGGTCGACCTCGGCGCTGATCCGCTTGAGCTCCCCCTCGCGCTCGAGTGCGCGGAGGAACGAGCGAAGATCGTCGTATGCCATAGGTGCCAGTATCCGGCACCGACTACCCTGGTCCGGTCACCGGGCCCGAGAAGACACGGGGGGAGCTGAGATCGCGAATGGTGCTGGGGATACTTCCGACGTTCGTGGTGCTGCTGGTACTGGCGTTGTGGATCTGGTCGCTGAGCGACTGTTTCGGGACGCGGCCGGAGCAGGTGCGGAATCTGCCGAAACCGGTGTGGGCGGTGGTGGTCGTGGTGCTGGGTCCAGTCCTGGTCGGGCCGCTGGCGTGGCTGATCGCCGGACGCCCGGTGGTGCGGGTGCCGGTGTCGGCGGCGCCGACGGCCGTGGTGGCGGCGGCTCCTGAGGTGCCGCGTCCGAAGCGGCTGACCGCGCCGGACGACGACCCCGAGTTCCTGGCGCAGCTTGCGGAGCGGATAAGGGAGCAGCGCGGGGAGTAGCCGGCTGTTGCTCCCCGGCCCCTGCGGGGCGCCGTCCGCGCAAGGGCGGCGCTACTCGGTGCGCAGGCCCTCCGCGCGCATGGCGCGGGTGAGGAGGGGGAGCGTGCACGCGGTGACGGCGAGGACCACGGCGGCGCCGAGGCCGGTGACCACGGCGAGGTCCTGCCAGGGGACGGGGACCGTGCGCTGGGAGCCGGAGAGCCAGACCAGCGTGACGCCCAGGCCCATGCCGAGGGCCGCGGCCAGCGCCGTGCCGACCGCCATCGGCACCGCCGCCTGCCAGAGCACCGAGCACAGCAGCGTCCGCCGCCGCACGCCGGTCGCGGCGAGCGCGGCCAGCACGCGCCGCCGCTCCCGGGTCTGCTCGGCGCTGCTGAGCGACAGCCCGGCGCCGACCACCAGCAGCGTCAGCGTGATGGCGACCAGTATCCCGGTGCGCACCGCGCCGAAGTCGAAGGTGCCGGAGTTCACATCGACCTGGGCGTCCATCACGTCCGCGCCGTAGCCGAGCGGTTCCACGGCGTTGCGGACCCGGTCTATGGTGTCCAGCCGGCGTGCGTCCGAGGCGTTGGTCACCCAGGCCCGGTAGTCGCCGTGTCCGAGGCGGAGGCCGTGCAGCGCCCCGGGGGTGGCGATCAGGCCGCCGTCGTAGCCGCCGCTGCGCCGGTGGGCGGCGGTCACCCCGGACGGCACCGGCCAGCGGGGGCCGTCCGCGGCGCCGAGGCGCAGCGCGGTGCCGGTCGCGGGCTGCTTGCCGGCGTACTGCTGGGGGGCGAAGAAGACCTGGCCGTCGCGGCAGGAGTCGATCCGCAGCAGCCGGACGAGCTGGGTGCAGTCGGCGACGGTGAGGCGGCCGACGTCGTCGTCCTTCGTGCTGCGGTAGGTCTCGTACTCCAGCGCGCCGACCGCCCGGTGGACGCCGGGCACGGCGTCCAGGCGGGCGGTGATCGCGGCGGGGGTGTGGCCGCGCATCGCGGTGGCGCCGATGTCGATCTGGGAGTCGACGGAGGTGCCGGCGGTCGCCGGCCGGACGGTGAAGGCGTTGGTGGCGAGGCCCATCAGCGACTGCAGAGCGACGGCCCCGGCGACGGCGACGGCGATGCCGGCCGTCCCGCGGGCGGCGCCGTCCCCGCCGAGTTGGAGGCGGCGCAGGGCGAGCTGCCAGGAGAGCGGGCCGCGCGGGCCGAGGCCGCGCACCAGCATCTCCACGCACCAGGGCAGCAGCACGCTCAGCCCGACGAGGACGGCGAGCACGCCGAGGGCGACGCGGGTCAGCGAGCCGCCGCTGGCGAGGAAGTCGGAGTCCTGGTGGGCGCGGGCCAGCAGCACCCCGCCGAGCAGCGGGAGCAGCAGCCGCCACCACAGCCGGCGGCGGGCCGGCCCGCCGCGGCGCACCACGCCGAGCGGTTCGACGGTGATGCGGCGCATCGTCACCAGGGCGACGCCGACGGCGAGCAGCGGCACGGCGAGCATGATGCCGACCGCGTAGCGCCAGTCGGGGGCGACGGCGCCGGGGAAGGCGCTCTCGCCGAAGAGGGTGAGGTGCGGCACCAGTTGGCGCAGCGCGAGGAAGAGCCCCCAGCCGATGGCGAGGCCGAGGACGGTGCCGCCGAGGGTCTCGCCGGCGGCGATCCGGGCGATCTGGGCGCGGGTGGCGCCGGCGAGGCGGAAGTCGGCGAGGCGCCGGTCGCGGCGTTCGCCGCCGAACCGGATGGCGGTGGCGAGGAAGATCGCCACGGGGGCGAGCAGCACCACGGCGGCGACGGTGACGAGCATGGCGACCAGGGCGGGCACGTTCCAGCCGGAGTAGGCCTCGCCGAAGGCGTCGACGCGGACGCCGGTGCCGTTTCCGTCGGGCTTGACGGTGAGCCGGTCCGTCCC
This sequence comes from Mangrovactinospora gilvigrisea, assembly GCF_001879105.1. Lineage (GTDB taxonomy): Bacteria > Actinomycetota > Actinomycetes > Streptomycetales > Streptomycetaceae > Mangrovactinospora > Mangrovactinospora gilvigrisea. The sequence goes on along the minus strand of NZ_MLCF01000008.1, from coordinate 20,381 downwards.
GGCGTAGTAGAAGAGCTCGCGGGGGCCGCGCAGCCCGGCGTCCTCGACGGTGCCGACCTCGCGGTACTGGGCGAACCGGGCGCGCAGCAGGGCGCCTTGCGGCGAGTGCAGCAGCCGGTGCAGCTCGGGGGAGGTGAACATCTCGCCGGGGTGCGGGAAGGTGCGCAGCCCGGGCGGGGTCGGCGGTCGGTCGCCGTCGGCCTGGAGGTACTGGCCGCCGATGTCGCTGTTGCGGAAGGTGGTGCCGGCCATCGCGGAGACCGCGGTGCGGTCGGTGGGCGTCAGCTGGTGGGGCGCGGCGTGCTGGTTGCGGGCGGAGAGCCGCTGGTGGTTGTCGGCGATGACGCCGGGCACCGAGGCGGCGAAGAGCAGGGTGGCGATGCCGATGGCGACGCCGAAGCCGGTGAGCAGGGTGCGGGCCAGGCCCTCGCGCCCGCCGGAGAAGGCGAGCCGCCAGCCGAGGGCGAGGTCGGCGAGGCGGTGGCCGTTCATCGGAGCGCGTCCGTGGAGGAGGTGGAGGCGAAGTCGCGGGTGCGGCCGTCCCGGACGACGATCTCGCGGTCGGCGTAGGCGGCGACCCGGGCCTCGTGGGTGACGAGGACGACCGCGGCGCGGGTCTCGCGGGCGGCGGCGGACAGCAGCCGCATCACCCGCTCGCCGGCGAGGGAGTCGAGGGCGCCGGTGGGCTCGTCGGCGAAGACCACCCGGGGTCCGGTGACCAGCGCCCGCGCGGCGGCGACGAGTTGGCCCTCGCCGCCGGAGACCTCGCCGGGGCGCTTGGCCGCGCTGTCGCCGACCTCCAGGCGCTCCAGCCACTGGCCGGCGGACTTCTCGGCGGCGCGGCGGCGCAGCCCGCCGAGGCGCAGCGGGAGGGCGACGTTCTCCAGGCAGGTCAGCTCCGGCACCAGGCGGCCGAACTGGAAGAGGAACCCGAAGTCGGTGCGCCGCAGCGCGCTGCGGCGGGCGTCGCCCATCGCGGAGAGCTCCTCGCCGCGGTAGCGGACCTCGCCGCCGTCGGGACGGACGATTCCGGCCATGATGTGCAGCAGGGTGGACTTGCCGGAGCCGGAGGGGCCCATCACGGCGACGGTCTCGCCGGCGTCGAGCGCGAGCGAGGCGCCGTCGAGGGCGCTGGTCAGGCCGTACTGCTTGCGGACCTTGCGGGCGCTGAGGAGGGGTTCACTCATAGTCGGCGGTCACCTTCGCGGTGAGGTCGTCGAGGCGGTCGGCGGTGAGTTCCAGCCAGCGCAGGTCGGCGTCCAGGTGGAAGAGGGCGTGGTCGCAGACGAGGCTGTCGACGAGGTCGCCCTCCTCCTTGCGCCGGGTCAGCTCGCGCATGCGGCACAGGTGCTGGGTGCGCTGGGTGTCGAGGAGGTCGTGGGCGGAGCGTCCGGTCAGCAGCGCCAGGACGACCTTGGTGTAGAGGGTGTTCTGCAGATAGGGCTCGGGGTCCTCGGGGGTGACCAGCCAGCGGTTGACGTCGGTGATGCCGGCGTTGGTGATGGCGTAGCGCTTGCGCTCCGGACCGTCCCCGGGCTCGACGCCCTCGACCTCGACGAGCCCGTACTTCAGCAGTCGGGAGAGCGTCGAGTAGACCTGCCCGTAGTGCAGCGAACGCCCCTGGGCGAAGTGCGCGTCGTAGGCGCGCTTGATGTCGTAGCCGTGCCGGGGGTGCGCTTCGAGCAGTCCGAGGATCGTCTGGCCCAATGACATGGCGGTCACTATACACACGGGGTATACGCGGTGGCGTTAAACCCGTACAGAGATGGACAGATGGGACATATCCGATGAAGTGCCGCGGCGCGACCGCCCGTTGGACGGCTCAGCCGGACTGCGGGGTGGCCGTCGGCGAGGGGCCGCCGGAGGAGGACGGGGACGGGGACGCGGACGCGGACGGCGAGGGGATCGGGAAGAGCGGCGGTGCGGGCGGCGGTGTCGGGCCGGCGGCGTGCCGGCCCTTGCCGCGGCCCTTGGGCGCTCGGTGCCGCCCGTGGTTGCCCTTGCCCTTCGCCTTGGTGACGGGGGTCGCCGACGGGGTCGGGCTCGGCGTCAGGTTCTGCGACTGGCTGCTGCCGGTGTCGCCCTTCCCCTTGCCGGTGTTCCCGTCCCGGCCCTGGCCGTTCTCCTTGCCCTTGCCGTGGTCGCCCGGGCCGTCGCCGTTGCCGCGGGTGCCCGGGGTGCCCACCGCGGCCTCCACGCCGCGGCAGTACTCCGGGAGCCGGTCCCAGCCGCCGGCCCGCGCCACCAGCCGGGCCAGCGCCTGGCCGTTGCTGCTGCCGCCGTCCCACTGCTTGCCGTGCGCCAGGTTCACCAGATAGGCGTGGCACAGCCCCTTGGCCTCGGGCGGCAGCGCCGCGCCCGAGCCGGAGCCGGAACCGGAACCCGGGCTCGGGCCGGTCGCGGTCGCCGCCGGGCCGCCGGTGCCGCCGTCCGTGCCGGGGCGGGAGGCGTCCGCCCGGCCCGAGCCGGCGCCCGTGCCGCCGTAGCCGTCCGCCCGCGGATTGACCGGGGACGGCGTGGAGAGCGCCGGACCGGAGCCGTCGAAGTGCACATTGGCGCCGGCCACCGCGACGCCGCCGCCCAGCAGCGCCGCCGCGGCCGCGGTCAGCGCGGCGGTCCGCGCGGCGTTCAGCCGCCCGCGGCCCCGGCCGTCACCGGGCCCGGGCACGGCGCGCAGCGCGCCGGTGCGCGCCTCGTCGCGCGCCTGCCGGAAGGCGGCCAACGCCGCCGCCTCGCCGCGCAGCTCGTCCGGCGAGCCCGGCGCGGAGGCGGCGCGCAGCACATGGCGCACACCCTCCGGAAGCTCCGTCACATCCGGCATGTCCGGCCCGTCGTGGCCGGGCGCGCCGCCCGGTCCCTCGGGCCCAGGTCCTGGGAACCCTCGCTCCGTCATCTCTTCCTCGCTCCCCGCGCCGACTCCCCGGCGCAGGCGGTCGCCCGCCCGACCCTGTACTCAAGGCTGCGCAGCCCCCTGGACACCGCCATCCGCACCGCCCCCGGCCGTTTGCCGAGGACCTGCCCCGCGGAGGTCGCGTCCAGGCCGAGCACCACCCGCAGCATCACCGCCTCGGCCTGGTCCCGCGGGAGTCCCGCGATCAGGCCCACGGCGCGCTCGGTGGAGAGCGCCTCCAGCACGAGGTCGGCCACGTCCGCGGCTTCTCCCGTGGTCCGCCCCACCGCCCCGGGGGAGGACGATGCGCTCGCCAGCTCGCGCAGTTGCTCGTCGGGGACGGGGACCTCGCCGGCCCGCACCCTTCGATGGCGACGCAGAACGTCGAGTGCGCGGTTCCGCACCACGACGATCGCGAACCGCCGGAACTCGCCCGCGCCGCCCTCGAAGTCCGGGAGGGCGCGCGCCAACTGGGCCCATGCCTCGGAGACGACGTCCTCGGCGCCCGCCGGAGAGTCTCCGCCGACCATCACGCGGGCGTAGCGCAGCAGGCCGGGGGTCAGCTCCCGGTACAGCTGGGAGAAGGCCTCCTCGTCCCCGTCACGCGCCCGCCGGACGGCGATATCTGTCCCCTCCATGCTCGGAGCATGCCATGCCGGAGCGTCCATGAGCATGGGGAGGGCCACAACGGCGGTTTCCGGAGCGGGTCGTGGCGTCATCGGCACCACCTGTGTCCGCGGGGTTCCGGCGAAGGCGGGTGCCGATGGGGCGCTGGTCAGTGCCACCGACCGGTCGCCCGGAAGCAGAAGTCGACCAGCGAGTCCGTCGGGCCGTTCTCGAAGCGCTTGAACGCCTTGCCGACCGGGTTCCACAGCTGCCCGTCCGGCATCCGCACGCCCATCGGCTGGCGGAACCGCTGCCAGTCGACGGGGCCGAAGTCGACCCAGGCGCCGCCGCCCTGGCGCACCAGGACCTCGCCGATGTAGCAGCCGAGCGCCGTCAGCGTCGGGGCTATCACCTCGACCGACGGCCCCTGCCAGCGCATCGCCTCGATCATGCGGTCCACCAGGCGCAGGCTCTGGCTGGTGTAGTCGAGATGGAGCCGCCTGCGCACCACGGCGTGGCGCACCATGCCCTCGGCGATCCGCGTGGCGTTCTCGGCCGTCGGCGCCAGAGCTGAGCTCGTCCGCTGCATCCCGGCCAACCTCCCAGTACCGGTACGGGTGTTCCGGGGCCGGCGGCCCCGTACCCACACAGCGCACGGGACCGGAAAAGTGTCACACCCGCACGTCAGGCACGTGGCGGGAGGGCCTTCTGGAGCTGCTTGGCGACGTCCGCGACCTCGCCGCCGATCCGGGCGGACTCGCTGCGGCCGAGGCCGGCGACCTCGACGGAGACCGTGCCGTCGGCGTTGTCGCGGGCCCGCACCCACACCCGGCGGCGCTGCACGAAGAGCGAGCCCATCAGGCCCAGGATCGCCGCCACCGCGCTCCACAGCGCGAGCCCGGTGCCGGGGTTGTGGGAGATGGTGAAGCTCGCCCACTGGTCGACGCCGTCGAGGGTGATCGAGCCCTCGCCGTTCGGCAGCTTCATGGTGTCGCCGATGCCCAGCTTCTGCGCCAGCGGCTGCTTGTTCGCGCCCTGGTACTGCTTCAGATAGGTGTGGTCGAGCTGGTAGACGCTCTGCGGAATGCCGCCGTCCATGTTCAGGTCGCCGTGGTAGGCGGTCAGCAGCAGCGCCGGATTCTCCATCGCCGGGAAGGCGGACGCCATTCCGGTCTGCATGCTCGCGCCGGCGAAAGTCGGGAGGAAGATCCCCTCCAGCCCGATCTGCTCCTTCTTTCCGGCCTTGTTCCGGTATCCGTCCGGAATCTTGAAAACGCCCTTGGAGGAGAGGTTGTTGTCGTACGGCAGGAATGCGGAGGCACCCCGGTAGACAACGTTCCCGTGGGCGTCGCGGACCGTGACGCGCGGCGAGTAGCCGTGCGAGACGAGGAACACCTTCTCGCCGTTGATGTCCAGCGGGTCGTTCACCTGGATCACCGCTCCGTGCGGTTTTCCGGTGCCGTTCTCGCGGTAGGTGACGCGCGCCTTGAACTCCGTCGCGGTGCCGCGTTCCGGCCCGGACTGCGCGAACTTCGCGGTGAAGCTGTTCAGCGTCAGCGAGAAGTCGCCGAGGTCGTCGACGGTGTAGAGCGGGCCGTGGTTGAAGTCGTCGTACTGGGTGAGGGTGTTGGCGAAGCCGCTGCCCACCGGCATCAGCTTGGTGCCGGTCGCCCCCCAGAGGCTGCCGGACGCCACCGCGAAGAGCAGCCCGAACAGGGCGATGTGGAAGACCAGGTTGCCGGCCTCCCGCAGATAGCCCTTCTCCGCCGCCACCGAGTCGGCCGCGGCGCCCTCCGCGCCCGGCGCGCTCAGCCGGAACCGGCGGGCGCCCAGCACCTTGCGGCCCAGCGCCAGCGCGGTCTCCGCGTCCTCGGCCGAGGTCGTCCAGCTCAGGTGCGCCGGCATCCGGTCCAGCCGGCGCGGGGCGCGCGGCGGACGGGCCCGCAGCGCCTGGGCGAACTGCCAGCTGCGCGGCAGGATGCAGCCCGCCAGCGAGACGAAGAGCAGGATGTAGATCGCCGCGAACCACCACGAGCTGAAGACATGGAACATGTCCAGCTTGTCGTAGATCGGGGCGAGCTTGGTGTGGTCGGTGTGGAACTGGGCCACCCGCGCCGGGGACTGGGTCTCCTGCGGGATCATCGAGCCGGGGATCGCCGCCAGCGACAGCAGGAAGAGCAGCAGCAGCGCCACCCGCATCGAGGTCAGCTGCCGCCAGAACCAGCGCAGCCAGCCGAGCGGGCCCAGCGAGGGCTGCGTTATCTCCGGGGACGGTCCGCCGACGTGCCCGACGCCGTCCTCCGGGGCACTGGACAGCCGCCGGGCCGCGGCGAGTTCGCGCTCCTCGGAGGCGCTCTCGACCGCGGTGTTCGCGTCCTCGGTACCGGCGCCGGTGTCCGGGCTCAGGGAATCGCGGCTCACGGGATCACAATCCGATCGAGTAGTTCGAGGTCCAGTACTGCAGCTGGTTGACCAGGGACGACCAGGCGCCGGTCACCAGCGCCAGCCCGACCAGCACCAGCATCCCGCCGCCGATCCGCATCACCCACTGGTAGTGGCGCCGGACGAAGCCGAAGGCGCCCAGCGCCCGCCGGAACGCCAGCGCCGCCAGCAGGAACGGCAGCCCCAGGCCCAGGCAGTAGACGGCGGTGAGGAAGGCCCCGCGCAGCGCGCTCGCCTGGTCGATGGAGAGCGAGGTGACCGCCGAGAGCGTCGGACCGATGCACGGCGTCCAGCCCACCCCGAAGAGCACACCCAGGATCGGCGCGCCCACCCAGCCCATCTCCGGACGGTAGTGGAAGCGCGCCTCGCGCTGCGTGAACCGGCCCAGCACCCCGCCGAGCACGCCCATGAAGGAGAGGCCCAGCAGGATCGTCACCGAGCCGAAGACGATGTTGAGGGTGGTGCGGTACTCCTGCAGCGTCGAGCCGAAGTAGCCGAAGAGCGCGCCGGTGGAGACGAAGACCGCGGTGAAGCCGAGCACGAAGAGCAGCGCGCCGATCGCGATCCGGCCGCGCTTCTGCTCCTTGAGGTCGACGCCGACGCTGCCCGTCACATAGGAGAGGTAGCCGGGCACCAGCGGCAGGACGCACGGCGAGAAGAACGAGACGAGCCCGGCGAGCAGCGCGATGGGCGCGGCCGCGAGCAGCGCGCCGCTGGTGATGGTGTGGCCGACGTTGCCCATCGGCGGCTAGGCCTTCTCCTTGGCCACCGGGTCGATGATGCCGGCGAGCTGCTGGGCCGAGGTGAGCTCGACGAGGGCGCGCACCGCGATGCGGCCCCGGCGGTCGATCACCAGGGTGGAGGGGATGGTCTGCGGCGGCAGGTTGCCCTTGAAGCGCAGGATCAGATTGCCGGCCTCGTCCTGGATGCTCGGGTAGGCGATCCCGAAGTCCTTCTCGAAGGCGCGCGGCTGGGAGAGGTCGGTGTCGCGGGTGTTGAGCCCGAGGAACTGCACCCCATTCTTCGCCTCGCTCCTGGAGACCTTGGCGAAGACCGGCGCCTCCTTGCGGCACGGCGCGCACCAGGAGCCCCAGACGTTCAGCACGACCACCTTGCCGCGGTAGTCGGAGAGCTTGACGCTCTTGCCGTCCAGGGTCTTCCCCCCGATGTCCGGGGCGGCCGCGCGCTTGCCGGCGGCGATCCGGGTGACCTCGCCGGTCCCCTTGGGGAAGCCGCTGGTGTCGCCGGACGAGGAGCTGCCGGACGAGCCGCTGCTCGCGCACGCCGAGAGCAGCAGCGCGGCCGCGGCGCCGAGTGCGGCGAGGCAGGCGGGGGTGCGCAGTCGGGCGCGCGACGCGCCCGAACCGGAGCGGGCAACACTCATGCGACGAGTTTCGCATGAGCGTTTTGCCCCGCTGTGCCTGGCCCCTCTCCTTGCGTTTCGGGGCACGGGGGCGGTGCGGATGACCTGCGCGTCTAAGCCCTGTGTGAGCACGCACAGGCCCGTGCGGCCGAGCGGCAGGCAACCTTCCGCGCCGCGTCCGGCGTCTTCTACCGGCGCGATCCCCCGTCGCTCTTCGGAGGCGATTCACATGACCTGTTTCTTCGACGCCAACCACGGACAGGGCGTCGTCACCGTCAACTGGTCCCCCCAGTGGGGCGTGCCGCGGCCGATCCAGGCCTGCCAGGCCTGCGCGCAGCGCGTGGAGACCACCGCGCCGCCGTTCTACACCCCGCAGCAGCAGGGATATCCGCAGCAGGGCGGCTACCCGCAGGCCGGGGGGTACCCGGCCGGCGGCGGCTACCCCCAGCAGGGCTACCCGCAGCAGGGCTACCCGCCGCCGCGCCGCGGCCACAGCACCGGCGCGCTGATCGGCGCCGGCGCGGCCGGCCTGATCGGCGGCGCGCTGATCGGCGAGGCCCTCGCGGACGACGACAACGACAACAACCGCGACGAGCGGCCCGAGGTCGTCAACAACTACTACGAGGACAACGGCAACGACCGCGACTACCAGGACAACAGCTACGACGACGGCAACTACGGCGGCGGGGACGACGGCAACTACGACGACAACAACTTCTGATCCCTGAGCCGCTCCAGGATGAGGACGTCGACCGGGGACACCCGTCCCCGGTCGGCCCAGCCGATCCAGTCCAGCTCGTCGATCTCCGCGCTGGGCGTCAGCTCGCCGTCGTAGTCGGCGGTGTAGCAGGTCATCCGGACCACGACGCCGTCCGCCTTGCCGTCCGCCTGGGCCTCGAAGACGCCGTAGGGGGCGACGGTGCCGGGACGCAGCTCGACGTCGAGCTCCTCCTTCACCTCGCGCAGCAGCGTCTGCGCGTCGCTCTCGCCGGCCTCCCGCTTGCCGCCCGGGAAGTACCAGGCCGTCTTGCCCTTGGAGCGGGTGCTGAGCACCCGCCCGTTCTGCACGCGGATCCAGGCCACCTTGTCGATCATGGCGCTCACTCTAGGACGCCGGCGGCGACGGATGGTGCGGCTGGTAGAGCGCCAGCTCGCCACCCCCGGGCAGGCGCAGCGCGGTGACGCGGCCCCAGCGGGCCTCCTTCACCGGGCGGGAGAACTCGTGGCCGCGGGCGCGCAGCGCGATCCGCGCCGCCTCCAGGTCCTCGCACATCAGCATCAGCTCGTGGCTCTCCGCCTCGGCGGGGTGGACGGCGACCTCGGCGGGCGGCAGCCGGAAGATCAACCAGCCGCCGCCGGCGTCCACCCAGTCCAGCCCCAGCACGTCCTTGAGGAAGGCCCGGTCGGCCTCCGCGTCCCGCGAGTACACCACCACATGCGCGCCGCTGATCATGCGTCAACGGTAGCTGGGCAGGTCGCGGTCGCGCGGGTTCAGCGCGCGGTCGATCCCGACCAGCAGCAGCGCCCCGACCAGGGCGGCCGCCAGCACGGCGACGATGTTGCGGACGGCGGTGCCGTAGCCGAGGGAGGAGACGTCCAGGAACGGGTACGGGTACCAGCCGGACGCCGCGCCGTGCGCGAGGGTCCAGCCGATCCACGCCACCGGCCACAGGAACGCCCAGCCGACCGTCCGCCGGTCGATCCGCCCGCGCGGCCCGAAGAGCAGCCAGCCCAGCAGCGTCGCCGGCGGGGTGACGTAGTGCAGCCCGGCGGTGACCACCAGCGCCTCGCCGGTCAGATGGAGCTTCGGGGCCAGCAGCAGCCCGTAGACGAGGCCGGTGACGCCGATGCCGAGCAGCGTGTCCAGCCGCAGCACCCGCCAGCCGGGCCCGTCCCGGTCGGGCCGCCGCAGCAGCGTGAAGGCGCAGACCGCGACGAGGATGTTGCTCTCGATGGTGAAGTAGCTGAAGAACCGGAGGATGCGGGTGCCCAGCGGGGCCGCGGTTCCGGCGGCGCCGGAGTTGACGTCCGTCCCGCCCTGCACGACCAGCACGAACTGCCAGACGAGCGAGGCGAGCGCCACCGCCAGCAGCAGCCCGTGCCACACCCGGCTGCCGGTCGATCCTCGAACACCCGTGCTGACATGCAATGTTGACACCGCGCCACGCTAACCGAGACGGGGCGCGAGGCGTGGGACCCGCGTGGTTCAATGGCGCGGGTCAGACCGGTGAGGTCCGATCAACAGGGGGATGGGCGTTGCAGCCGGTACGCGAGACGGACCCGCGACGGGTCGGTCCTTTCGAGATCGTCGGTGTCCTGGGAACCGGCGGGATGGGCCGCGTCTACCTGGGCCTGCGGGAGGACGGCGGCCGCGCCGCCGTCAAGGTGATCAACGGCGAACTCGCCCACAACTCGGCCTTCCTGCAGCGCTTCCGGCGCGAGGTGCGCGCCACCGCGGCCGTGACGGGACGGCGCGTGGCCGCCGTTGTCGACCACGATGTCGACGCCGAGCAGCCCTGGCTGGCCACCGAGTACGTGGACGGGCCCTCGCTCCAGGAGGTCATCGAGGAGCGCGAGCGGCTGGACGCCGCCGCGGTGCGGGAGTTGGGCGCCGGCCTCGCCGAGGCGCTCGCCGCCATCCACGCCGCCGGGCTGGTGCACCGGGACGTCAAGCCCGGCAACATCCTGATGCCCGGCGGGGGCCCGCGGCTCATCGACTTCGGCATCGCCCGCGGCGCGGCCGTCACCACCCTGACGCAGACCGGCTTCGTGCTGGGCACCCCGCAGTACATGGCGCCCGAGCAGCTGCGGGACGGGGCGAAGGTGGGGCCCTCGGTCGACGTCTTCGCGCTCGGGCTGGTGCTGGCGTACGCGGCGGCCGGGCGGCACCCGTTCGGCGAGGGCGACTCGGCGGCGATCGGCTTCCGGATCGTCTACGAGGAGCCCCGCCTGGACGGGCTCACCCCGGAGTTGGCGGCGGCGGTGGGGCGCTGCCTGGCGAAGAAGCCGGAGGACCGTCCGACGCCGGAGGAGGTGGCGGCGCTGCTGGCGGCGGTGCCGCCGGAGGTGGCCGGGGCGTCCGCGGCCGGGGCGCCGGCGGCCGGGGCGCCGGCGGCGGTGCCGCCGGAGCCCGCGGAGCCCGTCGCGGCGGCGAGGCCCCCGGAGTCCGCCGACGCGCCGGAGCCCTCGGGGGCGCCGGCCTCCTCCGCGCCCTCCGCGGGGCTGCCCTCCGAGCCGGTGACGGATCCCGGCGCCCGGGAGGCCACCTCCCCCGGCGGCACCGCGCCCCGGCCGCGCCGGCGGCGGCGCTGGCCGGCGATCGCGGGGGCGGGCGGCGCGGTGGCCCTCGTCGTCGTGCTCGCCTACGCGCTCGGCATGGAGGGCCTGCCCGGCTCCGGCGCCGCCGCGAACGCCGGCGGGCGGACGGACAACGGGGCCACCGCGAGCGCCGGGGCGACGCTGACCGGCTCGGCCTCCCCGGACACCGCGGCCGGGCACGCGCCGTCCCCGAAGGCCTCCTCCAAGCACCCCAAGGGCAGTTCCTCGCCGCGGCCCACCGGCAGTGCGACGGCCACCGCCGGCGGCTCGTCCCGGGGCAAGGGCTCCTCCTCGGACGGCTCGGGCTCCTCGGGCTCGTCCGGCTCCGGGTCCGGCTCCTCCGGCTCGGGCTCCGGCGGCGGCTCGGGATCCTCCGGGTCCGGCTCCTCGGGGTCGGGCTCCGGCGGCGGCTCGGGCTCGGTGCCGCCGTCCATGACGACCTATCAGGTCCACTACTACGAGTACTGCGCGGGCGCCTGCGCGATGCCGCTCACCGTCAGCTGGTCGTCGATCCCGCGCGCCACCCGCTACCAGATCCACTACACCAACAACCGCGGCAATGTGGACACCACCTACACCACGAGCGGCGACAGCTACGTCATCCAGGGCTCGCAGGGCCCCTACTCGGGCGACAAGATCTGTGTGAAGGTGCGCGCCGCCAACAGCAGCGGCGCCTCCGGCTGGGCCCCGACCTGGTGCAACACCGTGCCGTACTGAGCGGGCTCGGAGCGGAACCGGATCAGAAGTCGTACGGCTTGGCGGGGCTCCAGTTCAGCACGTCGGCCTCGTTCCAGCTGAAGGAGGGCGTGCTGCCGGTGGAGTCGACGGAGTAGGCCGGGCCGGCGGTGCCGTCCGCGCCGCGCAGCGCGACGGCGAACTCGGTGGCCGTCTTGTCGTTGCTGCCGTAGTCGTAGAGGTTGACGGCGCTGTAGGCCTTCTGGCCGGGGTGCAGGTAGACGAGCGCGTCGCCGCTGTCGACGTCCTTCTTGGAGTGCGGCAGCACCGGGCCGTCGCCGCCCAGCCGGATGTCGGGGTAGGAGGTGATCCAGCAGGTCGTGCTGCCCGGGTTGGAGATCGTCACCAGCAGGTGGTCGCCCTGCTGGTTCGCGAGCTGGTGCTGCGCGGTGACGAGCACCGAGGAGCCCTGGCACGGCCGGACGCCGGCCGCGGCGCCGCCGGAGCCGCTGCCCGACCCCGCCTGGCTGCCCGAGCCGGAGCCCGAACCCGAGCCGGTGCTCCGGTGGGTGGGGGCGGCCGTGGGGGTGCCCTTGCCGGTGCCGGTGCCACCGCCGTTGGCGCTGCCGCCGGTGCCGTTGGTGCTGCCGCCGTTGCCGTTGTCGGTCTGCTGCGCGCCGCCGCCGGTGCTGCCGCCGCCGGCGTTGCCGTTCGCGGTGCCGCCGCCGTTGCCGCTGCCGTTGGCGGCGATGTGGGCGCTGCCCGAGGCGTTCAGTCCGTCCGCGCCGCCGCAGGCGGTCAGGCTCAGCGCGAGCGCGGCGGTGACGGTGGCCAGTGCGGCGATGCGGATCCGGGAGGTGCGCATGATCGGGTTCCCCCTGCGTCGGTGCGGGCCCTCGGTCGTTCCCGCGGTGTGCACACCACAGTGGCCGGGCCCGCTAACGCCGCGCTCACTCCCCGCCAACACCCCGCGAACGCCGCGGTGTCGGGCGCCTCACGCGCCCGACCTCCCAGGTCAGGGCCACACCAGGCAGAACAGCTGGTGCCCCGCGTCGTGCAGCCGGTGGGCGAAGTCCTGCCATTCGTGGAGCTGGTGGCAGGGACGATCCACCTGCCTGCGACGATGCGATCACACCGACGCCGAGCTGCACGGATCCCTTTTGCACCTTTCACTGCTCGTCGGCGTTTTCGGCTGCCCTGTGCCCTGAGAGTGCCCCGCCCGCGTCGTCCCCTGGAGGAGTTCGCACCAGGTCGTCAGCTGGTCAGGCCGGTGACGGCGTCGCCGATGTATTTGGCGCCGAGGACGACCAGCAGGGTCGTCATGATCGCCGCGTTGTGCGCCGACATCCACGCCTTCCACCCGCCCAGAACCCTCGTTGAGCGGCTGCCGCCGAAGAGGTAGACGGCCAGCGGCCCCAGTGCGCAGAGCGAGCCGATGACCACCATCAGCACTCCGGCCACCGCCTTGTCGCCGGCCGAGGCACCCGCGGTCGAGGCGATCGACAGCGCGCCGCCGACCGCCAGCACCAGGTTCTTGGGGTTCGCCGCCACCAGCACCGCGGCCAACCCGGCGGACTTGGCGGGGGTGAACCGGTCGATCGCCGCCATCCACTTCGGCGGGGCGGACTCCTTGCCCTCGCGGGGACGTCCCCGCCACTGCTTGACGCCCATCAGCAGGAAGAGCACCCCCAGCGCCAGCTTCACCCACAGCGCCCAGCCGGACGGCCCGCTGCTGTGCGCGGCCGCGTCCCCGCCCGAGCCGGCCGCGATGACCGCACCCGTCAGGACGGCCAGCGCCACCACCCAACCGAGGGTGAACGCGATCCCGTTGGAGCGGCCCCGCGGCGTGGCGAGCATCAGAATGATCGCCACCAGCGGCAGCGGACTGATGGCGATGCCGACCGCGGAGGCCAGCATCTGCCCGATCGCAGCACCCACCGGGCCTCCTTCAGGGGTGACGACAGCGAAGTCGAATCACCGCCATCCCATCCGCGCCCGCGTCCTTGCACCGGGCGGACGGAGCCGAATGAGTGAGGACCGCGGCGTCCGCGGCGTCCGCGCCGGGCGATCCCGGACGGTCCAACCCGGCTCGTCCCGTGCGGTGGGCCTCCATACCGTCGGCTCATGGCATCCTCCGCGCGGGAGACCGCAGCCCACGAGCCCCTGGCGCCCCCGATCCCCGTGGAGCGCGTCACCGACGAGTACCTGCGCGCCCTCGGCCGGTTCGCCTACCTGTGGGGCTGGCCGCTGGTCAACATGCACAACCGGCTCACCGTAATGGAGCAGGTGCCCGCCCCCGGGCTGCTCGGCGGGATCGTCCCGGCCGGGCCGCCGGGAACGGTGGGGATGCTGCACGACTACATCACCCCCGAAGAGCGCATCGTGGCCTGCCCCAACCAGGACGTCGTCTACGGCTTCGGCGCCCTGGACGCGAGCCGCGGCCCCTCGGTCGTCCAGGTCCCGGACTTCGGCGACCGGTTCTGGGTCTACCAGGTCGTCGACCAGCGCACCGAGGCCTTCGCCCAGCTCGGTGCCATGTACGGCACCAAGCCCGGCTGCTACCTGCTGGCCCCCGCCGACTGGGACGGCGAGATCCCCGAGGGCATCGCGGGCGTCTTCCGCTACGACACCCGCATCGCGGTCTGCATCCCCCGGGTGTTCATGAACGACACCGACGCCGACCGCGCCGCCGTCCAACCCCTGATCAACCAGATCATGGTCTACCCGCTCGCCGAGTACACCGGGGAACTGCAGACCACCGACTGGTCCAAGGCCCCCAGCTACCCGGCCGGCGACGCCACCGGCGGCGAGCAGGAGACCCAGTGGGTCGACCCCAAGACCTTCTTCGACCTGCTGCCCGCCGTCCTGGACGAGGTCCCGCCGCGCCCCGGCGAGGCGGCCCTGCACGCCCAGTTCCGCTTCCTGACCGACACCGCCGCGGCCGACCCCAAGGCCGCCGAGACGCTGCGCGCGGCGGCGGTCAACGCCAACTCCACCCTGGTGCAGGAGCTGTTCCAGTTCCGCAACATCGGCATCCCGCTGGACCACCACTGGAGCACCCAGCGCAACGGCGCCGCCTTCGGCAGCGACTACCTCAGCCGCACCGCGATGGGCAAGGCCAACATCTTCGTCAACCTGCCCAGCGAGACCGCCTACTTCTACCAGGACCTGGACGCCGACGGTCAACCGCTGACCGGCGACCACGGCTATGCGCTCACCTTCCCCGCCGACGCCCTGCCGCCGGCCCAGGGCTTCTGGTCCGTCACCCTCTACAACGAGCACCACTTCTTCCACCCCAACGAGCTGAACCGCTACTCGCTGGGAACCAAGAACACCGGCCTGCGCCTGGGAGAGGACGGCTCCCTGACGCTCTACGCCGGAGCCAGGCCGCCCGCCGAGAAGGACCGCCCCAACTGGCTGCCGGCCCCCACCGGGCACTTCTCCCTCTACCTGCGCGCCTACTGGCCCGAGCCGGCCGCCCTGGACGGCACCTGGCGCCCGCCCGCCGTCACCAAGACCTCCAGCTGACCCTCCACCGTCCAGGCGAAAGGCGCCCGCCATGACCTCGGCATCCGAAAGAACCGACCGCTACCAGGCCCTGGCATCACTGCCGTTCGCCGACGGCCACCCCACCGACGCGACCGCGCGGACCCTGGAGGAGGAGCTGTTCTTCCAGCGCGCCGTGCAGACGTATCTGTGGGCGCTGCCGACCGTCAACGCCTGCGCGATGCGCGACGGCCTCGGCGAGGTGTTCGGCCGCGGCTACCAGGTGATGAACGTGTTCGAGCAGCGCCTGAAGCCCCGCACCCTGATCACCACCCCCAACTGCGACGTCATCTACGGCATGGCCTTCGCCGACCTGAGCGCCACCGGACCGCTGGTGGTCGAGGCCCCGCCCGGTATCCAGGGGTTGGTCGACGACTTCTGGCACCGGCCGCTGACCGGACCCCTGATCGACGGCGTCCAGTATCTGGGCGACATCGGCCTGCCCGGCCCCGACCACGGCAAGGGCGGCCGCTACCTGATCGTCCCCGACGACAGCGAGCCGGAGACCGAAGGAGCGTGGGACGAGTACTTCGTCTACCGCAGCCCCACGGACAACATCTACTTCCTGCTCCGAGGCTTCTTCTCCTCCGTCGACGACCTCTCGCCCGGGGTCGCCTCCATCGAGGGCATCCGGCTGCATCCGCTGGACGGCGAGGCAACGCCGATGCGCTTTGCGCACGCCTCCGACACGCCCGCCGACGCTCTCTACCCCCGCGACGCCTCCTTCTACGATGTGCTCGACGCCTTCGTCCAGGCCGACCGCATCGACCGGGTCGACCCCTACATGCACGGCGTGCTGGCGGCCCTCGGCATCCGCAAGGGCCAAGCCTTCTCGCCCACGCCCCGGCAGCGCGAGCTCCTGGAGGCCGCGGCGCTGACCGCCTGGAAGACCGCCAAGACCCTGGCCGCCGGCTACAACCGGGAACCGGACGCCCTGTGGTGGGCCGACCGGCAGTGGGTCGCGCACGCCAAGACCGCGCAGGACGACTTCTGGCACACCCTGCTCGACGAGCAGTTCCGCACCCGCGCCACCGGCCACACCGATGTCAACGCCAAGGCGCACATGTTCGTCAACCACTACTCCATCAGCACCGGCATGATCAGCTCCGTCGTCGGGTTCGGCGCCAAGTACGCCGGCGCCTACCGCGACCACGACGGCGAGCTGCTGCGCGGCGAGCACACCTACCGCATCGACCTGCCGGCCGACCCGCCCGCCCGGCTGTTCTGGTCGCTGACCTTGTACGACGCCGAGACTGCCGCCGAGGTCGACGTCGAGGGCCAGGTCTTCTCCTCGCTCAACGGCATGAACGACATCGCCTTCAACGACGACAAGTCGATCACCATCCACATTGGACCCGAGCGTCCCGACAGGGCCGAGAACTGGATCCGGACCGCACCGGACCGGGGATGGTTCGCCCTTATCCGCTGGTACGGGCCGCAGCAGGCTTTTTTCGACCGGAAGTACAAGCCCGGCGACTTCGTCAGAACCACGGAGGGCGACAACGCCTGACGCACTGCCGATGGGGACACTCCCGCCTCCGGGCCTGTGGAGAATCAGGTGGCGGTACCCAAGGGTTGTCCGCGGCTGGATCTCCCATTGCATTGCGGACCCACCACTCCAGAAAACCAGGTAACCGACTCTCCATCAAACCCGGTACTTGACACCTTCCGGTGCCCTGGGGTCGGTGTGTGCCCTGAGAGTGCCCTGGCCATGCCGGAGCGGGCCTCCCGAAGATCGCGCGGAGGCCGCGATCGCCCATCCGGAAGCCGGAGTCCTACCAGTTCAGGGCCACACCAGGCAGAACAGCTGGTGCCCCGCGTCGTGCAGCCGGTGGGCGAAGTCCTGCCATTCGTGGAGCATCCGGTAGATCACGAAGGCGTCGCGCGGGCCGCCCCGGTCCGGGACGGTGGACCAGACGAAGGCCGCCGCGCCCAGCTCCTCCTCGCCGGCCTTGCGGAGCGGCTCCAGGACGGACGGCGGCAGCTGCATCACCGCGTAGTCCGGGTGGAGCACCACCAGCTCCAGCGGCGGGACGTCCTTGAGCCGGTAGCCCTCGATGCCGGTGAGGACGATGGCGCTCATCGTCTCCGGCTTGATCTTCGTGGACAGCCCGGCGATCGACTCCTCGCCGACGCGCTCCGCGTCCGGCTCGCCGTCGGGCGGGGAGGGCGAGAGCACCTCGCGCAGCTCGCGGGCCGCGCCGGAGTCGAACGGGTCGTCCGAGTCGGCGGACGCGCCCGCGCCGAGGCCGTCCCGGCCCATCACCGTCGGCACGCGGGCCGCGGTGGCGCGGTCGGGCGCCCCGAAGTACTTGTAGGTCACCCCCATGTCGACACCCGCCCTCCCTTGGGCGAAGGTCCCGGTCGCCTCATCCGCATCCGCCCCTTGCCCGGCTGCTCCCGTCGTCCCGCGCGGTCCAGCTCGTTCCGATGTCCTCGTTGTCCTACCCGTTGTCCGACGACCATGCTCCTCGACTGACGTGACGCCCGTCCCACGGCCCGATCATCGTCCCAGATGATCGGACGGGACGTGCCGAGGTCCGGTCAGCGGTTTGAGACCATGTACGGCGTGAGCTATCCGTACGCAGCCCCAGTTTCGCAGACACTGTTCCACCGAGCGGCCGCCGTAACCCCCGGCGGCGTCAACTCGCCGGTGCGGGCCTTCCGCGCGGTGGGCGGCACGCCCCGCTTCATGACGGCGGGTCATGGACCGTACCTCACCGACGCGGACGGGCGGGAGTACGTCGACCTCGTCTGCTCGTGGGGCCCGATGCTCCTCGGCCACGCGCACCCCGAGGTGGTCGCCGCCGCGACCGAGGCGGTGGCCCGCGGCACCTCCTTCGGCGCCCCGACGGAGGGCGAGGTCGCCCTCGCCGAGGAGATCGTCGCCCGGGTCGGGGCCGTCGAGGAGGTCCGGCTGGTCAACTCCGGGACCGAGGCGACGATGTCCGCCATCCGCCTGGCCCGCGGTTTCACCGGCCGGCCGAAGGTGGTGAAGTTCGCCGGGTGCTACCACGGTCATGTGGACGCGCTGCTGGCCTCGGCCGGTTCGGGCGTCGCCACCCTGGCCCTGCCGGACACGCCCGGGGTGACGGGCGCGCAGGCCGCCGACACGGTCGTGCTCCCCTACAACGACCTGGCGGCGGTGGAGGCGGCGTTCGCCGCGCACCCCGGTCAGATCGCCTGTGTGATCACCGAGGCGGTGCCCGGCAACATGGGCGTCGTCCCGCCGCGCCCGGGCTTCAACCGGGGGCTCGCGGAGCTCTGCGCCCGGGAGGGCGCGCTGCTCGTATCGGACGAGGTCATGACGGGGTTCCGTCAATCTCGATCCGGTTGGT
Organism: Mangrovactinospora gilvigrisea; assembly: GCF_001879105.1. Classification (GTDB taxonomy): domain Bacteria; phylum Actinomycetota; class Actinomycetes; order Streptomycetales; family Streptomycetaceae; genus Mangrovactinospora; species Mangrovactinospora gilvigrisea. The sequence continues at coordinate 2,203 of NZ_MLCF01000008.1, read as the reverse complement.
ACGGAATCGAAGCCGAACCGGAAGGTTGGCAGCCCGACCTGATCACCTTCGGAAAGGTGATGGGCGGCGGCTTCCCGGCGGCGGCGTTCGGCGGACGGCGCGAGGTCATGGAGCGGCTCGCCCCGTCCGGGCCCGTCTACCAGGCCGGCACGCTCTCCGGCAATCCGGTCGCCACGGCGGCGGGCCTCGCCACTCTGCGGCTCGCCGACGACGCGGTCTACGCGGCCGTCGACCGGAGCGCGGAGCAGATCTCCCGGGCCGCGTCGGAGGCGCTGGCCAAGGAGGGCGTGGCGCACCACCTGCAGAAGGCGGGGAACATGTTCTCCTTCGTCTTCCGGGAGGGCGCGGCCTTCGACTACGAGGACGTGCGGGCGCAGGACGCGTTCCGCTACAACGCGTTCTTCCACAGCATGCTGGCCGACGGCGTCTACCTGCCGCCGTCGGCGTTCGAGGTGTGGTTCCTCTCCGCGGCGCACGACGACGCGGCGCTGAACCGGATCGCCGAGGCCCTCCCGGCCGCGGCGCGCGCGGCGGCCGAGGCCACCGGAGAGGACGCGTGAGCGTGACGGACGTTCAGGGGCAGCCGACGACGGTTGTCCATGTGATGCGCCACGGCGAGGTGCACAACCCGGAGGGCGTGCTCTACGGGCGCCGCCCCGGCTACCACCTCTCCGAGCTGGGCCGGAAGATGGCCGACCGGGTCGCCTCGCACCTCGCCGACCACGATGTGACGCATGTCGTCGCCTCCCCGCTGGAGCGGGCGCAGGAGACGGCGGCGCCGATCGCCGAGAAGCACGGCCTGGAGGTGGCCACCGACCGGCGGCTGATCGAGGCGGCGAACATCTTCGAGGGCAAGACCTTCGGGGTGGGCGACGGCAGCCTGCGCAAGCCGGAGTACTGGCGGCACCTGGTGAACCCGTTCCGGCCGTCCTGGGGCGAGCCGTACGTCGACCAGGTGGTGCGGATGAACCTGGCGATCGAGGCGGCGCGCACCGCGGCGGTCGGGCACGAGGCGGTGGTGGTCAGCCACCAGCTGCCGATCTGGGTGACGCGGCTGCACGCGGAGAAGCGGCGGCTGTGGCACGACCCGCGCAAGCGGCAGTGCTCGCTCGCCTCGCTGACGTCCTACACCTTCGCCGGGGACCGGCTGGTGGCGGTCGGCTACAGCGAGCCGGCCCGCGACCTGCTGCCGGCGAAGCTGCGCGGCGCACCGATCAGCAAGGGCGCGTGACCGCGCCGGTTCCGGTCACGCGCGCCTGGTGTACTCCTGCAGCACCGCGCCGTTGAGCGGCCACTCCGCAAGGGCGCGTGACCGCGCCGGTTCCGGTCACGCGCGCCTCGTGTACTCCTGCAGCACCGCGCCGTTGAGCGGCCACTCCGCGGCGAAGCGGTAGCCGTCCCTCCGCAGGGCCGCGTACTTGGCGCGGCCCGCGGGGGTGCGGGCGGCGGCCGCGTCGGCGTCCGTCATCCGCCGGACGAGCAGCCAGACGCGGGGCGCCCGCAGCGGCGGCACGGTGCGGTGCTCGGTGCCGGTGAGCGTCGCCGAGCGGGCCGCCGGGAGGGCGAGCATCACGTCGTGGACGGCGGCGAAGTCCTCCGGGTAGGTGAGGGCGGCGAGCCGCATCCGGTCGCTGAGGAAGAGCACGTCGTCGCCGGGCCGCGCCCGTGCGCCGAGCGCGCCGGCGGCGGCCCGCAGGTCGATGGGCCGGCTGTCGGCCCCGCGGATCCCGGCCTGGTACGGAAGCTGCGCCGCGGCGATCGCCGCCACCCCGGCCAGCAGCAGCACCCCCCGCACCCGCCCCCGCATCACCCGCAGGGGCGCACCCCCGAGTTGACGCCCCGCCCGCGCACCGGCGCGCGTGCGCGCCGGAAGGCGCCGACGGCCCCCGGGTCCGCCTGCGACTACCACGGGCTTGCGTGCCGATAGGCGCCGACGCCCCTCGGGTCCGCCCCCCACGTCCCCGCCGGCCGCGGGCGCGACGGGCGCGGGTGTACCGGGCGCGGGTGCGCCGGACGCGGGTGCGCCGGACGCGGGCTTCCGGGGCGGGGCAGGCCCCCGGCGTCGCCCATCCGCCGCGGCGTCGGTGGTCGCGGGCGTGTCGGCCGCGCGCCTGCGCGCCGGAAGGCGCCAGCGCCCCTCGGGTCCGGCCACCACGTCCCCGCCGGGCGCGGGTGCGACGGCCGCGGGCGCGCCGGACGCGGG
>NZ_MLCF01000079.1 GCF_001879105.1 Mangrovactinospora gilvigrisea | reverse complement strand
CCCGGCAAACGCATCCGGCCACGGCACTAGCGTCAGCACCATGACGACCGCTCACCCCGTCCCCCGAGACCCGGCCACCCGGCTGCGCGAGACCCTCGCGCGCCTCACCGCCGAGGAGGACGTCTGGCTCGCCACCGCCCACCCGCGGCACGGCCCGCACCAGATCCCCATCTGGTTCCTGTGGCGCGACGACCTCGCCTGGCTCTGCACCCGCGCAACCAGCCCCAGCGTCCGCAACATCCGCGCCGACCCGCGGGTCCGCCTGGCGCTGCCGTCCGCCGCCGACGTGGTGATCGTCGACGGCAGCGCCGAACCCGTCCCGCTCGCCGAGGGCCCCGCCGCCGCTTACACCGCCAAGTACCGCTGGGACCCCGCCGCCGAGGCCGACACCCACCTCTTCCTGCGCGTCGTCCCGCGCACCGTGCTCGCCTGGCGCGGCGAGCCCGAGTTCCCCGGCAGATCCCTGATGCGCCGGGGCACCTGGCTGGCCTAACGTCTGCGCCATGACGACCCTTGCGAACCGCCCGGGCACCGCCCTGGTCGTGGTGGACGTGCAGAACGGCGTGATGACCCGCACCCACGACCGCGACGCGGTCATCGCCCGCATCGCCGCGCTCGCCGAGCGGGCCCGCGGCGCCGGCACCCCGGTGGTGTGGGTGCAGCAGACGGACGACAACCTCAAGCGGGGCACCGAGCCGTGGGCGCTCGTCCCCGAGCTGGAGGGCCTGCGGCAGGACGGCGAGCCGGTCGTCCTCAAGCTGTACGGCGACTCCTTCGAGGACACCGACCTGGAGCAGGTCCTCGCCGGGCTCGGCGCCGGGCGGCTGGTGGTGGCCGGCGCCCAGAGCGACGCCTGCATCCGCTGCACCCTGCACGGCGCGCTCGCCCGCGGCTACGACGTCACCCTCGCCGCCGACGCGCACACCTGCGAGGACAACTCCGCGTACGGGCCCGTCCCGACGCCCGCCGAGGTCATCGCGCACACCAACCTCTACTGGCACTACACCGAGGCGCCCGGCCGCTCATGCGCCGCCGTCCCCGCCGCCGAGGTCACGTTCGGAGCGTGAGCGGGCCGCGCCCGCCCCGCACCTGCTGCCGCGTCTGATGGACGATCAGCGCCACCAGCAGCGCGCCCAGCGCGGCGCTGGCGCCCGCGGTGCCCCAGCCCAGGCCGCCGTCGCCGAGCGGCTTGGTCAGCGAGTCGCCCCCGGCCGCGCCCAGCGGCCGGGTGAGCACGAACGCGATCCAGAAGAGGACCGTCGGGCTCGCCGCGGTGAACCGGTGCACCGCCAGCAGGAGCAGCAGCACCGCCGCGATCACCAGGAACGCGCCGCGGAAGCCCAGCCCGGTGTCGTCGGAGAGCCAGTCGCCGGTGGAGGTGCCGAGGGTGTTGGAGGCGAGGATGGCGATCCAGTAGAGGATCTCGCCGCTCCGGGTGTCGATGTTCTCGACGTCGTAGGTCTGCCCCGTCCGCCACCACACCAGGAAGACCGCGGCGAGCACGGACATCAGCAGCACCGCTCCCCAGGCGTAGCCGAGGCCGTCCGGCGCGCTGCCGTGGCCCGGGCCGCGGTTGAGGAAGTCGGAGATCTCCGTGCCGACGGTGCTGGTGCCCAGCACCACCGCCCAGTACAGCGCCGGCCGGTACCGCCGCGACCGCACCTGAGCCACCACCACGGAGAGGAAGAACCCCAGGAACACCCCGGCGGTGAGGACGTACCCCAGCCCCCAGGTGATCCCCAGCAGGTCCCCCGCGGTCTCCCCGAGGGTGACGGCGACCGTCTTGAGCAGCCAGAACAGCACGGTGATCTCGGGCAGTTTGCGCACCATGGCCCCATCGTCCCGAGGCC
>NZ_MLCF01000078.1 GCF_001879105.1 Mangrovactinospora gilvigrisea | reverse complement strand
GGAGTTCGGCGCGGACGAAGGCGTCGATGCGGGCACGGGGCTCGGTCGCGGCATCGAGGGCTTGGGCCACGGCGACGTCGGCGGCGGTGAAGGCGTCCTCCACAATGGCCGCGAGCAGGGCGGCGCTGGAGGGGAAGTACTGGTAGAAGCTGGGGCGGGCCAGTCCGGCGCGTGCGGTGACCGCGGCCGGGGTGACGGCGGTGACGCCTTGCTCGGCGAGCAGGTCGACGGCTGCGCGGATCAGCGCCGCCCGCTGCTGGGCGCGGTGCTCAGGAACGGTGGCGGCGCTGATCTTGGGCATGGTGCGGTCGGGCCTTTCGACTCGGGTGGTCAGGTGAGGCGGCCGTCCCGCAGGGCCAGGACGCGGTCGGCTGCGTCCAGTATCTCCGTGTCATGGGTGACCATGACCGTGGCGGTGTTGTTCTGGCGGGTCTGCTCGGCAAGGAGGTCGGCGACATCGCGGGCACGGGCCCGGTCCAGGGCGGAGGTCGGCTCGTCCACCAGGAGGACCTCGGGGGACAGGACGAGCGCGCGGGCCAGGCCGATGCGCTGGCGTTCGCCGCCCGAGAGCTGGTGGGGGCGCCGGTCCGCGCGGTGGGTCATGCCCACGGCTTCCAGCAGCTCACCGGCCCGGGTGCGGGCGGCGGCATCCAGCCGCCCGGCGACATGCGCGGGCAGCAGGAGCTGCTCCAGGGCGGTGAGGGAGGCCAGCAGGTTGGCGTTCTGGAAGACATAGCCGATGTGTTGGCGGCGGTGGGCGGTGCGCCGGCGCTCGGTGAGGGCGGTCAGATCGGCGTCGGCGACGTGGACGGTGCCCTCGGTGGGGGTCTGCAGGCCACCCGCGACGGCCAGCAGGCTGGACTTGCCGGAGCCGGACGGGCCGGTCACCGCGAGGTACTCACCTGGCCGGACATCCAGGGTGACCTGGTCCAGGGCGGTGACCTGCTGCTGATCGGAGCCCAGGCGCAGGGTGACGTCGGTCAGGCGCAGCGCGGCCGCTGCGGCCGTGCCGCCGGAGGTGGCGGAAGTGGAGGCGGGGTGGGTCATCGGCTTGCTCCCAGCGCGGTGAGGGCCTGCACCTTGGTGATGCGGCGGACCGCGACGACGGCGCCGGCCAGGCCCAGGACGATCAGCAGCACGGCGGCCAGAGTGATCTGCCCGCTCTGCAGGGAGAACGGCGCGGAACCGTTCATGGCCCCGCCCAGGGCCAGCCCGATCGCGGTCCCGGCAGCGGTGGCGGCCAGCAGGACGGCGGTGACCTGGGCGACGGCGTCGCGCAGGATGTAGCCGGTGCTCGCGCCGATGGCCTTCAGCAGCGCGATCTCCTGGCGGCGCTGGATGGTCCACACCGTGAAGAACGCGCCGACGACCAGGGCGGAGATGGCGTAGAGGAAAGCGCGGATCAGCGTCATGGTGCTGGACTCGGCGCTGTAGCCGGGCGAGGCGGCGAAGGCGCCGGCCTGGTCGACGGTCTGCGTGCCCAGCTTCTTGTCGATCGCGGAGGTGTCGGCCGAGGGGGCGAGCCGCAGGGCGATGGCGGTGGCCTGCCCGGCTGCGGCGGGCGGGAGCTTGCCGGGCAGGCCGTAGTGCAGCCTCTGCCACAGCGGCAGGGGCGCGTAGACGGCGCCGACGTGCCCGAACGAGGCGTGGCCGATGGTGCCGATCACCGTCACCGGGGTCCTGGCCTGGCCGACGGTGAGGCGGTCGCCGGTATGGACGCCTTCCTTGGCGATGTCCTGGCTGACCAGGATGCCGTCGGCGCCCGCCTGCGACAGCGGCTTGCCCGAGGTCGGCACCGGGGCGAGGAAGCCGGTCGGCTCCACCCCGAAGACCGCCAGGTCCACCTGCTTGGCCCCGGGACCGGCCAGCTGGGCGTGGACCAGCTGCTGGCCCAGCGGCTCGGCCTTGCGCACCCCCGGCTGCGTGGCCCACTTCTGCCAGGTGTCCCGGGTGACGGTGGAGCGGGAGAACAGCTCGCCGGAGGCGGACTTGTCGAACGCCAGGTGGGTCGCCGGGAGGCCGCGCAGGGCGGAGACGCCGGAGTCCGCGAGACCCGAGGCGAGGCCGGACAGGATGACACCGAGGACCGCGATCATCGCGACCACGGCACCGATGAGCGCGAAGCGACCGCGGGCGAACCGCAGATCGCGCAGGGCGAGAAACACGGAGGTACCCGTCCTGTTCAGGCGCCGACGGCGATGACGGTCTCGAAGGACTCCACTTCGCCTGCCATGTCGGGCGAGGAGGAGGAGTGCGCGTCGCGGAAGGACGCCGAGGCCATCCAGGCGCTGAATGCCTCCTCGGAGGCGAAGTCCATCACCGCCACATACACGCCGCCCTCGCTCTGCGGCCGCAGCAGACGGGCCGACAGCAGGCCCTCCACGCCGGCCAGGTGGGCGCGCATGCTCGCCCCGAACTGCTCCTCGAAGCCTGCGGCAGCCGC
>NZ_MLCF01000077.1 GCF_001879105.1 Mangrovactinospora gilvigrisea | reverse complement strand
GTCACCACGGTGAACCGCACCAACGACCACGCGATCCCCCGCACCGACCGATCGAAGGCCGACCCCCGGTCCGACCCGCCGCCCATCCCCCGCACCGAGCGACGCCGCACCGAGCGACGCCGCACCGACGGGGCGTCAGCGCCTCGTCGGCCTTCGGGCCGCAGGGGCTGGGCGGAGAGGCGGGTGGTGGGGCCGGTGGCGGTGACTACGGCGGTGGCGCTGCCGGAGGCGACCTCGGAGCCCTGGAAGCAGCGGGCGCTCTCGTCGCCGGGGGCGGGGAGCTGGAGCGCGCGCTTCGCCACCGGCGCGGACTCGCCGGTGACCGCCGCCTGGTGCACCGTCAGGCCCCGCGCGGTGAGCAGCCGGACGTCCGCCGGCACCGCGTCGCCCGCCGCGAGCAGCACCACGTCGCCGGGCACCAGCTGCTCCACCGGCACCTCCCGGGTGCCGCCCCGCCGCCGCACCGTCGCGGTGGCCGCCAGCAGCTCGCGCAGCCGCGCCGCCGCCCGGTCCGCCCGCGCCTCTCCCGTCGCGCGCAGCACGCAGCTGAGCGCCACCATCCCGGCCACCACCGCCGCCGGCCCGAACGAGCCGATCGCAGCCGAGACGACGCCCAGCGCGGCCAGCAGCGCCGTGAACGGATCGCGCAGCCCCCGCGCCCACCGCACCGGCGCCGGATCGGGACGCCGCCCCGGCACCAGGTTCTCGCCGAACCCGGCGAGCCGCGCCTCCGCCTCACCGTCCGTCAGGCCGCGCGGCCCGCTGCGCAGCGTCCGCAGCAGCGCGTGCACCGACTCCCGCGCCGGCTCCGCGCCCGCCGCCCGGGGCGGCGCCGGCGCCCGTTCAGGCGCCCAGCTCACGGACGTTGTCCCGGACCGCCGCCGCGCCACCGCCCTGCCCGGCCGGCCCCGCGAAGTGCTCCAGCAGCCGGTGCACCAGCGCCGACACCTCGGGCCCGGCCACCAGGTAGACCACCCGGCGGCCCTCCCGCCGGGACCGCACCAGCCCGCCGAGCTTCAGCTTCGCCAGGTGCTGGCTGATCGCCGGCAGCGCCCCGCCGACCTCCTCGGCCAGCGTCGAGACGTCGGCCTCGCCCACCGAGAGCCGCCACAGGATGTGCAGCCGGGCCGGCGAGGCGAGCAGCCCCAGCGCGGCCGCGGTCTCGGCCAGTGCGCGCGGCGACGGAGCCTCGGACGGATCTGGCACCTCGGCAACTCCTCTGCTCACGTGGTGGCGTGGTGGCGTGCGCTCGGGCCGGTCACCCTATCGGGTGACGGCCGCCGCCCGCCGGGTCGCGTCGATGGTCGCGGAGCCGACCACCCGGGTGCCGTCGTAGAGGACGACGGCCTGACCGGGGGCGATGCCGCGGACCGGCGCGTCGAAGTCCACCCGCACGGTGCCGCCCCCGGCGACCTCCGCGGTGACGGGCACCGGCTCGCCGTGCGCCCGCAGCTGGGCGTGGAACCGCCCGGAGCCCTCCGGCGGCGTGCCGCACCAGCGGGCCCGGATGCCCGTCAGCCCGTGGATGTCCAGGCCGTCCGCGGGGCCGACCGTCACCCGGTTGTCCACCACCGAGACGTCCAGCACATAGCGCGGCTTGCCGTCCGGCGCGGGGTGCCCCAGCCGCAGGCCCTTGCGCTGGCCGACGGTGAAGCCGTACGCGCCGTCGTGCTCGCCGACCCGGTTGCCGTCCGCGTCGACGATCTCGCCGGGGCGCTCGCCCAGCCGCCGTGCCAGGAACCCCTGGGTGTCGCCGTCCGCGATGAAGCAGATGTCGTGGCTGTCGGGCTTGCGGGCGACCGCCAGGTCGAGCCGCTCGGCCTCCTCCCGTACCTGCGCCTTCGGGGTGTCGCCGAGCGGGAACATCGCGTGCGCCAGCTGATCGGCCGTCAGCACGCCCAGCACGTACGACTGGTCCTTGCCGGGGTCGACGGCGCGGTGCAGCTCGCGGCCGCCGGGGCCGTCCAGGATCCGCGCGTAGTGGCCGGTGGCCACCGCGTCGAAGCCCAGCGCCAGCGCCTTGTCGAGCAGCGCCGAGAACTTGATCTTCTCGTTGCAGCGCAGGCACGGATTGGGCGTGCGGCCGGCGGCGTACTCGGCGTAGAAGTCCTCGACCACGTCCTCGCGGAAGCGCTCGGAGAGGTCCCACACGTAGAAGGGGATGCCGATCACGTCGGCGGCGCGGCGGGCGTCCCGGGAGTCCTCCAGGGTGCAGCAGCCGCGCGCGCCGCTGCGGAAGGACTGCGGGTTGGCGGAGAGCGCCAGGTGCACGCCGGTGACGTCGTGGCCGGCCGCGGCGGCGCGGGCGGCGGCCACCGCGGAGTCGACCCCGCCGGACATCGCGGCGAGCACCCGCAGCGGCCGCCCCTCGGGGGCGGCGCCGGAAGCGGAAGCGGGGAAGTTCGTCATGACCCGTCCAGAGTAGCCGGGCCCCGCCGCGCTACTCGTCCCGCTTCTTCTTCTCCAGCGACGGCTTCTCCAGCTGGGCGTCCAGATCGATCAGCGGCTCCGCGTAGTACGCCTCCAGCGGGCGCGGGCCCACGTACTGCTGGCAGGTGCACTGCGCCGCCTCGAAGCGGATCGGCCGCTGGTTGGCGTCCCACTCCACCGCCCGCTGCTCCATCTCGTGGCAGTGGCCCGCGCGGTCGTGCTTGGCGAGATGGTGGCCGCAGCCGCAGATCGCCTCGGGCTGCCGGTCGGCCTCGGCGAGCGCCTTCCGATGGCGCTCCTCCGCCTCGGTCTTCGCCTTGATGACGGCCATCCGGCGCCGGTGACGGTTGTCCAGAGCGCTCCGGACGGTGTTGGCCACGCCGCCGGCTCCGCCCAGCATGACGAAGATCCACACCCACCAGAACCAGTTCATTGTCGGACCTGCCCTCCCGCCCTTCGCCGCCTGAGCCCTATCGGCAAGTATCCACGTTCAACGCGAGAGCCCGGCGGTTCGTGCCCGTTCCACCGCCGGACCGATCGCCGCGGCCACCGCGGCCACGTCCTCGGACGTGGAGGTGCGGCCCAGACTGAAGCGCAGCGTGCCGCGCGCCTCCTCCGGTTCGTACCCCATGGCGAGCAGCACATGGCTCGGTTGGGCGATGCCGGCGGTGCACGCCGAGCCCGTGGAGCACTCGATGCCCTGCGCGTCCAGCAGGAGCAGCAGCGAGTCGCCCTCGCAGCCGGGGAAGGCGAAGTGCGCGTTGCCCGGCAGCCGCCCCTCCGGCCCCGGGCCGGGGTCGCCGGTGAGCACCGCCTCGGGGACCTCCTTGGCCACCGCGGCGATCAACTCGTCGCGCAGCGCGGTGAGCCGGGCGGCGTGCTCCGGCAGCTCCCGGACGGCGGCCGCGGCGGCGGCCGCGAACGCCGCGGCGCCGGCGGTGTCCAGGGTGCCGGAGCGGACGTCCCGCTCCTGCCCGCCGCCGTGCAGCAGCGGGACGGGCGCCAGCTCGCGGGTGAGCAGCAGCGCGCCCGTCCCCACCGGACCGCCGATCTTGTGGGCGGTGACGGTCATCGCGTCCAGCCCCGACTCGGCGAAGGAGACCGGCAGCTGGCCGAGCGCCTGCACCGCGTCGGAGTGCACGAGCGCCCCGTGCCGGTGGGCGGCCGCGACCAGCTCGCGCACCGGATTGACCGTGCCCACCTCGTTGTTGGCCCACATCACCGAGACCAGCGTGGGCACGTCCGGCGCCGCGGCCAGCGCGGCGTCCAGCTCCTCGGGGGAGACCCGGCCGAGGCGGTCGACGGGCAGCCAGTCGAGGCGGGCGCCCTCGTGCTCGGCGAGCCAGACCGCGGTGTCCAGCACGGCGTGGTGCTCGGTCGGGTTGACCAGCAGCCGCGGGGCGGGGCCGTCCGGCCCGGCCTGGGCGCGCAGCGACCAGTACAGGCCCTTCAGCGCCAGGTTGTCGGACTCGGTGCCGCCCCCGGTGAGGACGATCTCGCTGGGCCGCGCGCCGAGCGAGGCGGCCAGGGACTCGCGGGACTCCTCCACCACGCGGCGGGCGCGGCGGCCCGAGGCGTGCAGCGAGGACGGGTTGCCGGTGGCGTCGGTGGCGAGGTGGGCGGTGAGGGCCGCGAGGGCGTCCGGGTGGATCGGCGTCGTCGCGGCATGGTCGAGATACGGCACGCCTCTATTTTCACCCGCCCCGATCCCGCGGCGAAGGCGCCCCGAAGGGGCGCGGGGTCAGCGCTGGAAGAACGCTTCTGTGCAGCGGGCCATCCACATCGCGACCGGGTCGTACTCGTCCGCCATGGACACCGTCGCCACCGAGAAGCCCCCGGGTGCCGTCCGCACCGCCTCGGCCATCATGCCGCGGACCGCCTCGTGCGCCGCCGCGCTCTGCTCGTACAGGTCGACGCCGATGGCCAGGTACTCCTCCCCGAGACCCGGCCGCACCCACGCCTGCCGCAGCGTGCGGACCGAGCCGGCCCGGAACGCCGCCTCCGTCAGCCGCTCGTAGAACTCCGGCGCCTGCAGCGTCGGCTCATGCATCGCCAGCGGGCCGGCCGGCAGCCGGTCGAGGCCGCCGGCGATGCGCCGCAGGTCGAGCCATGGGATGCCGACGCCGCCCTCGGCGGCGTGCGGGTTGAGCCACAGCCCGAAGCGGCTGCGGAAGAGCGAGCCGGCGATCGCCCGGCCGGCGACCACCTCGTGGGCCCGCGTCCAGCCGGAGGCGGCCAGCTCCTCGGCCGAGGTGACGGCGGGGACGTAGCCGAAGCCGCCGACCTCCATGTTCCCGTACTGGGCGGACGGCGTGCCGGGCTCCCCGTGCCACAGCAGCATCCGCACCTCGCCGTCGGCGACCGCGTGCAGCAGCCGCTCGTAGGCGTCCAGCCGGCCCGGCCCGACCTCGCGCAGCTCGAGCTCCAGCCGGTCCGCGGCGGCCGTGCGGCCCCCGGGGAGGGCGGCGCCGCCCTCCCGGATCCCCCCGGCCCGCGCTTCCGCGCCTGTCATACCCCGTCGTCTCCCTCCCCTGCCGCGCCGTCCGCGGCAGCTGTCCGCAGTCGCCTGCGGCCGTCCCGTCCAGCCATCAAAGCAGGTGCGGCGGACCTACCGATAGGGAGCTAGCCGCGCTGGTAGAAGGGCGTTACCTGATCGAGCATCCAGTCGGCCACCGGGTCCTGCGCCACGTCCAGCAGAACGATGTTCACGGGCCACGGGGTCGGTGCCGCGCCCAGCGCCCGGCCCAGCGCGTTCATCGCCGCGTCCCGGTCCTCGGGCTGCCAGCCGTCGAGCTCGACGCCGACGAAGAGCGACGGATCGGCGCCCTCCACCGAGGCGAGCGCCCGACGCGCACTCAGAACCACCGGCACCAAGGAGAACTCGCCGGCGGCGGCCGCCAGGAACGGCACCGGCTCGCTCGCCGGGTCCGGCTCCCACAGCTGGACGCGCGCGCCGGAGGGCTGCGGCGCCACCGGATGGGCGGTCGGGTCGGGGCTGTCGTGCCGGTTGGGGTCCGGCCCGGCGGCCAGCTCGGCCACCAGCGGCGCCGGGATGGGGATGCCGACCTCGCCCTCCGGGTTCACCGCGATGCCGATCTGCGGCGGCAGCCCGCGCGCGAACTCCCGCATCGGGGCCACCGCGTGGGGCATGTCGCCGGCGGCCCGGCGCAGCTGCTCCTCCGAGGAGAAGACCGGCACATAGGGCACCCCCTCCAGCTCCACGGTGGGCAGGTCGAGGGCGGGGTGGCGGGGGCTGCCGCCGTTCGGCAGCGGCACCCACACCTGCGACTCGGCGAGGACGCCGAGCAGGGCGGCGGTGGAGTCCGGGCGTCCGACGGACGCCAGCAGCGCCTGCTCCAGCGGGTTGGCGGGGAAGCCGCCGCCCGGGGCGGGGTGGTGGTCCATGGGGGAGCTACTCCGGTCGGGTCTGGTGCGGGTGTGCGTGGCGCCAGGGTAGCCGCCCGGTGGGAACGGCCGTCCCGGCGAAGGAGATGCCGGGCAGGGCGGCCGCGGCCGGGCGGTCCAGCAGCACCAGGCTGGCCGTCCCGTCCGGGAGCAGCCCGCGGGCGGCGTCGCGCAGCAGCGCGCCCATCGCGGCGCGGTGCCGGTCGAAGACCCGCGGGGCGAGGGGGCGGCCGCGGCCGCGCTGGGCGCCCAGCGCCTCGTCGTCGGCGGCGTCCACCACGATCAGATGGGTGGCGCGGCGGCGGGCCAGCAGCCGGCGCACCACCGGCACGGCGCCGCAGTCGTGCACCACCAGCGGCGCGGGCGCGCGGCGGGCGCGCAGCAGCCGGGCGTAGTGCCGGGCGCGGACGGCGGGCCGGCGCAGCCGGCCGGGCAGGCCGGCGTCGAGCACCGTCGCGCGCGGGTCGGAGACGGCTCGAGCGATGAGTGTCGACTTCCCCGCCCCGGGCACCCCGGAGACGACGACCGCGGCCTCGTGCGGATAGGCCAGCACCGGCGGCCGCGCGGCGCCCCGCAGATCGCACACCCCCCACGGCCGCAGCACGCCGGACACCTCGACGACCTGCACCAACGTCATACCGAGCCCCCGTCCCACACCTTGCCGGTGCGCATACTGTAGGTCAACGCCCGGTAATGGGATGGTCAACTCCCGTGCGCCGGTGCGCCCATCGGGACGCGGTGCCCGGCCGCCGGCGGCTCCGCCGGTGGCCGGGGGTGGGCGCACCGGGCCGGGACCCGGCGGCACACCTCGCGATCCGCGGCGCCCGCGCATGCAATGATGGCGCCAGACAACTCCACACCGCCGCTACCAACCCGCGCGGGAGAGTCTCCGTCGCCCCCGGGCGACGGCGCGCCGAAGGAGCAACCCCTCCCGGGAACCTCTCAGGCACCGTTACCGCACGGGCGAGGCAACTCTGGAAAGCGGGGCGTCCGGGCCACCGTCCGCCGCCCCCACCGAAGGTGCAAACCCCGGCCCCGGCCGAGGTGAACCTCTCAGGTCCCATGACAGAGCGGGAGGACGCGGCACCACCGCGCCCAGCTGTCCGCCATGTCCCGGGAGACCCCATGAAGACCACCGCCCTCGATGCCGTCCACCGCGCGCTCGGCGCCACCATGACGGACTTCGCCGGCTGGGACATGCCGCTGCGCTACGGAAGCGAGCGCGAGGAGCACCTCGCGGTGCGCGAGCGCGCCGGCCTCTTCGACCTGTCCCACATGGGCGAGATCACCCTCACCGGCCCGGCCGCCGCCGCGGCGCTGGACGCCGCCCTGGTCGGCAACCTCTCCGCGCTCAAGCCCGGCCGCGCCCGCTACACCATGATCTGCAACGAGGCCGGCGGCATCCTCGACGACCTGATCGTCTACCGGCTCGCCGACCAGGAGTTCATGGTCGTCGCCAACGCCTCCAACGCGCAGACCGTGCTGGACGCGCTGCGCGAGCGCGCCGCCGGCTTCGACGCCGAGGTCCGGGACGACCGCGACGACTGCGCGCTGCTCGCCGTGCAGGGCCCGCGCGCCGAGGAGATCGTCGCCCCGCTCGCCTCCGACCCCGAGGCCGTCCGGGCGCTGAAGTACTACGCGGGCCTGCCCGCCGAGGTGGCCGGCTTCCCGGTGCTGCTCGCCCGCACCGGCTACACCGGCGAGGACGGCTTCGAGCTCTTCGTCCGCCCCGAGCACGCCGAGGCGCTGTGGGCCGCGCTGCGCGCCGCCGGCGAGCCGTTCGGGATCGCGCCGTGCGGGCTCTCCTGCCGCGACACGCTGCGGCTGGAGGCCGGGATGCCGCTGTACGGGCACGAACTGACCGCCGCGCTCACCCCGTTCGACGCCGGCCTGGGCCGGGTCGTCAAGTTCGAGAAGACCGCCAACGAGGGCCGCTTCACGGGCCGCGAGGCGCTGGAGAAGGCCGCGGAGCAGCCGCCGGCCCGCACCCTGGTCGGGCTCGTCGCCGAGGGCCGCCGGGTGCCGCGCGCCGGGTTCGCCGTCGTCGACCCGGCGGACGGCGCCGTGCTGGGCGAGGTCACCTCCGGGGCGCCCTCCCCGACGCTGGGCAAGCCGCTCGCCATCGCCTACGTGGACGCCGGCCGGGCGGTGCCCGGCACCGTCCTCGCCGTGGACATCCGGGGCAGCAGGGAGCCGCACGAGGTGGTGGCGCTGCCCTTCTACAAGCGCGAGAAGTGACCCTCCGTCCAGCCCGTTCCCGCACCGCCCGCCCCATCAGGAACAATCGACCCATCGGCAACAGGCCGGCACACCCTTCGAGGAGCACGTTGTGAGCAACCCCGAGAACCTCCGCTACAGCAAGGAGCACGAGTGGCTGACGCTCGCCGCCGCGGGCGAGCAGGCCACCATCGGCATCACGGCGCACGCCGCGGACGCGCTGGGCGACGTGGTGTTCGTGCAGCTGCCCGAGGTCGGCGCCAAGGTCGCGGCCGGCGAGGCGTGCGGCGAGCTGGAGTCCACCAAGTCGGTGAGCGACCTGTACTCGCCCGCGTCCGGCACCGTCGCGGAGGTCAACCAGGCCGTGGTGGACGACCCGGCGCTGGTCAACTCGGGCCCGTTCGAGGACGGCTGGCTCTTCAAGGTGACGCTGGACCAGGGCACCGACGAGATCGCCGACCTGCTGACCGCCGCGCAGTACTCCGAGCTGACCGCCGACTGACCCGTCCGGGAGCACCCGCAATCATGAGCGCACTCAACACCCCGCTGCACGAGCTCGACCCGGAGGTCGCGGCCGCGGTCGACGCCGAGCTGAACCGGCAGCGCACCACCCTCGAGATGATCGCCTCCGAGAACTTCGCCCCCCAGGCCGTCCTGGAGGCGCAGGGCTCGGTGCTCACCAACAAGTACGCGGAGGGCTACCCCGGCCGCCGCTACTACGGCGGCTGCGAGTTCGTGGACGTCACCGAGCAGCTGGCCATCGACCGGCTGAAGGAGCTGTTCGGCGCCGAGTTCGCCAACGTCCAGCCGCACTCGGGCGCCTCGGCGAACGCCGCCGCGCTCTTCGCGCTGCTGAAGCCGGGCGACACCATCCTCGGCCTGGACCTGGCGCACGGCGGGCACCTCACCCACGGGATGAAGATCAACTTCTCGGGGAAGCTCTACAAGGTCGCCGCCTACCACGTGCGCGAGTCCGACGGGCTCGTCGACATGGACGAGGTCGAGGCGCTCGCCAAGGAGCACCGCCCCGGCGTGATCATCGCCGGCTGGTCGGCGTACCCGCGGCAGCTGGACTTCGCCGCCTTCCGCCGGATCGCCGACGAGGTCGGCGCCAAGCTGATGGTGGACATGGCCCACTTCGCGGGCCTGGTCGCCGCCGGGCTGCACCCCAACCCGGTGGAGTACGCGGACGTCGTCACCACCACCACCCACAAGACGCTGGGCGGCCCGCGCGGCGGCGTCATCATGGCCAAGCAGGAGTACGCCAAGAAGATCAACTCGGCGGTCTTCCCCGGCCAGCAGGGCGGCCCGCTGGAGCACGTGATCGCCGGCAAGGCGGTCTCCTTCAAGGTGGCGGCCTCCGAGGAG
Organism: Mangrovactinospora gilvigrisea; assembly: GCF_001879105.1. Taxonomy (GTDB): domain Bacteria; phylum Actinomycetota; class Actinomycetes; order Streptomycetales; family Streptomycetaceae; genus Mangrovactinospora; species Mangrovactinospora gilvigrisea. The sequence goes on along the minus strand of NZ_MLCF01000077.1, from coordinate 20,513 downwards.
TTCAAGGAGCGGCAGCGCCGCACCCTCGCCGGCGCGGTGATCCTCGCCGAGCGGCTCTCCCGGCCGGACGCCAAGCAGGCCGGCGTCTCCGTCCTCACCGGCGGCACCGACGTCCACCTGGTCCTCGTCGACCTGCGCGAGGCCGAGCTCGACGGCCGGCAGGCCGAGGACCGGCTGCACGAGATCGGCATCACCGTCAACCGCAACGCGGTGCCGTTCGACCCGCGCCCGCCGATGGTCACCTCCGGGCTGCGCATCGGCACCCCGGCGCTGGCCACCCGCGGCTTCTCCGAGGACGACTTCCGCGAGGTCGCGGACGTCATCGCGGAGTGCCTGCTGCCCGGCTTCGACGAGGAGCGGGCCGCCGGCCTGCGCGCCCGCGTCGAGGCGCTGGCCGCCAAGCACCCCCTGTACCCGGGGCTGTGACCGGATCGTCGCGGCGCGTTCTCCGGAAGGAGGCGCGCCGCGACGTACCCTTGCAGTCCTCCATATCCCTTTGATCCCGAACTTCTGTTCGCGCGTTCAACGGCGAACCGCGACCATCGAGGCGATTTCTCCCGTGGCCATCAGCGTTTTCGATCTCTTCTCCATCGGCATCGGACCCTCCAGCTCGCACACCGTCGGCCCGATGCGGGCCGCCCGGATGTTCGCCCACAAGCTGAAGCACGAGGGCGCGCTCTCCGGCACCGCCGCGGTGCGCGCCGAGCTGTTCGGCTCGCTCGGCGCCACCGGGCACGGGCACGGCACGCCGAAGGCGGTGATGCTCGGCCTGGAGGGGCACAACCCGCGCAGCGTCGACCCGCGCGCCGTCGACGGCGAGCTGGACCGCATCCGCGAGCAGCGCCGGCTGCGGCTGCTGGCCACCGAGATCGGCGACAGCCACGAGATCGCCTTCGACCCGGACGCCGACATCGTGCTGCACCGCCGCCGCTCGCTGCCGTACCACTCCAACGGCATGACGCTGCGGGCCCGGGACGCCGCCGGCGAACTGCTCCTGGAGAAGACCTACTTCTCGGTGGGCGGCGGCTTCGTCGTCGACGAGTCCGCGATCGGCGCGGAGCGCATCAAGCTGGACGACACCCCGCTGCGCTACCCCTTCCGCACCGGCGACGACATGCTGCGGATGGCCCGCGAGTCCGGGCTCTCCATCTCCGCGATGATGATGGAGAACGAGACCGCCTGGCGCAGCGAGGCCGAGGTGCGGGCCGGGCTGCTGGAGATCTGGCACGTCATGCAGGAGTGCGTGGCCGCCGGGATGTCCACCGAGGGCCTGCTCCCCGGCGGGCTGAAGGTCCGCCGCCGGGCCGCCGGCACCGCGCGGGCGCTGCGCGCCGAGGGCGAGCCGCTGCTGCACCGCAGCGAGTGGACGACGCTGTGGGCGATGGCCGTCAACGAGGAGAACGCGGCCGGCGGACGGGTCGTCACCGCCCCCACCAACGGCGCGGCCGGCGTCATCCCCGCGGTGCTGCACTACGCGTCCAACTTCGTGCCGGGCTGCGACGACGACGCGATCGTCCGCTTCATGCTGGCGGCCGGCGCGATCGGGCTGCTCTTCAAGGAGAACGCCTCCATCTCCGGCGCCGAGGTGGGCTGCCAGGGCGAGGTCGGCTCGGCCTGCTCGATGGCCGCCGGCGGTCTCGCCGAGCTGCTGGGCGGCTCGCCCGAGCAGGTGGAGAACGCGGCCGAGATCGGCATGGAGCACAACCTCGGCCTCACCTGCGACCCGGTCGGCGGCCTCGTGCAGATCCCCTGCATCGAGCGGAACGGCATGGCCGGCGTCAAGGCCGTCACGGCCGCCCGGATGGCGCTGCGCGGCGACGGCCGGCACTTCGTCTCGCTCGACAAGGTCATCAAGACCATGAAGCAGACCGGCGACGACATGAAGGTCAAGTACAAGGAGACCTCGCGGGGCGGCCTCGCCGTCAACGTCATCGAGTGCTGACGGTCCGGCCGGCGTGCCGCAGGGCTCTTGACACCCGCTCGTCCGCGGATCGAATCTACTGACTCGTCAGTAAGTTATCCGCAGCCGCGCGAAGGGCCCCGCCGCCATGCCCGCCTTGACCGAGCAGCCAGCAGCCGTCCCCGATCCCGACTGGTGCGCAGAGCCCGGAACGCCACGGGAGTTCGACGTGGTCGTGGTCGGGTCCGGGTTCGGGGGCGCCGTCACCGCGCTGCGCCTCGCCGAGAAGGGCTACCGGGTCGCCGTGCTGGAGGCCGGGCGGCGCTTCACCCCCGAGAGCCTCCCCGCCACCTCCTGGGACCTGCGCGGCTATCTGTGGGCGCCGCGCCTCGGCCTCTTCGGCATCCAGCGCATCCACCAGCTCAAGGACGTCATGATCCTGGCCGGCGCGGGCGTCGGCGGCGGCTCGCTCAACTACGCCAACACCCTGTACCAGCCGCCCGAGGCGTTCTTCCGCGACCCGCAGTGGGCGGAGATCACCGACTGGTCGAAGGAGCTCGACCCCTACTACGCGCAGGCCCGGCGGATGCTCGGCGTCCGGCTCAACCCGACGCTCACCCCCGCCGACCGCGAACTGCGGGCCGCCGCCGACCGGATGGGCGTCGGCGACACCTTCCACATGGCGCCCGTCGGCGTCTTCTTCGGGGACGGCGGCGACGCGGACGGCGACGGCCCGCGGACCGCCCCCGGCGAGGCCGTCGACGACCCCTACTTCGGCGGCGCCGGCCCCCGCCGCCGCGCCTGCATCGAGTGCGGCGAGTGCATGACGGGCTGCCGGCACGGCGCCAAGAACACCCTCAACGAGAACTACCTCTACCTGGCCGAGAAGCTGGGGGCGACCGTCCATCCGATGACCACGGTGGAGCGGCTGCGCGAGGTCGACGGCGGCTACGCCGTCGATGTGCTGCGCACCGGCGCCACCCGCCGCGCCGCCCGGCGCGAGCGGCGGCTCGCGGCGACATTTCGCGCCCCGCGGGTGGTGCTCGCCGCCGGCACCTGGGGCACCCAGACGCTGCTGCACCGGATGCGCGACGAGGGGCTGCTGCCCCGCATCCCCGACACTCTCGGCCGGCTCACCCGCACCAACTCCGAGGCGCTGCTGGGCGCCCGCACCCGGCACAAGGGCGACTACGACTTCACCCGCGGCGTCGCCATCACCTCCTCCGTCCACCCGGACGGCGACACCCACATCGAGCCGGTCCGCTACGGGCGCGGCTCCAACGCGATGGCCCTGCTGGAGAGCGTCCTGGTGCGCGGCGACGGCCGCACCCCGCGGATCCTGCGGGTGCTCGGCACACTGCTGCGCAACCCGTCCTACGCGCGGGCGCTCAACCCGCGCGGCTGGTCGGAGCAGACGGTGATCGCGCTGGTGATGCAGTCGCTGGACAACTCGGTGACGGTGTCGCGGGGCAGGGGCGGCAGGCTGACGTCGCGCCAGGGGCACGGAGCGCCCAACCCGGACTGGATCCCCGCCGGGCACGAGGCCGTGCGGCACATGGCCGAGGCGATCGACGGCTGGCCGGGCAGCAACTGGGGCGAGATCTTCCACAAGCCGCTCACCGCGCACTTCCTGGGCGGCTGCCCGATCGGCGCGGACCAGGGGAGCGGGGTGGTCGACCCCTACCACCGGCTCTACGGCCACCCGGGGATCAGCGTGGTGGACGGCTCGGCGGTCTCCGCGAACCTGGGGGTGAACCCCAGCCTGACGATCACCGCACAGGCGGAGCGGGCCGCGGCCCTGTGGCCCAACAAGGGCGAGCCCGACCCCCGCCCCGCCCCGGGCGCCCCCTACCGCGACCTCTCCCCGACCCGCCCGCACCGCCCGGCGGTCCCGGACGGCGCGTTCGCCGGCCTCCGCCTCCCCTACCCGTAGCCGCTTGCCCCGGTCGGGTGGGGTGCCGGGGCGGAGGGGCGGCGAACGCCGGGCCGCGCCGGCCAGGTGGTAATCATGGACCGTGACTGCAACCCACCTCATCACCGGCGGAGCCAGCGGCATCGGCGCCGCCCTCGTCGAGCGCCTGCACGACCGCGGCGACATCCTGCACCTGCTGGTCCGCACCCCCGCCCGCGCCGAGCAGGTGACGGCCCGCTGGCCGCGCGTCCATGCGCACGTCGCCGACCTCAACCACCCCGACCGGCTCGCCGAGGAGCTGGACGGCAGACTCCCCGAGCGCCTCGACTCGGTGGTGCACTGCGCCGGCGTCATCGTCCTCGGCGACATCGCCGACCAGTCGGTCGAGCAGTGGAAGGTCACCCTGGCGGTCAACCTCGCCGCCCCCGCGGAGCTGACCCGGCTGACGCTGCCGGCCGTGCGCGAGGCCGGCGGGCACGTCGTCTTCGTCAACTCCGGCGCCGGGCTGCGGGCGAACCCGGCGTGGGGGTCGTACGCGGCGTCCAAGTTCGGGCTGCGGGCGCTGGCGGACGCGCTGCGGGGCGAGGAGCACGGGAACGGGGTGCGGGTGACCACGGTGTACCCGGGGCGGACGGCGACGGCGATGCAGGAGGAGACGCACCGCCAGGAGGGCAAGGACTACGACCCGTCGAAGTGGATCGCCGCGGAGTCGATCGCCACGGCGGTGCTCACCGCCCTGGACATGCCGAGGGACGCGGAGATCACCGACATCAACGTCCGCCCCGGCCGCTGACCCCGGGTGGGCGCCGGGGGGAGAGGTGCCGCCTTCCTTCGACGGGCGGCGAGCACCGCGCCGCGCGGCGCGTGACCGTACCCTGCCACAGTGAGCAGCAACGTCCCTTATCCCCCCGCCACCGCCACCGGCATCGGATCCATGCCCGGCACGGACCCGCGCGAGACCGCACGCCAGGTCACCGACATCCTGGCCGCGTTCCCGTTCCTGCCCGAGCTCCCCGCCCGCGGCCCCGGCGCGGACATGATCGGCCGCACCGCCGGAGCACTCCTCACGGGCGGCCTCACCGTCGAGCTGCTGCCCTCCGGATGGCGCCTCGATGAGCTGCCGCACGCCCCGCGGGACGCCCGCCGCGCCGCCGCCCACCTGCGCGAGGACCTCGACGCCCTGGAGGAGTTCACCCAGGGCTTCGAGGGCCCGCTCAAGGTGCAGGCCGTCGGCCCCTGGACGCTCGCCGCGACGCTGGAGCTGCGCAGCGGCCAGCCCGTCCTCGCCGACCGCGGCGCCCGCCGCGACCTCGCGGTCTCGCTCGCCGAGGGGCTGCGCGGCCACCTCGCCGAGGTGCGCCGGCGGATCCCGGGCGCCCGGCCCGTCCTGCAGCTGGACGAGCCCTCGCTGCCGGCCGTCCAGCAGGGCCGGATCCGCACCGCCAGCGGCTTCGGCACCGTCCCCGCCCCCGACAAGGCGGACGTCGAGTCGGTGCTCAAGGACGTGATCGGCGCCCTCGACGCGCCCGCGGTGGTGCACTGCTGCGCCCCCGGGACGCCGATCGCGCTGCTCCACCGGGCCGGCGCGGCGGCCGTCGCCGTCGACATGTCGCTTCTCACCGAGCGCGACGAGGAGCCTCTCGGCGAGTTGATCGAATCCGGCCGGGGCCTGCTCGCCGGGGCCGTCGCGACCGCCCCGACCACCGGCGACACCTCGAACCCGCGTGCCACCGGATTGTCCGACCCGGGCGGTAGCGTCGGTGTTGTCAGGACGTTGTGGCGCAGGCTGGGCCTGGACCCGCGCACGCTGCCGGCGTCCGTGGCGGTCACCCCGGCATGCGGTCTCGCCGGGGCGTCCCCGCGGTACGCGCGGTCCGTCCTGGAGCACTGCGTCCGGGCCGCCAAGACACTCCACGACGATCCGGAGGGCTGACGGTGGCGACCGACGAAGCGGCGGCGCAGGCGCAGGACGTGACGCACAGTGGCACGGCGGCGCCCGCGGGCGTCCCCGCCGAGGTGCCCGCGGAGGCGCGGGCGCGGCACCGCGAGCTCGCCGAGGAGATCGACGGGCACCGCTTCCGGTACTACGTCACCAGCCAGCCCACCGTCAGCGACGCCGACTTCGACCGGCTGCTGCGCGAACTGGAGGGCCTGGAGGCGGAGTACCCCGTCCTGCAGACGCCGGATTCGCCCACCCAGAAGGTGGCCGGCTCTTACCGGACGGAGTTCACCACCGTCGACCACCTGGAGCGGATGCTCAGCCTCGACAACGCCTTCGACGAGGAGGAGCTGTCGGCCTGGAACGACCGGGTCGCCGCCGAGCTGTCCGCCACCCCGTACCACTACCTGTGCGAGCTGAAGGTGGACGGCCTCGCCGTCAACCTGGTGTACGAGAACGGCCGCCTGGTGCGCGCCCTCACCCGGGGCGACGGCCGCGCGGGCGAGGACATCACCCCCAACGTCCGCACCATCGCCGAGATCCCCGAGGAGCTGCGCGGCGACGGCGGCCACGACGTCCCCGAGCTGGTCGAGATCCGCGGCGAGGTCTACATGGCCACCGCCGACTTCGAGGCCCTCAACGCCGAGCTGGCCGCCGAGAACGAGCGCCGCCGCGCCGAGAACGTCGAGCTGGCCAAGGACGGCAAGCGGCAGCTGGCGATGTTCCACCTCTTCGCCAACCCCCGCAACGCCGCCGCCGGTTCGCTGCGCCAGAAGGACCCGCGGATCACCGCGGCCCGCCCGCTGAGCATGGTGGTGCACGGCATCGGGGCGCGCAGCGGCTTCGAGATCGCCCGGCTCTCCGAGGCGTACCAGAAGCTGCACGCCTGGGGCCTGCCCACCACCAAGTACGCCCAGGTCGTCGGCGGCCTCGACGAGGTGCGGCGGTACATCTCCCGCTACGGCGAGCACCGCCACTCCGTCGAGCACGAGATCGACGGCGTGGTCGTCAAGGTCGACGAGATCGCGCTGCAGGGCCGGCTGGGCTCCACCGCGCGCGCCCCGCGCTGGGCGATCGCCTGGAAGTACCCGCCGGAGGAGGTCAACGGCAGGCTGGCGTCGATCGAGATCGGCATCGGCCGCACCGGCCGCGCCACCCCGTACGCGGTGCTGGAGCAGCCGGTGCTGGTGGCCGGCTCGATGGTGCAGTACGCCACCCTGCACAACCAGGAGGTGGTGAAGCAGAAGGGCGTGCTGATCGGCGACACGGTGACGCTCCGCAAGGCGGGCGACGTCATCCCCGAGATCCTCGGCCCCGTCGAGGATCTGCGCACCGGCGACGAGCACGAGTTCGTGATGCCGAAGGAGTGCCCGGAGTGCGGCACCGGGCTGCGCGCCATGTCCGAGGGCGACATCGACCTGCGCTGCCCCAACGCGCAGGGCTGCCCCGCCCAGATCCGCGAGCGCATCGCCTACCTCGGCGGCCGCGAGTCGCTGGACGTCGAGGGCCTCGGCTATGTCGCCGCCACCGCGCTCACCCAGCCGCTGGAGCCGGCCGAGCCGCCGCTGAAGGACGAGGGCGGCGTCTTCGACCTGACGATGGAGCAGCTGCTGCCGATCCGCGTGCTGGTGCGCGACCCGAAGACCGGCATGCCCAAGGTCGACGAGAAGACCGGCGAGAAGAAGGCCGTCGCCTTCTTCGCCAACAGCAAGGGCGAGCCGAAGAAGAACACCGGCGCCCTGCTGGAGAACCTCGCCGCGGCGAAGGAGCGGCCGCTCTGGCGGTTCGTCAACGGGCTCTCCATCCGCCATGTCGGCCCGGTGGCCGCGCAGGCGCTGGCCCGCGAGTTCCGCGACCTGGACCGCGTCTTCGCGGCGAGCGAGGAGGAGCTGGCCGCGGCCGAGGGCGTCGGCCCGACGATCGCCAAGGCGATCCGCGACTGGTACGCGGAGGAGTGGCACCGGGCGATCATCGAGCGGTGGCGCGCCGCCGGCGTGCGGTTCACCGAGGAGGCCGAGGAGTCCGGCCCGCGCCCGCTGGAGGGGTTGACGGTGGTCGTCACGGGCACCCTCACCACCCACACCCGGGACGGCGCCAAGGAGGCGCTCCAGGTGCGCGGCGCGAAGGTCACCGGCTCGGTGTCGAAGAAGACGTCCTTCGTGGTGGTCGGCGAGAACCCGGGCGGCAAGTACGACAAGGCGGTCCAGGCGAAGGTGCCGGTCCTCGACGAGGACGGCTTCGCCGTCCTCCTGGAGGAGGGCCCGGAGGCCGCCCGCGAGCGGGCCGTCAACCCCGAGGAGGAGCCGGCCTCCGACTGAGGACGGATCCTTCTCGGACTTTGGCCCCGGCCCTATCGAGACGTTTGCGTTTCGATAGGACGGGGTCTATCGTCAGCCATGCGAAACGCGACCGTTTCGTACAGCAAGACCGCAGTCAGTCGTGAAGGGGGGTGCGTCCACATGGTCCCGACGAGCAAGCCCGAGGCCGAAGTTGCGCCGCGCGCCCGCCGCACGCGGCTCACCCCCGAGCGGGAGGCCGAACTCTACGCGGCCGTGCTCGCCGAACTCGTCGAGTCCGGATACGACGCGCTCACCATGGAGGCCGTCGCCGCCCGGGCCCGCAGCAGCAAGGCCACCCTCTACCGCCAGTGGGGCAGCAAGTCCCGGCTGGTGGCCGAGGCGATGCGCCACAACCGGCCGTTCAGTCTCGACGGACTGGACACCGGATCCCTCGCCGGCGACATCCACGAACTGGCCGGCCGGATGGGCCGCGCCAAGCAGGACCACGAAGTGTTCCGCGCCGTGGCCGCCGCCGCGCACCGCGACCCCGAACTCGGGGCCGCCCTGCAAGAGGTCACCATCGGGCCGGTGATGGACACCCTCCGCGAGATGCTCGAACGCGCCGCCGCGCGCGGCGAGATCGTCGCGGACGCGCCCGCCGCCGCCTACTTCCCGCACATGCTCCTGGGAGCGATGTTCGGCCGGAAGCTGTTCGACCGGTGCGAACCCGATCCCGAGTTCCTCCGGCGGTACGTGGACGACGCCGTCCTCCCCGCCCTGCGACACCGCGGCTGACGGCGCACCCGTCCCCGGGGCGCCACGCCCGCCGCACAACCGAATCGACTGTTCCCGCTTCTCACATCAGCCCGGACGACCGGCCGGTCCCGCTGTCGCTCCGGTAATCATCCAGAAGGAAGGATCGGGAGGAATCTCCATGTCACCCTCCTCGGTCGGCGCCACTCGCGCCGAAGCATCTGCCCCGGCGGGCGCCCGGCACGCCGGGGCGGCCGCCCAGCCCACGGGCCATTCCGCGCACCGCTGGTGGGTGCTGGCCGTCATCGGCCTCGCCCAGCTGATGGTGGTGCTCGACGCCACCATCGTGAACATCGCGCTGCCGACGGCCCAGAAGGACCTCGGCTTCAACAACGACGGCCGGCAGTGGATCGTCACCGCCTACTCGCTCGCCTTCGGCAGCCTGCTGCTGCTCGGCGGGCGGCTGTCGGACCTGATCGGGCGCCGGATAACCTTCATCGTCGGCCTGGTGGGCTTCGCGGGCGCCTCGGCGCTCGGCGGCGCCGCCACCGACTTCAAGATGCTGGTCATCGCCCGTGCCATCCAGGGCGTGATGGGCGCGATCCTGGCGCCGGCCGCGCTGTCGCTGCTGACCACGACGTTCACCGAACCCAAGGAGCGCGCCAAGGCGTTCGGCGTCTTCGGTGCGATCGCCGGTTCCGGCGGCGCCATCGGCCTGCTGCTCGGCGGCCTGCTCACCGAGCACCTCAGCTGGCGCTGGACGCTCTACGTCAACTGCATCATCGCGGTCTTCGCGGTGATCGGTGCGGCGACCTTCATCAAGAAGCAGGTCCGCACCGAGAAGCCGCACCTCGACTGGCTGGGCACCTTCCTGGCCGCGGGCGGGCTCTTCTGCCTGGTCTACGGGTTCGCCAACAAGGAGACCCACAACTGGTCGGACTGGATGGTCTGGGCCTTCCTGGCCGGCGCGGGCGTGCTGCTGCTCGCCTTCGTCCTCTGGGAGATGGTGGCCAAGCACCCGCTGCTGCCGCTCCGGGTCTTCGCCGACCGCAACCGCGCGGCCGCCTACATCTCGGTGTTCATCGCCGGTGCGGGCATGTTCGGCGTCTTCCTGTTCCTCACCTACTACCTGCAGACCACGCTCGGGTACTCGCCGGTGAAGACGGGCCTCGCCTTCCTGCCGATGATCGGCATGCTGATGATCTTCGCCCAGCTCGGCATGATCGTGCTGGTGCCGAGGGTCGGCGGCAAGCCGCTCGCCCCGGTCGGCATGCTCGCCGCCGCCGGCGCCATGGTCTGGCTGACCCGGCTCGACGAGCACAGCACCTACGCCGGGCACGTGCTGCCCCCGCTGCTGGTGATGGGCTTCGGCCTCGGCCTCGCCATGCCGACCGCGATGAGCCTGGCCACCTACGGCGTCGCCGCCCGGGACCAGGGCGTCGCCTCGGCGACGGTCAACACCATGCAGCAGATCGGCGGTTCCATCGGCACCGCCCTCTTCAACACCATGGCGGCGACCGCCGCGGCGAACTACGCCAAGGACCACCTGACGCTGCCCAAGCCGGAGCTGATGGTGAAGGCGGCCATCCACTCCTACGCCACCGCGTACTGGTGGGCGGCGGGCTTCTTCGCGGTCGGCGCGCTGATCACGGTGTTCCTCTACCGTGCGGGCCGCCCGATGGCCGGGGCCGCGGCGCCGACCGTCGAGGACGGGCAGGAGCCCGACGCGGTCACCAAAGAGGCCGAGATGCTGGCCATAGAGGCCGGCGGCAGCACGATCGACGCGGTGCCGCAGCCGGCCTACGCCGGCGCGGCCGCCGAGTCCCTCGGCACCACCGCGCGGATGGACGTCGTGCCGCCCAACGGCCTGGTGAAGCAGGGCGTTTCGCCGCTCGGCGGCGGCGCCGGGACGGTGAGCACCGGCACCCCCGTGCTGGGTCGCGTCATCGCCCCCGGCGGCGGCGCGCTGGCCGGCGCCGCCGTCACCCTGATCGACCAGAACGGCCACCAGCTGGGCCGGGCGGTCTCCGGAGCGGACGGCGCGTTCGAGCTGGCCGCGCCGACGGCCGGTTCCTACCTGCTGGTCGGCTCCGCGCAGGGGCTGCAGCCCCAGGTCAGCAGCGTGCTGCTGGGCTCCGACCCGTACCGCACGGATCTGCGGCTGGGCGGCGCGGGCGGGCTCTCGGGCACCGTCCGGGACGCCTCCGGCCCGGTCGAGGGCGCGGTCGTGGTCGTCACGGACAGCCGCGGCGAGGTGATCGGGTCGGCGGTGACGGACGCCTCCGGCGCGTACCGCGTCGCCGAGGTCAGCCCGGGCACCTGCACCGTCACCGTCAACGCGGCGGCCCACCGGCCCATCGCCGGTCCGGTGGAGGTCGCGGAGTCGGACGAGACCGTCCACGACGTCGTGCTCAGCGAGGCCGCGGAGGTCAGCGGCACCGTGCGGGACGGCGCGGGGCGGCCGGTGCCGGACGCGCGGGTCTCGCTGGTCGACCCCGCGGGGAACGTGGTCTCCACGTTCACCACGGCGTCGGACGGCTCGTACGCGTTCGGCGACCTCACCGGCGGCGAGTACACGCTGATCGCGGCGGGGTTCCCGCCGAAGGCGTCGCCGGTCTCGGTGAACGGCGAGGGCGCCTCGCTCGACGTCACGCTCACGCACGACGGAGAGTAGACGCTCCGCAGCAGACGGGCCCGGTCGCACACGCGGCCGGGCCCGTTCCCGTCTGCCGCGGGGGCGGGTGGGGCGCCGGAGCGGTAACCGTTCAAAGAAGCGCGGGCCGTTCTCATAGGATGGGGCCGCAGCCCCTATTCATCCGTAACCCCAAGGACGCCGCATGCCAGGCATCACCCGCGAGGAGGTCGCCCACCTCGCCCGGCTCTCCCGCTTGGAGCTGAGCGAGAAGGAGCTCGACCACTTCGCCACCCAACTGGACGACATCGTCGGCGCGGTGGCCCGCGTCGGCGAGGTCGCCGCGGAGGACGTCCCGCCCACCTCGCACCCGCTCCCGCTGACCAACGTCATGCGGGCCGACGAGGTCCGGCCGTCCCTCACCCCGGAGCAGGCCCTCGCCGCCGCCCCGGCGGTGGAGGAGCAGCGCTTCCGCGTGCCGCAGATCCTGGGGGAGGACTGAGCAAGTGAGCACCGACCTGACCCGCATGACCGCCGCGGCCCTCGCCGGGGCCATCGCCTCCGGCGAGGCCTCCGCCGAGGAGGCCGCCCGCGCCCACCTCGACCGCATCGGCGCGGTCGACGAGAAGGTGCACGCCTTCCTGCACGTCGACACCGAGGGCGCGCTCCGGGCCGCCCGGGCCGTGGACGCCAAGCGCGCCGCGGGCGAGAAGCTCGGCCCGCTGGCCGGCGTCCCGCTGGCGCTGAAGGACCTGATCACCACCGAGGGCGTCCCCACCACCTGCGGATCCAAGATCCTGGAGGGCTGGATCCCGCCGTACGACGCCACCGTGACGAAGCGTCTGAAGGACGCCGGCGTCGTGGTGCTGGGCAAGACCAACATGGACGAGTTCGCGATGGGCTCCTCCACCGAGACCTCCGCCTACGGCCCCACCGGCAACCCGTGGGACCTGACGCGGATCCCCGGCGGCTCCGGCGGCGGCTCGTCCGCCTCCATCGCCTCCTACCAGGCGCCGCTGGCGATCGGCACCGACACCGGCGGCTCCATCCGCCAGCCGGCCTCCGTCACCGGCACGGTCGGCGTCAAGCCGACCTACGGCGCGGTCTCCCGCTACGGGCTCGTCGCCTTCTCCTCCTCGCTCGACCAGGCCGGGCCCTGCGCCCGCAACGTGCTCGACACCGCCCTGCTGCACTCGGTGATCGCCGGGCACGACCCGATGGACTCCACCTCCATCGACGCCCCCGTCCCCGACGTCGTCGCCGCCGCCCGCCAGGGCCGCGAGCAGGGCATCGCCGGGATGCGCGTCGGCGTCGTCAAGGAGTTCGCCGGCGAGGGGTACCAGGCCGGCGTGGAGCAGCGGTTCCGCGAGGCCGTCGAGGTGCTGCGCGGCCTGGGCGCCGAGGTCGTCGAGATCTCCTGCCCGCACTTCACCTATGCGCTGCCCGCCTACTACCTGATCGCGCCGAGCGAGTGCTCGTCCAACCTGGCCCGCTTCGACGCGATGCGCTACGGGCTGCGGGTCGGCGACGACGGCAGCCACTCCGCCGAGGAGGTCACCGCGCTCACCCGCGAGGCCGGCTTCGGGGACGAGGTCAAGCGCCGGATCATGCTGGGCACCTACGCCCTCTCCTCCGGCTACTACGACGCCTACTACGGGCAGGCGCAGAAGGTCCGCACGCTCATCACCCGCGACTTCGACGCCGCGTTCGCGGCCGTGGACGTGCTCGTCTCGCCGACGACGCCGACCACCGCCTTCCCGATCGGCGAGCGGGTCGACGACCCGATGGCGATGTACCTCGCCGACCTGTGCACCATCCCGTCCAACCTGGCCGGCAACGCCGCGATGTCCGTGCCCTGCGGGCTCGCCCCCGAGGACGGGCTGCCGGTGGGTCTGCAGATCATCGCGCCGCCGATGGCGGACGATCGGCTCTACCGGGTCGGCGCGGCCGTCGAGGCCGCGCTCACCGACAGCTGGGGACACCCGATTCTCGAGGAGGCACCGTCGCTGTGAGCAAGCTTTCGTCCGACATCAAGGGCTTTCGCAAGTCCAAGGTCGGCAACTACATCAGCATCGGCTCGCAGGCGTTCGGGGCCGTCGGGATCTACAAGCAGGCCAAGAAGGCCCGCTTCGAGAGCGACACCCTGAAGCTGGTGGACGCGGTAGTCAGCGCCGCCGCGGTGGCCACCGGCCTTGCCCTGATCATCCGTGAGATGCGCCGCGCGGCCCGCGGCGACGTCCTCGCCGACGACTGAGAATCGGGAGAAGCGACAGGTGAGCACAGCAACCAGCCTGGTCTCCTACGAGGACGCGCTGGAGAAGTACGACCCGGTGATGGGCCTCGAGGTCCATGTCGAACTGGGCACCGCCACGAAGATGTTCTGCGGCTGCACCACCGCCCTCGGCGGCGACGCCAACGCGCAGACCTGCCCGGTGTGCCTCGGCCTGCCCGGCGCGCTGCCGGTGGTCAACGCCAAGGGCGTGGAGGGGGCCGTCCGCATCGGCCTCGCGCTCAACTGCGAGATCGCCGAGTGGTGCCGGTTCGCCCGGAAGAACTACTTCTACCCGGACATGCCGAAGAACTTCCAGACCAGCCAGTACGACGAGCCCATCGCCTTCAACGGCCACCTGGACGTCGAGGTCGACGGCGAGGTCTTCCGCGTCGAGATCGAGCGCGCCCACATGGAGGAGGACACCGGCAAGTCGACCCACGTGGGCGGCGCGACCGGCCGGATCCAGGGCGCCGACCACTCGCTGATCGACTACAACCGGGCCGGCATCCCGCTGATCGAGATCGTCACCAAGCCGATCGTCGGCGCCGGCGCCAGGGCCCCGCAGGTGGCCAAGGCGTACGTCGCCGAGCTGCGCGAGCTGATCAAGGCGCTCGGCGTCTCCGAGGCCCGCATGGAGATGGGCCAGATGCGCTGCGACGTCAACCTGTCGCTGCGCCCGCACGGCCGGGAGAAGTTCGGCACCCGCTCGGAGACCAAGAACGTCAACTCGCTGCGCAGCGTGGAGCGGGCGGCCCGCAGCGAGATCCAGCGGCAGGCGACGGTCCTCGACGACGGCGGCTCGATCGTGCAGGAGACCCGCCACTTCCACGAGGACACCGGCTCGACCACCTCGGGCCGGATCAAGGAGGAGGCGGAGGACTACCGCTACTTCCCCGAGCCCGACCTGGTGCCCGTCGCCCCCGCCCGGGAGTGGGTGGAGGAGCTCCGCGCCGAGCTGCCCGAGCTGCCGCGGGTGCGCCGCAAGCGGCTCCAGCAGGAGTGGGGCGTCGGCGACCACGAGATGCAGTCGGCGCTGAACGCCGGCGCCATCGACCTGATCACCGCCACCATCGACGCGGGCGCCCCGGCCGACCAGGCCCGCAAATGGTGGATGGGCGAACTGGCCCGGCACGCCAACGAGTCGGGCACCGAGCTCGACGGGCTGGCCATCACCCCCGTCCAGGTGGCCCGGGTCTCCGCGCTGGTCGCGGAGGGCTCGCTCAACGACAAGCTGGCCCGCCAGGTCATCGAGGGCGTGCTGGCCGGCGAGGGCGGCCCCGACGAGGTCGTGGAGAAGCGCGGCCTGAAGGTGGTCTCCGACGAGGGCGCGCTGACGGCCGCCGTCGACGACGCCATCGCCTCCAACGCGGCGGTCGCCGAGAAGATCCGCGGCGGCAACATGGGCGCGGTCGGCGCGCTCATCGGCGGCGTCATGAAGGCCACCCGGGGCCAGGCGGACGCCAAGCGGGTGCGCGAGATCATCCTGGAGAAGCTGGGCGTCGGCTAGCTAAGCCGTCCCCCTCCGGCTAAGGCCCGGCGGGCGCCTCCTTAGGCGCCGGCCGGGCCTTTCCGCGTTCCGCCTAAGGCCCCTGCGGCCAGGGAAGATAGTGCACTCTCCCGATGTCCGGGACCCCCCTTAGAGAGGAGATTAGGGGTCACAAGGACAGACCGGAAAGGGAGAGACCCCGACATGTTCGTTGATTCGATCGCCGGCACCAACGTCGAGATGTTCCGGCTTCGCGCCGCAGAGCTGATCCGCGAGGCGGACGAGCAGCGGCTGCTCCGCGAGATCCGCAAGTCGCGGCGCGACCGCGGACGCAAGGCGGGGCGCCCCCGTCAGCAGGTATTCCACCACGGCAGCGTCACCTCGTAATGGCGGCCGCCCGAAAGCCCCGGCACCCCGCGCCCTGCACCGCAGGACGATCGGGGTGCCGGGGCTTTCGCGCGGTTGCGGCGGGCGACGGCGCGGAAAAGGACAGTGACCATGTCGCACCCCCATGAGACGCTGTTCGACGTGCCGCAGTCCGTTGTCTCACCATTTATCGGCCGAACCGAAGAGCTCCGCACCCTCACCGATCTGCTCGACCGACCCTCCCTCCCGCAGGCCGCCCTCCTCGGCGGCGACGCCGGCATCGGCAAGACCCGGCTCCTGGAGGAGTTCCTCTCCCGCGCCCGCGCCGCCGGTGCCCTCACCGCGGTCGGCCACTGCATCGAGCTGGCCGACGGCGGCCTGCCGTACGTCCCGTTCGTCTCCGCGCTGCGCGCCCTGCGCGCCGCCCTGCCCGCCGAGTTCGACGCGGCCGTGGCCGGCCGCGAGGCCGAGCTCGCCCGGCTGCTGCCCGAGCTGAGCGACCCCGCGAGAGCCGCCGCCGGCGACCCCGCGGACTCCGACGGCCGCGACGACGACAGCGTCGGCCGGGGCCGCCTCTTCGAGCTGACGGCCCAGCTGCTGCGCGCCCTCACCGCCGAGCGCACCCTGGTGCTGGCCCTGGAGGACCTGCACTGGTCCGACCCCTCCACCCGGCAGCTGCTCGGCTTCCTGGTGCGGGCGCTGGGCACCGGCCGGCTGATGCTGGTGATGACGTACCGCTCGGACGACATCCACCGCCGCCATCCGCTGCGCCCCTTCCTCGCCGAGCTCGACCGGCTGCGCGTGGTGCACCGCCTGCAGCTCGCCCCGTTCAGCCGGGAGGACACCGCCGCGCTGCTCTCCGGGCTGCTCGGCGGCGCCGCCGAACCGGCCCTGGTGCGGGAGGTGTTCGAGCGCTCCGAGGGCAACGCCTTCTTCGCCGAGGAGCTGCTGCAGGCGATCCGGGACGGCGGCGCCGAGGCCGGCCTCTCCGAGTCGCTGCGCGATCTCCTGCTGGTGCGGGTGGAGCGGCTGCCCGAGTCGGCCCAGCTGCTGCTGCGGGTGGTCGCCGAGGGCGGCTCGTCCGTCACCGACCGGCTGCTGGCGCACGCCTCCGGGCTGCCCGAGGAGGAGTTGATCGCCGCGCTGCGCGCGGCGATCGGCGCCCATGTGGTGGAGCCGACCGACTGCGGCGGGGTGGCCGGCTACCGCTTCCGGCACGCGCTGGCCCGCGAGGCCGTCCGGGACGACCTGCTGCCCGGCGAGCGCCGCCGCCTCAACGCCCGCTACGCGGCGGTGCTGGAGGCCGACCCGTCCCTCGTCCCCTGCGACGAGCTGGCGATCCGGCTGGCCAGCTACTGGTACCACGCCCATGTCCCGGAGCGGGCGCTGCCCGCCGCGATGGAGGCCGCCCGGCAGGCCGGCCGGCGCAGCGCGCACAGCGAGCAGCTGCGGATGCTGGAGCGGGTCCTGGAGCTGTGGGAGGACGTGCCCGCCGAGGCGCGCGCCGGCGTGGCCCGGGTGGACGTCTACGGCGGGTACCCGTCCTGCGGCTGCCCCGGCGGCCGGGACGCCGGCCACGCGCCGGGCTGCGAGCGCGCCTACCTCGACCTGCTGGGCGCCATGGTGGCGGCGGCGCAGGCGGCGGCGAACACCGAACGCGGCCTGCGGGTGGCCGGCCTGGCGCTCAGTCAGCTGGCCGGCGCCGATCCCGGGGACGCCCCGTACCGGGCCTGGTTCCTCAAGGAGCAGTCCCGCCTGCTGCGCTGGGACCGCCGCGGCAACGGCCAGGCCGAGCTGGACGCCGCCCTGGAGCTCGTCGACGCGCTGCCCGACTCGGAGGTGAAGGCCGCGGTGCTCTCCGAGGGGGCGATGCACCGCACCCTCTCCGGACGGCCCGAGGTGGCCCGGGAGTTGGCGGTGCGGGCGCTGGCGACGGCCGAGCGGGCCGGCTCGGAGCGGCTGCTGCTCGACACCCGGCTGCGGCTGGCGATGGTCCGCTTCGACATGGGCGAGCTGGACGACGGCCTCGACGAGCAGCGCGCCATCCGCGAGCAGCTGCTGGAGCTGGATCCGCTGATGTACTGCAAGTGGGTGCAGAACCTGACGGACGCGCTGGAGTACCTGGGCCGCTCCGAGGAGGCGGTGCTGGAGGCGCAGGACGGCCTGCGGGAGATGGCCCGGCTCGGCTACTACACCCGCTACGGGCACGACCTGACGGGCAATCTGGCCGAGTCGCTGATCGAGCTGGGCGAGTGGGGGGCCGCCGAGGCCGCGCTGGAGGAGGTGGACGCCCGGCTGCCCGGTGCGGCGCCGATGCACAGCAACCACCAGGTGATGCTCCGCGCCCATCTGCAGCTGGCCCGCGGCCAGGCCGCGGCGGCGGCGGACGGGCTGGCCCGGATGATGGCCCGGCCCGGCGAGTGGACGTGGCAGCCGCAGTTCCGCGTCCCGCTCTACGACATGCGGATGCGGACGGCGGCGGCGCTGGGCCTCGCCGAGGAGGAGCGGTCGCTGCTGAAGGAGGCGCTGGAGTACCCGGGGCTGTGGTCGTCGGGCCGGGAGCGGTACACCTGGCCGCTGCTGGCGCGGGCGGCGGAGCGGGAGCGGGAGCCCGCCGAGCGGGAGGCGATCGCCGCGACGGCGGCGCGGCTGCCGCGGAAGGTGCCGCTGCACGACGCGTGGGCGGCGCGGTTGGCGGCGGCGCAGGCCGCGGGGGAGGCGCCGGAGCGGCGGGCGGCGCTGTGGGGCGCGGCGGAGGCGGCGTTCTGCCCGCTGCGGCGGCCGCTGGCGCTGGCCGAGGTGCGGATCCTGCTGGCGGGGGCGCTGGGCGAGGCGGGGCGCCGGCCGGAGGCGGACGAGCGGCGGGTGCTGGCGGTGGAGGCGCTGCGGGGGATGGGGGCGTGCCCGGTGGCGGCCGGGGCCGAGGCGGGGGCGCCGTCCGGCGAGGGGTTCGGGCTCACCGCGCGGGAGCGGGATGTGCTGCGGCTGGTGGCGAAGGGGCTGACGAACCGGCAGATAGCCGGGGAGCTGGTGATCTCGGCGAAGACGGCGAGCGTGCATGTGTCGAACATCCTCGCCAAGCTGGGCGTCTCCTCGCGCGGCGAGGCGGCGGCGCTGGCGCACCGGCACGGCTTGTTCCCCGACGCCGCGTAACCCCCGCGGAGCGCTACTCCTCCGCGGACCGCACCACCACGACCACGCCGGAGTCCAGGTCGATCGGACCCCGCGAGGGGTCGTTGTCGCCGGCGTCCTCCCGGCTCAGCTCCAGACGGTTCCGCTCGTCGTCCAGGTGCTTGCGCCCCGGCGCGAACACCTCGTCGAAGATCCCACCGAACGTCATCCCGAACTCCCATCGGATAGCGTGCGCCTACCGGTGCGATCTTCCGACCGATCACGCCACCCTCAACTGTGCGCCAGCCGCCAAGGGAAGGGAAGTACCGTCCGCATGCCCTCCGCGCCCGCCCCCCGCATCTGGGTCCCCTACACCGCCGAGGAGCTCGGCTACCCCGAGGCCCGATTCCCGCAGCGCCTCGGCCCGGTCGCCGTCGTCCCGACGATCCCGCTGGACGGCGACGGCAAGCCCGTACTCCCCGAGGGCGCGGAGACTGTCGAATTCTTCACATTCCCGTACCTGCAGAACGACCGCGGCGCCGCACTGCTCTCCGGCCTCCCGCGGCTGCGCGTCGCGCAGACGCTCACCGCCGGCGTGGACAACGTCCTGCCGCTGCTGCCGTCCGGTGTGACGCTGTGCAACGCCCGGGGCGTGCACGACGCCTCCACCGCCGAGCTGGCCCTCGCCCTCGCCCTCGCCTCGCTGCGCGGCCTGCCGCGGTTCGTCCGCGACCAGGACCGCGGGGTGTGGGACCAGACCTTCCACACCTCCCTCGCCGACCGCACCGTGCTGATCGTCGGCTACGGCTCGATCGGCGAGGCGATCGAGCGGCGGCTGCTGCCGTTCGAGGTCGCCGACGTCGTCCGGGTCGCCCGCTCCGCGCGCACGCACGCCAACGGCCCGGTGCACGCCTTCACCGAACTGCCCGAACTGCTGCCGTCCGCCGATGTGGTGGTGCTGGTGCTGCCGCTCACCGAGGAGTCCCGGCAGCTGGTGGACGCCGGCTTCCTGGCGCGGATGAAGGACGGCGCGCTGCTGGTCAACGTCGCGCGCGGGCCGATCGTGGACACCGCGGCGCTCCTCGCCGAGCTGGGCTCGGGCCGGATCTCCGCCGCGCTGGACGTCACCGACCCCGAGCCGCTGCCGGCCGGCCATCCGCTGTGGTCCGCGCCGAACGTCCTGATCAGCCCGCATGTCGGCGGGGCGAGCACGGCGTTCGGGCCGCGGGCGCGGCGCCTGGTGCGCGCTCAGCTGGACCGGCTGGAGCGGGGCGAGCTGCCCGCCAACGCGGTGGCCGGCCCCGGGGCCTGACGCCGCCCTGCGCCCCAACCGAAACCCCGTTCGCGCCTTCGCCCGATCCGGCGCACCTGCCGCACCATGACTCGTACGTCACAGGTTTTCCGAAGAACCGTCATATGACCATACGTAATGGGAGGATTGCCCGGCGCAACCGCGGGCAGGCATGACAGCGTTGGCGCGGGTGAACGTTCCGCCGATTCCCGGGCGAGAGCTGTTGGCGGCAACCGCTTCCGCATGGGACCGAGAGTCGTTACTCTCGGTAGAAGCAGGATGTCGCAGAGTCACCGGTTTCGTGTATCGTCCGGACGACATGCGTAACCGGCGGCGCCGGGGGAGAGCGGGGCCGAGCGATCGGGGCTCCCGGCACGCCCGGAAGGAGCGATGGGGGAATGCAGACGACGAGGATGTGCGCGGGCCGCCACAGTGCGTCCCCGGCACCCGCAGCGGACGGCGCTGCCCCCGGGCCGCCCCCGAAGCGCCCGAGGGCGGGCGGGTGACGCGGTGACGGCCCCCTCCCACCCGTCGCCCGGACCGCGCCCCCCGGCGCCGGGGCCCGCCCCGCG
>NZ_MLCF01000076.1 GCF_001879105.1 Mangrovactinospora gilvigrisea | reverse complement strand
GGAAGGCCGCGCCGGACTTGGCGGTCAGCGTCGCCGAGGAGGTGCAGTACTTGCCGGCGCCGAACATCGGGCCGTCGACCTGCTGGTGGGCGGTGTCCTCGCAGACCATGTCGGGGTCGGAGGAGGTGGCGCCCATGGTGTTGGTGACCACGTCGCCTGCGTTGATGCCGGGTTCCAGCGTCACATGGATCTCGATGGTGAAGGTGGCGCCGGGGGCGAGCACCCAGGCCTTGCCGGCGTCGTCCTTGGAGAAGTCCCAGGTGAGCCCGGAGACCCGGCTGCCGGAGTTGGTCGGGGTGAAGACCGGGGTGGGGACGGCCGGGGTGCCGCTCGGCACGCTCTCGTTGATGATCTTGTAGGGCTGGCCGTTGTCGCCCTGGAAGCTGCTGTTGAAGGCGATGCCCGGCGGGAGGTCGTCCTTGACCACCAGGTTGGGGATGTTGGCCGTGCCGCTGTTCTCCACCTTCAGGTAGAAGGGGGCGTCCTCACCGGGCGAGAGCACGGTGTTGGGGGTCTTGCTGACCGCCAGCCGCGGGGTGCCCTTGACCAGATCCAGAGTGGCCTTCACCGGCTTGATGACGGCGGGGACCCCGTCGGTCTCCAGCTTGGTCAGGTAGCTGCCGCCGAGAGTGTCCTCCAGATGGCTGGGCACCGGGCCGCCGCTGCTGCGCAGCGCCGGGCGCGGGCTGACGTCCAGCACCAGCTTTCCGGTGCAGCTGTCGGCGGCGCACGGGGTGAGGTTGTAGCCGTCGTTGAAGGTGCTGGTGGTGGTGTAGGTGGCGCGGATGCCGGTGACGTCCGCGGCGTTCACCCCGGCCGGGAGCGCGGCACTGGCCGACGGGGTGCCGTCGACCCACTTGCCGCCGACGTAGGCGTCGATCTGGACGCGGTCGGCGCCGGCCGGCATCTGGTTGGACTTGATGGCCACCAGGTCGACGGCGTCGAAGAAGTCGCTGTCCTGGTCGGTCATCCGCAGGAGCTTGGCGGACATGTTGCCGGTATTGCGGATGGACAGGGTGGCGTCCGCGTGCTGCCGGGGCAGGCCGGGCACGTACTCCGGGAGTTCACCGGGGCTGATCGACTTGTTGATCGACGCGGAGTCCTCGGCCGGCCCGGTGTTCAGCGAGGCCGAGCAGGTCTCCCCGTTGCCCGGATAGCCCTGAGCCGTCAGCGAGAAGCAGTTTTGGAACGAGACGCCGTCCGGAGTGCCCGGGCGCCGCTCGGTGACCACGTTGATGGTGAAGGTGCCCTCGGGGGGCAGGTCGCCGTTGTAGGCGACCCGGATGCCCGTGGCGCGGTGCAGCTGGTCGGTGTCCATCGCGTTGTAGGGCACCCAGGCGCCCTTGCCGCTATTCGCGTCCGGGTCCCAGATCTCGATGGTGGCCGGTGTGCTGGCCGGGTCGATGGAGATGGAGTCGATCTGCAGGTAGTCGAAGGTCTTGTTGTTGGGGTCCGGGGTGCCGTCGGCCTGCGCCGTGGGGTCGGTGACCACCGGGTTGACCATCGGCGTGTTGCCGTTGTTGGTGATCTTCAGATGCATGGGGATCGGCTGCCCGATCGGCACATCGGTCTGGTCGACGGTCTTGCTTCCCTCGCCCGAGGTGTGCGGGTCCTCCACCGTCAGGTCCTGGCAGACGTGGCCGGTCGCGGTGCCGCTGCCGTCGGTGCGGCCGGCGTCGCCCGCGAACCGGGCGCAATTGGTCAGCTGACCTGCGGTCACCCCGTCGACCAGGGTGCCGTGGATGTCCAGGCCGGCGTCGGCGCCCTCCTTGATGGTGGGGTTGCCGTCGGCGTCCTCGCCGGTGTAGGTCACGGTGATGCGGGTGACGGTGGTGCCGGCCTTGGCGACGTCCACCACCTGACCCGACTGGTCGGCGGTGTAGTCGGTGGTGGAGGTGGTGCCGTCGGCGTAGGTGACGGTCAGCTTCGCGCTGGTGGCGCCCTCGGGGAAGCGCAGCCGCACCTTCTGCACGTCGATCTTGTCGAAGTCGCTGGCCTCGCCGGGCGCCGGCTCGGTGATCGTCATGGTCTTGACCGGGAACGGCGACTGGTTGGTGACGTCGATCAGCCCGGAGACCGGGGAGTTCTCCCCCACCACCGCGTGCTCGCTGCTCTGGTGGGTAAAGTCGCCGTTGGTGTCGGGGAAGAAGTCCTTGGTGGCGTTGAGGTTGAGGATGTCGGGGAGGATGTCGTAGCTGGCGCAGGCCTGCTCGCCGTCCACCGATCCGCTGGTCTTCTCCACCGCGGTGGGGGTGGCGCAGTTCTTCACCGTCAGCTTGTCGGTGGGCCGCAGCGGCGAGCCGTCCGAGCGTTTGGTGTCGCGCAGCTTCAGCTTCACCTCCACCGTGCCGCCGGTGGCGTCATACGGCAGCGGATCGCCGCTGCTGTTGGTGAAGACCACCTCGAAGCCGGTCACGTCGCCCGCGGCCACTCCCCGCGGCAGCGGGAGCGCCACCGGGGCGGGGGCGGAGACGGTGGCGCCGGTGTGGGTGGCGCCGTCGGCGGTGGTGACCACCAGATGCGCCTGGTCGGCGCCCGCGGGGAACTTCGTCACGGTCGCGGACTCGTAGTCGAAGTCCTCGAAGACCGCCGGGTCGTTGTCGGACACCGACAGCTGGGTGACGTCCGCCGAGGAGGAGGAGTTGTTGCGCACCCCCAGCGTCATGGTGGATTCCTCGCCGCTGCCGGCCACCGCGGAACCGTCGTCCCACTTCTTGGTGGCGACCGGCTTGACGACCAGCGGGATCTTGATGCTGACGTCGGTGCTGGACTTCTTGGCGTCCGCGTTGTCGGCCTTGACCTCGGCCGTGTTGGGGACGACCGTGCCGTCCTTCTCCTGGGTGTCGGCCGGCAGCCGCATCCCGATCTCGATCGAGCCGCTCTGCCCGGCCCGCAGCCCGGTCTCCCCCGCCGGGTTCTGCAAGGGCTGCTTGTAGACGACCGTCAGCAGCCGCGTCGAGGAGTCGTAGCTGACGTCCCGGCTGCTGTCGCTCTTCGGCAGGCTGGTGACGTCGAACTCCGCCGGCAGGGTGTCGGTGACCGTGAAGTGCACGCAGTCCACGGTCAGTCCGGAGCACTGCCCGGTCAGGGTGTAGATGAAGTCGTCGCCGGGCTGCAGCGGCTTGCCGCCGGTGCTGTTGGTCTTGGTGATGCTCACGGCGCTCTGCGGCTCGGCCGCGGAGGCCGCCCCCGGCAGGCCGGCGGCCTGGGCGGTGAACAGCAGGCCGAAGGTGGCCGCGGCGGCAGCCATGTAGCGGATGATGGGAGGTCTACGCCTGCGCAATGGACGACTTCCTCACGTGCGCCGCCGCGACGGCGCGCGTGAGGAAGCGAGGGCGTCGGCGGGCGAATTCGACAGGTACCCGTCCGACGCTATGCATCCGGATAAAGCCCTTATGTGATTGCCACGCAGAAACGTTGTCCTGGACTAAGGATTCACCGGTCCGGCCCAAGCGGCTCGCTGAAGCACGCACCCATCGGAGTCGGCCGCAGACAGATGGGCGGCACCGAGTGCCCTTGTGGCGCGCCACCCGGGTGAAGGACCCAGACACCACGCCACGGAATCGACCGGCCTTGCATAGGGGCTGCCACAATGCGGGCAGGAGGGTGGGAGTCGCCTGATCTCCCGTGCGCCGCGGCTTCCACCCATCCCTCTTCGCCGTGCCGCCTTCCTCAGGTGTCCGGCTTTATGGGCGAGGCCCCGAGGAAGTCCAGCAGCAGCAATGCGGAATCGTCGCCGGACACCGCCCGGGTGTGACGGCCGATGTCCTCGCCCAATCGGTGCAGTCCTTCGGCAGGCTCCGGACCGGGCAGCAGCTCCCCGGCCCGATCGAGAAGAGGGTAGAAGCCCCCGAGTGGATCGCGTGCCTCGGTAATCCCGTCCGTGTAGAACAGGACCCCTGGCCGGGCTCCGAGCAGTACCGGGACACGCGTGGGGCGCCTTCGCGCCCGCTCACCAGGTCGGCCATGCCGAACGGAGCGGAAGGGCAGATGGGCCTTGCCCCTCAGCGGGCCGCGGCAGGCGGACCCGTCAACGGTGACTGCGTAGCGCCGAATCGGGAGAGTCCCTCGACGTTCCGCCGAGGGCAGCCAGGCGCCGTCAGGCGGCCATCACCTGAACGGGTGAGCACCCGTGGCGCAGCCTCTCGGGAGCTTTTTGACTGGGCATCAGTTGGTCGCTGTGGGCGGCTGTCCGGTACACGGCGGCGCTGCGGAAGGCGCCGCGTGTGTCTCGTTCGCGCTTTCACCGTCGGCGCGGTGCTGGCCCAGGAGCCGCCGCTGCACCACGTTTTGACCCGTGATCGGAGCACGACATGACGACCGACGACTCCCAGGCCGCCGAGATCGCGCGGCTGCGCGCACGGGTGGCCGAGCTGTCCCGGCCGCGCCGGCGCTGGCGCTCGGTACTGGTCGCGGTGCTGATGGTGCTGGTCTTCGTGCTCACCCCGCTGGCCGTGGTCGCCTCCTGGAGCTCGGCCTTCATCGGCGACACCAACCGCTTCGTCGCCACCATGGGCCCGCTCGCCGCCGACTCCGACGTCCAGGCCGCCGTCTCGGCGCGCGCGGCGACCGCCGTCACCGACCGGTTGGACGTCAACACCCTCCTCCAGCAGGTGGCGCCGGCCGACCGGCCGCGGCTGGAGACGGCCCTGGGACGGCTGGAGGGCCCGATCAACAGCGCGGTCAACAGCTTCGTGGAGAACCAGACCGCCGCCGTGGTGGCCAGCTCCTGGTTCCAGACGTTCTGGCGGAACGCCAACCGGCGCGCGCACGCCGCGCTGGACAAGGCGCTCACCGGGTCCGGCGGCGGGGCGGTGCAGCTGGCGGACAACCAGGTCGTCATCGACGTCGGCCCGGTGATCGACCAGGTGAAGCAGCGCCTGGTCTCCTCCGGGATGACGATCGCCGCCAAGATCCCCACCCCGCACACCCAGATCGCGGTCGCCGACGGCAAGAGCCTGGCCAAGGCCCGCACCTACAACCGCATCCTGCAGATCCTCGGCACCTGGCTGGCCGCCGTCGTGCTGGTGCTGGCCGCGGTCGCCGTCTGGCTCTCCCGGCGCCGGCGGCGCACCGCGGTCACCGCCGCGATCCTGATCGCCGCGGGCGCGCTGCTGCTCGGCCTGGGGCTGCTCATCGGCCGCTCCATCTACCTCGACAAGCTCCCGGCCGGCGTCTCGTCGGCCGCCGCGGGCGCCGTCTACGACCAGCTGGTGCACTTCCTTCGCACCGCGGTCCGCACGGTGGCGGTGCTCTTCGCGGCGGTGGCGCTGGGCACCTGGATCAGCGGGCCCGGCAGGCGGGCCGGGCAGGCCCGCGGGCTGTGGTCGTCCGGCATCGACGCCACCCGCGCCGCGGCCGGGAACATGGGGATGAGGCTGGGCCCGGTGGGCGCCTTCGTGCACCGCTGGAAGCGCTGGCTGATGTGGATCGTCCCGGCCGGCGGCGCGCTGGCGCTGGTGCTGTGGCCCTACCCGACGGGCTGGGTGGTGGTCGGCATCGTGCTGGTGGTGCTCTTCCTCCTCACCGTCGTGGAGTTCCTCGACAACCGCCCCCGGCCGGAGACCGGTGGCGGGGCGGACTCGGCGGCGCACCGCGCCGCGGGGTGAGGCCGCAGCGGCCCGGATCGGCGCATTCCCCGAGACGGCCTGCGGGCGCCCGGACGGAGTCTCCGCCCCGAGTCGCAGAAGGCAACCATGTCTGATTTGCTCTCATATAAGCGCCTCTTGTTCGGGAGGCCCGCAAGGAGGACCGGATGTCCAACTATCCGCTGCTGAACATCTTCTGGACCATGGCCGAGCTCTTCATCTGGATCCTGTGGCTCTTCCTGCTGATCCGGATCATCTCCGACATTTTTCGCAGCGAGGACCTCGGCGGCTGGGGCAAGGCCGGCTGGACGGTGCTCGTCATCCTGCTGCCCTTCATCGGCGTGCTGGCGTACCTGATCGCCCGCGGCCGCACCATGCACGAGCGGGACGTCAAGCAGCAGCAGAAGATGGACGACGCCTTCAAGAAGTACGTCCGCGACGCGGCCGCCTCCCCCGACGCCGACGGCTCGACCTCCGGCTCCGGCTCGCATGCCGACGAGCTCTCCCGCCTCGCCGACCTGCGCTCCTCCGGGGCCCTGTCCGAGGAGGAGTTCCAGAAGGCCAAGGACAAGATCCTTGCATGATTCGACCGGCCCCACGCCGCTCCGCACGGAGGCGCCCCTGGGCCCGGTCGAGTTCCTCGTCCTGGCCTTCCCGGGCGGCCATCCCACCCGGCAGGCCATGGCGGAGGTCGCTGCCCTGCAGTTCGGCGGGCAACTGCGGGTCATCGACACCCTGGTGGTCCGTAAGGACGAGTACGGCGACGTCGAGGCCATCGAGGCCACCCACATCCCGGACCTGCACGAAGTGACGGCCGGCCCGGATGTCGTCAACCTCATCGGCGCCGATGACGCCCAGGAGTGCGCGAATGTGCTGGAGCCCGGCTGGTGCGCGCTGCTGGCGCTGGTCGAGCACCGCTGGGCGGTCAAGGCCGCCCGAGCGGTCCGCGAGGGTGGAGGCCACCTCGCGGCCGCCGTGCGCATCCCCCCGGATCGGGTGGCCGAGGCCCGGGCAGCCCTCGCAGCGGCCGGAATGGAAGGCTGAGAGGTGGTCTTCCGGGAGCACAGACGGCCTGCCCGACGCGTCGTCAGACCCGTGGGGGCACCGCTGCTGCGCGGCATGCTGATGGGCGCCGGAGCCGTTGCGCCCGGCCAATTCGCAACACGCGATGTCCGGCGGGGGCCGGACTTCGCCGGCCAGGACACTGCCATCTGGGATCTGCACGCCGCGCCCGCCGCCGAGGAGGTGCCTGCGACGATCGAACGCCTCGCCCGGCTGGCCGAGATGGCCCAGCAGGGGTTGCTGACGCCCGAGGAGTTCGCCGCCGCCAAGGCCAAGCTCCTCGCCTGACAGCCGGCCGGCGGCCTCCGGCCGGGACCAAACAGCGAGCCACGGAGGCTTTCATGGGCTGTGGATGCATCGTCGCCCTCATCGCGGGACTCTCCCCGCGGCTGGCGCTCCTGCTGACCTGGCTGCTCACCAACCGGGTCGCGATCGCCTTCCACCACTCCCTGATCGTTCCCCTGCTGGGCATCATCTTCCTGCCCATGACGACCCTGATGTACGTCTGGGTCTACTCCCCCGTCCTCGGCGTCGGCTCCTGGGGCTGGGTCTTCGTGATCCTCGGCCTCGTCGTCGACCTCGGCTCCTACAGCGCCGGCAGCCGCACGGCACCGGGCCGCGCCGCTCGCTGAGGCGGCGGCAGCTCGCGAAGCTCGCACTCCCCTCATGCGGGCGCCGGCCCGGTTGATCGGGCCGGGCCGTCGGCCCACCCTGCCATTCCCGGGACGGCAGGCTGGGCCGGCGGCCCCCGGACGCAGCAAGGCCCCCCGCGGGGATCAGGGCCGGGGACCGCTCGGCGGGGGCGCGGCCGCGCACCCGCCGAAGTCCTGCTTCCGGTTCGAGTGACGACCGTAGCCGTGACGGGCCGTCAGGTGAATGACCGATCCCCAAAACTTCAAAGAGGCACATTCAGAGCGCACATGCCATGCGCTGGTCCCGGCGCGTGCGTGAACGAAAGGGGTGTCAGTCCTGGGTGCCGGTCAGGGAGATGGTGCCGCTTTGGATGGTGCAGCTCGCGCGGTGGGCGGGGCAGTAGTGGGTGCGGCCTCCGACCAGGTTGATCTGCAGGTTCGCGCCGGCCATGCCGTGCCGGTCCAGGGCGACGCGCAGCTCGGCGGGGGCCGGCTGCGGGGGCAGACCGAGCACGCCGACGACGACGGTGCCGTTGTGGGCGTCCACCGAGGCGATCTCCCAGCGGTGCGGGGCGGCCCATGCCTCGGCGACCGGTTGGGCGCGGGCGGCCAGGGAGCGGTCCCGGGCGACCGAGAGGGTGCCGAAGGTGAGCGGGGTGGCGATCAGCAGCACCACGGCCCCGACGGCGGCCAGGGTCCAGCCGCGGAAGCGGCCGAGGCGCATCCCGGCCGCGCGCGCGGCGCGGCGGACGTCGTAGGCGAGGAAGACGAGGGTGCCGGTGGCCACGATCGCCGCGACGTTGGTGGCGAACAGCAGCGCCGACTCGCCGGCGTCGTGGTAGCGGCCCACGGTCAGCAGCAGCCCGGTGACCGCCAGCGGCGGCACCAGGGAGATGGCGATGGCCACTCCGGGCAGGGTGTCGGAGATGTCGGTGCGCACCAGGGCGAAGGCGCCGACGGTTCCGGTGGCCAGGGCCGCGATCAGGTCGATCAGCCGAGGGCTGATGCGTGAGGAGACCTGGCTGTTGGAGGCGAAGGCGTCCGGCGGGGAGACGATGAGTCCGACCAGGGCGCCGATGGCCACCACCGCCAGCGCGCCGAGCAGGACCAGCAGGGCGCTGCGCAGCACTCGGCGGCGGTCGGCGAGCACCAGGGCCAGGGCGGAGCCGAGGATGGGGGTCATCAGCGGGGCGACGATCATCGCGCCGATGACGGTGGCGGTGGAGTCGCTGACCACGCCGGAGGTGGCGATGACCGCGGCGAGCACCAGCAGCACCCAGAACCGGCTGGAGCTGGGGCTGCGCCAGGAGCGTTCGATGAACAGCGCCTGGGCCATCCTGCGGGCCGCCGCCGCGTCCACCCGGCGGCCTGATGAAGCGTCACTCATGAGACGGTGGCCGACGGGCCGGTCCCGGCCGCGACCGGGCGGCCGGCGCGCGCGGTCGACTCGGATGCTCCCCGGTCGGCCGCGATGATTCTCGGCGCGGCCGCCGGGCCGCCTGTACTGACGGGCATTCGGCGCTCCCTGGGGGATCGGCCCCCTGCTGCGGAGGTCGTTGTCCTTCAGCCTCGCCCGGAGGTGGCCAGGAAGCCATCAGGTCGGGACCGGACGAGTGGTCTCCGATGACGGACTTCTGACCAGGAGTCAGCAGCCGTAGCGGTTCCCGATGCCGGCGCACCGAACGGAGTGCCGCACCGGCTGCAGCACCGCACGTGGGCCCGCCACCGCCCCGCTCTCGGAGAGCCGGGAACGAGGAGCAAAGGTCCGCGCGACGGCCGGGCAGCGGCGCGGGGCATGCCCTGGAGCAGATGCTGCGCCGATCCGGCGGCGGGAGCTGCGGTCGGAGGAAGGCGGGAAAGCCTGCAATCGCAGTCGCCCCCACCCGCGGGAGATCGCGGGCCCAGTAATAGGTGCGTCGGCACGGTCCGTGCTGGCCCCGGAGGCGACGGTGCCTTGGGCGGGAATGCCGGTTTCCTTTGCCACGCGGTGGGCGCCGGGCCACAACGGTGACGGTTGCGGCTTGCGGGCCATTGGGGCGAAGGGAGCCATAAGGATCTCGCGCAGTTCCGCCCTCGAGGTAATTGGTGCCCGCATGCCCGGCTCAGCCGAAGGTTGTGGCGAGGGTGGTGATTGACAGCCCGGTTCTCATCAGCGGTGATCTCGACGAGGGTGCCCGGAGAAGTGGCTGCCGTGTGCGCCGCACCAGTCGCCACGCTGCGGGCAGGAGGCAGGACCCCCCTGCAGTTCGGGTGGCCATTGAGCATCCGCACCCGCCGGTCCTGTGCGCCTGGTTCAGCCGCCCAGTCCGTGTGCCGAGGACCCGAGGAAGTCCAACACCAGCAACGCCGAGTCGTCGGCGGGACCGGCGCCGGTGTGCCGGGCCACATCACCGCGCAGGAGCTGCAGGGCGCGGGCGGGGTCGGCCTCGGCCAGCGGTCCGGCCGCGCGCTCCAGCAGCGGGTAGAAGCGCCCGGCGCGGTCGCGCGCCTCCGACAGCCCGTCGGTGTACAGCAGCAGGCGCTCGCCGGGGGCCAGGCGGCAGCGGGTGACGGCCACGCGCTCGCCGGGGGGCTCCAGCAGGGCGGTCATGCCGAAGGGGAGCGCGTGCCGGGCCGGCTCGAGGAGTTCCACGTCGCCGTGGCGTCGCATCAGCAGGGGGGCGGGGTGGCCGCGGTTGAGCAGGTGCACGGTGCCGTCCGGGCGGATCTCGGCGAGGACGGCGGTGACGAACCGCTCCTCGCCGGCCGCGCGCTGCAGGGCGTCTTCGATGCGCTCGCCCACCTGGGCCAGGTCCCGGGCGTAGGGAGCGGACTCGCGGAAGGCGGCCAGTACGGTGCCGGCGGACCGGACCGCTGCCAGTCCCTTGCCCTGGACATCGGCGATGATCACGCGGACCCCCTCGCCCGCGGGCACCGCCTCGTACAGGTCGCCGCCGACCCGCATGCCGCGCTCGGCCGAGACGTAGGAGGCCGCGATCCGCAGCGGCCCGATGCAGGGCGGCGGGACCGGCAGGAGGAAGCCCTCCAGGGCATCGGCCACGGCGCGGGCGTCGACCAGCTTCCGCTCGGCCCGCTGCCGCCGCATCGCGGCATAGCAGGCGCCAGCCGTGACCAGGGCGATCGCGACCAGGGCGACATACAGGCGCACGTGCCCCAACAGGCCGTCCACGGTCGCCGAGACCAGGCACAGCGCGATCGCCAAGCCGCCCAGGGCGATCACCGTGCGGACCGGGCTGCGCGCCGCGGCCAGGGCCGGGCCGGCGGCGTAGACCGGCAGCAGCCCCATGTCGCTGCCCGCCGCCAGATCCAACGTCGTCACCAGGGCCATCACCAGGATCGGCAGCCCGAGGTCGCGGCAGCGCCCGGCAGTGTGCTGCTGGGGCATCCGAAGACCTCCGCGCCAGGTGCCCGGGTCCGGCTCGCGATCCGGGACAGCTCCGGGAGCGGCCGGGCATCGAAAATTCCTTTAAGTATAGAAGATGACGGTTTGCTGCCTGGAATGGCGGACATTGCAGCCCGGGCCGCGCCTTGCACATGTGTCGGGCAGCTGCGTCTTCCGTAGTTCCTGCACACTCCGTTCACCCGATGTTCGGAAAAGGGGATGCGGCCGTCGCGCACGCCGGAGGCGGGACTCCGGCGCGGACACGGCCGTGCCCGCGCCGAACGGCCCCAACCCTGGATCTCCGCCAGAGCCTTGCCGCTTCCGGAGCCGCCGGCCCAACCTGCCTTCCCGGGACCGGCAGGACGGACCGGCGACGACACGGGGCGTGTCGACGGCTCCGCCTCCGCACAAGGTGTCGGCTCCGATCCGAGTCACGGCGCATCCTGTTCGGCACACGGGTGCGGCTGACGGGCAGGCAGGCGCCGCGCCTGCGCCTGCCCCGTAGGGCGCGGACCGGTGCCGCCCCGGACTGTCTCGGTCCGGGGCCGCCCTCGCTCACAATGGCGGGCGATCGCCGCCGCGTATCCCGCGGGGCCCTGTCCCGAAGTGCCGGCGGCAGGCCTTGTTGAAGGCCTGGAGGTCGGGGATGCCGACCTGGATTGCGATCGACTTCACTGCCAGCGTGGAGTTGAGCAGCATATGCTCGGCCCGCGCCATTCGCCGCCGGCGCACGTGCTCCACCACCGTGCAGCCCAGCTCGGCCTGGAACCGTCGCGTGAGGTGGTTGTGCGAGACCCCCAGCGCGTCGGCGAGCGCGGCAACCCGCAACGGCCCCGCCAGGCCTTGCTCGATGCGCCGCACCGCCGCCAGGACCACCGGATCCGCCCCGGGCGGGCCGCCGCCGGAATCGCCGGCACGGGCCCGATCGGCGAGCTGCCACAGCAGCTCCCATACGGCCGCCCGCACGCGGCCCGGCGCATCCGGTGAGGCCTCGGCGAGCCGCCGGAAGCACCCGCGGACCGCGCCGCCGTCTCGGGCCAGATCGTCCATCAGCCGCAGTCGCTCCCGCGAGCCCGCGGCGTCCGGAAGCCGCAGATGGGCGTAGAAGTGCTCGGACGGGCCGTGGTAGCGGAACCGCATGCGGGCGCCGGGAGGGATCGCGCTGACCGAACCGGGGCGGATCGGCACCGTCACTCCCTCGACGCTCAACTCGCCCAGGTAGCTGTAGAAGTGAACGGCCCACAGATCCGGCAGCACATACTCCTCCTCCCGCACACCCCCCAACCCGTGATGGGCGGGCCCGTACTGGACCACCTCGGGAGGGCCGGCCAGACAGACAGGGAAGCGCACATGTGAATTCCTACCACCGAAGGTGATCAGGATCCATTGTCCTCCGCGCCCCGGGCCCGGAAGGGTGGTGCCATCCCACCCCTCCCGTGGCCTTTAGGAGTCCTGCCATGGCCCACCTGTCGAACGAGCAGATCACCGCCTACGAGCGCGACGGCTTCCTGGTGCTGCCCGACCTACTCGACGAAGCGGCGATGCGGCCCGCCCGCCAGGCCCTCACCGCCAAGGTCGACCAGATCGCCGAGGAGCTGCTGGCCGCAGGAAAGATCGACGACGCGCTCGCCAGCGCGCCGTTCCCGACCCGGCTGGCGCGCCTGTTCGACGGCCTGACGGCCGAGGACTTCCTCGCCTACGGCCGCAGCTGGCGCGACCGGATCCCGGGCTACTACACCCTAATGAGCACCCCCGCGATCCTCGACGCGGTCGAGAGCCTCATCGGGCCGGAGATCTTCGCCAACCCGGTCTACAACGTCCGCCCCAAGGTCCCGCGGATCGCCGCCGGGGCCGTGCCCTGGCACCAGGACAAGTCCTACTGGCCGGACGCCAACTCCAACCCGGTGATCACCGTGTGGATCCCGTTCGTCGACGCCACCTTGGCCAACGGCTGCCTCCATGTGCTGCCCCGCACCCAACGCACCCGGGTGATGGGCTTCCACCACGACACCTACACCGGAACCGGTTTCCTGGAGCTGGACGAGGAGCACCTGCGCGGACTCGGCACCGACCGGGCCATCGCCCTCCCGGTGCCCGCCGGATCGGCGATCCTGTTCAACGACCGCCTGGTGCACAGCTCCACCCCGAACAACTCCGACCACGTCCGCTGGAGCGTCGACCTGCGCTACCAGCCCACCGACCAGGACCCCATGCCCGGGCACGGCGCCGGCTTCCTGGCCCGCAGCAACGCCCACCCCGAGAGGGTGGCCACCCTGGCCGACTGGCTGGCCGAGCGCACCGAAGCCGCCGCCTGGAACAGGTGAATTCCCACCACCGATGGTGAAGTTGATCCATTGTCGGCCGCGCGGAGGAACGGGGATCGTAGTGGCTCCCCGCCACCCTCCCGGCTTGGAGCAGCCATGGCTGACGCCTCCTCGTACGAGCTGTCCGTACACCGTTCCTCGCGCCGTGGATTCCTCGGAGGGATCCTCGGTG
>NZ_MLCF01000075.1 GCF_001879105.1 Mangrovactinospora gilvigrisea | reverse complement strand
CCGCAGCCCGGCGCCCCACCCGCCCTCCCGGCGTCCAGCCGCCGGCGGCCTTCGGCCCGGGGCCCCGCTCGTGTATCCGTCGGGTAGTCGGATGCTGTCCTGGTGCTCCGTCCGCGCGGGCGTCCGGCCGCCGCCGGTTCGGCAGCGCAACCGCCCGTGTTCAGCCGCCGGCGGCCTTCGGCCCGGCAACCTGCTCGCCCCTGGGCGCCGGGCCGGGCGTGTCCATCCGGTGGCGGCTTCCGACCCAACATCCCACCGCTCCGCCGCCGCCGGCCGGCGGCCTCGCGGCGGGCGTCAGTTGAGGTGGAGCGTGCGGTCGGGGAGGTCGACCGCGGGGAGGGACGGGACCGCGGCCACCAGCGCCGCCTCCCTCCGAAGGAGGCTCAGCTCGGCCTCCAGCCGCGCCGCCGCCGAGCCCGCGACCAGCAGCGCCTGCTTCTCGTGGACCTCCAGCACCGTCGCCGCCGCCACCAGGTACGACAGCACCTTGGGGTCGTCCGGCAGCTCCTGCCCCGGCGCCACCGTCCGCTCCCGCGCCGACGCCAGCCGCCGCTGGTACTCCCGGAACGCCGACGCCACCCCCGGCACCAGCGCCGCCGCCCCCGACCCCGTCACCTCGGGCAGCTCCTCGCCCTCGCCCACCAGGTAGTCCCCGGACGCGTCCAC
The DNA here is from genome assembly GCF_001879105.1 of Mangrovactinospora gilvigrisea. GTDB lineage: Bacteria > Actinomycetota > Actinomycetes > Streptomycetales > Streptomycetaceae > Mangrovactinospora > Mangrovactinospora gilvigrisea. The sequence continues at coordinate 26,465 of NZ_MLCF01000075.1, read as the reverse complement.
CGAGTTCAGCGCGAACCGCACCGTCCCCGAGGTGACCAGCTCGTACGCGACCTCCTCGTCCTCCTTCTGGACCGACGCGATCTCCGCCACGCACCCCACCGCGTACAGCGACGCCATCGGGTTGCCGGGCGTGCCGAACCCCGCCGTCGGCGACTCGTCCGCCGCCTCGTCAGGACCGTTCGGCGCCACCTCGTGGCCTCCGCGCAGCGCCACCACCCCGAAGCGCCGCGGCGTGTCCGCGGAGAGGTCCATCAGGTCCTCGACCAGCCTCCGGTAGCGCCGCTCGAAGACGCGGAGCGGCAGCACCAGGCCCGGGTACAGGACGGTGTTCAGCGGAAACAGCGGCAGACGCAAGCTCACGCCGCAAGGTTACGGTGCGGCCCCCCGCCCCCGCGGCCCTCACCCCCGGTTCAGCACCCGCGTGGCGCCGGCCGCCACCGTCGTCGCCAGCGTCCACCCGAGCAGCACCAGCACCGCGGCCACGTACTGCGAGGCCCCGACGGGTTTCCACGAACCCGACTGCCCCAGGTCCACGATCGGCATCAGCAGGTCGAGGGTGTAGAGGACGGGGTTCCAGTGCGGATGCTCGTCCGGCTTCAGCGGGCTCGGCGGCAGCGAGGAGAAGTACACCGAGCCGACCGCCCACAGCACCGCCAGCCACGCCGCCGCCTTGCCCGGCTGGTACCCGTACGCCACCGTGGCGTCCTGCAGCCAGCCCCAGATCCGCGGCACCAGCGGCAGCACCGCCCGCCGCCGGCGCTGCTTGGCGAGGAGCACCTCGCGGGCCGGGGAGTCCTCGCCGGCCGCCCGCAGCGCCGCCGCCAACTGCTCGTAGGGCTCCGGACGGTAGGCCGGCGTCGCCGCCTCCAGCCAGCGCAGCCGGTCCGGCAGCGGGAACCGGGGCGGGCCGGGCAGCCGCTCGTAGGTGAAGCCGATCAGCCCCATCCCGCCCTCGTGCCGCGGCCAGGCGTACGGCGCGTCCGTGAGCGTGCCCACCTGCGCCCGGGTCAGCCGGACGCTGCCCATGGTGGGCGCCTGCGCGGGCAGGAAGGTGAAGTCGGGCGCCTGGATGCGGCGCAGCGACAGCTCCTCGTTGGGCCGCAGCGCGAACGTCGCCCCGCTGATCAGCAGCGCGTTGCCGAACCGCGCGTCGTCCAGCCGCACCCCGCCCTCGGCGGCGAACCCGTGGGAGAGGTGCAGGGTGTGCTCCACCGTCAGCCGCGGCGCGTTGAGCGCGAACCGGGCCGGCGAGGGCGTGGACCGCTCGAACGGGTCCTGCGACTCCACCGGCGGGCGCGGCCCGGTGAGCGCGCTGCGGCGCAGCGAGAGGCTGCCGCCCACCCGGGCGCTGCGCAGGCTGAGCTCGCCGCTGACGGAGATGCTGTCGGCCTGCAGGTCCTGGTCGACGGTGAGGCCGTCGCCCTCGAAGGCGTAGCCGCGCTGGTTGGGGGCCAGCTGGATGTGGTCCAGCAGCAGGTCGGTGCCGATCCGGGCGTCGGTCATCCGGATGCCGCCGGGCACGATGCAGCCAGGCAGGTGGACGTCGCCGGTGGTGGTGAGGCGGGAGGCGTGGATCCGCGGCACGGTGCAGCGCACCATCCGCAGCGTGCCCAGCCGGGTCTCGGCGAGCAGCAGCATCTCGTCGAACCGGCAGTCGTTGAACTCCACGTAGCAGCGGACGTCCCCGCCGGCGAGGTCGAGCCGGCCGGTGACCAGCGCCCCCGTCAGCCGCACGGCGCTGGCCCGGCCGCGCACCGCCGGGGGAGGCGTGAGCAGCAGCATGGCCAGCACCTCGGCGCGGACGGTGCGCTCCGCGCCCCACTCGGCGGGGCCGGCGGGGCTGTCCCGCTCGGGGATGCCCTCGCGCAGATCGAGGCGCCGGCCCCGGCGGAAGGCCTCCCAGAGGCGGGTCTCCGTCGGGGTGAGGTCCAGCTCCTCGGGGGCGACCTCGGCGGGTCCGGTCTCGGGCATGAAGGCCAGACTAGCCTTTGCCGCCCCCGCGCTGACGGGCTGTCACTCCTTGATGCCGCTGAGGGTGATGCCCTGGATGAAGGTGCGCTGGGCCAGGAAGAAGACGACGGCCACCGGCACGATCAGGATGGCGCTCACCGCCATCAGCGGGCCGAACGCGGTGGCGTACTCGCCGCGGAAGTACGTCAGGCCCAGGGACACCGTGTAGAGGTTGGAGTTGGAGAGGTAGAGCAGCGGCCCCAGCAGGTCGCTCCAGCTGATCAGGAACTGGAAGAGCATCACCGCCGCCAGCGCCGGCCGCGACAGCGGCAGCACGATCCGCCACCAGATGCCGATCTCGCTGACGCCGTCCACCCGCGCGGCGTCCGTCAGCGACCGCGGGATGCCCATGTAGAACTGCCGCAGCAGGAAGACGTAGAAGGCCACCCCGAAGAAGTGCGGGGCGATGAGCGGCAGGAAGGTGCCCACCCAGCCGATCGCCTTGAACATCTGGAAGAGCGGCACCATGGTGACGTAGTAGGGGATCATCATCGTCGCCAGGATCACCACGAACAGCGGCTTGCGCAGCGGCCAGTCGATGCGGGCCAGGCCGTAGGCGATGAAGGAGCTGGAGACCGCCGCCCCGATCATCGACGGCACCGCGATGATCAGGGTGTTGAGGACGTAGCGCCCCATCGGGAAGGTCTGCACGCCCTGCGAGAAGTTGTCCCAGGTGATGTCGTGCGTGAACCATTTGACGGGCGTCGCGTTGAGGTCGGCCGGCGTCTTGAAGGCGCCCAGCACCATCCACAGCAGCGGGATGAAGAAGCAGAAGGAGAAGGCGAGCAGGATGGCGTGAGAGGCAATTTTCTCCACCAGCCGCCGCCACAGCACGGACTGCAGCATCTCATTCGCCTCCGTAGTAGACGCGCTTGCCGAAGAGCTTGAACAGCAGCGCCGTGCAGACGGCGATGATGATGAACAGCACCCAGGCCATGGCGCTCGCGTAGCCGACCTTGAAGTTCTGGAAGGCGTTCTGGTACAGGTACACGCCGCTCACCATCGTGGCGCCCGCCGGGTCGCCCGATCCGTTGGTGAGCACGTACACCGGGGTGAAGTACTGGAATCCCGCGATGACGCCGGTGATGAGCGCGAACATCAGGTGCGGGGAGATGAACGGCACGGTGACGTGCCAGAAGCGGTGCCACCAGTTGGCGCCGTCCACCATGGCCTGCTCCTGGAGGTCCTGCGGCACCTCCTGGAGGCCGGCCAGCATGATGACCATCAGGTTGCCGAGTCCCCACACGCTGAAGATGACCAGCGCGGGCTTCGCCCAGTTGGGGTCCTGCAGCCAGCCGGGTCCGTTGATGCCGAACCAGCTCAGCACGTTGTTGAGCACGCCGTACTGCGGGTTGAAGACATACAGCCACACCACGCCCGAGGCGACCACCGGCAGGATGGACGGCAGGAAGAAGATGGTGCGGTAGAACGACTGCCCGCGGACCTTCAGATTCAGCAGCAGCGCCAGGATCACCGCGACGACGATCCCGATCGGCACGGCGAGCACCATGATGTAGAAGGTGTTGCCGAGCGAGGACCACCACTCGCTGTCCTTGAACAGTCCCGAGTAGTTGGTGCCGCCCACCCACTGGGTCTTGGCGCCGGTCATCGTCCGGTTGCTGAAGCTGTAGACGATGGACGCGATCGCCGGATAGGCGAAGAACCAGGCGAGCCCGATGAACGCCGGAGTGGCGAAGACCAGGCCCCATTTGTAGTTCCGCCGGTACATCGGCGTCTTGGAGCGCCACCAGCGGCGCGGGTTGAGGAATGCCTGTGCCGCGCTCATGCCGAGTTCACCTGCCCATTGCCGTGCCGGAGCAGGGCCATCGCCTTGGCCTGCGTCAACTGGGTGCCGACCTGCTTGTTGAAGGCCTGCCAGAAGTCGTTGGCCTCCTTGCCGGCGGTGTGCAGCGCGTCCTCGGCGCTCATCTGCCCGAACACCGCCGAGGAGACGTACTTCTCCATGGAGTTGGCGAGCAGCGAGGTGCCGGGGGTGAGCGGACGCTGGTTCTTCAGGGACATCAGCGTCTTCCAGTAGGGCGCCATATTGGGGTCGGTGCGCGCCGCGCGCAGCCCGTCCGAATTGCTGTAGACGGGGATGTAGCCGACCTTCTTGTACTCCGCGGTGGCGCCGGCGTTGGTCGCCGTCGTCCAGCGGATGAACTCCCACGCCGCCTCCGGGTCGCGGGCCCCCTTGGGGATGAAGAACGACCAGCCGCCCAACCAGGCGCCCTGCCCGGCCGCGGACGCCCCCGGCGGCTGGTAGGGCAGCAGCCCGCCGCCGATCCGCATCTTGGGCTGCGCGGTCCGGATCGCCTGGAAGTTGGCGCCGACCAGCGGGGCCATGCCGATGTGCCCGCCGGCGAACGGATGGAGCGTCAGTCCGGGCGGCGTGGTGGCCAGCTTGGCGACCCCGCCGGCGGCCTTGGCGTAGGCCGTCATCCACTGCAGCGCCTTGATGTTCAGCGGGTGCTCGGGCGTCAGCTTCGTCCCGTCGGCGCTCAGGAACTTGCCGCCGAAGGAGAAGCCCCAGGTGTACATCGAGTTGGCGAAGCCGTAGACGTCCCACGGCACGATGGCGATCTGGCTGATCAGCCCGCCGGTGTGCTTGAGCAGCTTGCCCGCGTAGTAGTCGACGGTCTTCTGCTTGTCGGCGGCGTTGCCGGTGTCGGTGACGAAGGTCGGCGGGGTGTCCGGGTCCAGCCCGGCCTTCTCGAAGAGGTCCTTGTTCCAAAAGAGCGGGAAGTTGGGGTCGCCCTCCCACTGCAGCGCCCACACCCGGTTGTCGATCCAGGCGCGCGGCCCGGCGATCCCGGCGTAGTCCGTCTCCTTGATCCCGGCGGCGTGCACCATCGGGGTGAGCTCTTCCATCATGCCCAGCCGGGACCACATCGGCACGTACTCCTGGCCGACCATGCCCACGTCCGGCGGCTGCCCGCCGGCGATCGCGGTGAGCAGCTTGGGCTGCACGTCCTGGGTGACGATGGGGCTGTAGGTGACCTTCACGCCGATGTCGGGGTGGCTGGCCTCGAAGGCCTTGGCCATCTCGACGACGCCCATCCCGGTGGGCGCGCCCTGGTTGTTGTAGACCTCGATGTTCTTCTTGCGGCCGGGGGCCGCGCCCTTGCTCAGTCCGACGGTGGAGACCCCGTTGGGGACGCTCACCACGGCGCAGCCGCTGAGGAAGGCGGCCGCGGCGGCGCCGCCCATCAGGCCGAGGGCGCGGCGCCGCGAGGGCGCGCCGCCCCCGCCGCCGCGGTCGTCGACCTGCCGAAACGTGTGTGGCGACGTCACTGTCGCTCCTGTCGTAGGTATCCGAAGGTGACTGTGGTGCTCCGGTGCCTTGCAGGTGGTGCGGGTGCTGCTTCGGTTGTTCAGGCCTGGCGGGTGGTCAGCAGGCGGACGGGGCCGAGGAGTCCGGCCGTCCGCTGCCCCGGCAGGACGTAGGGGGTGGGCGACGCGTCGTCGAGCCAGGGCGCGAGCGTGCCGAGGACGGTGACGGTCAGCTCGCTGCCGCCGGGCGCCACCAGGCCGGTGAGGTCGAACCGGTACGGCGACCAGACGCGCACCCCGGCCGGGCGCCCGTCGACGGCCACCTCGGCGGTGCCGCGCACCCGCCCCAGGTCCAGCTCGACCCGGCCGGCGTCCGCCGGCGCCTCGATGCGCCGGGAGTAGCGCACCCCGCCCGCGAAGGAGCCGAGGCCGTGCTCGGCCCACGGCCCGGCGGCCATCGCCCCGGCGCCGCAGCGGAACCGCGCGGGGCCGGACCACAGCCCGTCCCCGGCGGAGCGGGCGCGCAGCACCAGCACCCGGCCGGGCTCCGCCGCGTCCGGCAGCGCCACGCCGTCGGCGGTGACGGCGAGTTCGCGGCCGTCCAGCCAGGCCTGCACCCCGGGGAGCGAGGCGAGCGGCTCGGGCAGCTCCGCGGCGTGCGCGCCGGGCGGCACGGCGATCCGGAACCAGCGGTCGGCCGGCTCCTGGTCGGGGAACGGGTCCGGCTCCAGGTCCAGCACGGTCTGCTGGTCGGGGCGGGCCTCCAGCCAGGCGGTCCGCGGCAGCGGGTGCGGACGGGCCGTCAGGTGCGAGAACCGCGGGTCGCCGTGCTGGGCGCGGCGCAGCGCGGCCGGCTCGGCCGCGCCGTCCCGGGTGACCTCCCAGGAGGTGTCGGTGACGAGCGTCGCGGTGCTGCCGTCGGGCATCCGGACGATGCCGTCCACCAGCAGGGCGACGGGGAAGGTGCCGGGGTCGGTGAAGACCGCCTCGACGGTGTTCGCGCCGGCGTGCAGCCGGTCGCCGACCTCGTAGGGCACCACGCGGTGGTGCGGGCGCTCCGGGTAGGGGTCGAAGGCGCCCTGCCGGCCCACCTCGTGGCCGTTGACGCGCAGCGCGCACGGCCCGATGGTGCCGAACTGCACGGTGGCGGCGGCGGGTTCGGCGTCCAGCTGGAGGACGGTGGCGATGCGGACGGCGGAGGCCCTGCGCACCGGCGTGCTCGGGGTGACCCACTCGGGGCGGCGGAAGGCGCCGGCGTCCCGGGTGAGGCACCAGTGCCCGCGCAGCGTGCCGGCCTGCTCGGCGGTGACGCGCACCTCCAGGACGTTGCGCCCGCCGGTGGGGGCGGTCTCGACGGGGTCCAGGCGGAGGTAGCCGCCGGGGTCCTCGGGCAGCTTCCGCCCGTTCCACCAGACGTCCTTGCGGCCGGGGGCGCCGACCGCCAGATGCAGCGGCCCCGCCGGGCCCGCGACGGCGGGCAGCGTGGTCCGCAGATGGACGGCCTGCCCGGCGCGGACGCCGCCGACGTGCCAGAACTCCTCCGGGACGGTGCCGGAGGGGCCGAGGGTGCCGCGGTGCACGGGGTCCTTCTCCAGTCCGCGCGCCAGGTCGTAGCGGACGGCCTTGGCGCCGGGCGCGCGGAGCCGGGCGGCGAGGCCCGGGGCGGACGTCTGCGCGGGCGTCAGCGGGTCCGGCAGCGCGGCGGGGTCCGCGGGCCCGAACCACCAGGCGCGGGTGCCGATCCCGGTGAGCACGCGCCGGTACGGGCCCTGCTCCGCGGTTGCCTGCTCGATCCGCCACGCCTCGACGACGGCGTCGGAGGGGGGCTCGTCCGGGGTGGCGAAGTCCCAGTCCCCGGACATGCCGTCGTGGGTCGCTCGCGCGGTTCGCCCCGCAGGGGCGCGGGGAACTGCGCGAGCGAGCACAGCCGGCCCGTCGGCCGGAGAACCGCCGGAACCCCCGGGGCGCGCTTCCGTACCCTCGCCCTCCGCGGTTCGCCCCGTCCCTGACGGAGATGCCAGGGCGGTGGGCAGCAGCCGCGTCGTCCAGGTGTCCGCGAGAGGCGTCTCCGTCGCCGCCTCCGCCACCGGCGCCGCCGGCCCTGCGGGCGCCGCCGCGGCGTCCGGGCCGCCGTCCAGGGCGACCAGCACCGCCGCGGGCGCCGACGCGAAGTCGACGTCGACCTCCGTCCAGCCGTCCGCCGCGCGCGTCACCGCCGGGCGCGTCCCGCCGGTCACCGGGTCCCACTGCTCGACCGACGCCGCGTGCCCCGGCAGCCGCACGGTCATCCGCTCGCGGTTCCGCGCCGGGTCGAAGTCGTAGCCGACGGAGTTGACCTGACGGGTGTTGGTCTTCTGGTGCGTCCACTGGTGCCCGTCCGCCCGCACCGGCCCGTCCACCATCGGCTGGGCCGTTGCCGACCCGTCGTCCGCCGCCGGGACGAAGACCACCCGCCGCCGTCCCACCCGGCGCACCAGCGTCGGCACGGGGGCGTCCACCGGGCGGTCCGCGCCGTCCAGCAGGGCGCCCAGCGCCTCGTCGAGGTGCGGCGCCGCCTCCGGGTCGTCCGGGTCGTAGGGCAGGTGCCGCACGCCCTCCGCCGCCGGGTCGGCGACCAGGGCGCGCAGCTGCTCGATCGCCGCCTCGCCGGCCTGCTCGAAGTTCCCGCCCGTCTCCCGCCACCGCCCTTCCACGGAGGCGCTGCGCGCCCGCGCCCTTTTGGGGCCCGCCGCGGAGCGCTCCGGCAGCGCGCCGAGCAGCACCACGCGCCCGCCCGCCTGGGCGAACTGCAGCAGCCGCAGCGCGGTGGCCCCCTCCACCACCGCGCACCCGGGGACCAGGACCGTGCGGTAGGACTCCTCCGCGGTGGCAAGCCGGGCGGCCGCGCCGGTCCCCACCACCCGGGCGCCCGCCGCGCTGTCGTCGTCCAGGACGTCGAAGTCGACGCCGAGCCGCGGCAGCGCGCCCGGCACCGCGTGGTGCCACTCCTCGTCGCCGATGAGCGCGAAGTAGGCGGCGTGCGCGGCCCGCGCGAGCGGGGTGGCGCCTTCCTCGCCGGTGGTGAGCAGGGTGCCGGCCTGGGCGGTGGCCGACGGGTAGAGCACGGCGACGGAGCACTCGTGGTGACCCTCCGTCAGGATCCCGCAGAGGCGGGAGACGGTGTCGGCGAAGTACCGGTAGTGCCGCCAGTAGGGCTGCCGCCAGCAGGTGGAGGGCGGCGCCCACTCGTACCAGCCGCCGCGGACGTCGTAGTAGACCGCGTGCGGGTCGTAGAGGTTGGCGCCGCGGGCGAGCCAGGGCAGCAGCCAGTCGAAGGTCTCCTCCAGTGTGCCGCCCCATCCGGAGGAGTGGAACGCCTCGATCCAGGAGCGCGGCCGCCGGTAGTGGTGCGCCAGCGAGGAGTGGATCTTCGTGGAGCCGTGGTGGTCGGTGCCGGGCGCGCTGTACCAGCGGTGGGTGCGCAGGTAGTCGCCGTACAGCTGGGCGGCGCCGGACGGTTCGCCGGAGCGGGCCGGGCCCTGCTGGTCGAAGCCGACGAGCAGGCCGTGGCGCTCGTGCCAGTCGTGCAGCGGGCGGAAGAAGCTCTCCTCGGCGAGCGCGGCGCGCAGCCGGTGGTAGTCGCCGCGCAGCCGTTCGGCGGCGGGGCCGGAGCCCCAGCCGGCGCCGCCCTCCCACAGGGCGGGGAGCAGCGGGAGCGGGTCGTAGCCGCAGCGCTCCCGGAAGGCGTCGGCGAAGCCGGCGCCCCAGGACGGCAGGGAGGGCAGCTCGTCCTGGAAGGAGCCGACGATCACCGAGCCGAACCACTTGCCGAGCCGCCGCTCGATCGCGCCGTGCACGGTGTCCAGGAGCTTGGCGCAGCCGTCCGCGGAGAAGTAGTCGAAGCCCTCGCGGACCTCGTAGACGAGGGTGACGCGGTGCAGGGCGTCGGCGTCCAGCCCGGCGAAGCCGTCCTCGCCGACCGGGGCGCCGACCGGATTGCCGCCCGGGGCGTCCAGCTCGGCGGCGGTGAGGCAGACCGGGGTGCCCTCGGCGGGCAGCGCGGGCCGGGCGCGGCCGGCGGCGACCTCGGCGCCGGTGGCCTCGACGGTGGCGCGGGCCAGCGAGTGGCCGGCCCACTCCGGGGTGCCGGCGACCAGCAGGCCCTGGAGGTTGGCGCCGGAGAAGCCGATCTGGTCGTAGAACCACAGCCGGACGCCCAGCGGTTCGGCCGCGGCGCAGGCGCCGTCGAACAGCTCCCACCACTCCTCGGTGAGGAAGTGCGGGCGGTCGGCGAGGCTGCCGTAGAGCGGGCCGGTGGGGGCGAGGTTCATCACCACCGCGTTTCTGACGCCCTGTCGGGCCAGCTCGGACAGCTGGCGGCCGAGGCGCTCGGGCGTCACGCCGTCCTCGTAGGCGCCACTCCACCACCACAGGGGCACGGGGGAGAAGGCGGGCTGCGGGTCGGCGAAGCGGCGGTGCAGATCGGGGTGTGCGGTGGTCATGGGGCCGTGGACCCTCCCATGCGCTTTTCACATCATCGGTGTGAAGAACAGCGTTCAGCGGTGTTAACTGCGCGCTGCGGCGAAGGTAGCGGGCCCCGCAGAGGGCGGCAAGACTCCGTGCGACAACGTTCTTGAAGCGATTCAACACGTGCGTCCCCTGCCCACGGGCCGCGCGCGTCCGTACCATCGGCGTCCATGCCGAACCTGCCCGATGCGGTGACCCTGGCGATACCCGCGTTCGTCCTGCTGACGCTCGTGGAGATCGTCTCCTACCGGTTCCACCCGGACGAGGAGCAGGAGGGCTACGCCCTCAGGGACACCGTCACCAGCATCACCATGGGCCTGGGAAGCCTGGTGACCAATCTGCTGTGGAAGATCCCGGCGGTCGCCCTCTACACCGCGGTCTACGCGCTCACCCCGCTGCGCACCCCGGTGCACTGGTGGACCACCGTTCCGCTGATGCTGCTCGGCCAGGACTTCTGCTACTACTGGCTGCACCGCTCCACCCACCGGGTGCGGATCCTGTGGGCGCAGCACGTGGTGCACCACTCCAGCCGGCGCTTCAACCTCTCCACCGCGCTGCGCCAGCCGTGGACCGACCTCACCTTCGGCGTCTTCTACCTGCCGCTGGTGGTGTGCGGGGTGAGCCCGGCCGCGATCGCGTTCTGCTCCTCGGCGAACCTGGTCTACCAGTTCTGGATCCACACCGAGCGGATCCGGAAGCTCCCGGCGCCCTTGGAGTTCCTCCTCAACACCCCCTCCCACCACCGGGTGCACCACGCCTCGCAGGGCGGCTACCTGGACCGCAACTTCGGCGGCATCCTCATCGTCTGGGACCGGATGTTCGGCACCTTCGCCCCGGAGACCTCCCGCCCCGTCTACGGGCTGACGAAGAACATCGCCACCTACAACCCGCTGCGGGTCGCCACCCACGAGTACGCCGCGATCGCCCGCGACCTGCACGGCTCCGGCAGCGTCCGGACGGCCGCCGGGCGGCTCTTCCGCGGCCCCGGCTGGCAGCCGGACGGGCCCGCGGCGGCCGCACCGGCGCCCGCTTCGGCGGCCGAACCGGCACCTGCACCGGCTCCCGCTCCGGGGGGCGAGCCCGCCCCGGCCGCGGCCGCCGAACCCGCCGAGCGCTGACGTCCCACCGGCCGTCTCAACACCCGGAACCCGCCGCCGGACACACAGCGTGTCCCCCTACACTGGCGGGGTGATCTCCCGACTCGATCTGCGCGGCGCCTCCGGCGACCCGCGCGACCTGCTGCCCCGCGCCGACCTGGACGTCGAGGCCGCACTGGAGACGGTGCGGCCCATCTGCGACGCGGTCCATCATCGCGGCGAGGCGGCGCTCATCGAGCTGACGGAGAAGTTCGACGGCGTGCGGATCGACTCGATCCGGGTGCCCAAGGAGGCCCTCGACGAGGCCGCCGAGGCGCTCGACCCGACGGTCCGCGCCGCCCTCCAGGAGTCCATCCGCCGCGCCCGGCTCGTCCACCGCGAGCAGCGCCGCACCGACCACACCACCGCCGTGGTGCCCGGCGGCACCGTCACCGAGCGCTGGGTGCCCGTCGACCGGGTGGGGCTCTACGTCCCCGGCGGCCGGGCCGTCTACCCGTCCTCCGTGGTGATGAACGTGGTGCCCGCCCAGGAGGCCGGCGTCCCCTCCATCGCCGTGGCCTCGCCCGCCCAGAAGGAGTTCGGCGGGCTGCCGCACCCCACCATCCTGGCCGCCTGCGCGCTGCTGGGCGTCGACGAGGTGTACTCCGTCGGCGGCGCCCAGGCGATCGCCATGTTCGCCCACGGCGCCGGGCCCTGCGCCCGCGCCGACCTGGTCACCGGCCCCGGCAACATCTATGTGGCCGCCGCCAAGCGGCTGCTCAAGGGCCGGATCGGCATCGACGCCGAGGCCGGGCCCACCGAGATCGCCGTCCTCGCCGACGCCACCGCGAACCCGGTGCACATCGCCGCCGACCTGATCTCCCAGGCCGAGCACGACGTGGTCGCCGCAGCGGTGCTTGTCACCGACTCCCCGGAGCTGGCCGACGCGGTCGAGGCCGAGCTGCCCCGCCAGGTGGAGGCCACCCGGCACAGCGCCCGGATCGCCGAGGCGCTGGCCGGCAAGCAGTCCGCGATCGTGCTGGTCGAGGACATCGACCAGGGCCTGGACGTGGTGAACGGCTACGCCGCCGAGCACCTGGAGATCCAGACCGCCGACGCGCCCGCCGTCGCCGCCCGGGTCCGCAACGCCGGCGCGGTCTTCGTCGGCCCCTACGCGCCCGTCTCGCTCGGCGACTACGCCGCCGGGTCCAACCATGTGCTGCCCACCGGGGGCTGCGCGTGCCATTCGTCCGGGCTCTCCGTGCAGTCCTTCCTGCGCGGCATCCATGTGGTCGCCTACGACGAGCAGGCGCTCGCCGACGTCGCCCACCATGTGGTCGCCCTCGCCGACGCGGAGGACCTCCCCGCGCACGGCGCCGCGATCCGAGCCCGGTACGACTGGAAGGTCCCGAACCCGTCATGACACGCCCCACCCGAGTCGACGACCTGCCGATCCGGGACGAGCTGCGCGGCCAGCACGCCTACGGCGCGCCGCAGTTGGACGTCCCCGTCCGCCTCAACACCAACGAGAACCCGCACCCGCTGCCCGAGGCGCTGGTGGCCCGGATCGCCGAGCGCGTCACCGAGGCCGCCCGCGGCCTCAACCGCTACCCCGACCGGGACGCCGTCGAGCTGCGCACCCGCCTCGCGGAGTACCTCTCCCGCGGCGGGGTGCCGATCGCGCCCGCGCAGGTGTGGGCGGCCAACGGCTCCAACGAGGTCATCCAGCAGCTGCTGCAGGCCTTCGGCGGGCCGGGCCGGCTCGCGCTGGGCTTCGACCCGTCCTACTCCATGCACGCGCTGATCTCCCGCGGCACCGGCACCGCCTGGCTGTCCGGCCCGCGCCGCGCCGACTTCACCGTGGACGTCGAGGCGGCCCGCGCCGCCCTCGCCGAGCACCGCCCGCACGTCGTCTTCCTCTGCTCGCCCAACAACCCCACCGGCACGGCCATCGAGCCCGAGACGGTGCTCGCGGTGTACGAGGCGGCCCAGGCGGCCCGTCCCTCGCTGGTGGTCGTCGACGAGGCGTACGTGGAGTTCTCGCACGGCCGCTCGCTGCTGGAGCTGCTGGACGGCCGGCCCAACCTGGTGATCACCCGGACGATGTCCAAGGCGTTCGGCGCCGCCGGGCTGCGGCTGGGCTACCTCGCCGCCGACCCTGCGGTGGTGGAGGCGCTGCTGCTGGTGCGGCTGCCCTACCACCTGTCGTCCGTCACCCAGGCCACCGCGCTCGCCGCGCTGGAGCACACCGACACCCTGCTCGGCTACGTCGAGCAGCTGAAGGCCGAGCGCGACCGGGTCGCCGCCGCGCTGGCCGCCCTCGGCCTGGAGGTCGTCCCCTCGGACGCCAACTTCATCCAGTTCGGCCGGTTCGCGGACGCCGACGCCGCCTGGCGGACGCTGCTCGACCAGGGCGTGCTGGTGCGCGACAACGGGCTGCCCGGCTGGCTGCGCGTCAGCATCGGGACCGAGGCCGAGAACGACGCCTTCCTGGCGGCCGTGAAGTCGGTGGATGTCGTCACGAAGAAGGAGCAGCAATGAGCCGCGTGGGCCGCGTCGAGCGCACCACCAAGGAGACCTCCGTCCTGGTCGAGATCGGCCTGGACGGCACCGGGCAGGTCGACGTCGCCACCGGCGTCGGCTTCTTCGACCACATGCTCGACCAGCTGGGCCGGCACGGGCTGTTCGACCTCACCGTCAAGACCGACGGCGATCTGCACATCGACACCCACCACACCATCGAGGACACCGCGCTCGCGCTGGGCGCCGCCTTCCGGCAGGCGCTCGGCGACAAGAGCGGCATCCGCCGGTTCGGCGACGCCTCGGTGCCGCTGGACGAGTCGCTCGCCCAGGTGACGGTCGACCTCTCCGGCCGCCCGTACCTGGTGCACACCGAGCCCGAGGGCATGGCGCCGATGATCGGCGCCTACGACACCACCATGACCCGGCACGTCCTCGAGTCGTTCGTGGCGCAGGCGCAGATCGCGCTGCACGTCCACGTCCCCTACGGCCGCAACGCCCACCACATCGTCGAGTGCCAGTTCAAGGCGCTGGCGCGGGCGCTGCGGGCCGCCGCCGAGCCGGATCCCCGCCAGACCGGCATCCCCTCCACGAAGGGCGCGCTGTAGAACCATGAAGGACACCCTGACGATCATTCTGATCTGCATAGGGCTGATGTTCGCGGGCGGCGTGTACTCGTTCGCCAAGCAGCAGATGCCCAAGCAGGTCGTGGTGCTGGTGGGCGTGGCGTCCGCGCTCTTCCTGGCGCTGGGCGTCTACCGCTGGGTCCAGGTCGGCTGACGGAGGGTCGGATGGGAACGCGGGTAGCGGTACTGGACTACGGCTCGGGCAACATCCGCTCGGCCGAGCGGGCACTGGCCCGCACCGGCGCCGAGGTGGAGGTCACCGCCGACCGGCGCACCGCGCTGGAGGCGGACGGCCTGCTGGTGCCGGGCGTCGGCGCCTACGCGGCGTGCATGGCCGGGCTCCGCGCGGTGCGCGGCGACGAGATCATCGGCCGGCGGCTGGCCGGCGGCCGCCCGGTGCTGGGCATCTGCGTCGGCATGCAGATCCTCTTCGAGCGCGGCATCGAGCACGGCGTGGAGACGCAGGGCTGCGGCGAGTGGCCCGGCACGGTGGAGAAGCTGCGGGCGCCGGTGGTGCCGCACATGGGCTGGAACACCGTCTCCGCCCCCGAGGGCAGCCGGCTCTTCGCCGGCATAGGGCCGGAGGAGCGGTTCTACTTCGTGCACTCCTACGCGGTGCGCCGCTGGGAGCTCACCGACACCCCCTACGCCCCGCCGCGGGTGACCTGGTCGGAGCACGGGGAGCCGTTCGTGGCCGCGGTCGAGAACGGGCCGCTGTGGGCGACCCAGTTCCATCCGGAGAAGTCGGGGGACGCGGGCGCCACGCTGCTCGCCAACTGGGTCGCGTCCCTCTGACACCCCCTCAAGCCTCTCTCCGCAACACCTCTTGGGAAGGAACACCGATGGCGAAGCTCGAGCTGCTGCCGGCCGTGGATGTGCGCGACGGCCAGGCCGTGCAGCTGGTGAAGGGCGAGTCCGGCACCGGCGGCCGCTACGGCGAGCCGCTGGCCGCCGCGCTGGCCTGGCAGGAGGCCGGCGCCGAGTGGATCCATCTGGTCGACCTGGACGCGGCGTTCGGCACCGGCGACAACCGCGCCCTGATCGCCGACGTCGCCGGCCGGCTGGATGTGAAGATCGAGCTCTCCGGCGGCATCCGCGACGACGCCTCCCTGGAGGCCGCGCTCGCCACCGGCTGCCGCCGCGTCAACCTGGGCACCGCCGCGCTGGAGGAGCCCGAGTGGGTGGCCAAGGCGATCGCCGCGCACGGCGACCGGATCGCGGTCGGCCTGGACGTGCGCGGCACCACGCTGCGCGGCCGCGGCTGGACGCGGGACGGCGGCAACCTCTACGAGACGCTGGCCCGCCTCGACGCCGAGGGCTGCGCCCGCTACGTGGTCACCGACATCAACCAGGACGGCACCCTCACCGGCCCCAACCTCCAGCTGCTGCGCGACGTCTGCGCCCGCACCGACCGCCCCGTGGTGGCCAGCGGCGGCATCTCCTCGCTCGACGACCTGCGCGCGCTGGCCGCGATGACCGGAGAGGGCGTCGAGGGCGCCATCGTCGGAACGGCCCTCTACGAGGGCGCGTTCACGCTCCCGGAGGCCCTGGCGCTCGTCCGGGAGGGGTGAGGCGGCCGTGACCGGGATACGGCGGGAGGGCGACCGGGCCTTCTCCGGCAGCCCCCACGAGGCCGACTTCGGGTCGGCGCGGGCGGTGCAGGCCGGCCCGCTGGTGCTGGTCTCCGGCTGCACCGCGCTGCGCGACGGGCTGGTCGTCGGCGAGGGCGACCCCTACCGGCAGGCCCGGCGGGCGATCGCCGCCGCGCTGGAGGCGCTGGCGGTCTTTGGGCTGGGCAAGGCGGACGTGGTGCGCACCCGGATGTTCGTCACCCACACCCGGGACACCGAGGCGGTGGGCCGGGCGCACCGCGACGAGCTGGGCGAGGTCCGGCCCGCGGCCACCATGGTGGTGGTCCAGGGGCTGGTCGACTCGCGGACGATGGTCGAGATCGAGGTCGAGGCCCTGAGGAGGGATCCGAGTTGAGTCTGGCGGTCCGAGTGATCCCGTGCCTGGACGTCGACGCCGGGCGCGTCGTCAAGGGCGTCAACTTCCGCAACATGCGGGACGCGGGCGACCCGGTGGAGCTGGCCCGCCGCTACGACGCGGAGGGCGCGGACGAGCTGACGTTCCTGGACATCACCGCCTCCTCCGGAGACCGCGCCACCATGTACGACGTGGTGCGCCGCACGGCCGAGCAGGTCTTCATCCCGCTGACGGTGGGCGGCGGGGTGCGCGCCGTCGACGACGTCGACCGGCTGCTGCGGGCCGGCGCCGACAAGGTGGGCGTCAACACCGCGGCGATCGCCCGCCCGGAGCTGGTCGGGGAGATCTCCGCGCGGTTCGGCTCCCAGGTGCTGGTGCTGAGCGTGGATGCGCGCCGCGCCGAGCCGGGCTCGGGGATGCGCTTCGAGGTGACCACGCACGGCGGACGCCGCGGCGCCGGCATCGACGCGGTGGAGTGGGCGGAGCGGGCGGCGGGCCTGGGGGCCGGCGAGATCCTGCTGAACTCGATGGACGCGGACGGCACCGAGGACGGCTACGACCTGGAGATGATCGAGGCGGTACGGGCCGCCGTCGACGTCCCGGTGATCGCCAGCGGCGGCGCGGGCAAGACCGCGGACTTCCCGCCGGCGGTCGCCTCCGGCGCGGACGCGGTGCTGGCGGCGAGCGTCTTCCACTTCGGCCGGCTGACGATCGGCCAGGTCAAGGACGCGCTGCGGGAGTCGGGCGCGCCGGTGCGCTGAGCGCGTGCCGGGCCCCGCGCCCTGGAAGGGGCGCGGGGGACCATGGTCCGATCAGCAGTGCAGCGCGCGGGTGGCGACGCCCTGCTCGTCGAGGGAGGGGCACTCCTTCGGCGGGGTGGTGCGGGTCTTGCCGCCGTTGACGCCGGTGTTGCCGAGCGTCGGGTTGAGCCCGCCGATGACCGTGGCGGTGTTGCCGACCACGTTCACCGGGACGTCGACCGGGGCCTGCACCAGGTTGCCGCTGATGAACCCGGGGGAGTGCGCGGCGACGCCCTTGGCGGTCGCGCCCGGGGCGTCGTGGTTGGCGCAGGCGTTGGCGAACGTCGGGTTCAGCGCGCCGATGCCGGTGACGGTGTTGCCGCAGGCGTTGACCGGCACCGAGACCGGGACCTGCACCGCGTTGCCGGAGACGGCACCGGGCGAGCCGACCGCCGCACCGGAGGCGGAGGAGGCGGCGCTCGCGACGCCGGCGGCGGCACCGAGCAGGCCGCACGCGGCGGTGGCGACGACGGCGGTCCGCCGCATGGCACTAATACGCATGGATCTGCGCCTTTCTGGGGGGTGGGTATATCTGGGGGGAAAGGATCGGGAGGGGCGGCGTCAGTTCGCGGAGGAGTTGCCGAGCGCCGGGTTGAGCCCACCGATGCCGGTGACGCTGTTGCCGGTGGCGTTCACCGGGACGTCGACCGGGACCTGCACCAGGTTGCCGCTGAGGAAGCCGGGGGAGTGCAGGGCGGCACCCTTGGCCACGGCGCCCGGCATGTCGTGGTTGACGCAGCGGTTGCCCAGCGTCGGGTTGAGCGCGCCGACCACGGTGACGGTGTTGCCGCAGACGTTCACCGGAACGGAGACCGGGACCTGCACCTGGTTGCCGCTGCCCGCGCCGGGCGAGCCGATGGCGGCACCCGCCGCACCGGCGTTGGCGAAGGCGGCGGAGCCGCTGCCCAGCACGGCGCCGGCCGCGACGAGGACAACCGCGGCGCGCTTGAGGGTCACGAGGGACATCGATCGATCACCTTTCGGATCAGGGTCGTGGGGAGGAGCCGCTCGGCGGCATCCGATCCGAGAAACGACTCCGTCCCGCGGTCCGTGACGATCGAGGTCCGATATTCACCTGTCTGGCCCAATGGGCACGCCCCCGACCACCCGTTCCGGGGACGCGGGGTGATGCCGCGTCACACCTCGCGCGAGGCCTGCCGCATCCGGATCGCGGCGTAGACGGCGCCGGCCAGCGCCAGGTCGGTGAGCAGCCCGAAGCCGATCGCGTAGGAGTGCTGACCTGCGTAGATGGCGCCCATCACGAGCGGCGGGACGAAGCCGCCGAGCCCGCCGACGGCGCCCACGATGCCCGTCACGCTGCCGACCTGCTCCACCGGCGTCACCTGGGACACCAGCGCGAAGACCGAACCGCTGCACACCCCCAGGCCGAAGGCCATCCCCAGCAGGAAGGCGGTGCCGGCCCAGTGCAGGCTCGGGGCGAACGCCTGGCACTGGGAGAGGATCCCGGTGAAGACCAGCGCCCAGGCGGTGACGACGGCCGGGTGGATGCGGTCCGAGAGCCAGCCGCCGATCGGCCGGCCGATGACGGTGAGCACCGCGAAGCCGGCCGCCTTGGTGCCCGCGTCGGTCGGCGAGAGGTGGTACCAGGTCTTGAGGTAGGTCGGCAGGTACGTCCCGTAGGCGACGATGCCGCCGAAGCCGATCGCGTAGAGCGCGGAGAGCTCCCAGGTGACCCGGAACCTCCCGGCCTGCTTCAGACGGGCCGTCAGCGGCGTCGTCGGGATCTTGCGCCCCGGGTGGTCGCGGATCAGCAGCATCGCGATGACGCAGTACACCGCGATGCAGAAGGCCACCACGATGTAGGGCAGGTCCTGGCTGTGCTGCCAGATCCGCGGCGAGAAGTACCCGGAGAAGGCGGTGCCGCCCATGCCCATGCCGAAGACGCCCAGCGCGAAGCCGCGCCTGCTGGGCGGGAACCAGGAGTTGACCAGCGGGATGCCGATGGCGAACGTGGTGCCGCCGATGCCCAGCACGAAGGCCACCAGCACCAGCGACCAGTAGCTGTGCCGGGCCGGGATCAGCAGCAGCACCGGGATGATGGTCAGCGCAGAGACCAGCGGGAACATCAGCCGGGCGCCCAGCTTGTCGGTGAGCGCCCCCACCGGGATCCGCCCCAGCGATCCGACGATCACCGGCACGGCGACGAGGAAGGAGTTGGCGAAGGTGCCGAAGCCCAGCTCGTCCTGGAAGTGCGTGGCGAGCGGGGCGATCAGGTTCCACGCCCAGAAGGTGAGGCCGAACCCGACGGTGGCGACCACCAGGTTCACATAGGCGGCGGCCGGGACCCGGGTCTCCTCGGTCCTGGAGGCGCTGGCCGGGGGCGAGGGCGGGGCGGACGTCGTCATCGGGGTCTCCTTCCGGGATCCTGATGCGACGTTAGAACCGGATCATCACATTCCGTCAGCTGGTGTGCTCCGAACGGGCCTTTCGGCCCACCCGCACGGCCCAATCGGGACTGAATGACCCTTCGGCACCGCCGCACCGGCGGGCAACCTGGCCCCGTGACGACGACGCCGACCCAGCCCGGAGCCACCCCGCCGGATGCCGGAGCCGACCATCCCGGAACGGACGGACCCGCATCCGACGCCCTGCTCAGACTGGGGCGGGCCTTCCGCAGGGTCCCCTACTCCAAGGACCTGCGCGCCGAGTACCTCACCGGCGGCCGCCAGGGGGACGTCTTCTACCGGGAGCGCTGGAGCCACGACAAGGTCGTCGACTCCACCCACGGCGTCAACTGCACCGGCTCCTGCCGCTGGAAGGTGTACGTCAAGGACGGCATCATCACCTGGGAGACGCAGGGCACCGACTACCCGTCCGTCGGCCCGGACCGCCCCGAGTACGAGCCCCGCGGCTGCCCGCGCGGCGCCGCCTTCTCCTGGTACACCTACTCGCCCACCCGGGTGCGCTACCCCTATGTGCGCGGCGCCCTGCTCACCCTCTACCGCGAGGCGAAGGCGAAGTACGGGGAGCCGGTGGCCGCCTGGCGGTCCATCCAGGACAACCCCGACCGGCGCCGCGCCTACCAGCAGGCCCGCGGCAAGGGCGGGCTGGTGCGGGCGAGCTGGGAGGAGGCGATCGAGATCGCCGCCGCCGCCCAGGTGCACACCATCAAGAAGTACGGCCCCGACCGGATGGCCGGGTTCTCGCCCATCCCGGCGATGTCGATGGTCTCCCACGCCGCCGGCGCCCGCTACCACTCGCTGCTCGGCGCGAGCATGCTCTCCTTCTACGACTGGTACTGCGACCTGCCGGTGGCCTCCCCGCAGGTCTTCGGCGACCAGACCGACGTCCCGGAGTCCGGCGACTGGTGGGACGCCGCCTACCTGATGATGTGGGGCAGCAACGTCCCCGTCACCCGCACCCCGGACGCGCACTGGATGGCCGAGGCGCGCTACCGCGGCACCAAGGTCGTCACCGTCGCGCCCGACTACGCGGACAACAGCAAGTTCGCCGACGAGTGGCTGCACCCGCACCCCGGCACCGACGCCGCGCTCGCCCTCGCCATGGGCCATGTGATCCTCAAGGAGTACTTCGTCGACCGGCGCGAGGCCTTCTTCGACGACTACGTCCGCCGCTACACCGACCTGCCGTTCCTGGTCACCCTCGAGGAGCGGGACGGCGCCTTCGTGCCCGGCAAGTTCGTCCGCGCCTCCGACCTGCCCGGCGCCGGCGGCGAGGCGGACGCCGCCGAGTGGAAGACCGTCGTCATCGACGACGGCACCGGCCATCCGCACATCCCCACCGGCTCCATCGGCTTCCGCTGGAACGAGCGCGACGCGGGCAAGTGGAACCTCGACCTGGGCGAGGTCAACCCCCGGCTGAGCCTGCACGCCGCCGCCGGCAGCGAGCAGGTCGAGCTGCTGCTGCCCCGCTTCGACCTGCCCGTCGACGTGGACGGCAAGTCCACCGGCAGCGTCCGCCGCGGCGTCCCCGCGACCCGGCTCGCCCCCGGCGGTCCGCTGGTCACCACCGTCTTCGACCTGCTGCTCGCCCAGTACGGGGTGCACCGCCCGGGGCTGCCCGGCCACTGGCCGGCCGGATACGACGACCCCGACGAGCCCTGCACCCCCGCCTGGCAGGAGACCCTCACCTCGGTGCCGGCCGCCCAGGCCGCCCGCATCGCCCGGGAGTTCGCCGGCACCGCGGCGAAGACCCGCGGCCGCTGCATGATCATCATGGGCGCGGGCACCAACCACTGGTTCCACTCCGAGACGATGTACCGGGGCTTCCTCGCGCTCCTCAACCTGACGGGCTGCCAGGGCCGCAACGGCGGCGGCTGGGCCCACTACGTCGGCCAGGAGAAGTGCCGCCCCAGCACCGGCTGGGCCTGCCTCGCCTCCGCCAACGACTGGTCGCGGCCGCCCCGCCAGAACATCGGCACCGGCTTCTTCTACCTCCACACCGACCAGTGGCGCTACGACCACGCCGGCATGGAGCAGCTCGCCTCCCCGCTCGGCAACGGCGCGATGCGCGGCATGACCGCCGCCGACACCCTCGCCGCCGCCACCCGGATGGGCTGGATGCCCTCCTACCCCACCTTCGACAGAAACCCCCTCGACCTCGCCGACGAGGCGCTCGCCGCCAGCCCCGGCAAACCCGCCGCCTGGGTCGCCGAGCAGCTGCGGGAGGGCGGCCTCGGCTTCGCCGGCGAGGACCCGGACGCCCCGGCCAACTGGCCGCGCGTGCTGACCGTCTGGCGCTCCAACCTGCTCGGCTCCTCCGCCAAGGGCGCCGAGTACTTCCAGCGCCACCTGCTGGGCACCGACGCCTCGCTCACCGCCGAGGAGGCCCGCCCCGGGCAGCGCCCCAAGGACGTGAAGTGGCACGAGCACGCCCCCGAGGGCAAGCTCGACCTGCTGCTCTCCATCGACTTCCGGATGACCTCCACGACGCTGCTGTCGGACGTGGTGCTGCCCGCCGCCACCTGGTACGAGAAGCACGACCTCTCCTCCACCGACATGCACCCCTTCGTGCACTCCTTCACCCCGGCGATCGACCCGCCCTGGCAGGCGCGCAGCGACTTCGACGCCTTCCACACCCTCGCCCGCCGCTTCTCCGAACTGGCCCGCGACCACCTGGGCGTCCGCCACGACCTGGTCGCCACCGCGCTGCAGCACGACACCCCCGGCGAGGTCGCCCAGCCCGGGGGAGTGGCGCTGGACTGGCGCAAGCAGGAGGTGCCGCTGGTGCCCGGCGCCACCGGCCCGGCCCTCGCCGTGGTGGAGCGCGACTACACCGCGGTCGCCGACAAGATGGCCGCGCTCGGCCCGCTGGTGGAGAAGGCCGGGCTGCCCGTCAAGGGCATCCGGTTCCGGCCCGACGCGGAGGTCGCCGACCTCAAGGCCCGGCACGGCACGGCCCGCGGCGGCGCCGCGGCGGGGCGCCCGCTGCTGGACACCGCGGTCAAGTGCTGCGACACCATCCTGGCGCTCTCCGGTACCACCAACGGACGCCTCGCCGTCCAGGGCTTCCACACCCTGACCGAGCGCACCGGCCAGGAGATGGCGCACCTCGCGGCCGAGTGGGAGGGCAAGCGCGTCACCTACCAGGACACCCAGGCCGCGCCGGTGCCGGTGATCACCTCGCCGGAGTGGTCCGGCAGCGAGGCGGGCGGCCGCCGCTACACCGCGTTCACCCTCAACACCGAGCACCTCAAGCCCTGGCACACCCTGACGGGCCGCCAGCACTTCTTCCTCGACCACGACTGGATGACCGAGTTCGGCGAGAACCTGCCGATCTACCGGCCGCCGCTGGACATCTCCCGGATCTTCGGCGAGCCCAAGCTGGGGCCCGGCAAGGACGCCCAGGTGACGGTCCGCTACCTGACCGTCCACAACAAGTGGTCCATCCACTCCGAGTACCAGGACAACCTGCTGATGCTGGCGCTCTCCCGGGGCGGCCAGACCATCTGGATGTCCCCGCAGGACGCGGCGGCGATCGGCGCCAAGGACAACGACTGGATCGAGGCGCACAACCGCAACGGCGTGGTCAGCTGCCGGGCGGTGGTCTCCCACCGGATGCCGGAGGGGACGGTCTACATGCACCACGCCCAGGACCGCACCGTCGACACCCCCAAGACCGAGGCGACCGGCCGCCGCGGCGGCATCCACAACTCCCTCACCCGCGTGCTGCTGAAACCCACCCACCTCATCGGCGGCTACGCGCAGTTCAGCTGGGCCTTCAACTACCTCGGCCCCACCGGCAACCAACGCGACGAGGTCACGGTCATCCGCCGCCGCAGCCAGGACGTGCGGTTCTAGCCCGCGCCCCGGAAGGGGCGCGGGGAACCGCGCGAGTGAGCACGACGAACCGTGAGCCGAACCGACACCGCAACCGGAGCTACCGCATGAAACCTATGGCCCAGCTGGCGATGGTCATGAACCTCGACAAGTGCATCGGATGCCACACCTGCTCCGTCACGTGCAAGCAGACCTGGACCAACCGGGCCGGCGTCGAGTACGTGTGGTTCAACAACGTCGAGACCCGGCCCGGCCAGGGCTACCCGCGGCGCCACGAGGACCAGGAGAAGTGGCGCGGCGGCTGGGAGCTCAACGCCCGCGGCCGGCTCCGCCTCAAGGCCGGCGGCCGCCTCCGCAAGCTCGCCACCATCTTCTCCAACCCCGTCCTGCCGGAGCTCGCCGACTACTACGAGCCCTGGACCTACGACTACAAGAACCTCACCGAGGCCCCCGCCGGCGACGACATGCCCACCGCCGCGCCGCGCTCCCTGATCACCGGCAAGCCCACCGACATCGTCTGGTCCGCCAACTGGGACGACGACCTCGGCGGCATGCCCGAGCACCTCGACGACGACCCGCTGGTCGGCCGCCTCTCCGAGAAGGTCCGCGGCCAGTTCGAAGAGGCGTTCATGTTCTATGTGCCGCGCATCTGCGAGCACTGCCTCAACCCCGCCTGCGTCGCCTCCTGCCCCTCCGGCGCGATGTACAAGCGCAGCGAGGACGGCATCGTCCTGGTCGACCAGGACCGCTGCCGCGGCTGGCGGATGTGCGTCACCGGCTGCCCGTACAAGAAGGTCTACTTCAACCACCGCACCGGCAAGGCCGAGAAATGCACCCTGTGCTACCCGCGCATGGAGGTCGGCCTGCCCACCGTCTGCTCCGAGACCTGCGTGGGGCGGCTGCGCTACCTCGGCGTGATGCTCTACGACGCGGACGCCGTCACCGCCGCCGCCTGCGAGCCCGACGAGAAGAAGCTCTACCACCGGCAGTTGGACGTCTTCCTCGACCCGGAGGACCCCGCGGTGCGCCAGGAGTGCGAGCGGGCCGGCATCCCGCACGACTGGATCGAGGCGGCCCGCAGGTCGCCCGTCCACGCGCTGATCTCCAAGTACCGGGTGGCGCTGCCGCTGCACCCGGAGTACCGCACCATGCCGATGGTCTGGTACATCCCGCCGCTCTCCCCGATCGTCGACGCGCTCGCCGCGAGCGGCCACGACGGCGAGAGCCTCGACAACCTCTTCGGCGCCCTCGACACCCTGCGGATCCCCGTCGACTACCTCGCCGAGCTGTTCACCGCCGGCGACCCCGAGCCCGTCCGGGCCTCGCTGGAGACGCTCGCCGCGATCCGCAACCACCAGCGCCGCAAGAACCTCGGCGAGGAGGAGGACCCGGGCATCGCCGGCCGCGTCGGCCTCTCCGGGCAGGACCTGGACGACCTCTTCCGGCTGCTGGCCATCGCCAAGTACGGCGAGCGCTACGTCATCCCCAGCGCCGCCGCCGGGGACGCCCGGAGCCTGGAGGAGTCCGTGCTGGGCGACGGCTGCAGCCTGGAGTTCGACGGCGGCCCCGGGATGGGCGGCCCCTTCGGCGAGACCTCCGGGCAGCCCGTGCCCGCCAGCGTCGAGACCTTCCACGCCCTGAAGGAGCGCCAGACCAGCGACAGCTCCGCCGACAAGCCCGGCGGACGCCGCGTCAACCTCCTCAACTGGGACGGCAACGGGCGGCCCGCCGGCCTCTTCCCGGCCCGCAGGAAGAAGGAGAAGTGATGGCCCGGCGCCTGATGCTGAGGTCCCGGCGGCGCGCCGCGGCCGCCGCCCCCGCCGCGGACCGCCCCACCGCCGTCGTCCGCCAGGCCGCCGCGCTCTGCCTCGGCTACCCCGACACCGCCTTCCAGCAGTCCCTGCCGCTGCTCGGCCGGGCCGTCGCCGAACTCCCGGCGGCCACCCACGACAAGCCCGCCCGGCTGCTCACCGGCTTCCTGGAGCACTGCGCCGCCACCGACCCGGTCGACCTCGCCGCGCAGTACGTGGAGACCTTCGACCGCAAGAACCGCCGCTCCCTCTACCTCACCTGGTGGACGCACGGCGACACCCGCGACCGCGGCGCCGCTCTGGTGCGCCTCAAGGAGCGCTACCGGCAGGGCGGGCTGGAGTTCCGCGACGAGCCCGGCGCCGAACTCCCCGACCATCTGCCGGTGGTGCTGGAGTTCGCCGCCTCGGCCGGCGAGCCCGGCGTGCGGCTGCTCGCCGAGCACCGCCGCGGCCTGGAGGAGCTGCGCCGCTCGCTGGCCCGCGCCGCCACCCCCTGGACCGCCCCGCTGGACGCGGTGCTCGCCACCCTGCCCCCGGCCCCGGCCCGCCCCGCCCCGGCCGCCCCCGCCGACGTCCGACACCGCGTCAACGACCCCGAAGGACCCCGCCGATGACCTCCGCCGGACTGCTGCTGTGGGGCGTGCTCCCGTACGTCTGCCTCGTCGCCCTCATCGGCGGCACGGTCTGGCGCCACCGCTACGACAAGTTCGGCTGGACCACCCGCTCCTCCGAGCTGTACGAGAAGAGGCTGCTGCGGATCGCCAGCCCGCTCTTCCACTACGGCATCATCGGCGCCTTCTTCGGCCACATCCTGGGCGTGGTCATCCCCAAGAGCTGGATCGACGGCATCGGCATCGACGAGCACGCCTACCACCTCATCGCCACCTGGCTGGGCATCCCGGCCGGCCTCGCCGCCCTCGCCGGGCTCGCCATGCTGATCGTCCGACGGCGCACCACCGGCTCGGTCTTCGACGCCACCACCAACAACGACAAGGTGATGTACGTCGTGCTGCTCGGGGCGATCTGCCTGGGGCTCGCCGCCACCTTCTGGAACGCCGCCGAGGGGCCCTACGACTACCGCACCAGCGTCTCCGTGTGGTTCCGCTCGGTCTTCTACGGCGACCCGAAGATCGCGCTGATGTCGGCGACGCCGATCGTCTACCGGATCCACGCGGCCGTCGGCATGGTGCTGATCGGGATGTTCCCGTTCACCCGGCTCATCCACGCCTTCGCCGCTCCGGTCTTCTACATGTTCCGTCCGTACATCGTCTACCGCTCCCGCGACGCGCGGCAGTTGGGCGCCCGCTCGCCGCAGCGCGGCTGGGAACGCGTGCGGTGACACGTCCATGACGTGACGTGAGTAACCACACGGTCACGTGGTGGACGGGGCTCCTCCGCGGACGAGTGTTCTAACCTGCCCCACATGTCCCGCCACAGGGCTCCCACCGGGAGCCATCGGCGCGGCCGCACCGCCACTGCCACGGCACGCGACCGCAGCCGAATAACAACTCCACCTGCCGCCCCGTACGATCCGTCCCCGCCTGCCCCGCCCGCCCCCGCCGCCCGGCCCGCGCCAGTCCCTCGGCCCGCCCCCGAG
>NZ_MLCF01000074.1 GCF_001879105.1 Mangrovactinospora gilvigrisea | reverse complement strand
CGCCCCACCTCCATGACCGCCCGCACCCGCCCCCCGACCATGCCCTTCCCGGCCATCGCCCACCGCGCCCGCACCGTCCTCCCCGGCGCCCGCCTGCGCCGCCGCCTCTTCTGGCGCTACACCCTGGTGTGGCGCGCGCCGGACGCCGGCTGACGGGCGGTTACGCGTCCTGTGCCGACCCGTAGCGGGGAAGCGCCGCGGTCCCGAACCCGCCGCCTTCTCGGGGCTCACGCCCGGGCCTCCTCGCGGGCCGGCCGCAGCCCGGGCCGCACCCCGGCGCGGCGGAGGTCCGCGTACGAGGCGGTGAACGTCCCCTCGTAGCCGACGACCGGCCCCGGTCTCAAGCGATCGCTCAATCCTTGCGGGGGTGACCGATTGCGACAGTCACGCACCGGGCGAGGGCCACCGCGTCCTGCGGGGCGTCCGCGTGCCAGGAGACGCGGCGGAGCGGAGTGGCGGTGCCCGGCGCGGCGTCCTCGCGGGCGAGGACGAAGACCAGGGCGAGGAATGCCGCGCGGGCGTTGCCGTCGTCGAAGGGGTGGAAGAAGCAGACGTCGAGGCAGGCGCGTGCGGCGCGGACCGACAGCGCCAGCGGCCGCCCGGCGCCCGGCGCACTCTCGGCGAGGCAGGCGTCGAGGCGGGCGCGGATGCCGGGGCGGAGCCCGTACCGCTCGCGGCCGCCCTTGGCGAACGCTGGCGCCGTCCGGAACGGCGGCGGCTGCACGGTGCCCAGGACATGCCGCTGCCACCCGGCGAGCAGCGCGAAGTCGAGGACGGCGCCGCGCGCCGCGTCCGCCCGCGCCGACTCCAGCGCGGCGAGCAGCCCTTCGGCGCGGGCGGGGTCGATCGCCGCGTCGAACGCGCGGACGTCCTCGGCTGCGCCGTCCCGCGCCGCCGGCGCGGGTCCGTCCGCGCCCGCCTCCCACGGCACCGCGCCGCGCAGCGCCAGCCACCGTTCCAGATGGTCCGTCACCGGCCCCTCCGGACGCCCGAACCCGCCCGGCCGCAGCGACCTCGCGAGCCGCTCCGCGACGTCGTCGACGAGCACCGGCCCCGGCCCGGTCCAGCTGCCGAAGCGTCCGCCGACCGCCTCCTCGACGAGCGCCTCCGCCGGTTCGTCCGGGACGCCCCAGCGGGCCAGGAACCAGGTGAGGACCTGCCGGCAGTGCCGGTGCCACCCGCTGCCGCAGCCGGTGCGGTCGACCACCTGGAGGATCAGGTTCCGCGCCGCCCGCTCCCACAGGATCCGCTGCTCCTCGACAGCGCTCGGCTCCAGCGGGTAGCGCTCGAACCATCCGGCCAGGCTCTCCAGCCACGCCCGCCACTCGCACAGCGCGGCGGCGACACGGTCGAGCGTCTCCTTCGGCCCGGTGATCGAGTGCCGCGGGCAGCACCAACCGCCCACCGGCCCGCCGTCGAAGTCCCCCTCGTCGTGCGACCACCGCCACCCCGCCGCCCATCGCCCGTACCGCTCGACGAGCGCGTGCGACATGGCGTCGGCCCAGAGCGCCCCCGCGTCGCAGATCTCCGCCGATCGCGTCACCCGCCGCGCCGGCCCCAGCCCCCGCACCGTCTCGGCCGCCGACGCCGCGTCGAACGGATGCCGCGCGGGATCGACCTCGTCCCAACTCAGCGGCCACGGCGCGAAATCGAGGAACACGCCCCCACCCTCCCACCCCGGCCGCGGGGCCGGCCCGCAGCGATGACCGCGAGACCGACGATGTCGTACCGCGCGCCTAGGGTCCGTCCCCATGGCCGACCTCGATCTCAAGGCAGAACTGCTCACCGCGCTGCGCACCGCGCGGGCGGCGATGCTCGCCACGCTCGACGGGCTGTCGGAGTACGACCGGCGGCGGCCGCTCACCGCCAGCGGGACCAACCTGCTCGGGCTGGTCAAGCATCTCGCCGGGCTGGAGTACGGCTACCTCGGGAACACCTTCGGGCGCGACCGCTACGCATCGCCGACGTGGTTCCGGGGCGACCTGTCCACCGAGATCGACATGTGGGCGACCCCGGACGAGTCCACCGAGCACATCGCCGCCACCTACCGCGCCGCCTGCACGCACGCCGACGCGACCGTCGCCGCCCTCGACCTGGACAGCCCCGGCAGCGTCGCGCACTGGGACGCGGGCCATCGCGGCACCACCCTGGGCGGCATCCTCGTCCTGATGGTCGCCGAGACCGCCCGGCACGCCGGCCACGCCGACATCCTCCGCGAGCAGATCGACGACCTGCCGGGCGCCGCCGTCCCCGACGCGCTGCGCCGCACCGTCCAGGCGGCCGCCGACCCCTTCCGCGCACCGACGGCCTGACGGGACACTGCACCCATGCGACAAGCATTCGCCCATGACGCGCTGGTGGCCATGGAGCCGGACGGTGACCAGCGCGCACCCGGCGCGGCCATCACCACCGCGCTCTGCGGGCATTGGGAGCACCCGCCGCCGTGCCCGCTCGCTCCCCACCACACCGCCGCCGAACGCACCGGCACCGGCGACGGCGCCGACGTCCGCCTCCGCATCCTCTTCGCCGCCGACCCCGCCGACGAGGCGGAGGTCCGCACCCGCATCGACTCCGCGCTCGCCGCCGGCACCGGCTGGCGACTCCGCACCGCCGGCCCCGGCCGAGTCCGCGAGAACGAGGCCGCCCACGCCGATGAGCTCATCCGGGCGTGACGCCGGCCACCCGGGCCACCCGGCGGCAAGGGAAGAATCCGGGTGCGGTCACCGCGGCGCGCTGCGAACCTGGGGCTATGCCTCGACGGATCATGTTCGTGCAGTTGAAGACGGGTTACGACATCGACCGCGGGCCCTCCTGGATCGGGTGGGTCGACTTCTCGAGGACCTGGGCCACCGCGTACTTTCACGGGCGGACCCTGCGCCGGGCCGGCGGGATGTACGACGCGAACTTCTACGACGTCGAGACGGACGAGGAGTTCTGGCTCTCCGGCCCGAAGCGCGACCGCACGGACACCCGCTACGGCCCCACGGCCCCGGACATCGAGCCGGACGCCGCCGAGGCCTACCGCGCCTTCCTCGGCGGTGCGCCCCTTTTGAATCGCCTGCGCCCTCGCGCACGACAAAGCCCCGCGACCGTCATATTGACTGGTCACGATGCTTGATGACACTCCCTCAGGATTGCCCCCGGCCAGGCACTCTCCACATCCCTCCACGATCCCGCCGCTACGGTGACGCTCACCCGAACGGTCGACATCCGGCATTCCCGACGAGGCCCGCAACCGGCGGGGCAGCGGGTCGTTGTCCGGGTAGGGTCATACCGTATGGCCTGGTGAGGACGCTCCGAGGGAGGTGCTGGATGGTTGACCGGTTGAACGACCCGCTGATGGGGATCCAGGAGGCCGCCCGGCACCTGGAGATCCCAAGTCGCACGCTGTCCCGCTGGACGGGGGAGTGCGCCGCCGGCGCCCCCCTCGTCCACAGCGTGCCGCCCCTCCACCGGGGCGGCCCTGCTCTGCCCTTTGTGGCCGTCGTCGAGAGCTACGTCATCCGCTCCCTGCGCGAACTGGGTCTGCCGCTTCCGAAGATCCGTGAAGCCGCCACCGCCGTCCGCGAGGAGTTCGGCACCCCGTACGGGCTGGCCACGCAACGCATCGCCACCGACGGCGTCGATATCTTCACGGAGATCCAGGGCGGCGAGCTGGTCCGGGTCCATGACCGTCAGCAGCCCTTCCGCGAGGTCATCGAGGACTATCTGCGTTACGTCCACTGGCCCGCCGGCGACCAGTTCCCGGATCGGCTGAGGCTGCGTCAGTACCCGGACGTCGCACCGGTGATCATCGATCCGCGGTTCGGCTGGGGCAGCCCGGTGGTGGAGCAGAACAGGGTCCAGGTCGACGCGATCGTCGGCATGTGGCGGGCGGGAGAGTCGCTGGAGACGGTGGCAGAGGAGTACGGCCTCACGCGAGACCAGGTCGAGGCCGTCTGCCAGCATGCCCCAGCCGCAGCTTGAATTCTTCGTCGACCGCAACCTCGGACGCTCCACGCCCGCCCGCCTTCGCGAGCGCGGCTGGACCCTTCACCTGATCGCCGAGGAGTTCCCCAACGACGCCCAGGAGATCAGCGACGAGGTCTGGCTTCATCACGGCCTGGCCCGCGGCTGGGTCCCCCTGTGCAAGGACGGCCGGATCCGCGGCCGTGACCACGAGCGCGCCCCGATCGAGCGCCACGGTGGAGTGCTGTTCTACCTCGACAACCAGCAGCTGAAGATCGACGAGATGGTCCGCCGCATCGTCCGTGCCGAAACCGAGATCATCGCCGCTGTCACCCAGGGCGGCCCTGCCCTGTACGCCATCGGCGCGGAGGCGATCCGGAGGACCTGGCCGTAGGTGCGACGCGCGACTGTCAGCCCGGTACCGTGGCGATCGCGTGGGCGACCCGCTCGATCCAGTGGTCGGCGGCGGTCGACCAGTACGGCGAGATGTACGCCAACGCGGCGAAGGTCGGCGGCCTGGGCGAGGGCGAGACCGTCTACTACTCGTACGAGACCGGCGAGCCCTACCTCGGTCCGATGCCTGGGACCGGTGAGTCGTCGTGAGGCGCGACCTCAACGCCTGCACCGATGACGCGGCGGCCTGGTCTCCGATCAGCTCGGACCAGTGGTACGCGGCCCGGGACTCGACGGCCCACCTCCGGGACGCGCTGATCGCCGCGGGTCTGGCGGACGACTTCCCGTTCCTGCGCGCCGACCTGAACGCCTTCGGCCACGGGATCGTGGAGGTCGGCAGGACCACTCCGGAGGCGGGGGAGCGGATCGCCTCCCTCCTTCAACTCGGGCTGAGCGTCGGAGAGGTCTCCGGCGAGTCGACCCCCACCGACAACGACTGATCAAGAGAGCGAGACGGGGAAGACCATGCGCGCCTACGCCGAGCGGACCGTTTGCGCCCCGAGTGTCGAGATCCTGGAGGACGGGGTCTCCTACGTCCGCGGCTGGGGCCATGCCGACAGGGCGACGAAGATGCTCGCCGTCCAGCTCGACGCCGCCGGCCTGGCCGCGGACTTCGCCGGGCTCAAGGCGGACGTCAGCGTCCACGGGGACGGCATGGTCCGCCTCGGCATGGTCTCGGCCGACGCGGCGGACAGGCTGGTCGAACTCCTCGTCGGCGCGCGGGTCACTCGGTAGACGTGCTGCTGATGATCTACGCCAAGTGCATCGACGGCCAGGAAGACGAGATGAACAAGCGGATCGAGCGCGGCCTCGGCGAGGAGACGCAGGACATGGAGATTGAGGTGGAAACGGGAGGCTGACGCATCACGTAGACCAGACAAAGGGCCCCGGCTGACGCTGGGTCCCTTTGGTGTCCGATGGAGTTCCGGCACTCGGTGGGGATGCGCGGAGATCGAGTAGCGAGCGGGAACCACGGCTGGACCGTTTGGTCCCGTGACCAGCACCGTGACCAGGGGTACTGTGCCGACCGAATTGAGTCGCCCTTGAAGATGCGCTAAAAGGTGGCGGAGAGGGGTGGTTTCGATGAAGCGGGCCTCTGTCCTGGCATTCACGCTGCTTCTTGTCGCGTTAGGGCTGTGTGGCTGTTCTGACAACGCCAATCACAAGGCGAGCGGGAAGAGCGGAGCCAGCACCACCAGCAGCCGACCGTCCCAGGCCCCCAAGGCTGCGCATGCGACCGTTCGACTCGTGTGGAGCCACGTCGGCAAGTCGTTCGGTGATGCGCAGGTCTGGTATGTCGCCAGGGTCGACAATCGCGCGCCGACGCTGGCTTCCGTCGCGCTGAATGTCCGGGCACTGGATGCCTCCCGCGCCATCGTCGGCTCAAGTCAGGTAACCCTCCCGAACGTCCCCGGGCAGAGCAACTTCGACTACTTCGGCTACCTGGGAGGACCACCATCAGATACGAACCTCACCGGTACGCCTGTCAAGATCGACGTGAGTGAGGCGCACAACGCTTTCGGTCAGGCTGGTGCCGTCGAAATGCCGATGCTCAGAACCAGTGAGATCACGCTGGCCTTGGGGAGTGAGGACACGAACACCAACGCCCCGTACTCCTACGACCTGACGGCCAAGGTCACGAACGACATCAGCCGTGAGGTCGATGGAGGTGTCACGCAGCAGGTCGTGCTCTACGACTCGGCCGGTCACGTCGTCGGCGGCGATACGGGCACGTCGGACAACGCGCCGGACAGTCTCCCGACGGGAATGAGCTACCGCGAGCAGTGGACCGGGATCCCCGCCCTGCATCACGCGGTCCGCGCCGTCTACAGCGTGTGGGTTGGCTAGCACGGTGAGCTGAAGCTACAGGGCGCCTAACGGAAGTACTTCCTGAGCTGCGGAAGTCGTCTCCAAGATCATTGCGCCGGCATGACGTGATCAGTGACCTTAAGGTGCATGCGGCAGCGCCCGGCTGCCGCCAAGCGCACAACGAAAAACCCCGCGACCGTCAGAACGACTGGTCACGGGGCTTGATGACACTCCCTCAGGAGTGCCCCCGGTAGGATTCGAACCTACGCACACGGCTCCGGAGGCCGTTGCTCTATCCCCTGAGCTACGGGGGCGGGGGTCGCTTGTGGCGACGGACAGAACATTAGCATCCCCGCGGGTGTGGTCGTGAACGGGTTATCGGCGGCGCGGGCGGGGCCGCGGGCGGCGGCGCGGGGATCGGGGGGAAGTCGGAGAATCCGGTACAGACCGGCATCGGGGCGCCTACGCTCGGAGGGTGGTGGACGAGCGGCGCGGCGACGGGAGCGGGTGGGTGCTCGTCGTGGACGACGATCCCGCGGCGCGGGATCTGATCCGCGTCAACCTGGAGCTGGACGGGTTCCGGGTGGCCACCGCGCGCGACGGGGCGGAGTGCCTGGAGGTGGTCCACCGGGTGCGTCCGCACGTGGTCACGCTGGATGCGGAGATGCCGCGGCTGGGCGGCGCGGCCACCGCCGAGGCGCTGCGCGCCGACCCGCGCACCCGCGGCATCCCGCTGGCGCTGATCACCGCCGGCGGCGACACGCGGGCCCCGGTCGACGGATGGCTGGCGAAGCCGTTCGACCCCGCCGCTCTGGTGCGCCTGGTGCGGACGCTGCGCAGTGCCGCGCGGGCCCCGATTCCGGGCGACGGCGTTTTCTCCCCTACCCTTGCACCGTGACACCCGCAGAGCTCTCCCAGGCCGTCCTCACCGCCGTCCGCGACTCCGTCGAGGCCGGCGACTTCTCCGCGCCCGTGCCCGACGAGGTCACGGTGGAGCGACCGAAGAACAAGGTCCACGGCGACTACGCCACCAACGTCGCGCTCCGCCTCGCCAAGCCGGCCGGCAGGCCGCCGCGCGAGGTCGCGCAGGTGATCGCGGAGCGCCTCGCCGCCGCGCCGGGTGTCGCGAAGGTCGACATCGCCGGGCCGGGCTTCCTCAACATCACCCTGGACGCCGCCTCCCAGGGCGAGCTCGCGCTGAAGATCGTGGAGCTCGGGGCCGCCTACGGCACCAACGACACGCACGAGGGGCTCCGGATCAACCTGGAGTTCGTCTCGGCCAACCCCACCGGCCCGATCCACATCGGCGGCGTCCGCTGGGCCGCCGTCGGCGACTCGCTCGCCCGGATCCTCAAGGCCTGCGGCGCCGACGTCACCACCGAGTACTACATCAACGACGCCGGGGTGCAGATCACCAAGTTCGGCGCCTCGCTCCAGGCCGCCGCGAACGGCCGGCCGGTGCCCGAGGACGGCTACGTCGGCGACTACATCGGCGACATCGCCAAGAAGATCACCGACGAGGAGCCGGGCGTCCTCGAGCTCCCCGACGACGAGCAGCTGGCCCGCTTCAAGGAGCGCGGCCTGGAGCTGATGGTCGCCGAGATCCAGCGCTCCATGGACGAGTTCGGCGTCCACTACGACGTCTGGTTCTCCGAGAAGTCGCTGCACGACTCGGGCGCCGTCGGCAAGGCCGTCGACCGGCTGCGCGAGCAGGGCCACGTCTTCGAGAAGGACGGGGCGGTGTGGCTGCGGACGACGGACTTCACCGACGACAAGGACCGCGTCCTGATCAAGGCGGACGGCGAGACCACCTACTTCGCCTCCGACGCGGCCTACTACCTCGACAAGCGGGACCGCGGCAGCGAGGTCGCCGTCTACATGCTCGGCGCCGACCACCACGGCTACGTCAACCGGCTCCGCGCGATCGCCGCGGCCGCCGGCGACGACCCGAACCGCAACATCGAGATCCTCATCGGCCAGTTCGTGAAGATGCTCCGCGACGGCCAGGAGGTCCGGCTCTCCAAGCGGGCCGGCAACATCATCACCATCGACGACGTGATCGACTGGATCGGCGTGGACGCGGCCCGCTACAGCCTGGCCCGCTCCAACACCGACTCCACGCTCACCCTCGACATCGACGTGCTCACCAGCACCTCGAACGACAACCCCGTGTACTACGTGCAGTACGCGCACACCCGGATGTGCGGGGTGCTGCGGCAGGCCGCCGACCGCGGCTTCGACAAGGGCGCGGCCGAGGACTTCAAACCCGGGCTCCTCACCGCCCCGCAGGAGTCCGACCTGCTCGGCGCGCTCGGCGAGTTCCCCCGGATCCTCGCCACCGCCGCCGAGCTGCGCGAGCCGCACCGCGTCGCGCGCTACCTGGAGCAGCTGGCCGGTACGTACCACCGGTTCTACGACAGCTGCCGGATCCTGCCGATGGGCGATGAGGAGCCGACCGACCTCAACCGCGCCCGTTTGTGGCTGGCCGAGGCGACGCGCACCGTCATCGCCAACGGTCTGGCCCTCCTGGGCGTCTCTGCCCCCGAGCGCATGTAGCGCTCAGAGTTCAAGGCCCACAGAGGGAGACGGACGAGGCGCGCACAGCGGCGTGCGCGCCCCGCGTCCCCGGGCCTGCCCGGAAAGCTTTGGAGAACCGAGTTGAGCCGCTCCGCCCACCCCGCCGGGCCCCGCCACGGCGACGTCCTTCCCGAGGCGCAC
Organism: Mangrovactinospora gilvigrisea; assembly: GCF_001879105.1. Classification (GTDB taxonomy): domain Bacteria; phylum Actinomycetota; class Actinomycetes; order Streptomycetales; family Streptomycetaceae; genus Mangrovactinospora; species Mangrovactinospora gilvigrisea. Next base: position 33,907 of record NZ_MLCF01000074.1, on the reverse strand, counting down.
GCCACCACCCCGCCCGCGGACCTCAACGCGCTCGACGCCCGCGTCTGGTCGCGCACCGCCACCCGCACCGCGGACGGCGCCCTCGCCGTCGGCGGGCTGGACGTCCGCACCCTCGCCGACGAGTACGGCACCCCCGCCTACCTCCTCGACGAGGAGGACTTCCGGGCCCGCTGCCGCGCCTGGCGCACCGCCTTCGGCCCCGGCGCCGACGTCTTCTACGCCGGCAAGGCCTTCCTGTGCCGCGCGGTCGTCCGCTGGCTCACCGAGGAGGGCCTCAACCTCGACGTCTGCTCCGGCGGCGAGCTGGCCACCGCGCTCTCCGGCGGCATGCCGGCGGCGCGGATCGCCATGCACGGCAACAACAAGTCGCGTGCCGAGCTGGCCAAGGCCGTCACCTCCGGTGTCGGCCGGATCGTCGTCGACTCCTTCCAGGAGATCGAGCGGCTCGCCGGGATCGCCGCCGAGCACGGGGTGCGGCAGAAGGTGCAGATCCGCGCCACGGTCGGCGTCGAGGCCCACACCCACGAGTTCATCGCCACCGCCCACGAGGACCAGAAGTTCGGGTTCTCGCTCACCGGCGGGGACGCCGCCGAGGCGGTGCGCGCCGTCCTCAAGCACCCGGAGTCGCTGGAGCTGATCGGCGTGCACAGCCACATCGGCTCGCAGATCTTCGACATGTCCGGCTTCGAGGTCTCCGCCCGCCGGGTCGTCGGCCTGCTCGCCGACATCCGCGACGAGCACGGCGTCGAGCTGCCCGAGATCGACCTCGGCGGCGGCCTCGGCATCGCCTACACGCCCGAGGACGACCCCCGCGAGCCGCACGAGATCGCCAAGGCGCTCGCCGAGATCGTCGGCCGGGAGTGCGAGGCGGCGAACCTCGCCGTACCGCGGCTGTCGGTGGAGCCCGGCCGGGCGATCGTCGGCCCGACCGCCTTCACCCTCTACGAGGTCGGCACCGTCAAGCAGCTGGACGGCATCCGCACCTACGTCAGCGTCGACGGCGGCATGTCCGACAACATCCGCACGGCGCTCTACGACGCCGACTACAGCGTGGTGCTCGCGGGCCGCGCCTCGGCGGCCGAGCCGATGCTCGCCCGCGTCGTCGGCAAGCACTGCGAGTCCGGCGACATCGTGGTGCGCGACGCCTTCCTCCCCTCCGACCTGGCCCCCGGCGATCTGCTCGCCGTGCCGGCCACCGGCGCCTACTGCCGCTCCATGGCGAGCAACTACAACCAGGTGCCGCGCCCGCCGGTGGTCGCGGTCAAGGACGGGCAGGCGCGCGTCCTGGTCCGCCGGGAGACGGAGGAAGATCTCCTCCGGCTCGACGTCGGGTAGGGGAAAACACATCTCAGATCGTGGACCGGGCGCAGATTTCCGCGTCCGGTCCGCGAGACTGGGCAGCCGAAGATACCGTCGCGATCAGATGCGAGGTCGGATGATGCGTACGCGTCCGCTGAAGGTGGCGCTGCTGGGCTGTGGAACCGTGGGCTCCGAGGTCGCGCGCATCATGACGACGCAACGGGACGACCTCGCGCAGCGCATCGGCGCCCCCGTCGAGCTCGCCGGCGTGGCGGTGCGGCGCCCCGGCCGGCCCCGTCCGGGCATCGCCCCCGAGCTGCTCACCACGGACGCCGAGGAGCTCGCCGCCCGCCCCGACATCGACGTCGTCATCGAGGTGATCGGCGGCATCGAGCCGTCCCGCACGCTCATCCTGAAGGCCTTCGAGGCCGGCGCCTCGGTGGTCACCGCCAACAAGGCGCTGCTCGCCGCGGACGGCGCCACCCTGCACGCGGCCGCCGCCAAGGCCGGCGCCGACCTCTACTACGAGGCGGCCGTCGCCGGTGCCATCCCGCTGATCCGCCCGATGCGCGAGTCGCTCGCCGGCGACAAGGTCAACCGGGTGCTGGGCATCATGAACGGCACCACCAACTTCATCCTCGACCGGATGGACTCCACCGGCGCCGGCTTCCAGGAGGCGCTGGACGAGGCGACGGCCCTGGGCTACGCCGAGGCCGACCCGACGGCCGACATCGAGGGCTTCGACGCGGCCGCCAAGGCCGCCATCCTCGCCGGCATCGCCTTCCACACCCGGGTGACCGCCGACGAGGTGTACCGCGAGGGCATCACCGAGGTCTCCGCCGCGGACATCGCCGGGGCGAAGAAGATGGGCTGCGTGGTCAAGCTGCTCGCCATCTGCGAGCGCTCGGCCGACGGCGAGTCCGTCACCGCCCGCGTGCACCCCGCGATGATCCCGCGCAGCCATCCGCTTGGCGGCGTCCGGGAGGCCTACAACGCGGTCTTCGTGGAGGCCGACGCCGCCGGACGGCTGATGTTCTACGGCCCCGGCGCGGGCGGCGCGCCCACCGCCTCCGCGGTGCTGGGCGACCTCGTCGCGGTCTGCCGCAACCTGGTCAACGGGGGCCGCGGGCCCGGCGAGTCGGCCTACACCGAGCTGCCGGTGAGCCCGATGGGCTCGGTCACCACCCGCTACTACGTCAGCCTCGACGTGGAGGACAGGGCGGGTGTGCTGGCCCAGGTGGCGACCGTCTTCGCCGAGCACGGGGTCTCGGTGGACACGGTCAACCAGCGCGGCCACGACGGCGAGGCGTCGCTCGTCGTGGTGACCCACCGCGCGACGGACGCGGCCCTGTCCGCGACCGTCGAGGCGCTGCGCCGGCTGACGTCCGTGCGGGGCGTCGCCAGCCTGATGCGCGTCGAGTGACGCGCAGGATCCACATGAGCAGATCAGGGAAGCAACGGCGATGAGCAGCAAGCAGTGGCGCGGGGTCATCGAGGAGTACCGGGACCGGCTGCCGGTGGACGCGGGCGCGCCCGTGGTGAGCCTGGGCGAGGGCGGCACCCCGCTGGTGCGGGCGCGGGTGCTGTCGGAGCGGACGGGCTGCGAGGTCCACCTCAAGGTCGAGGGCGCGAACCCGACGGGGTCGTTCAAGGACCGCGGGATGACGATGGCCATCTCCCGGGCGAAGGCTGCGGGGGCGCAGGCGGTGATCTGCGCCTCGACGGGGAACACCTCCGCGTCGGCGGCGGCGTACGCGGTGCGGGCCGGGATGGTCTGCGCGGTGCTGGTGCCGCAGGGGAAGATCGCGCTCGGCAAGATGGGCCAGGCGCTGGTGCACGGCGCGCGGATCCTCCAGGTGGACGGCAACTTCGACAACTGCCTTCAGCTGGCCCGCGGGTTGGCGGAGAAGTACCCGGTGGCGCTGGTCAACTCGGTGAACCCGGCGCGCATCGAGGGGCAGAAGACGGCGGCGTTCGAGGTGGTGGACGCGCTCGGGGACGCGCCGGACGTGCATGTGCTGCCGGTGGGCAACGCGGGCAACATCACCGCGTACTGGAAGGGGTACGCCGAGTACGCGGCCGACGGGGTGGCCTCGCGCAAGCCGCGGATGTGGGGGTTCCAGGCGAGCGGGGCGGCGCCGATCGTGCGCGGCGCGGTGGTGGAGCAGCCGCAGACGATCGCCACGGCGATCCGGATCGGCAACCCGGCGTCGTGGGGGTCGGCGGTGGAGGCGCGGGACGCCTCCGGCGGGGTCATCGACCTGGTGACGGACCGCCAGATCCTCTCGGCGTACCGGCTGTTGGCGGCGCAGGAGGGGGTGTTCGTGGAGCCGGCGTCGGCGGCGGGGGTCGCGGGGCTGCTGGCGGCGGCGGAGGACGGCCGGTTGGCGGCCGGGCAGACGGTGGTGGTGACGGTGACCGGGAACGGGCTGAAGGATCCGGACTGGGCGGTGGCCGGAGCGCCGCAGCCGGTCACGGTTCCGGTGGACGCCGACGCGGCCGCCGAGCGGTTGGGCCTCGGCTGACCGGCGGACCGGCGGACCGGCTGACGCGGTGCGGGGTTCGCCGCCCCTCCGCCCCGGCACCCCACCCGCCCTGGTGCGCGGGGCGCGCGGGCGGGTGGGGCGGCACTGGGAACGGGAACGCGGCTTCGCTACGCTTCGTTTCAACCGCAGCGCTTCGATCACGCTCCCCCTGAACGATCCCTGAGGAGTTGTCCCCTCCACATGGCCGGTCCCGCCTTCCGCGCCGCAGCGGTGCGCGTCCGCACCCCGGCGACCAGCGCCAACCTCGGCCCCGGCTACGACGCCTGCGGCCTGGCACTGGGCCTCTACGACGACGTCGTGGTCCGCGTCGCCGACGCCGGGCTGGGGGTCGACATCGCCGGGGTGGGCGCCGACACCCTGCCCCGCGACGAGGGCCACCTGCTGGTGCGCGCCATGCGCGCCACCTTCGACATCCTCGGCGGCCAGCCCCGCGGGCTGGAGGTGGTGTGCGCCAACCGCATCCCGCACAGCGCCGGCCTGGGCTCCTCCTCGGCCGCCATCTGCGCCGGCATCACCGCCGCCCGCGCCGTCACCATCGGCGGCCCCGAGCGGCTCGACGACGCCGCGCTGGTCGCCCTCGCGACCGAGCTGGAGGGCCACCCCGACAACGTCGCGGCCTGTCTGCTCGGCGGGTTCACCGTCGCCTGGACGGAGGACGACGGCCGGGCCCGCGCGGTGCGCATGGAGCCCGACGCGCGCATCGTCCCGGTGGTGTTCGTGCCCACCGAGGCGCAGCTGTCCACGGAGACGGCCCGTGGGCTGATTCCGGACACCGTTCCGCATGTCGACGCGGCCGCCAACGCGGCCCGATCCGCCCTGCTCGTCGAGGCTCTGACGCACCGTCCGGAACTGCTGCTGACCGCCACCGAGGATCGGCTGCACCAGGTCTACCGCGCGCCCGCGATGCCCGCGACACTCGATCTCGTCGATGCGCTGCGCGCCGACGGCGTACCGGCTACCGTCTCCGGCGCGGGCCCCACTGTGCTGGCGCTCGTCGACGGCGGCGAGGAAAGCCCCGGCCCCACTGTGGACTCCGTGCTGAAGTACGCGGAGGAGGCCGGACCGGGGTGGTCCGCCCACCGACTGGCGCTCGACACCGGCGGCGCGGGCGTCCTGCCGCTGACCCAATAGAGCCGGGGGCGGCACGCCAGAGAATGATCCGACGCGGAACGGGGGAATGTCTCCACAAGGCCACTAGTGTTAACCTCGGGTGTGCACCGGGCGCCCAGCAGGGCGCGGTGCCGGCGTCCCGGGCCCCGTCTTCACGGTCCGGATCCGGGAGCCTCCCTCCAAAACGCGCTCAGGCAGCCTGTCTGGGGTGTCTCGGAGCTGGTACCTCGCAGCCGAACGTCGGCATTGATCCCTTAAGTCCCTGCCGATCCGTCCGGACACGCATCCTGCCGTTGCTATCACCCGCCTGGCCGCACCGGGTCCAGGCGGACCACCAGTCCCGGCCCGCGCCATGCCGCGGTCAATGCCGGACAGCACAATCGGTCGCCGAGCCAAGAAGGCCGACGTCCGCTCCAGGGAAGGACCCTTCGTGAGCGACACCACCGATCTGATGGGCGTGGGCCCGGAGGCCGCCACGTCCGCGGAGAGCCCCGTCGCAGCAGCTCCCAAGCGCCGTCGCGGGACGGGCCTGAACGGCTTGGTCCTCGCCGAGCTGCAGCAGATCGCTTCCGGTCTCGGCATCACCGGCACTGCGCGGATGCGCAAGAGCCAGCTGATTGAGGCGATCAAGGAGAAGCAGGGCGGTGACACTCCGTCGGGGACGGCGGAGAAGGCCGCGTCCGGCGCCAAGGGCGGTGCCGCCAAGGAGGCGAAGGCCGGCAAGGCCGAGAAGGCGGAGGGCGGCGACGCCGCGGCGTCGTCGACGGCCACCGCGCGCCGCAGCCGGGCCAAGGCCGCCGCCGAGCCGGCCGCCGAGTCCGCCGCGCAGACCCAGATCGACATTCCGGGGCAGAACAACCAGGAGTCCAAGGAGGGCAAGGCCGGCTCGTCGCGCCGCCGCCCGGTGGACACCGAGCGCGCCGCCGGGGACGTCGCGGACGCCGCGCAGAACGGCGCGGGCTCCGTCGCCGTCCAGGAGCGGGCGGACAAGGGCGAGCGGGCCGGCCGCGACCGGTCGGACAAGGGCGGCGACGCCCAGAACGGCCAGAAGCAGGGCCAGCAGGACAAGGGCGGCCAGGGCGCCAAGCAGGGCGAGGGCCGCCGCAGCCGGCGCGACCGCAACCGCGACCGCGACCGGGACCGCGGCGGCAACCAGCAGCAGGGCCAGAACCAGCAGGGCCAGGGCGGCGGCAACCGCCAGAACCAGGGCAACCAGGACGACGACGAGTTCGGCGGCCGCCGCGGCCGCCGCTACCGGGACCGCAACCGCCGCCGCGGGCGCGACGGCTTCGAGGGCGGCAGCCCCAACGAGCCGGTCATCTCCGACGACGACGTGCTGATCCCCGTCGCGGGCATCCTGGACATCCTCGACAACTACGCGTTCGTCCGGACGTCCGGCTACCTGCACGGCCCCAACGACGTCTACGTCTCGTTGGCCCAGGTCCGCAAGAACGGCCTCCGCAAGGGCGACCACATCACCGGCGCGGTGCGGCAGCCCCGCGACGGCGAGCGCCGCGAGAAGTTCAACGCCCTGGTGCGGCTGGACTCCGTCAACGGCATGGACCCGGACCACGGCAAGGGCCGCCCCGAGTTCAACAAGCTCACCCCGCTGTACCCGCAGGACCGCCTGCGCCTGGAGAGCGAGCCGGGCATCCTGACGACCCGGATCATCGACCTGGTGTCGCCGATCGGCAAGGGGCAGCGCGGTCTGATCGTGTCGCCGCCGAAGGCCGGCAAGACGATGGTCATGCAGGCCATCGCCAACGCGATCACGCACAACAACCCCGAGTGCCACCTGATGGTCGTCCTCGTCGACGAGCGTCCCGAAGAGGTCACCGACATGCAGCGGTCGGTGAAGGGCGAGGTCATCTCCTCGACCTTCGACCGGCCCGCGGAGGACCACACCACGGTCGCCGAGCTCGCCATCGAGCGCGCCAAGCGGCTGGTGGAGCTCGGCCACGACGTGGTGGTGCTGCTCGACTCCATCACCCGCCTGGGCCGCGCCTACAACCTGGCGGCCCCGGCCTCCGGGCGCATCCTCTCCGGTGGTGTCGACTCCACCGCCCTCTACCCGCCCAAGCGCTTCTTCGGCGCCGCGCGGAACATCGAGGACGGCGGCTCGCTGACCATCCTGGCCACCGCGCTGGTGGAGACCGGCTCGCGGATGGACGAGGTGATCTTCGAGGAGTTCAAGGGCACCGGCAACATGGAGCTCAAGCTCGACCGGAAGCTCGCCGACAAGCGGATCTTCCCGGCGGTGGACGTCGACCAGTCGTCCACCCGCAAGGAGGAGATCCTCATGGGGCAGGACGAGCTCTCCATCGTCTGGAAGCTCCGCCGGGTGCTGCACGCCCTCGACCAGCAGCAGGCGATCGAGCTGCTGCTGGACAAGATGAAGCAGACCAAGAGCAACGCCGAGTTCCTCATGCAGATCGCCAAGACGACGCCGGCGCCGAACGACTGACGCACCGTCGCAGGCCGACCGAGGGCCCGGACCTCCACCGGAGGTCCGGGCCCTTCGGCATGTCCGCCGGGCCGCCCGGCTTAAAGATCCTGTTATGTGACGAAGGCCTGCCCGACGTGCACCGCCTACCCTTGGCCGGATTCGTACCGACGATCAAGGAAGCAGGCGCATGGCACGCCATCGGAAGACGCGCGGGGGAGCGAGGGGACCGGGCCGTCCCAGGCGCCTGGGACGCCGCATAGCCCTCGTGGTGTGCGCCGTCCTGGTGGTGCTGGGCGGCGCCGGCGGATTCGCCTACTACAAGCTGGACGGCAACCTGCACGGCGTCGACATCGACAAGGCGCTCGGCAAGGACCGGCCGAAGAAGGTCGACAACGGCGCCGAGAACATCCTGGTGCTCGGCTCCGACTCGCGCTCCGGCGCGAACGGCGCGTACGGCCGCGACGAGGGCTCCGCGCGCTCCGACACGGCGATGGTGCTGCACCTGGCCAAGGGGCGGAAGAGCGGCACCCTGATCAGCATCCCCCGGGACACCCTCGTCGACCGGCCCTCCTGCACGGCCCCGAACGGCTCCACCACGGCCGCGGCGAGCGGCGTGATGTTCAACTCCGCCTACTCGGCCGGCGGCCCCGCCTGCTCGGTCAAGACCGTCGAGAAGCTCACCGGCGTCCGGATGGACCACTTCGTGGAGATCGACTTCGCGGGCTTCACCAAGGTGGTGGACGCCCTCGGCGGCGTCACCGTCGACATCCCCCAGGACATCGACGACAACGACAGCCACCTGCACATCACCAAGGGCGTCCACAAACTGGACGGCAAGCAGGCGCTGGGCCTGGTGCGCACCCGGCACGGCGTCGGCGACGGCAGCGACCTGGGAAGGATCAAGCTCCAGCAGTTGTTCATCCGGTCGCTGATGAAGCAGGTCGAGAGCAGCTCGCTGCTCACCAGCCCGACGAAGCTCTACCGGACGGCGGACGCCGCCACCAAGACCGTCACCACCGACAGCGGGCTGGACTCGCTGAGCAGCCTCACCTCCTTCGCGCGCAGCATGTCCGGCCTCACCGGCAGCCGTCTGAAGACGGTGACGATGCCCGTGCAGTACGACCCGTCGAACCCCAACCGTGTGATCCCGATCAACTCGGAGATGACCAGGCTGTGGACGGCGGTCCAGCACGACCGGCCGGTTCCGGCCGTCAAGGGCACGGCGGAATAACGATCCCGCCGGGCCGGTTTGGGCGAGTGGGAGACGTGCTGGCACACTGGTACGTCGGCCCCGGTTCACGAGCGGCATCCGCCGCGCGACCCGGAGCCCCCCTTGAGCCAAGAGGAGAACTCCGTGAAGTCCGAGATCCACCCGAACTACTACGTCACCCAGGTCACCTGCACCTGCGGCAACGAGTTCACCACCCGCAGCACCAACGAGAGCGGTGTGATCCGCGCGGAGGTCTGCTCCAACTGCCACCCGTTCTACACGGGCAAGCAGAAGATCCTGGACACCGGTGGCCGCGTCGCGCGCTTCGAGGCGCGCTTCGGCAAGAACGCCGCCGGCAGCCGCAAGAAGTAGCGCGCCGCGTCGCCGGCCGGGCGCTCCCACCCCAGCGGTGGGGCGCGTCCGGCCGGCGTCTTTGATGCAGCACCCCTTTCCCCCACCACCGATCCACTCCTGCATCTACGTCATCGAAGGCGGCAATCCCATGTTCGAGGCGGTGGCCGACCTGCTCGTCGAGCAGGGGGTCCTGGAGAAGCAGCTCGCCGACCCCGAGGTCCACGCCGACCAGGCCGGCGCGCGCAGGCTCGCCAAGCGCTACGCCGAGCTGACCCCGATCGTCGACGCCTACAAGGCGTGGCGGCAGACGGGGGAGGACATCGAGACCGCCAGGGAACTCGCCCACGACGACCCGGAGTTCGCCGCCGAGGTCGACACCCTCGGCCGGCAGCGCGACGAGCTTGCCGAGCGGCTGCGCCTGCTGCTGGTGCCGCGCGACCCCGCCGACGACAAGGACGTCATCCTCGAGATCAAGGCCGGCGAGGGCGGCGAGGAGTCCGCGCTCTTCGCCGGCGACCTGCTGCGGATGTACCTGCGGTACGCCGAGCGGGTCGGCTGGAAGACCGAGGTCATCGACGCCACCCCGTCCGATCTGGGCGGCTACAAGGACGTCTCGGTGGCCGTGAAGAACCGCGGCACCCCCGAGCCCGGCCAGGGCGTCTGGGCCCGCCTGAAGTACGAGGGCGGCGTCCACCGGGTGCAGCGCGTCCCCGTCACCGAGTCGCAGGGCCGGGTGCACACCTCCGCCGCCGGCGTGCTGGTGCTGCCCGAGGCCGAGGACGTCGACGTCGAGATCAACGCGGGCGACCTGCGGATCGACGTCTACCGCTCCAGCGGCCCCGGCGGGCAGTCCGTCAACACCACCGACTCCGCGGTGCGCATCACCCACCTCCCGTCCGGCATCGTGGTCTCCTGCCAGAACGAGAAGAGCCAGCTGCAGAACAAGGAGCAGGCGCTGCGCATCCTGCGGGCGCGGCTGCTGGCCGCCGCCCAGGAGGAGGCCGACGCGGCCGCCTCGGACGTGCGCCGCAGCCAGGTGCGCACCGTGGACCGCTCGGAGCGCATCCGCACCTACAACTTCCCGGAGAACCGGATCTCCGACCACCGGGTCGGCTTCAAGGCGTACAACCTGGACCAGGTCCTGGACGGCGAGCTCGACGCCGTCGTGCAGGCCTGCGTCGACAAGGACGCCGAGGCCCGCCTGGCCGAGGCCGAGAACCACTGACCCGGGGGAGGGCACACGCTATGAACCTGCTGCTCGCCGAGGTGGCGCAGGCCACCCGACGGCTGGCCGACGCCGGCGTGCCCTCGCCCCGCTTCGACGCCGAGGAGCTCGCCGCCTTCGTCCACGGGGTGAAGCGCTCCCAGCTGCACGCCGTCTCGGACGGCGACTTCGACGCCCGCTTCTGGGAGGCGGTGGCGCGCCGCGCGGCGCGCGAGCCGCTGCAGCACATCACCGGCCGGGCCTTCTTCCGCTATCTGGAGCTGCGGGTCGGTCCCGGGGTGTTCGTGCCGCGCCCGGAGACGGAGCTGGTCGCCGGGTGGGCGATCGACGCGCTCCACGAGATGGACGTCGCCGAGCCGCTCGCCGTCGACCTGTGCACCGGCTCGGGCGCGATCGCGCTGGCGCTGGCGCAGGAGGTGCCGCGCAGCCAGGTGCACGCGGTGGAGCTGTCGGAGGAGGCGCTGGGCTGGGCGCAGCGCAACGTCGACGCCTACGCGGACGCCACCGAGGGCCGCGTCACGCTGCACCACGGCGACTCGCTGACGGCGCTGCCGGACCTGACGGGGCAGGTGGACCTGGTGGTCACCAACCCGCCCTACATCCCGCTGGAGGAGTGGGAGCATGTCGCGCCGGAGGCACGGGACCACGATCCGGAGATGGCGCTCTTCTCGGGCCAGGACGGGCTGGACCTGATCCGCGGCCTGGAGCGGACGGCGTTCCGGATGCTGCGCCCCGGGGGCGTGGTGGTGGTGGAGCATGCGGACACGCAGGGCGGCCAGGTGCCGTGGATCTTCAGCGAAGAGGCGCGGTGGACGGACGCGGCGGACCACCGGGACCTCAACCAGCGGGCCCGCTTCACGACGGCGCGGAAGAGGGTGCCGTGATCTTCGGGGTTCTTGCGGTCCGGGGCGCGCCCCGGGTCCGCGGTGGGTCACTCGCGCAGTTCTTCGCGCCCCTGACGGGGCGCGTCAACGTGATGGAGGGATGCGTTTCATGAGTCGTCGTTATGACTGCGCCGACCCGGCGGACCGGGAGACGGGCCTGCGCGAGGCGGCGTCCGCGGTGAAGCGCGGCGAGCTGGTCGTGCTGCCGACCGACACGGTCTACGGCATCGGCGCCGACGCGTTCTCCTCGGACGCCGTGGGCGACATGATGGAGGCGAAGGGCCGCGGCCGCGGCATGCCCTCGCCCGTGCTGGTGGGCTCGCCCAACACGCTGCACGGCATCATCGCCGAGCTGCCCGAGTGGGGTTGGGACCTGGTGGACGCGTTCTGGCCGGGCGCGCTGACGCTGGTGGCCCGCCACCAGCCGTCGCTGCGCTGGGACCTGGGCGACACCCGCGGCACGGTGGCCGTCCGGATGCCGCTGCACCCGGTGGCGATCGAGCTGCTCAACGAGACCGGCCCGATGGCCGTCACGGCCGGCAACCGCTCCGGACAGCCGGCCCCGGAGAGCTGCGACGCCGCCCAGGAGCAGCTGGGCGAGGCGGTGGCGGTCTACCTGGACGGCGGGCGCCCGCTGGAGGCGTCGGCCTCCACGATCGTGGACGTGACGGGCGAGCGGGCGGTGCTGCTGCGCGAGGGCGCGCTGACGGCGGAGACGCTGCGCGAGGTGGTCCCGGACCTGGAGCACGACCAGCAGTGAATCCGTACGGCTCGCGATGGCGCTCCGGCGCGGGCTCGTTGGGGATCGGCGTCTCGGACGCCGCCGCCCCGGCGGGCGTCGCGTCGGGTTCCGCGCTGCCCGCGGGGCAGGGCCGGCTCGACCGGTTCCGCATCCTCTTCGTGTGCACCGGCAACATCTGCCGCGGGCCGATGGCCGAGCGGCTGACGCGCCATGAGCTGGCGCGCCGGCTCGGGCCGGGGTACGCCGCGGAGTGCGGTGTGGAGGTGGAGTCGGCCGGGACGTGGGGCCACGAGGGCGCCGGCATGGAGGCCAACGCGGCCTCCGTGCTGGAGGACTACGGGGCGCCCGCGGACGGCTTCACGGGCCGCGAGCTGGTGGAGGAGCACGTCGCGGAGGCCGATCTGGTGCTGGCCGCGACCCGGGACCACCGCTCCCAGGTGATCTCGATGGGGTATTCGGCGGGCCTGCGGACGTTCACCATCAAGGAGTTCACCCGGCTCGTCGGGGCGATCGACCCGCTGACGCTGCCGCCGGCCGGGGCCGGGGTGGGCGTGCGGGCGACCGCGCTGGTGCGCGCCGCGGCGGCGCTGCGCGGCTGGCTGCTGGCGGCGACGCCGGAGGCGGACGAGATCGACGACCCGTACGGGGCGCCGCTCACCGTGTTCCGTCATGTGGGGGACGAGATTTTTCGCTCGCTTGACCCGGTGTTGACGGTCCTTACCGGGATCGACGCTCGGGGGTAACGTTTCCGCGTGCGCGGGGCCGGGAACCGCGCGCCGGCTGCGGGCGTCCCCATTTGGGGGTTTCCGCGCGGACCGTGGAACCTGAGGGGCGAGCGCCCCGTATGGTGAAGGGCGGCAGTCCAGACGGCAAGTGGGAGTGAACCGGCGTGCGTGAGTATCTGCTGACGCTTCTTGTGACGGCGGGGGTCACGTACGTACTCACGGGGCCGGTGCGCAAGTTCGCCATCGCGGCCGGGGCCATGACGGCCATCCGCGAGCGGGACGTCCACAAGGAGCCGACGCCGCGCCTCGGCGGGATCGCGATGTTCGGCGGCCTCTGCGCCGGGCTGCTGGTCGCCGAGCACCTCACCAAGATCGGGCAGATCTTCTCCGACACCTCTGACGTGCGCGCGCTGCTCTCCGGCGCCGCGGTGGTCTGGGTGATCGGGGTGATGGACGACAAATGGGACCTGGACGCCCTGGTGAAGCTGGGCGGCCAGATGGTCGCCGCCGGCGTGATGGTCCTTCAGGGATTCAAGATTCTCTGGCTGCCCATTCCGGGCGTCGGCACGGTCCTGCTGACGTCGTTTCAGGGCACTCTGCTCACCGTGGTCCTGGTGGTCGCGACCGTCAACGCGGTGAATTTCGTGGACGGGTTGAACGGGCTCGCGGCCGGGATGGTGTGCATCGCGGCGCTGGCGTTCTTCGTCTACGCCTACCGCCTCTGGTACGGCTACAACCTGGAGGCCGCCGCGCCGGCCGCGCTCTTCAGCGCGGTGCTGGTGGGGATGTGCCTCGGTTATCTGCCGCACAACATGACGCCGGCGCGCATCTTCATGGGCGACTCGGGCGCGCTGCTGCTCGGGCTGGTGCTCTCGGCGCCGTCCATCTCGCTGGCCGGCCAGGTCGACCCGGACAACATCGCGGCGCAGGCGGGCTCGGGCGCGAGCGCCACCCTGAAGCTGCTGCCGTTCTACATTCCGCTGGTCCTGCCGCTGGCGATGGTGGCCATCCCGCTGGCCGACATGGTGATGGCGGTGGTGCGCCGGACGCTCGCGGGGCGCTCGCCGTTCTCGGCGGACAAGAAGCACCTGCACCACCGGCTGCTGGAGTTGGGGCACTCGGAGACCCGAGCGGTGCTGGTCATGTACTTCTGGTCGGCGGTGCTGTGCTTCGGGACGGTGGCGCTGTCGGTGCGCAGCGGCAAGCGCGAGGTGCTGCTGGTGCTGGTCGCGGCGGTCGCGGTGGGCGTGGGGATCCTGCTGCTGCCGCGGTGGAGCCCGCGGGTGCCGAGGTGGATGGAGCGCTTCGTGCCGCCGCGCTACCGGGCGAGCCGGCACCACGGCCGCCATGCCCGGGACGGGGCGGTCGCCGACTACCGGCGCCCGTCCGGGGCCACGGCGGTGACGTCGCTGTCGGACGGCGAGACCTCGTCGGAGCTGCCGCAGCCGGAGTCGGAGCCGCACCCGCACGGCTGATGCCCGATTGGCGCCCTATTGACCGCATTTGGTCAATAAAGCGGCTATTGATACGGTAAGACCGCCAATTGCCCTGAAACTTCAGGAATTTCAAGATTCGGCAAAATCTGCAGCTGCCGAACCATGCCATCATGGAGACGTTGAACGGCGCAGTTTCACGGGATTGTGACCGGACGCACACCGTCATGGTAAAGCGTGCATCAAATCGTTTGTGATACCGTTCACGAAGACTCAGGAGGGCACCGCGGCCCAGGCCCGGCGCTCCTCAAGTTCCTTGATCCCCAGACCAGATGCCGGAGCCGCCGACATGAGGTCCCATGACGCCCGGATCGTCCGGCGCGCCGCCGTCCCCACGCTGATCGCCGGTGTGATCGCCATGCTGATCAGCCTGCTCGCGGCGGGCGCGCACGGCGCGATCGGAGCCGCCCTCGGAATGGCGCTGGTGGTGGTGTTCTTCGCCGCCGGCCAGTGGGCCATCAGCTGGGCCGCCGACAACATGCCCGACTTTCTGATGCCCGCAGCGCTCGGCACCTACTTGGTCCAGATCCTGCTGGTGGCCGTCGCCGCCGGAGCTCTGCGGCACGTCACGTTCATGGAGCCGCGGGCCTTCGGATTCACCGCCCTCGCGTGCACCTTGGTGTGGATGGCCGGCCAGATTCGCGGTCTGGTCAAGTCAAAGATGTTCTATGTCGAGCCCGAATCGGGCACCGGTTCCACCGCTTCCAAGCCCTCCGCCGACGACCCGGCGAAGGAGCCCGCGAGGTGACGCCCCGGTGCGAGCTCGGTCGTCCGACAACTGCTAAGGTCCGGGTCAACATGCTCGGGGACCGGAGCGCCGCCGCGTGCCTTGCCGGGCGGCCCCCTTCGCCGGCGACCGGAAGGCCCTTCCGGCTTCAGCCGATCACCGAGAACGACCGACCGAAGTCGACCAGAAGCCCAGAATCCGTGCTGCCCCCGTGGTCAACGCCACGCCGACACACCGAGGTTGCCGTACCCATGCGTCAAGTGAAGGAAGTCCGTGGTGAGTGCTGACCTGATCTCGCTCGCCGCGCAGAGCTGCGAGAACGCGCACTACGGGAACAGCTCCGGCTGCTCGTTCCCGGCGCCCAGCCTCTGGACCTTCATCTTCAAGCCCTGGGCCCATGTGGGCATGGACCTGAACAAGCCCATGCTGCTCTCGGTGATCTGCATGGTCCTGATCGTCGTCTTCTTCTGGGGCGCCTTCGCCAAGCCGAAGGTGCGCAAGCCGGGCAAGCTCCAGCTCATCGGCGAGATGGGCCTGGACTTCGTCCGCCGCGGCGTCGCCCGGGACATGATCGGCAAGGAGGGCGACCGGTACGTCCCCTACCTGGTCTCGCTCTTCTTCTTCGTCTGGCTGATGAACCTGATGGCGATCATCCCGTTCGCCCAGTTCCCGGTCACCTCGGTGATCGCCTTCCCGGCCGGCCTCGCGCTCACGGTGTGGGTCACCTACATGGTGCTCACCTTCAAGCGCAACGGCTTCGTCGGCGGCATCAAGAACCTCTGCGTCCCCCCGGACGTGCCGCTGCCGATCTACTTCATCCTGACGCCGGTCGAGTTCATCTCCAACATCTTCTTCCGCCCCTTCACGCTCGCGGTCCGGCTCTTCGGCAACATGTTCGCCGGCCACCTGATGATCGTGATGTTCTCGGCGGCCAGCTGGTACCTGCTGTCCCCGTCCATCGGGGCCCTCTACTCCGGCGCCTCGTTCGTGATGACGATCGTCCTCACCGCGTTCGAGCTGGCGATCCAGGCCCTGCAGGCCTACATCTTCGTGATGCTGACCGCCTCCTACATCGGGCAGGCCCTCTCCGAGGAGCACTGACCGGCCCCGGCCGGACAGCCGCCCGCCCCGCGGATACGACCCCAAGACCACCGGTGGACCAACCCCCCACCGGCTGACACCGCAAAGGAATCAGAAGAATGCTGAACACGCTCGCCGCCGCCTCGAGCACCCTCAACATCAACATGCTGGGCGCCGTCGGTTACGGCCTCGCCGCCATCGGCCCCGGCATCGGCGTGGGTCTGATCTTCGGCAACGGCGTTCAGGCCATGGCCCGCCAGCCCGAGGCCGCCGGCATGCTCCGCACCAACATGTTCATCGGCTTCGCTCTCACCGAGGCGCTGGCGCTGATCGGCATCGTCGTCCCCTTCATGTTCAAGGGCTGACAACCCCCGACTCCGACGAACGATTCCGACGATTGGATCTGATGTGATTGCCCATCTGGCCGCTGAGGGACCGCAGAACCCGCTGGTCCCCCACGCGTCCGAGCTGATCATCGGCCTGATCTGCTTCTTCATCGTCTTCGGGATCCTCGCGAAGAAGCTCCTCCCGAGCATCAACAAGGTGCTCGAGGAGCGCCAGGACCTCATCGAGGGCGGCATCGAGCGCGCCGAGGAGGCCCAGGCCGAGGCCCAGCGCACGCTCGAGCAGTACCGGGAGAAGCTGGCCGAGGCTCGCAAGGAGGCCAACGCCCTGACGCAGAAGGCCCAGGAGGACGGCTCCGCCATCAAGGAGGAGCTGCGCTCGGAGGGCCAGCGCCAGCGCGAGGCCATCGTCGCCGCCGGCCACCAGCAGATCGAGGCCGACCAGAAGCAGGCCGCCGCCCAGCTCCGGCAGGACGTCGGCCGGCTCTCGGTCGAGCTCGCCGGCCGCATCGTCGGCGAGTCGCTGGAGGACGAGGCCCGGCAGCGCCGGATCGTCGACCGGTTCCTCGACGAGCTGGAGCAGCGCGCCGCCGAGCAGGCCCCGGCCGACGCGACCGAAGGATCGGCACGATGAACGGCGCCAGCCGCGAGGCCTTCGCCGCCGCGCGCGAGCGGATCGGCACCCTGCTCGGAACGGCGTCCACGGACGCCGCCCGGCTCGGCGCCGACCTCGCCGCGGTGGTGACGCTGCTGGACGGCGAGGCCGGCCTGCGCCGCGCCCTCACCGACCCGTCGCGGCCGGCGGACGCCAAGGCCGGCCTGGCCGCGGCGCTGCTCGACGGCCAGCTCGACTCGGGCGCCGTCGACCTGGTCGCCGGCATGGTCCGCAGCCGCTGGTCGGCCCCGCGCGACCTGGCCGACTCGATCGAGAAGCTGTCGGTCGTCGCCGAGCTCACCGACGCGGAGCGCCGAGGCTCCCTCGACGCCGTCGAGGACGAGCTGTTCCGCTTCGGGCGCATCGTGGCCGGCAACAGCGAGCTGCGTGCCGCGCTGACCAGCCGGATCGACACCGCGGCGGGCCGTGAGGCCCGCGGCGAGCTGGTCCGGGGCCTGCTGGGCGGCCGCGCCGACGCGGTCACGATGCGTCTGGTCGAGCGTCTGGTGCGTGCACCGCGAGGCCGTAGCCTGGAAGCAGGCCTCGAGGCCGCCTCCCGGGATGCCGCGGACCTCCGCAGCCGCATCGTGGCCGTCGTGACGGCGGCACTGCCCCTGAACCAGGAGCAGAAGGACCGGCTCGGCGCCGCGCTCACCCGGCTCTACGGGCGCCAGGTGCACCTCAACATCGACATCGACGCGGAGGTCCTCGGCGGCCTGCGGATCGAGATCGGCGACGAGGTCATCGACGGCACCGTGGCGGGCCGGCTGACGGCGGCCCGGCAGCACTTCGAGGGATAACGACGAGCGCGCCCGGTCCGCCGGGCGCGACACATAGGCATCGGCCGGCTGACGGAAGCCGGCCACAGGCAAGCACCTTTGCGGCCGCTTTGGCAGGCCGATACCTAACGAGGAGAGCAGGGACACCAGATGGCGGAGCTCACGATCCGGCCGGATGAGATCCGGGACGCGCTGGAGCGCTTCGTCCAGTCGTACGAGCCGGACTCGGCGGCTGCCGAGGAGGTCGGGACCGTCACCATGGCCGGTGACGGCATCGCCAAGGTCGAGGGCCTGCCCTCGGCCATGACCAACGAGCTGCTCCGGTTCGAGGACGGGACCCTCGGTCTCGCCCAGAACCTGGAGGAGCGCGAAATCGGCGTCGTCGTCCTGGGCGAGTTCAGCGGCATCGAGGAGGGCCAGAAGGTCCACCGCACCGGCGAGGTCCTCTCCGTGCCGGTCGGCGACAACTTCCTGGGCCGCGTGGTCGACCCGCTGGCGAACCCGATCGACGGCAAGGGCGAGATCGTCTCCAGCGAGCGCCGCGCGCTCGAGCTGCAGGCCCCCGGCGTGATGATGCGCCAGCCGGTCAAGGAGCCGATGCAGACCGGTCTGAAGACGGTCGACGTCCTCACCCCGATCGGCCGCGGCCAGCGCCAGCTGATCATCGGCGACCGGCAGACCGGCAAGACCGCTCTCGCCGTCGACGCGATCATCAACCAGGTCGACAACTGGAAGAGCGGCGACCCGAAGAAGCAGGTCCGCTGCATCTACGTGGCGATCGGGCAGAAGGGCACCACGATCTCCTCGGTGCGCCAGGCGCTCGAGGACGCCGGCGCGATGGAGTTCACCACCATCGTCGCGGCCCCCGCCTCCGACCCGGCCGGCTTCAAGTACCTGGCCCCCTACACCGGTTCGGCCATCGGCCAGAAGTGGATGTACGAGGGCAAGCACGTCCTCATCGTCTTCGACGACCTCTCCAAGCAGGCCGAGGCGTACCGCGCCATGTCCCTGCTGCTGCGCCGCCCGCCGGGCCGCGAGGCCTACCCGGGCGACGTCTTCTACCTGCACTCCCGGCTGCTGGAGCGCTGCGCCAAGCTCTCCGACGAGCTCGGCGGCGGCTCGATGACCGGTCTCCCGATCATCGAGACCAAGGACGGCGACGTCGGCGCGTTCATCCCGACGAACGTCATCTCCATCACCGACGGCCAGTGCTACCTGCAGGCCGACCTCTTCAACCAGGAGATCCGCCCCGCGCTGGAGCCGGGCACCTCGGTCTCCCGCGTCGGCGGCTCCGCGCAGACGAAGGCCATCCGCTCGGTGACGGGCCAGCTGCGCCTGGACCTCGCCCAGTACCGCGAGCTGGAGGCGTTCGCCGCCTTCGGCTCCGACCTGGACCCGACGTCCAAGGCCCAGCTGGAGCGCGGCCAGCGCATGGTCGAGGTCCTCAAGCAGCCGCAGTACCAGCCGCTGCCCTTCGAGGAGCAGGCCGTGGTGCTGTGGGCCGGCACCTCGGGCAACCTGGACGACGTCCCGGTGTCCGAGATCCAGCGCTTCGAGGGCCAGTTCCTGGACCACATGCGCCGCGACCACGCCGACCAGCTGAAGTCGATCCGCGAGACCGCCAAGCTCGGCGACGACACGGTGGCGGGCCTGGAGAAGTCCATCTCGGAGTTCAAGCAGGGCTACCAGACCGAGGACGGCACGCTGCTCACCGACCTCGCCGCGTCGGACAGCTGATGGGGCGGGGAACTTCGAGGAGAGAGCCTTAGCCCATGGGAGCCAAGCAGAGGGAGTACCGGAGGCGGTCGCGCGCGATCGCCAACATCCGGAAGACCACCAAGGCGATGGAGATGATCTCCGCGTCGCGTATCCAGAAGGCCCGTCGGGCCGTCGAGGCGTCCACGCCGTACGCGTCCGAGATCACCCGTGCCGTGGCCGCGGTCGCCACCCGCTCCACCACCCAGCACCCGCTCACCGACGCCCACCCCAACCCGACCCGCGCCGCGGTCCTGCTGATCACCAGCGACCGCGGCCAGGCCGGCGCGTACAACGCCAACGCGATGAAGTCGGCGGACGCGCTCACCGCGAAGCTGGTCGCCGAGGGCAAGACGGTCGACACCTACATCGTCGGCCGCAAGGGCGTCGGCAACTTCAAGTTCAAGAACAAGCCGTTCGTGAACAGCTGGACGGGCTTCTCCGACCGTCCCGCCTTCTCCGACGCCAAGGAGGTGGCGGCCGCGCTGGTCGCCGCCTTCACCGGCGCGGACGGCGTCGCCGGCAGCGTCGACGAGGTGCATGTCGTCTTCACCGAGTTCGTCTCGATGCTGACGCAGAACGCGGTGCAGCGGCAGGTGCTTCCCCTGCAGCTGCAGGACGCGGCGGACGAGACGGGCCTGCCCGTCGGCGGCGGCTCCGAGGCGGGTGCCAACCCGGCCGAGGAGGCCGTCACCGCGCGCAAGTCGGAGCTGTACCCGCTCTACGACTTCGAGCCCTCGGCCGAGGGCGTCCTCGACGCGCTGCTTCCGCGGTACGTCGAGGCGCGGGTCTTCAACGCCCTGCTCCAGTCGGCCGCGTCCGAGCACGCGGCCCGGCGCCGGGCGATGAAGTCCGCGACCGACAACGCAACGGATCTGATCCGGGTGTACACCCGGCTCGCCAACTCGGCCCGTCAGGCCGAGATCACCCAGGAAATCAGCGAGATCGTCGGTGGTGCCTCCGCCCTGGCCGACGCGACCGCGGGGAGTGACTGAACACATGACCACCACTGCTGACACGACTGCGACGGGCACGGCCACCGGCCGGGTCGCGCGGGTCATCGGTCCGGTCGTCGACGTGGAGTTCCCCGTCGACGCGATGCCGGACATCTACAACGCCCTCTACGTCGACGTGGTGACGCCCGACGGCAGCACCAAGACGCTGACGATGGAGGTGGAGCAGCACCTCGGCGACGGCATGGCCAAGTGCATCTCCATGCAGCCCACCGACGGCCTGGTGCGCGGCGCGGCCGTCACCGACTCCGGCGCGGCGATCACCGTGCCGGTCGGCGACGTCACCAAGGGCAAGGTCTTCAACGCCCTCGGCGAGGTGCTCAACGCCCCCGTCGAGTCGGTGGCCAAGGCCGAGCGCTGGGGCATCCACCGGACGCCCCCGAGCTTCGACCAGCTCGAGCCCAAGACCGAGATGTTCGAGACCGGCATCAAGGTCATCGACCTGCTGACCCCGTACGTCAAGGGCGGCAAGATCGGCCTGTTCGGCGGCGCCGGCGTCGGCAAGACGGTGCTCATCCAGGAGATGATCTACCGTGTCGCCGCCAACCACGGCGGTGTGTCGGTGTTCGCGGGCGTGGGCGAGCGCACCCGTGAGGGCAACGACCTCATCGGCGAGATGGAGGAGGTGGACGTCCTCAAGTCCACCGCCCTGGTCTTCGGCCAGATGGACGAGCCCCCGGGCACCCGTCTGCGGGTCGCGCTGTCCGCGCTGACGATGGCGGAGTACTTCCGCGACGTCAACAAGCAGGACGTGCTGCTCTTCATCGACAACATCTTCCGCTTCACCCAGGCCGGCTCCGAGGTCTCCACGCTGCTGGGCCGGATGCCGTCCGCGGTGGGCTACCAGCCCACCCTGGCGGATGAGATGGGACAGCTGCAGGAGCGCATCACCTCCACCCGCGGCCACTCCATCACCTCGATGCAGGCGATCTACGTCCCCGCGGACGACCTGACGGACCCGGCGCCGGCCACCACCTTCGCGCACCTCGACGCGACGACGGTGCTGGAGCGGGCGCTGACCCAGAAGGGCATCTACCCCGCGGTGGACCCGCTGGCGTCCTCGTCCCGGATCCTGGACCCGCGCTACATCTCCAAGGACCACTACGACACCGCCAACCGGATCAAGGCGATCCTGCAGAAGTACAAGGACCTGCAGGACATCATCGCGATCCTCGGTATGGACGAGCTGTCCGAGGAGGACAAGGTCACCGTCAACCGGGCGCGCCGGATCGAGCGGTTCCTCTCCCAGACCACCTACATGGCGAAGCAGTTCACCGGCATCGACGGCACCACGGTTCCGCTGGACGAGTCCATCGCCGCGTTCAACGCCATCGCGGACGGGAAGTACGACCACTTCCCCGAGCAGGCGTTCTTCATGTGCGGTGGCCTGGACGACCTGGAGAAGAAGGGCAACGAGCTGCTCAACAGCTGACGCCCCGACGGTCGATGGGCGGGCGCGGCGACCGGCTGTGAGCATCGGGCGCCGCGCCGCCCGCTATCCTTTGTCCCAACCGGTCGTCCCGCGGCAGCGGGTCGGCCAGAGTTAAGGAGCCACGTTGGCTGAACTGCACGTCGAGCTGGTGGCGGCGGACCACCTGGTGTGGTCCGGCGACGCCGTGATCGTCAGCGCGCAGACCGTCTCGGGGTCGATCGGCATCCAGGCCGGCCACACGCCGGTGCTGGGCGAGCTGACCTCGAACACGGTGGTCATTCGCCAGGAGAGCGGAGAGGCGGTCGTCGCCGCGGTGCACGGCGGCTTCCTGTCGTTCGCCGACAACAAGCTGTCGCTCCTCGCGGAGACGGCGGAGCTGGCGAAGGACATCGACAAGGCGCGTGCCGAGCGGGCCCTGGAGCGGGCGCGGACGTCGCACGACGCCGCGGCCGAACGGCGGGCCGAGCTGCGGCTGAAGGCCTCGATGGCACTGCTGTCGAAGTAGCGGCGGCAGCGGTCGAGGCCGGAGAAGACGGTTCGTTGCACCGGGCTGCGGGAGAGCGATTCTCCCGCGGCCCGGTGTGCTACATCCGGCGCCGGGCCGGTTCGGTCGGCCGGTGCCATGAGCGCCTTGGGGCGAGGAGGGTGCGGGCGGAATGATCCTTGCTCTGGTGCTGTGCGGGGCGGTGGTGCTGGCCGTGCTGCTCGGGTTGTTCCTGCTGGGGGTGCGCCGCCGGGTGATCCAGCGGCGCGGGGGAACGTTCGACTGCAGCCTGCGGCGCGAGCGGGCGGCCGCGGGGGCAGCCGCGGGAGCGGCTTCGGGGGTGGCAGAGGGGGCTGCCGAGGAGGAGCCGGACGGCAAGGGGTGGACGTTCGGGGTGGCCCGGTACAGCGGGGACCGGCTGGAGTGGTTCCGGGTCTTCTCCTACGCGCCTCGTCCGCGGCGGGTGCTGACGCGCGGGGACATCGAGGTGACGGGGCGTCGGGTGCCGCAGGGGCAGGAGGAGGTGGCGCTGCTGTCGGGGGCGGTGGTGCTGGAGTGCACGAGCGGGGGGCAGGCGGTGGAGCTTGCCATGTCCGAGGACGCGCTGACGGGGTTTCTGGCGTGGCTGGAGGCGGCGCCGCCGGGGCAGCACGTGAACGTCGCTTAGGGTCCGTGCGGTTGCCGCGGTCCGCGCCGTGCCGGGTTCGCCGCCGTTTCGCCCCGGCGCCCGCCCGATCGCCTTCGGCGATCGGGCGGGCGCCGGGGTCGGGGCGGCCTACATCGGCATGGGCATGGAGCCCATGTCGTGGCCGAAGGGGATGGCCTCGCGGGGCATCACCGTGAAGGGCCGCATCATGCCCATGTCCTCGTGCATCAGCAGGTGGCAGTGGTACATGAAGCGGCCGTAGCCGCCGGTGAACTGGCCCATCACCGCGAGCATCTGCCCGCTGCGGCTCTGGAAGACGTCCTTGTGCCCGTGCTCGTTGGGCGCGATCGTGCCGCTCGCCGCCGGCGTCCAGGCGATCGGCGTCCGCGTCCCCGCCGCCTTCGGGTCGAAGCCGCTCGCGTCGTAGCCGTCCCGCCCCAGGATCTGGAAGTCCGTCAGATGGATGTGCATGGGGTGGGTGATGCCCGAGATGTTGAGGAAGTTCCACACCTCGAAGTCGCCGTGCGCGAGCATGAAGTTGAGCGAGTCCTCGAAGCGCCGGGCGGTGCGGCGGTAGGTGGTGACCGTGCCGTCCTTCCCCTTCACCTGGACCCAGCCGTCGGCGGGCAGCTGCACCGGCGGCTCGCCGTCCACCATCTCCAGCTCCCACAGCTCCGGTTCGCCGCCGCCGCCCTTGGTGCCGGGCGGCGTCAGCAGCAGCATCCGGTGGCCGTGCGGGAAGCCGTCGTGCGTGTAGGTGACGAAGGAGTTGTCGAGCACCTCCGGCGGCGCGAAGTCGTCCCCGGTGCGCTCGGTGCCCACCCGGAACTCCATCACCTCGGGGAACGGCACATTGCCCACCGGGTCCGGCACGCCCGTGCCCTTGCCGCCGCGGTTGACCAGCCGCACCCGCTTGCCGCGCAGCGCGCGGAAGTCGAGGAGCAGGTCCATCCGCTCGGCGGGGGCGATGGTGAGGCTCTCCATCGTCGCGGCGTCGAAGTCGACGGGGACGGGTGAGGGCAGCAGCCCGCCGTCCGAGCCGATCTGCACCAGGGCGTGCGGCACCGGTCGGTTCTCCTCGTCCACCAGCACCAGGTCGAAGAAGCGCGCGTTGGAGGCGTTGAGCAGCCGGAAGCGGTACCAGCGGGCCTCGACGTCCAGGTGCGGCCAGATGACGCCGTTGACGGTGGTGTACGGGCCGGTGAAGGGCAGCTCCACGGGCTGGCCGGTCTCGGCGTTCTTGGGATCGACGACGACCGTCTTGTAGAGCAGGCGGCCCGTCAGCCGGCCCTGGGCGTCGGTGTCCAGGTTGCGGTCGGCGAGGGTGAGCGGGATCTCGTGCGCGCCGGACGGCAGGCCGAGGGCGTCCTCCTCGTCGTCCCGGATCAGGTACTGGCCGACGAGCCCGGCGTAGACGTTGAACCGGGTGATGCTCATCGCGTGGTCGTGGTACCACAGGCCGGTGGCGCGGTGCCGGTTCGGGTACTCGGAGAGCTGGGCGTCCCCGCGGACCACGGCGTTCTCGGCCCAGCCGTCGTTGCCGGCGTTGGTGACGGCGCCGTGCAGATGCGTCACCGTCCAGGCGGGCAGCGCCGGCACCCGCGGGTCGGGCACCAGGTCGCCGCGGCCGGGCTCGGCGGACGGCGGCACCTCGGTGCGCCCGCGCGCCGGCGCGGAGACGGCGGTGAGCGGGTAGTCGTCCTCGCCGTCGACGGCGTTCGTCCAGGCGATGCGGGCCTTCTCGCCGCGCCGCACCTCGATGGTGGGGCCCGGGAAGCTGCCGTCGTAGGCGAGCATCGCGGTGGGCGGCAGCTGCGAGTGCAGCCGCACCCAGGTGTGGCGCTGCTCGACGACGGTGGTGGCGCCGGGCTCGGGCCGCACCACCGGCGGGATGCGCAGCGGATCGCGATAGGGCGTCAGGCCGCCCCGCTGCGGGGCGGCGTCGTGCTCGTGGATCTTCTCTTCGAGGCGGTCGATGAGCTCGGACATGGCGGATTCCCCCCGGAATGCCAGTGTGCTGACGTCTGTCCGGTTGGACGGACGCGGCGCAGTGGGGGAGGAGTTCCGTATTCCGGACGTCCGCGTCCGAGTCGTTACGGGGCGTTCGAGGGGCGGGGGCGGGGCTGAGTGTTCCGGGCGGCCGGCTCAGCCGCGGTCGCCGCCGGGCTTCCAGAGCACGTCGCCGTGCTCGGTGTTGGCCGCGCGGGCGAGGATGAAGAGCAGGTCGGAGAGGCGGTTGAGGTACTTGGCGGTGAGCGGGTTCATGGTCTCGCCGTGCGCGTCCAGGGCGGCCCAGGCGGAGCGCTCGGCGCGCCGCACCACGGTGGTGGCCTGGTGCAGCAGGGCGGCGCCGGGGGTGCCGCCGGGGAGGATGAAGCTGCGCAGCTTGGGGAGCTTCTCCAGGTAGCGGTCGCACTCGCCCTCGAGGCGGTCGACGTAGGGCGCGTCGATGCGCAGCGGCGGGTACTTCGGGTTCTCGGAGACCGGGTTGCACAGGTCGGCGCCGACGTCGAAGAGCTCGTTCTGGACGCGCACCAGCACCGCGGCGATGTCCTCCGGCAGCCCGCCGAGCGCCAGGGCGACGCCGAGCGCGGCGTTGGCCTCGTTGGCGTCCGCGTAGGCGTGCAGCCGCGGATCGTTCTTCGACGTCCGCGAGTTGTCGCCGAGCGCGGTGCTGCCGTCGTCGCCGGTGCGGGTGTAGATGCGCGTCAGATTGACCATGGCCCCAGGTTAGAGGCGGTCGAGGCGGGACTCCACGTCGTCGAAGTGGGCGAGGACGGCCCTGCGGGCGGCCTCGGGGGCGCCGGCGCGCAGCGCGGCGGTGATCGCCTCGTGGCAGCGGGCCGTCTCGTCCGGGTCGGGGCGCGGGCCGAGGTCTGCGCGGACGTGCTGGAAGGCGTCCCAGAACAGCTCGATCAGCTGGGCGGCGAGCTCGTTGCCGAGCGGCTCGACGAGCAGCAGGTGGAAGCGGCGGTCGGCGTCGGCGGTGTCGGGCTCGGCGCGCATCCGGGCGGTCTCCGCGTCGAGGCGGGCGAGCAGCGCCTCGTCGGCGCGGGCGGCGACGTCGGCGATGAGGCCGGACTCTATGGCCCGGCGGACGGCGACCAGTTCGCGCAGCGCGCCCGGGTTGCCGCGGGTGAGCTGGCGGGTGCGGTAGAGCAGCCCGGGGGCCATCGCGGCGAGCGGCGCGCTGCCGACGAAGGTGCCGTAGCCGTGCCGGATGTCGACGATGCCGCGGGTGTGCAGCGCGCGCAGCGCCTCGCGGACGCTGTTGCGGCCGGCCGGGGCGAGCAGGTCGATCAGGTGCGCCTCGTTGGGCATGGGGTCGCCGGGCGCGAGCTCCATCTCGAAGATGAGCTCGGTGATCCGCTCCTCGAGCTGCTGCCGGACTCCCGCTGCCATGGGGGCGAGTGTACCGCCGGGCGCGCCAAAGATCCCAGGTCCCATGTCCGGGACGGAATGCCCGAGTTGGTGAGCGCGGTGTCCCCGTTGGCCGTGCGGCGCCCCGGCGACGGCTAGCATGCCCTGATGGATCGATTTCGGGTGTGCGGCGGGGCCAGGCTGGTGGGGGAGGTCGGCGTCGCGGGGGCCAAGAACAGCGCGTTGAAGCTGATGGCGGCGGCGCTGCTGGCACCCGGGACCACCCGGCTCCGCAATGTGCCCGGGATCCTCGACGTGGACATCATGGCCGAGGTGCTGCGGCGCCTCGGGTGCCGGGTGGAGTCCGTCGAGGAGTCGGCCGCCGCCGGGACGGTCGCGCTGGCCATGGAGATCCCCGAGGAGCCCGGCTCCGAGACCGACTACGACCTGGTGCGGCGGATGCGCGCCTCGATCAGCGTCCTCGGCCCGCTGCTGGCCCGCCGCGGCGAGGTGCGGGTGGCCCTGCCGGGCGGCGACGCGATCGGCTCCCGCGGCCTGGACATGCACATCGACGGCCTGAGCCGGATGGGCGCCGAGTTCGGCAGCGAGCACGGCTTCCTGGTGGCCCGCGCCCCCCGCGGGCTGGCGGGCGCGTCGCTGGCGCTCGCCTTCCCCAGCGTCGGCGCCACCGAGAACATCCTGATGGCCGCGGTGCTGGCGCGCGGCACCACGGTCATCGACAACGCCGCCCGCGAACCGGAGATCGTCGACCTCTGCGAGCTGCTGGAGGAGATGGGCGCCAAGATCGGCGGCGCCGGCACCGCCACCATCGAGGTGCAGGGGACGGACGCGCTGGCGCCGCCGGCCGCCCCGCACCGCGTCGTCCCCGACCGCATCGTCGCCGGCACCTTCGCGGTGGCCGCGGCGATGACCCGCGGCGACGTCAGCGTGCTGGGCTCGCGCCCGGAGCATCTGCAGATGCCGCTGGAGAAGCTGACGGCGGCCGGCGCCGCGGTCTCCCTGGTGCCGGACGGCTTCCGGGTGGTGATGGCCCGTCGGCCCACCGCGGTGGACATCGTCACGCTGCCCTACCCCGGGTTCGCCACCGATCTGCAGCCCCAGTTCGCCGCGCTCAACGCGGTGGCGGACGGCTCGGCGATGGTGACGGAGAACATCTTCGAGGCCCGCTTCGTCTTCCTCCAGGAGCTGGGGAGGCTCGGCGCGCAGATCCGCACGGACGGTCACCATGCGGTGGTGCGCGGGGTGGAGCGGCTCTCCGGCGCGCCGGTGCGCGCCACCGACGTCCGGGCCGGCGCCGGGCTGGTGCTCGCCGGGCTGGTGGCGGAGGGCGACACGGTGGTCAGCGAGGTGCACCACATCGACCGCGGCTACAGCGCGCTGGTGCCGCAGCTCGCCGGGCTGGGCGCGGGCATCACCCGGGAGCCGGACCCCGAGGTCGACCCGCTGCGGGGCGGCTGACCCGCCGTCCGCCCGCGGCGTCCGCCCGCGGGGCGTCAGCTCTCGTCGGGGACGGAGGCGAGGACGGTGCGGGCGCGGTCGGCGTCGTCCGGCCAGACCAGCACCCGGGGGCCGTCGGTGGTGGCGGCGAGGGTGTGCTTGATGCCGGCCTCCCGCAGGCTGCGGCCCAGCCGGCGGGCGTGCGCGGCGGAGACGGGCTCGGCGACGGGCACCAGCAGGCCGTACTCGTCGGGGCGGCCGATCCGCGGGGGGCGGGCGGAGAGCGAGCGGCCGCGGCCGAAGGTCCAGCGCAGCAGCAGGATGAGCACGCCCAGCACGACGACGAGCAGAGCCAGATCGTTGGCGCTTGTCACCGGCAGCATCGCGTCTCCCGTCCCCTGCTCTGGCTGACTCACCCCATCCTTACCCGCCGCGGCCCGGGACGCGAACCCTGGGCGGCATGATGATGTGTCAAGCGGCCCACGGGCGGGCCATGGGCGGGCGCGGGCGGGCCGCGGGCGTCGTTGTCAGGGCTTGAGGTGGCGGGCGGCGGCGCGGAAGGCGGCGTAGGGATCGGCCGCCGCCTCCGGCGGCAGGGTGGCCGGCAGGCTGCCGGTCAGCCACAGGGTGGCGAAGCCGTGCACCAGCGACCAGGCGGCCGAGGCGCCGGTCGGCCCGGAGACCTCGGTGGCGGCCAGCAGCGCGGCGCTGCGGGCGCGGGCCGCCTCCAGCTCGGCGTCGCCGTCGCGCAGCAGCGCGTCCTGGAACATCACCTCGAAGTGCGCGGGGTGGGTGAGCGCGAACCGCAGATAGCCGACCCCGGCCTCGATCAAGTCGCCGTCGGCCCGCTCCAGTTCCGCGGAGAGGAGGGTGTGGCCCTCCGCGGCGAAGGCGGTGAGCAGGCCGGTCTTGTCGCCGAAGTGGTGGGCCGGGGCGGCGTGCGAGACGCCGGCCCGGCGGGCGAGGTCGCGCAGGCTGAGGGCGGCGACGCCGTTCTCGCGGACGGCCTCGTCGGTGGCGTCCAGGACGGCGCGGCGCAGATCGCCGTGGTGGTAGGGCATGATCCCAGCGTAGCGAGAATCTAGTCGTTGACAAGATTCGGGGTCGGGGGCATGCTGGACCTCAATCTAGTCACTGGACAGATCTTGGGGGATCGCGATGGCGCAGACGATCGAGGACGCGGCCCGCGGCATGTGGCGGCTGCTGGAGCCCGTCCATGCCGCCCACTACTACGCACCGCAGGCCTTCGAGGAGGCCGCGGCGCTCGGCATCGCCGTGGACGACCGCTGGCCCAGCTACTTCGCCTACCGTGCGGCGCCGCTCGGCGCGGCCGGGGCCGGGCTGGTCACGGCGGCGTTCTTCACCTTCGCCCCGGCGAAGGTGGCGGCCCACGTCCCGGCGGTGTGGCGGGTCGCCGCCCCGGAGGAGGTCGGTGCGGCCCGGCTGCGCGGCGTCGACCGCACACTGCGCGCGCTGCTCGGCGACGGGGTCGCCGAGGGGGCGGAGCTGCGCGGGGCGGCGTCGCTGGCGCGGCGCGCGGCGGAGGCCGCGGCGGCGGATGCGGCGGGGCGGCCGATGGCCGCGGCGCAGGCCGACCTGGTCGCCCGTCAGGGCTGGGACGAGCGGCCCCATGTGGCGCTCTGGCAGGCCGCGACGGTGCTGCGCGAGCACCGCGGCGACGGGCACCTCGCCGCGCTGCACGCGGCGGAGCTGGATCCGGTGGAGGCGCTGGTCTCCTTCGCGGCGGTGGGCGCGGCGCCGGCGCAGGTGTTCGCCTCCCGCGGGTGGACGGACCAGGAGTGGGCGGCGGGCCGCGAGCGGCTGCGGGCGCGGGGCTGGGTGGACGCGGACGGCCTGGCCACCGCGCGGGGGCGCGCGGGGCGCGCCGAGGTGGAGGCGCTGACGGATCGGCTGGCGGCGCGGCCCTGGTCGGCGCTGGGGCCCGAGGACGGGGGGCGGCTGGCGAAGGCGGTGCTGGGGGTGCTGCCGGCGTTGGCGGGGTCGGGGTTGTTCCCGGAGTTCAGCACGCTGGGGTTGGGGCGGGGTGCGCGGGTGGACGAGGGGGGTGCGGTGTGATGGCGGGTCGCGGTGGGTCTCTGGCTGCTCGCGCAGTTCCCCGGGGAGGCGTGGTGCTGCCGCTGCGCTGGGTGGCGGGGGCCGGTGGGGAAGGGGGCGGGGACGTGGTGGTGATGGTGTCGCGGTTGGAGGTGAAGCGGCTGCGGGACGTGCTGCCGTTCCTGCGGGACTCGCTGCGGATCCGGCGGCAGGCCGCCGCCGCGCCCGGCGGGCTCGGCCACGCCCTCGCCGCCGCGCCGCTGCGGCGCACCTTCTGGACGCAGTCCGTGTGGGCCGACCGCGCCGCCGTGGAGACATTCGCCGCCGCGCGCCCGCACCGCGACATCGTCCGCGGCAGCCGCCCCCGGATGGCCGACTCGCGGTTCGTCTTCCTGGTCAGGCCCGCTTCCGAGGTGCGCCAGGGCCTGCCGTGGGACAAGGTGCGGGAGATGACCGCGGGGCAGGGGTGATCGGCACCACGCCGACACCGGGTGCCGAATCGCCCCCCAAGAGCGTTACCCTCCGGTAAAGACGCGGCGTCGGCGATGATGCCGCGTCAGATCCACCCGTGCGCATGCATCTTGGAGGGATTTCGTGGGCGAGGCAGCGGTCGACAAGGGAGTCGACGGGAGCATCGCGGTGATCGGGGCCGGGCTGATGGGGTCCGGGATCGCGCAGGTCGCGGCCCAGTCCGGCCGCCGGGTCGTGCTGCGCGACGTCACCGAGGAGGCGCTGGGCCGGGCCCGCGCCGCCATCGAGCGCTCCTACGCCAAGTTCGTCGAGAAGGGCCGCCTCGCCGCGGAGGACGCCGAGGCGGCGCTCGCCCGCATCGCCACCACCACCGACCTGGACGCGGCCGGCGAGGCCGACATCGTGGTGGAGGCGGTCTTCGAGGAGATCGGCGTCAAGCACGAGGTCTTCCGCGAGTTGGACCGGATCGCCAAGGACGGCGCCGTGCTCGCCTCCAACACCTCCGCGCTCCCGATCACCAAGATCGCGTCGGTGACGCAGCGCCCCGAGGCCGTCGTCGGGACGCACTTCTTCTCGCCGGTGCCGATGATGGCGCTCTGCGAGCTCGTCCGGGGCCTGAAGACCAGCGACGAGACGCTGGCCCGCGCGCGGGCCTTCGCCGAGGGCGCCGGCAAGACCTGCGTGGTCGTCAACCGCGATGTGGCCGGTTTCGTGACGACCCGCCTGATCACCGCGCTCGCCATGGAGGCCGTCCGCCTGGTGGAGACCGGCGTCGCCTCCGCCGAGGACATCGACATCGCCTGCAAGCTGGGGTTCGGGCACACCATGGGCCCGCTCGCCACCACCGACCTGACCGGCACCGACGTGCTGCTGCACGCCACCGAGAACATCTACCGCGAGACCCGCGACGAGAAGTTCGCGCCGCCGGAGCTGCTCTCCCGGATGGTCGAGGCCGGCGACCTGGGCCGCAAGAGCGGGCACGGCTTCTACTCCTACTGACGGCGCGTCGGCGCCGTCAACACGACGCCGTCAGGAGGCGCGTCCATATTTCACCCCGACGGGTGAAATCCGGTGCCTTCTGCGGCGAGAGCACAACATTTGCGACCCATGGGGCGTCAGATGAGTGAAGAGCCTGAAGGCAGCAGAAGCAGCATCAGTTCCCGCAGTTCCTGGAGGAGTTCCTCATGCGGATCACGGGGGACGACGAGACGGTCCGTTTCGAGGGCTCGCTCGACGTCCGCACCGCGGCCGATGCCCGGCGGCGGCTCCACGCCGCGGTCGACGACGGCCGGGGCGACCTCGTCCTCGATCTGTCCCGCCTGGCCGCGTGGGACACCACCGGCCTCGGAGTGATCATGGGTGTGCACCGCCGAGCAGGCCGGGAGGGCCGGCGCCTGGTGCTGCGTGCGGTGCCGCCGCAGCTGCAGCGGATCCTGATCGCCACCCGATTGCACCGCATCCTGAGCTTTGAGGACGATCTGGACGCGCTCGCGGTCTGATGCGCGCCGTGCGCCGAGATGGGTCGCCATGGGGCGTTCGAACCTGGCCGAACGTGCCCCGAACCGGTTCCCCCGCGGGCGCTTCTCGTGAAGAGTGTGCGAAGGTTTGGGATTCGGTTATCCGGTCGAGACCTACCGCCACGACGATAGTACGGGCGGAAAGTACCGTGCGGTCGCCATCATCATCGCAGCAGGGGGACGGGCCATGCCCCAGTCACGAATAACCCGGCCGAGACCCGAAGACGAGCACTCCCCGGCGTTCATCGCCGGGGAGCTCTACGTCTCGGCGTCCGGCGGCGACGGGTTCGCCGTCGAGCCCTGCCCGGAGCGCCGCGTTCCCGTCGTCGAGCGACGCGCCGCCGCGCCCGCGACCCCGCTGCGGCCCTCGGACATCCGCCACCACCCGGTCTCCGCGCTGGTCGGGCGCGCCCAGGAGCGCGCCGGGCTCGTCGAACTCCTCTCCCAGGGGCGGTCGGTGCTCCTCACCGGCCCCTCCGGCGTCGGCCGCAGCGCGCTGCTCGCCGCCGTCGCCGCCGACTGCGCGCACCTGGCCCCCGACGGCGTCGTCCGCCTCGACGGCACCGGCCGCACCGCCGACGACCTGCTGCACGAGCTGTTCGCCGCCACCCACCGCGTCGCCGGCGCCGCCTACCGGCCCGACGGGGCGACGCTGCGCGCCCGGCTCGCCTCGGTGGGCGCCGTCGTCACCGTCGACGACCTGGAGTTCGGCGGCGAGGAGCTGGAGCGGCTGGTCTCCGCGGCGCCCGAGTGCGCGTTCCTGCTCGCTCTCGACCGCGCGCTGCTGATCGGCGCGGGGCGGACGGCCGGCCTCGCCCACGACTCGCGGCTGGAGGAGGTCGCCCTCGAGGGGCTGGAGCGCAACGACGCCTTCGCGCTGCTCGAACGGCGGCTGGGCCGCCCGCTGATGGGCCCCGAGCGGGGCTGGGCGGGCGACCTGTGGTTCGAGTCCCAGGGCCTGCCGCTGCGCTTCGTGCAGGCCGCCGCGGTGCTGCGGCAGCGCGACGCGCGGGGCCGCGGGCCGGGCGCGGCGGGGGAGTGGGAGCTGCCCCCGATGGCGCAGAGCGCGGCGCCGGCGGCGCTGCTCGCCGCGGACCTCAGCGCGGGCGCCAGGGAGCTGCTGCGGATCGCCATAGCGCTGGACGGGCAGCTGCCCGCGGCGGTCCATCTTCCGGCCCTCACCGGCGCCGTGGAGGGCGCGGACGCCGTCACCGAGCTGCTCGACGCCGGGCTGGCGACGGCGGCGGGCTCCGGCGAGAGCCATCGGCTGGCGGCCCATGTGCTGCCCGTCCCCGACCAGTTGGACCTGGGGTCGCCCTTCGGGCCCGTCCCGGAGCGGCCGGCGGGGGTGGTGGACGCGCTGGTCGACCACTACGTCTGGTTCGCCGGGCACACCGGCGTGACGCCCGCGGCGATCGCCGCCGAGGCGGAGGCCGTGCTGGGCGCGATGGCCGCGGCGCGCGACCTCGACCGGCACGACGCGGTGGTGCGGCTGGCCCGCGCCGCCGGCCCGGTCTTCGCGGCGGCGCTGCGCTGGGGCGCCTGGGAGCGGGCGCTGCGGCTCGGCGCGGAGGCGGCGCGGCGGGTGGGGGAGCCGTCCGCCGAGGCGTACTTCCACCATGAGCTGGCCGTCCACGCGCTGGTGACGGAGGATCGGGCGACGGCCCGCGAGGAGGCCGCCTCCGCGGTGGAGCGCCGGGCGGCGCTCGGCGAGCAGACCGCGGCGGCGCTGTCGCGGCGGGTGCTGGCGGCGTGCGGGGCGGCGGAGCCGGTCCCGGCGGAGCTCGCCGGGCTCGGGGAGCTCGGGGACGGGGCGTCGGCCTCGGCGTCGGCGTCGCCGGCGGTTCCGGCGACGGCGGAGCTGCCTGCGCTGGTCGCGGCGGGTGCCGGCGGTGGTGTCGGCGGGGTGCGGCGGCCGGTGGACCGGCGGCGGGCGATGGCACGCCGGCGGATGGCCGCGGTGGCGGCGTCCGTGGTGGTGGTGCTCGGCGCGTCGACGGTGCTCTCGCTGCAGCTGGGCAAGGGCCGCAGCGACGGGGCGCCGGACAAGGTGCGGCCCACCTCGTCGGCGGTGGTGACGACGCCGACGGACGCGGG
>NZ_MLCF01000072.1 GCF_001879105.1 Mangrovactinospora gilvigrisea | reverse complement strand
CCCCCGTCGGCGGCACCCCCATCCTCAAGCTCACCCCCGGCGCCCCCGGCACCCGCCCCTGGCCCGAGCGGATGCGCGTGCTGCTGCGCACCCCGATGTCCGAGCGCCCCGGCTACGAGCGCTCCGCCCGCTCCGCCCCCGCCGACAACGATTCCGCCCCCGGGACGCCGCCCGTCCCGCGCATCCTCGACATCGCGCTGCGCATCGGCGAGCTCCTGCTCGCCAGCGGCGAGGCCGCCGAGGACGTCGAGGCCGCCATGCTCGGCGTCACCCACGCCTTCGGCCTGGACCGCTGCGAACCCACCGTCACCTTCACGCTGCTGTCGATCAGCTACCACCCCTCGCTGGTGGAGTCCCCGACCACCGCCGAGCGCGTGGTGCGGCGCCGCGGCTCCGACTACACCCGCCTCGACGCCGTCTACTCCCTCGTCGACGAGATCACGGCCGAGAAGGCCACCATCGAGGACGTCTACCGGCGCCTCGCCGACATCCGCCGCAACCGCCACCCCTACCCGGGCTGGATGCTCGCCTGCGCCTCCGGGCTCCTCGCCGGCTCGGCGTCCGTGCTGGTCGGCGGCGACTGGGTGGTGTTCCTGGTGTCGTTCCTGGGCGCGCTGCTCGGCGACCGCGCCGCCTGGTGGCTCGCCGACCGCGGTTTCCCGGAGTTCTACCAGTACGCGCTCGCCGCGATGCCGCCCGCGCTGCTGGCGGCGGCGCTCTTCGCGGCCCGCCACGAACTGGACTACAGCGTCCAGGCCTCCGCGATCATCACCGGCGGGCTCTTCGCGCTGATCCCGGGGCGGCCCCTGGTGGCGGCCGTCCAGGACGGCCTGACGGGCTACTACATCACCGCCGCCGCCCGGCTGCTGGAGGTGCTGTACCTGTTCATCGGCATCGTCTGCGGCATCTCGGCGATGCTCTACCTGGCGCTGCACGCCTTCCACATGGGGCTCGCCGGGGTGGACACCGCGCCGGTGACGCGGGACCGGCCGATCATCCAGATCCTCGCCGCGGCCGGCCTCACCATCGCCTTCTGCGTGCTGATGCAGTCCGACCGGCCCACCCTCGGCTGGGCGGTCGCCAACGGCGCGGCCGGCTGGGTGGTGTACGCGGTGATCAACCGTCAGGCGGGGCTCTCCGCGGTGGTGGCCACGGTCGTGGCGGCCATACTGGTCGGCCTCTTCGGGCAGTTGATCGCCCGCTTCTACGGCGGCTCCACGCTGCCCTACGTCATCCCGGCGCTCGGACCGCTGCTGCCGGGCTCCTCGCTCTACTACGGGCTGCTGGGCATCACCCAGAACCACATCATCCCGGGGCTGCTCTCCACGGCCCGCTCCGGCGCGCTGGCGCTGGCGCTGGCGGTCGGGGTCAGCCTCGGCGGCGAGGTGAGCCGGCTCTTCCTGCCCGCCGTCCGCGGCGCCCCCGGCATCGTGCCCGGACGGCGGCGTGCCGCCAAGCGCACCCGCGGCTTCTAGCGCCGCGGCACCAGCGCCGCTCCCCTCGGCAATACGCCCCGGTCGCGACACTAGGCTGTACCGATGGTGACCCCAGCGAGCAGCGTGTGATCGCTTTCCTCTTCGCCCAGTACGACCGGCACATCCTCGACCCCGGCAAGCAGCCGCTCTTCCTGCTGCTCGTCGGGTTCATCCTGTCGTTCCTGACGATCCGCTTCAGCGTGCGCATGATCCGCCGCGGGGTGTCCTGGTGGCCCAGCAACATCAAGGCCGGCGGGCTGCACATCCACCACATGGTGTTCGGCATCGCCATCCTGATCGTCTCCGGGGTGGCGTCCTTCGCGCTGCGCGGCGACGCCCCGGGCTGGCGGGACGTCTGGGCGTTCTTCTTCGGCACCGGCTGCGGCCTCGTCCTCGACGAGTTCGCGCTGATCCTGCACCTGGAGGACGTGTACTGGAAGGAGCAGGGCCGCAAGAGCGTGGACGCGGTGATCATCGGGATACTGATCATCGCGATCCTGCTGCTGGGTCAGTTCCCGCTGGGCGCCCGACCGCCGACCGGCGGACGCTGGGCGCTGGTCGCGGTGATCTGCCTGGACGCGGTGCTGGCGCTCGTCGCGCTGCTGAAGGGGAAGATCTGGACCGGGCTGCTGGGGATCTTCGTCCCGGTGCTGGGGCTGATCGGCGCTATCCGGCTGGCCCGTCCGGGCAGCCCGTGGGCGCGCTGGCGGTACACCTCGCGGCCGCGCCGGATGACCCGGGCGGTGCGCCGCGAGCGGCGCGTCCACCGGCGCGCGGACACCGCCCGGACCTGGCTCTTCGACCGGATCGCGGGCGCGCCGGAGCGCTCGCCGATGATCCAGAAGTCGCCGATGCTGCGGGACGCGGCGGGTCGGCTGGCGCAGCGGGTCGCCCCGCCGGACACCGGCGCGGGCGCGGGCGAGCCGCGCGAGGCGGAGGAGCCGTGGCTCTCCCGCCTGGAGCACTACCGCGACGACCTGCGCGAGGACCACGAGGAGTCCCGCCGCCGCCACGAGCTGCGCCGCGCGGCGCGCCGTCGGCGCCGCGAGGCGGCCCGTCAACGCGGCCGCAACACCCGTCCCCCCACCATCAGGTGAACCCCCGCCACCCCACGGTGCCAGGCGAAGCCCGGCCGGATGGGGTGCCGGGGGCCAGGGCGGCGGCGAACCGCCGCGCCCGCGCGCCGCCGCGACTCAGTGGCCGCCCTCGGCCTCCAGCCGCTTGACGCTCGCCTGAATCTCCAGCTCCGCGTCGGTCCGCCCGACCCAGTCCGCACCCTCCACGGACTTCCCCGGCTCCAGGTCCTTGTAGACCTCGAAGAAGTGCTGGATCTCCAGCCGGTCGAACTCCGAGACGTGGTGGATGTCCCGAAGGTGCTCCACCCGCGGGTCCGACGCCGGCACGCACAGCACCTTGTCGTCGCCGCCGGCCTCGTCGGTCATCCGGAACATGCCGATCGCGCGGCACTTGATGAGGCAGCCCGGGAAGGTGGGCTCCTCCAGCAGCACCAGCGCGTCGAGCGGGTCGCCGTCCTCGCCGAGCGTGCCCTCGATGAATCCGTAGTCCGCCGGGTAGCTCGTCGAGGTGAAGAGCCGACGGTCCAGGCGGATGCGCCCGGTCTCGTGGTCCACCTCGTACTTGTTCCGCGAACCCTTGGGGATCTCGATCGTGACGTCGAACTCCACCGGTCCGTCCTCCTTAGGGCGTGTCCGCATGCATGGTGCCTGCGAGTGATGCGAGAGAGTTACAGCGCTCTAGTGTCTCCTACAAACCAAGCTGCGAACGAAAGGGGCTGGTCGCCGATGGCCCGGCCGGTCGGGGGAGAGGTCGCGAAGCGCATCAGAAGGGCGGCGGGAGACGGGCGGAGAGGCGCGAAACGCCTCGTCGCGGCCGTCTCCTCGGCCGCCCCCGGCGCGGTACGGCGACCCCTCGGGACGCGCGCCGTCGTCGGCGGCGCCGCGG
The DNA here is from genome assembly GCF_001879105.1 of Mangrovactinospora gilvigrisea. Classification (GTDB taxonomy): domain Bacteria; phylum Actinomycetota; class Actinomycetes; order Streptomycetales; family Streptomycetaceae; genus Mangrovactinospora; species Mangrovactinospora gilvigrisea. The sequence goes on along the minus strand of NZ_MLCF01000072.1, from coordinate 7,981 downwards.
GCGCCGGGCTGCTGATCGCCGTCGGGCTCGTCGCCGCGACCGGACCGTGGCAGGCCGGCCAGCGCGTCGCCGAGCGCTCCGCCGCGCGCACCGCCGAGGCCGCCCTCGGCCACCGGCCCGTCGAGCACCGGCCCGCCGGCCACCGCCCCGGCGGCGCCGGCAGCGGCCCCGGCAGCGACGCCGCCTCCGCCCCGGCCGTGCTCGCCGCGCTGCCCGCGAACGGCGCCGCCCCCGCCCCGTCCGCCGTCGCCAAGGCGCTCGCCGGGCCGCTCGGCAACCCGGCGCTCGGCTCCGTCACCGCGACGGTGCTCGACGCCCGCACCGGCCGGCTGCTCTACTCGCGCGCCGGGACGACCCCGATGACGCCGGCCTCCACCACCAAGCTCGCCACCGCCACCGCCGCGCTGCACGTCCTCGGGCCCGAGCACCGCATCACCACCCGCACGGTGCTCGGCGCGAAGAACACCCTGGTCCTGGTCGGCGGCGGCGATCCGACGCTGACCGCGGCGGCCGCGCCCGCCGGGGCCGGCGGCGACGCCGACCTCGCCGACCAGCCGGCCCGGCTCAGCGACCTCGCCGACCGGACCGCGGACGCGCTCAAGCGGTCCGGCACCACCAAGGTGACGCTCCGTTATGACCTCTCCGCGTACACCGGGTCCCCGTACGACTCCATCGGCGTCAACGACAACCTCGCCAAACAGGTCCCGCTGATGGTCGACGAGGGCCGCGTCGACCCGGGCAGCACCGAGAACGCGCCGCGCTTCTCCGACCCCGCCGCCAACGCGGCCTCCCGGTTCGCCGCGCTGCTCGGCAGGTTCGGGATCACCGTGCAGGGCGCGCCCGCGTCGGGACGGGCCCCGGCCGGGGCCGCCGCGCTGGCCGCCGTCCAGGGGCTGCCGACCGCCGACCTCGTGGAGAAGATGCTCACCGAGAGCGACAACGACATCGCCGAGGCACTGGCCCGGCAGGTGGCCCTCGCCGAGCACGCCGACCCGAGCTTCGCCGGCGGCGGCGCCGCGGTCCGACGGGTCGTCACCAGCCTGGGCGTGCCCCCGGCGGGGCTCGCGCTGCACGACGGCAGCGGGCTGGACCGCGCCAACACCATCCCGGCCGAGACGCTCGCCCGGCTGCTGGCGCTCTCCGCGGCGCCGGGCCACCCCGAGCTGCGGGCGGTCGCCACCGGGCTGCCGGTGGCGGGCTTCACCGGGACGCTGGACGAGCGCTACATCGGGGGCGGCGGCGGGGGCGGGGCCGGCGTCATCCGCGCCAAGACGGGCTCCCTGACCGGCGTCAACACCCTCGCCGGCCTCGCCCCGGACGCCGACGGCCGCCTGCTGGCCTTCGCGTTCATGTCCAACAAGTCCTTCGACGCCACCGCCGCCCGCACCGCCCTCGACAAGCTCGCCTCGACGGTGACGTCCTTGCGGTGACGCACAAGCGGCGCGGGTGACGGGGCCGCGACTCGGGGATTACCCGGAACCGCCCCCCATCCCGTACGTCTTCGCCCCGCTTCGGGGCGCAAGCACGTACGGTGAGGCTATGACGAGCAGCGGTGCGGACATGGTCGACTGGAACCTGGCGGTCGCGACCGCGACCCGGTTGGTGCGTCCCGGGCCGGATATCAGCCCGGACGAGGCAAGGGCGGTGGTCGCGGAACTGCGGCAGCACGCCGCCGAGTCGGAGCAGCATGTGCGCTCCTTCACCAAGATGTCCTCCCCGGACGGCGGCACCCCGGTGCTGGTCGTCGACCGCCCGGGATGGATCAAGGCCAACGTCGCCGGCTTCAGCCAGCTGCTCCAGCCGCTGGCCGAGAAGATGGCCGCCAAGCGCTCCGCCGCCGTCGGCGGCTCCTTCGTCGGCACGGTCGGCGGCAAGATCACCGGCCTGGAGCTGGGCATGCTCCTCGCCTTCCTCTCCTCCCGCGTGCTGGGCCAGTACGAGACGTTCGCGCCGACGGCCCCGCAGATCGCCCCCGCGGCCGCCGGCCAGGGTACGGAGGCGAGTGGCGACGCGACCACCGGCGACGCCCCGCCGAAGGCCGGCCGGCTGCTGCTGGTCGCCCCGAACGTGGTGCACGTGGAGCGTGAACTCGACGTCGACCCGCACGACTTCCGGCTGTGGGTGTGCCTCCACGAGGAGACGCACCGCACCCAGTTCACCGCCGTGCCGTGGCTGCGCGACCACATCGAGGGTGAGATCCAGACCTTCCTCGCCGAGACCGAGATGGACCCGGCGACGCTCTTCGAGCGGGCCCGCGAGGCCGTCCAGGCGATGAGCGGCAGCAGCGAGGAGTCCGGCGAGGGCGGCGGCCACTCCTCCTCGCCGAGCCTGGTGGAGCTGGTCCAGACGCCGGCCCAGCGGGAGATCCTCGACCGCCTCACCGCGGTGATGTCCCTCCTGGAGGGCCACGCCGACTACGTCATGGACGGCGTCGGCCCGCAGGTGGTGCCGTCCGTCAAGGAGATCCGCGAGAAGTTCGCGCAGCGGCGCAAGCAGGGCACCGGCCGCCTCGACCAGGCGCTGCGCCGGCTGCTGGGCCTCGACGCCAAGCTGCGCCAGTACCAGGAGGGCGAGCGGTTCGTCCGGGGCGTGGTGGACGCGGTCGGGATGGACGGCTTCAACCGGGTGTGGACGTCGCCGAACACGCTGCCGTCGCGCGACGAGATCAACGACCCCTCCGCGTGGGTGTCGCGGGTCGCGCACAAGTAGTCGGCACAAGCAGTCGCGCACAAGGAGCGGCCCGGCTGCCGCGTCCTCGCCCCGGCGCCCCGCGCCGGCCCACCGGGCCGGCGCGGGGCGCCGGGGTGTGTAGGGGGCTGACCTTCGAATAAGTGATCAGGGATACTCACCCATAAGAGGGACTGAGGTCCACCACGGGCCGTCACCACTCGGACACGGGCCGCTCGTTTGAGACCATCGAGCCGTTCGGTGCAAGACGTGGAACCCCCTCCCCTCGGTTCCCGCCCGGGCTCCAAAAGGAGTGATCGCCCGTGGGACCTCACCCCGCAGTCGCCGCGATACGCCTGGCCGTCCGCCAGGCCCTCGCCGACCTTCCCCCCGACTCGCTCGTCCTCGTCGCCTGCTCCGGCGGCGGCGACTCCATGGCGCTGGCCACCGCCGCCGCCTTCGAGGCCCCCCGGCGCGGGATCCGCGTCGGCGCCGTCACGGTCGACCACGGCCTCCAACCCGGCTCCACCCAGCGGGCCGTCGCCCTGCTGACGCGCCTGCGCGCGCTCGGCCTCGATCCCGTCGAGGCGCTCGGCGTGACGGTCGACCCCGACGCGCGCAGCGGCCCCGAGGCCGCCGCCCGCACGGCCCGCTACGCCGCCCTGGACGCCGCCGCCGAGAGCCACGGCGCCGCCGCCGTGCTGCTCGGCCACAACCTCGACGACCAGGCGGAGACGGTGCTGCTGGGCCTCGCCCGCGGCTCCGGCCCGCGGTCGCTCTCCGGGATGGCCGCCGTCGGCCCCCGCTACCGCCGCCCCTTCCTCGGCCTGAGCCGCGATCAGCTCCGCACCGCCTGCCACCAGCTGGGCATCGAGGTGTGGGACGACCCGCACAACACCGACCCCAGCTTCACCCGCTCCCGGGTGCGCCACGAGGTGCTGCCGGTGCTGGAGAAGCAGTTGAAGAAGGGCGTCGTCGAGGCGCTGGCCCGCACCGCCCGCCTCTGCCGGGACGACGCCGACGCGCTGGACGCCTGGGCCGAGCGGGAGGCCGCCCGGGCCCGCACCCCGCACGGCGATCTGGACGTCACCCGGCTCTCCGACCTCCCCCCGGCGATCCGGCGGCGGATACTGCGCCGGGCCGCGCTGGACGCGGGCTCGCCGGCCGGCGCGCTCTTCGCCTCGCACGTGGAGACCGTCGACGCGCTGGTGACGAGCTGGCACGGGCAGGGGCCGCTGAGTCTCCCGGGGGGCGTGGAGGCGCTCCGCCGCTGTGGCACCCTGGTCTTTCGGCGTCCCCCCGGCGTGAGCGAGGAAACGCGCTTGTAACGTGGGGGATGCGGTACGCCGCGGCAGATGCATCCGATGCAGTCCCCTGAAAACGGCTGCAGCCCCCGAGACGAAAGCGACGATCCGGGTGGACGTCAACGACATGGGCACCGACCTCACCAAGGTGCTCGTCACGCAGGAAGAGATCCAGGCCAAGATCGAGGAGATCGCGGCCGAGATCGACCGGGAGTACGAGGGGAAGGACCTGCTGCTCGTCGGCGTCCTGAAGGGCGCCGTCATGGTGATGGCGGACCTGGCCCGCGCGCTGCACTCGCCGGTGAAGATGGACTGGATGGCCGTCTCGTCCTACGGGTCGGGCACCCAGTCCTCCGGGGTGGTGCGGATCCTGAAGGACCTGGACACCGACATCGCCGGCAAGCACGTGCTGGTGGTCGAGGACATCATCGACTCGGGCCTGACGCTCTCGTGGCTGCTGTCCAACCTCAGCTCGCGGGGCCCGGCCTCGCTGCGGGTGGCGACGCTGCTGCGCAAGCCGGAGGCGGCGAAGGTCGACATCGACGTGCAGCACGTCGGATTCGACATCCCCAACGAGTTCGTGGTCGGCTACGGCCTCGACTACGCGGAGCGGTACCGCAATCTCCCCTTTATCGGGACGCTGGCCGAGCACGTCTACGCCTGACCCCTTCGGGGCAGGTCACGGGGAGTGGGCCCGCGGGAACACGGGCTTCACTACCCTCGTTGGAGCAGTTGCGGCCGGACGCCGCCGCAAGGCGGGGTGGGCGGGTTGTTGCAAGCACGCCTCCGCTCCGGGTGACAATGGTCGGAACACCGGACGCTTCGGTGGCCTCCCTCGAGGCCGCCGGTGCACTCGAATTGGCAGGAGGGACGGGGCCCCGGCCCCGCATGGATGGACGTGAAGCGATACTTCCGTGCGCCGGTTCTGTGGATCGTGGTGGCCGTGGTCGCCGTGATCGTGGTCATGCAGGTGGCCTCCTCCTCGAGCGGCTACAAGTCCGTGGACACCGGCGATGTGGTGGCCGCCATCAACGCGGGCAAGGTGCAGCAGGCGGAGCTCACCACCGGCAATGAGCAGACCATCAAGGTGCAGCTGAAGTCGGGCCAGAAGGTCGACGGCACCGACAAGATCAAGGCCTCGTACATCGGCACGCAGGGCACGGCGATCGCCGACGCCCTGCAGAAGCAGATGGACGACGGCAGCAAGAGCAGCCTCCCCGGCGGCTACACGGTGAAGCCCACCAAGGAGAACGCCTTCCTGAGCGTTGTCCTGTCGCTGCTGCCGTTCCTCCTCATCGTGATCGTCTTCCTGTTCCTGATGAATCAGATGCAGGGCGGCGGCTCGCGGGTGATGAACTTCGGCAAGTCGAAGGCGAAGCTGATCACCAAGGACACCCCGAAGACCACGTTCTCGGACGTGGCCGGGGCGGACGAGGCGGTGGAGGAGCTCCAGGAGATCAAGGAGTTCCTGCAGGAGCCCGCCAAGTTCCAGGCGGTGGGTGCCAAGATCCCCAAGGGCGTGCTGCTGTACGGCCCGCCCGGCACCGGCAAGACCCTCCTCGCGAGGGCCGTCGCCGGCGAGGCCGGGGTGCCGTTCTACTCCATCTCCGGCTCGGACTTCGTGGAGATGTTCGTGGGTGTCGGCGCCAGCCGCGTCCGCGACCTCTTCGAGCAGGCCAAGGCGAACGCCCCGGCGATCGTCTTCGTCGACGAGATCGACGCCGTCGGCCGGCACCGCGGCGCGGGCCTCGGCGGCGGCCACGACGAGCGCGAGCAGACGCTCAATCAGCTGCTCGTCGAGATGGACGGCTTCGACGTCAAGGGCGGCGTCATCCTGATCGCCGCCACCAACCGCCCGGACATCCTCGACCCGGCGCTGCTGCGTCCGGGCCGCTTCGACCGGCAGATCGCCGTCGAGGCGCCCGACATGCAGGGCCGGCTGGAGATCCTCAAGGTCCACCAGAAGGGCAAGCCGCTCGCGCCGGACGTCGACCTGACGGCCGTCGCCCGCCGCACCCCCGGCTTCTCCGGCGCGGACCTGGCGAACGTGCTGAACGAGGCGGCGCTGCTCACCGCGCGCAGCGACAAGAAGCTGATCGACAACAGCATGCTCGACGAGGCGATCGACCGCGTCGTGGCCGGGCCGCAGAAGCGCACCCGGATCATGAGCGAGGCGGAGAAGAAGATCACGGCCTATCACGAGGGCGGCCACGCGCTGGTCGCCCATGCGATGCCGCACACCGACCCCGTCCACAAGATCACCATCCTGTCCCGGGGCCGCGCCCTGGGCTACACGATGGTCCTGCCGGACGAGGACAAGTACTCCACCACCCGCGCCGAGATGCTGGACACCCTCGCCTACGCGATGGGCGGCCGGGCCGCGGAGGAGCTGGTCTTCCACGACGTCACCACGGGCGCCTCGAACGACATCGAGAAGGCCACCAAGACGGCCAGGGCGATGGTCACCCAGTACGGGATGACCGAGCGGCTCGGTGCGATCAAGCTCGGCAACGACAACGGGGAGCCGTTCCTGGGCCGCGACATGTCGCACCAGCGCGACTACTCCGAGGAAGTCGCCGGGCTGGTCGACGAAGAGGTCAAGAAGATGATCGAGAACGCCCACGACGAGGCGTGGGAGGTGCTCGTCGAGAACCGCGACGTCCTCGACAACCTCGTTCTCGAGCTGCTGGAGAAGGAGACGCTGAACAAGGAGCAGATCGCCGAGGTCTTCCGCTCCGTGCAGAAGCGTCCGCCGCGTCCCGCGTGGACGGGCTCGGCGCGGCGCGCGCCGTCCACCCGCCCGCCGGTGCTCTCCAAGAAGGAGCTGCTGGCGAACGGCTCGGCGCCGGCGGCACCCGCCGACAGCGTCGACACCGGGACGCTGCCGCTCCCGCCGGTGGACGGCGGAGGCGTCGAGTAGCGGCCGTTGTGGTTGGTGGCCCCCGTGGCCAGGGATCTACCCTGGTCGCGGGGGCCATCCCCGTATCTGGGCGGACAAGAGGGAGCAGCTGTCATGACGGATCCGGTGAACCGGGACTACAACGAGGAGTGGCAGCCGGGCGCCTTCGACGAGAAGCGCGCCGAGGCGGCCGTCCGCGAGATCCTGTACGCCATCGGGGAGGACCCGGACCGGGAGGGCCTGCGCGAGACGCCCGCGCGGGTGGCGCGGGCGTACAGGGAGATATTCGCGGGCCTCTGGCAGCAGCCGGAGGACGTCCTGACGACGACGTTCGACATGGGCCACGACGAGATGGTCCTGGTGAAGGACATCGAGGTCTTCTCGAACTGCGAGCACCACCTGCTGCCGTTCCACGGGGTGGCGCACGTGGGGTACATCCCCGCGGAGAGCGGGAAGATCACCGGGCTGTCGAAGCTGGCCCGGCTGGTGGACGTGTACGCGCGGCGGCCCCAGGTGCAGGAGCGTCTGACGACGCAGATCGCGGATGCGCTGATGCGGATTCTGGACGCGCGCGGGGTGATCGTGGTGGTGGAGGCGGAGCACCTGTGCATGTCCGCACGGGGGGTGCGGAAGCCCGGGGCCAAGACCACCACGTCCGCGGTGCGCGGGCAGCTGCGGGACCCCGCCACGCGCTCCGAGGCGATGAGCCTCATCCTCAGCCACTAGCGTCCCCGCCTCGTTCGCCGCCCCGGCACCCCACCCGCCCATCGGCGCAAGGTCTGCTTGCGGCCCTGCTGTCCCGCCCGCCCGCGGAACGCCGCGGACCGCGCAGCGGTCCGGGCGGGGCGGAGGGGCGGCAGAACCGGGGACCGCGCCGAGCGCGTGGGGGCGGCGAACGTGGGGGTGGGTGGGCGCTTAACCTTGTGGGCATGCGAGCGCATCCTGTCCCCGACGCCGCGGTGACGCCCCGGCGCGCCCCGCTCGGCCTGCCCGCGCTGGACCGCACCGCGGTCATGGGCGTCGTCAACGTCACGCCGGACTCCTTCTCCGACGGCGGGCGCTGGTTCGCCGCGGACACCGCGATCGCCCACGGCCGCGCGCTCGCCGCGCA
>NZ_MLCF01000071.1 GCF_001879105.1 Mangrovactinospora gilvigrisea | reverse complement strand
GAGCGGGGGTGGCGGGCGCCGCACCGCGGCGGCGGGTGTCGTACCCACCCGGCACCATGGGAGGCGTGAACGCGACCGCCGCCGACGATCCCCTCGCAGGCTTCTCCGAACCGGCCCGCGCCTGGTTCACCCGCGCCTTCGCCGCCCCCACCGCGGCCCAGGCCGGCACCTGGCGCGCCGTCCGGGCCCGCTCGGACGTCCTGGTCGTCGCCCCCACCGGCTCCGGCAAGACCCTCGCCGCCTTCTTCGCCGCCCTCGACGAGCTCGCCACCACCCCGCCCCCGGCGGAGCGCCTCGCCCGCTGCCGCGTCCTCTACGTCTCCCCCCTGAAGGCCCTCGCCGTCGACGTGGAGCGCAACCTCCGCGGCCCCCTCGCCGGCCTCCGCCAGGAGTCGCTCCGCCTCGGCCTGCCCGAGCCCGAGGTGGAGGTCGGCATCCGGTCCGGCGACACCGCGCCGAAGGACCGGCGCCGCTTCCAGACGCATCCGCCCGACATCCTGATCACCACCCCCGAGTCGCTCTTCCTGCTGCTCACCTCCGCCGCCCGTGAGTCGCTGCGCGGCGTCGAGACGGTGATCCTCGACGAGGTGCACGCCGTCGCCGGCACCAAGCGCGGCGCGCACCTCGCCCTCTCCCTGGAGCGGCTCGACGAGCTGCTGCCGCGCCCGGCCCGCCGCATCGGGCTGTCCGCCACCGTCCGCCCGGTCGACGAGGTGGCCCGCTGGCTCTCCCCGCAGCGGCGGGTCGAGATCGTGCAGCCGCCCTCCGAGAAGCGGTTCGACCTCGCCGTCGAGGTCCCCGTCCAGGATCTGTCCGAGCTGGGCGGCTCCCCCGTCACCGACATCGCGCCCAACCCCGCCGACTCCGACGACCCTCGTGGCCGTGCCTCCATCTGGCCCCATGTCGAGGAGCGGGTCGTCGATCTGATCGAGGCGCACGACTCGACGATCGTCTTCGCCAACTCCCGCCGCCTCGCCGAGCGGCTCTGCAACCGGCTCAACGAGATCGTCCGCGAGCGCGCCGGCGAGACGCCGGATCCCGACCCCACGCACCTCACCCCCGCCGAGCTGATGGGCAACGCCGGGGAGGTGGCCGGCGCGCCGCCGGTGCTGGCCCGCGCCCACCACGGCTCGGTCTCCAAGGAGCAGCGCGCCGAGGTCGAGGAGGCGCTGAAGGCCGGCCGGCTGCCCGCCGTGGTCGCCACCTCCAGCCTGGAGCTGGGCATCGACATGGGCGCCGTCGACCTCGTCGTCCAGGTCGAGTCGCCGCCGTCGGTCGCCTCCGGCCTGCAGCGCGTCGGCCGCGCCGGGCACCAGGTCGGGGCCGTCTCGCGGGGCGTCGTCTTCCCCAAGTACCGGGGAGATCTCCTCCAGTCCGCCGTCGTCACCGAGCGGATGCGGGAGGGCGGCATCGAGGCGCTGCGGGTCCCCCGCAACCCGCTCGACGTGCTCGCCCAGCAGATCGTCGCGATGACGGCGATGGACGGCTGGGAGGTGCCGGCGCTGCTCGCGCTCGTCCGGCGCGCCGCGCCGTTCGCCGCGCTCCCCGAGTCGGCCTTCGAGTCGGTCCTCGACATGCTCGCCGGCCGCTACCCGTCCGACGCCTTCGCCGAGCTGCGCCCCCGCCTGGTGTGGGACCGGGTGGAGGGCACGGTCGCCGCGCGGCCCGGCGCGCAGCGCCTCGCCGTCACCTCCGGCGGCACCATCCCCGACCGCGGGCTCTTCGGGGTCTTCCTGGTCGGCGCCGACCCCAAGAAGGGGGGAGGACGCGTCGGGGAGCTCGACGAGGAGATGGTCTACGAGTCCCGCGTCGGGGACGTCTTCAGCCTGGGCACCTCCTCCTGGCGGATCGAGGACATCACCCACGACCGGGTGCTGGTCTCCCCCGCCCCCGGTGTGCCGGGCCGGCTGCCGTTCTGGCACGGCGACGCGCTGGGCCGCCCCCTCGAACTGGGCCGCGCGGTGGGCGCGTTCCTCCGCGAGATCGGCGGGCTCGGCGAGCCCGAGGCGCGGGCCCGCCTCACCGCCGCCGGCCTCGACACCTGGGCCGCCGACAACCTGCTCGCCTACGTCGGCGAGCAGCGCAAGGCCACCGGCCATGTCCCGGACGACCGCACCATCGTGGTGGAGCGCTTCCGCGACGAGCTGGGCGACTGGCGGGTCGTGGTGCACTCCCCCTTCGGCGCCCAGGTGCACGCGCCGTGGGCGCTGGCGCTCGGCGCCCGGCTGCAGGAGCGGCTGGGGATGGACGCGCAGGTCATGCACGCCGACGACGGCATCGTGCTGCGGCTGCCGGACGCCGACCTGATCGGCGATCAGGGCGGCTTCGGCGACCTCGACCTCGGCATCCCCGGGCTCGACGCCGATCTGCTGGCGGACGGCCCGCTGGCCGCGTCGCCGTCCCCGGCTCCGTCCCCACCGCCGACCGGCCCCTCGCCGAACGGTCCCTCGCCGAACGGCGACGAGGCCCCGGTCGACGCGGCCACCGTGCTCTTCGAGCCCGGCGAGGTCGAGCAACTGGTCACCGAGCAGGTCGGCTCCTCCGCGCTCTTCGCCTCCCGCTTCCGGGAGTGCGCCGCCCGCGCGCTGCTGCTGCCGCGCCGCCGCCCCGGCAAGCGCACCCCGCTGTGGCAGCAGCGCCGGCGCGCCTCCCAGCTGCTCCAGGTCGCCTCGGAGTTCGGCTCCTTCCCGATCATCATGGAGACGGTCCGCGAGTGCCTCCAGGACGTCTTCGACGTCCCCGGCCTCACCGAGCTGATGCGGGACGTCGAGCAGCGGCGGGTCCGCATCGTCGAGGTGACGACGCCCGAGCCGTCGCCCTTCGCCCAGTCGCTGCTCTTCGGCTATGTCGCGCAGTTCCTCTACGAGGGCGACACCCCGCTCGCCGAGCGCCGCGCCGCCGCCCTCTCGCTCGACTCCCGGCTGCTGGCCGAGCTGCTCGGCCAGGCCGAGCTGCGCGAGCTGCTCGACGCCGAGGTGCTGGAGCAGCTGGAGCGCGAGCTGCAGTGGCTCACCCCCGAGCGGCGGCTCAAGGACGCCGAGGGCATCGCCGACGCGCTGCGCGTGCTCGGCCCGCTGACCGGCGAGGAGTTGGCCGAGCGCGGCGCCGAGCCGGGCTGGGCCGAGAAGCTGGAGCACGCCCGGCGCGCCGTCCGGGTGCGGATCGCGGGCCGCGACCACTGGGCCGCGATCGAGGACTCCGGCCGGCTGCGGGACGCCCTGGGCACGCCACTCCCGGTGGGCGTCCCCGAGGCGTTCACCGAGCCGGTGCCCGATCCGCTCGGCGATCTGCTCACCCGGTTCGCCCGCACCCACGGCCCCTTCCCGGCCGAGCGGGCGGCGGCGCGGTTCGGGCTGGGCACCGCGGTGGCGTCCGGCGCGCTGCAGCGGCTGGCGACCACCGGACGGGTCGTCAGCGGCGAGTTCGCGCCCGGCGGCGCGGGCCTGGAGTGGTGCGACGCCGAGGTGCTGCGCCGGCTGCGGCGCCGCTCGCTGGCCGCGCTGCGCCACGAGGTGGAGCCGGTGCCGCCGCGGGCGCTCGCCGCGTTCCTGCCGCAGTGGCAGCACGTCGGCGCGGGGGCGCTGCGCGGGCTGGACGGCGTGGTCCGGGCGGTGGAGCAGCTGCAGGGCGCGGCGGTGCCGGCCTCGGCGCTGGAGAAGCTGGTGCTCCCGGCGCGGGTGCCGGGCTACCATCCGGCGCTGCTCGACGAGTTGACGGCCGCCGGCGAGGTGGTCTGGGCCGGGGCGGGCCCGCTGCCCGGCAAGGACGGCTGGGTGGCCCTCTACCCGGCGGACGCGGCCCCGCTGCTGCTTCCGGAGCCGCTGCCGCTGGAGCTGACGCCGGTGCACCGCGCGCTGCTGGAGGCGCTGCGGGGCGGGTACGGCCTCTTCTTCCGCCAGCTCGCGGGGCAGGTGGAAGACCGCGAGGCGCTGCCCGAGGCGCTGTGGGACCTCGCCTGGTCGGGCTATGTCACCAACGACACCCTGGGGCCGATGCGCGCCCTGCTGGGCTCGGGCCGCACGGCGGGGGCGACGGCGCACCGCGCACGGCGGGCGACGCCCCGGGCGCGCTACGGCGCGGGCACCGGATCCCGCCGTCCCGCGTCGTTCTCCGGTCCGCCGACGGTGGCGGGGCGCTGGTCGCTGCTGCCCCGGAGGGAGGCGGAGCCGACGGTGCGGGCGCACGCCCGGGCGCAGACGCTGCTCGACCGGCACGGCGTGGTGACGCGCGGCGCGGTCGGCGCGGAGCGGGTCCCGGGAGGTTTCGCGGGGGCGTACCGGGTGCTGTCGGCGTTCGAGGAGACGGGCCGCGCGCGGCGCGGATACGTCGTCGAGGGGCTGGGCGCGGCGCAGTTCGCGACGGACGGCGCGGTCGACCGGCTGCGCGCGGTCGCGGCGGCGCTGGAGCGGCGGTCCTCCGCGGGCGACGGGGCTGCCGAGGCGCTGGTGCTCGCGGCGGCCGACCCGGCGAACGCTTACGGCGCGGCGCTGGCGTGGCCGGAGGCGGCGGGGCACAAGCCGGGCCGCAAGGCGGGGGCGCTGGTGGTGCTGGTCGACGGCGAGCTGGTGCTCTACGTCGAGCGCGGCGGCAAGTCGCTGCTGTCCTGGTCGGAGGACGACTCGGTGGTGGGCGCCGCGGTGTCCGCTCTCGCGGGTGCGGCTCGGGCGGACGCGCTGGGCACGGTCACCGTCGAACGCGTCAACGGCGACCCGGCGTTGACGTCGCCGCTGGCCCCCGTCCTGGAGGCGGCCGGCTTCACGGCGACGCCGCGCGGCCTGCGGTTGCGTCCTTGACCGGGAGTCGCCGACGGCGCTTGCACCGGACGCACCCCGGATGCGGTGCCGGGGCTTTGGGGCGGCATCACCGAGCGAGCGTCAAGCGTTGACGCGGTCCGGCTCCGCCACGGACGTGGCCGCCGCCGGCCCGCCCGACGCCACCACCCGCGTCTCGCCGACCCCCAGCTCCTGGCGCGAGCCGGCCCGCGCCGCCCCGACCCCCGCCGCAACGATCAGCAGGATGCCGAGCGTCTGCCCGAGCCCGGGCAGCTGCGCCAGCACCACCGCGCCGACGATCGCCGCCACCGCCGGCTCCAGGCCGGCGAACGTCCCGTACACGGTCCGCGTCAGCCGCCGCAGCGCCTCCAGGTCCATCGCGTACGGCAGCAGCGGCATCAGCACCGCGATCCCCGCCGCCGAGGCGATCACCCACAGCTGCGGGTTGGCCACCACCGCCGGCGCGCCGAACGGCGCCGCCACGATCGCGCCCGAGACCATCGCCAGGGCCAGCCCGTTGACGCCGGAGAACCGCTCCCCCACCGCCTGGGTGGCCAGGATGTAGACGGCCCAGCAGCCCGCCGCCCCGGCGGCCCACAGCAGGCCGCCCAGGTCGCTCGCGCCGGACCACGGCTGAGTGAGCATCAGCAGCCCCGCCACCGCCGCCCCGAGCCACACCAGCTCGCGCCGCCGGTGCGCGGCCAGGACCGCGACCAGCAGCGGGCCGGTGAACTCGATCGCGGTCGCGGTCCCCATCGGGATCCGCGCCACCGCCTGCGAGTAGCAGAGCGTCATCCCCGCGCTGACCGCGCCCAGCAGCGCCGCGGCCGCCAGGTCCCGCCGGGTGGCGGTGCGCAGCTCGCGGCCGAGCTTCCGGAACGTGACGGCGACCAGCAGGATCGCCGCGAAGGAGATCCGCAGCCAGGCCGTGCCGGCGGGGCCCACCGCCGGGAACAGATGCACGGCGAGGGCCGAGCCCACCTGCAGGGTGAGCATCCCGGCGATCATGTACATGGCGCCGGAGGAGTTCCTGCTGCGGGGCAGGCGAAGCTGGGGGAAGTAGGTCAGGGGGGCCATGCATCTATTAGTGCCACGTGAATCAGTTTCCGTCCACGAGCCAAAAGTGGAGTGATCTTTCACTTCGGGTGGACAATGGAGGGATGCAGCCCGAGCACCACGGAGAGCTTGATCTGACCCGGCTCCGCCTGCTGGTGGAGCTGAGCCGGTTGGGCACCATGAGCGCGGTCGCCGAGGCGACCGGCTACCGCACCTCGGCGGTGTCCAAGCACCTGGCGGTGCTGGAGCGCGAGGTGGGCCGCAAGCTGCTGGTTCCGGACGGGCGGCGGGTCCGGCTCACTCCGGCGGGACGCCGGCTCGTCCAGCACGGCCTCGGCATCCTCGCCGCGGTGGACGCCGCCGAGGCCGAGCTGCGCGGCGACGCGGAGCCCGCCGGCCTGGTGCGGATCGGGGCGTTCGCCACCGGTGTGGAGACGGTGCTGGTGGCCGCGCTGCACTCGCTGGCGCAGGAGGTGCCGGGCGTGGAGGCGCACGTCTTCGAGCACGAGCCGGACGAGACGTACTCGCTGCTGCTGGACGGACGGGCGGAGGTCGGGCTGGTCTACGAGTACCGGCTGGCGCCGCGGACGCCGCCGGAGGGCGTGGAGGTCGAGCCGCTCTGGGAGGAGCCGTTCCTGCTGGCCGTCCCGGAGGGGCTGCCGGAGCGGGTCGGGCTCCCGGACGGCCCGCTGGAGGTGGGACGGCTGGCCGCGCTCGCGGACGTCGAGTGGATCGCCAACTCCCGCGGGACGGACGACGACGAGGTGGTGCAGCGGCTCTGCGCGCTGGCCGGTTTCACGCCGCGGATCGCGCACCGGGTGGACGCGCTGACGCTGGTGCAGTCGCTGGTGGGGGCCGGCCTGGGGATCGGCCTGCTGCCGCGGCTGTCGGCGCGGCCGGAGCGGGCGGGGGTGGAGCTCCGCGCGCTGGAGGGCGTCCCGGCGACCCGGCGGGCGCTGCTGGCGCACCGCCAGGGCCAGGGCGGCTGGCCGCCGATCGCCGCGGTCGAGGAGCACATCCGCAGGGCGGTGGAGCGCACGGTCGAGCTGGTGCTGAGCACGGACTGAGCGGGCCTGTTGGTGCCGCGGCCCGTAGTGCTTCACTCGCGCGGTTCCCCGCGCCTCACCCGGACGTCGAGCGCCGCACCACCAGCTCCGGCTCGTACACCACCCGCTGGTGGTGGTGCTCGGGCGCCGTCGCCGGGTCGGTCTCCTCGATCAGCAGCCGCGCGGCCGTGCGGCCGATCAGGCGGGCCGGCTGGCGCACCGAGGAGAGCGGCACCGCGGCCGCCGCCGCGAACTCGATGTCGTCGTAGCCGACGATCGCCATGTCGTCCGGCACCCGCACGCCCCGCTCCACCATCACCTGCAGCACCCCCAGCGCCAGCAGGTCGTTCGCGCAGAACACCGCCGTCGGCCAGGCCTGCGCCGCGCCGGAGAGCAGCGCGTGCGCCGCCGCCCGGCCCTCGGCCACCGTCAGCGCGCCGCGCTCCTCGACGCGCACCGCGTCCTCGTCCAGGCCCGCCTCCGCCGCCGCGGCCCGCGCCCCGCGCAGCCGGTCCGCGCACTGCGCCATCCGCAGCGGCCCGGTGACGTAGCCGATCCTGCGGTGCCCCAGCCCGAAGAGGTGCGCCGCCGCGAGCGAGCCGCCCGTCACGTCGTCGACCGACACCGAGCAGGCCCGGTCCGCCGGCACCAGCCGGTCGACCAGCACATGCGGGATGCCGTGCCGGGAGAACCCGGAGAGCACCGCGAGCGCCGCGTCCCCCTCCGTCGCCGGGGTGATCAGCACGCCGCGCACCCGCTGCTCCGCGAAGAGCGACAGATACGCGGCCTCCTCCTCCGGATCCTGGTCGCTGTTGCAGAACATCACGCCCAGGCCCTGCTCGCGGGCCTCCCGCTCGGCGCCGTGCGCGACGTCCACGAAGAACGGGTTGGTCATGTCGAGCACCAGCAGGGCGATCACCCTGCTCTGTCCGGCGCGCAGCTGACGGGCCGTCTCGCTGCGGACGTACCCCAACTCGCGGATCGCCGCCCGCACCCGCTCGCGGGTGCTCTCGGAGACCAGCGAGGGGCGGTTGACGACGTTGGAGACCGTGCCGATCGACACGCCCGCGCGCCGTGCCACGTCCTTGATGCTCACCATCGGCCGACTCCTTCACGTCCGGCGCGCCTCGCCCGGCAGCCGGAGTCTAACCGGGCCCGCCTGGATCGATTCAATGGTCCGGAGCAGCCGTGCGGAGCGCTACGCCAACTCGTCGTCCACATACCTGTTGCGGGCCGCGAGCAGCCCGAACACGCACTGCGGCAGCATCAGCGCGGCGAGCACGGCGAGCGGCACCCCCCAGCCGCCCGTCGCGGAGTAGAGCGCGCCCGTCAGCAGCGGCAGCGGCACCGAGATCAGGTAGCCGGTGCTCTGCGCGAAGGACGAGAGCCGGGCCACCCCTTCGCCGGTGCGCGCCCGCATCCCGATCATCATCAGGGCCAGCGGGAAGCAGGAGTTGAGCGCCCCCATCAGGATCGCCCACAGCAGCGGCGCCGAGGCCGGGGCGAAGGCGATCCCCGCGTACGCCGCCAGCCCGGCCGCGATCAGCACCACCACGATGGGGCGCTGGTCCTTCAGCCGCCCGGCCACCGCCGGGATCACGAACGACATCGGCACGCCGACCAGCTGGGTGATCGCCAGCAGGTTGCCGGACATGGTCGCCGAGACGTCGGCGTCCCGGAACATCTGCGGCATCCACCCCATCGAGGTGTAGGCCGCGCCGCCCTGGATGCCGAAGAAGGCCGCCACCCACCAGGCCGTGGGGCTGCGCCAGATGCCGGCGCCGGCCCGCTGCGCCGGCGCGGTCCGCGCCGCGGCGGGCGACGTCCCCCGGCCGCGCAGCGCCAGCACCGCCGCCCAGGCCGCCACCGCGAGCACCGCGAGGACCGCCCAGGCGGCCAGCGCCGGGCGCCAGCCGCCGCCGAGTGCCCGCTCCAGCGGGACGGCGGCCGCCGCGGCCAGCGCGGTGCCGCCGGCCAGCGACATCGAGTAGACGCCGGTCATCAGCGCGACCCGGTCCGGGAACTCGTCCTTCACCAGTGCGGGCAGCAGCACATTGGAGACCGCGATCCCGGCCATCGCCAGCATCGTCGAGGCGAGGAACGCGCCCGTCCCGCCGGAGAAGGCGCGCAGCACCAGCCCCGCGGCGAGCGCGGCCATCGCCGCCACCAGCACGGTGTTCCGCCCGATCCGCCGGGCGATCAGCGGGCCCAGGCTGCCGAAGACCGCGAAGCAGACCACCGGCAGCGAGGTGAGCAACCCCGCTATGGTGCCGCTCATGTGGAGGTCGTCGCGGATCTCGGCGAGCAGCGGCCCGGTGCCGGAGACGGCCGGGCGCAGGTTCAGGGCCACCAGCACCACGCCGACGCCGACCAGCCAGCCGGCCCGCCGGCGCGTGCCGCCGCGGTCCGCGCCGTGCGGCGCCGCGGTGTGCGCCGTGCTGCTGGTGGAGATGTCGGCCGATGCCATGAGTGGTCCTGCTCCTTCGCGTTCCGCCGGTGTCGCTGTCGCCCCGCTTCCGCGAGCCGAAGGCACCATCATAGAATCATGGGACGAATTGACGGAAGGAGCCGCCGATGCCGCTCAGCTCACCAGAGCGCTCCCGCCTGGCCGACCAGGTGATCGCGCAGCTGCGGGCGCAGATCACCTCCGGCGAGTGGCCGGTCGGCAGCCGGATCCCCACCGAGCCGGAGCTGGTGGAGCAGCTGGGAGTGGCCAGGAACACCATCCGCGAGGCAGTGCGGGCGCTGGCCCACGCGGGCCTGCTGGACATCCGTCAGGGTTCGGGCACCTACGTCCGCGCCACCAGTGAACTGGCCGGAATGATGCGGCTGCGGTTCGCCGGGGCCGAACGCGATGCCGTCGCCGAGCTGCGGCTCGTCCTGGAGGCGAGCGCCGCCCGGTTCGCGGCGGCGCGCCGCACCGAGCGCGAGGCGCGGCAGCTGCGGACGGCGCTGGAGCGCCGCGAGCGCGCCTGGGAGTCCGGCGACGCCGAGCTGTTCGTGGCCACCGACGCGGCGCTGCACCATGCGGTGGTCGCCGCCGCGCACAACGCTCCTCTGGAGCAGATGTACGCGGACCTCGGCGAGGTGCTGCGGGACTACCTCCGCAGGGAGACGGGCCCCGAGCTGCGGGAGGAGCACTACGCGGACCACGCCTCGCTGATCGACGCGATCGTGGCCGGCGACGGCGAGGCGGCGGCGCGGGCCGCGGCGACGGCCATGCGAATGGACGCCTGAGCGTCGCTCGGCCCGGACGCGAAGAACCCCGCGCCGGTCAAGGACGCGGGGTTCCGGCGCGGCCGGGGATCAGGCCGCGAAGACGTCGACGGGCTCGGGGCGGTCGGAGTCGTGGTGGGTGACGGACGGGATGGTGTCCAGCAGCGGCGTCCGCGGGACGGAGGCCCCGGGGCCGCGGACGGGCTCGCGCACCGGCTCGGTGGCGATGGCCTCGCTGCGGGCCAGCTCGGCGAGGGCGAAGTCGTCGCTGACCTCGCGCATCACCATCGACATGTTGACATCGAGTGCGTCGCAGATGGAGTTCAGCAGCTCAGAGGAGGCTTCCTTCTGGCCGCGCTCCACCTCGGAGAGGTAGCCGAGCGAGACGCGTGCCGCGGCGGAGACCTCGCGAAGGGTGCGGCCCTGGCGCTGTCGCTGCCGACGCAGCACGTCACCCAGCAGGCGACGGAGCAGAATCATCGGTGGCTCCTTCCCGAAGGCCGTCGTCTTCTCGTTGTCTGTGTGAATGCCCGTGAGGCGATGTCCACAGGTTTCACCGTACCCGGCCGAGCTCGATCGCGGACCTGGACCAAGGTCGTGTTCACTCTGGGCTGCAAGGCACCGCCTCGCAGCCGTTCACCCTCAATCATCCCCTCACTCCCGTTCCGAACAACATGACGAACCGATTCGGCTATTCCTGATTCGCTTGAGGTTCACGGGGGTTGACGAGGGCCACCGCGAGATCGAGGACCGCGGAGACGGTCGCGGCGCGGATCGCGGCCCGGTCGCCGGAGAGGGCCAGCTCCCGCACCCGGGCGCCTTCCGGGCCGTCCACGGCGACGAAGACGGTGCCCACCGGACGGCCGTCCTGCGGCTCGGGGCCGGCCACGCCGGTGGTGGCGAGGCCCACATCGGCGGCCATCACCCGGCGCACCCCGGCCGCCATCGCGGCCGCCACCCCGGGGTGGACGGCGCCCTCCCGGGCCAGCAGCGCGGCGTCCACGCCCAGCACCGCGGCCTTGCGGTCGGTGGCATAGGCGGTGACGGAGCCGCGGAAGGCGTGCGAGGCGCCCGGGACGGCGGTGAGCGCGGCGGCCACCAGCCCGCCGGTGAGCGACTCGGCGCAGGCCAGGGTGAGGCCCCGCTCCCGGGCGAGCCGGATCAGCTCGGCGGCCGGGTCGGCGCCGGCGGCGGCGGTCATGACGCCGCCCCGTCCGAGGCGCCCAGCCGGAGCATGCCGCGCAGGTAGTCGAGGCCGGTGAGGACGGTGAGGACCACCGCGACACCCATCACCCAGGCGCGGGCGGTGGCCAGCGGGCCGGTGAGGATCAAGGTGTACATCGCGATGGCCATGCCCTGGGCGAGGGTCTTGGCCTTGCCGCCCCGGTTCGCGGCGATCACCTTGCGCTTGCGGACGGCCATCCGGCCGAAGGTGATGCCGACCTCGCGGACCAGGATCACCACGGTGATCCACCAGGGCAGGTCGCCCACCGAGGAGAGCCCGATCAGCGCCGCCCCCACGATGGTCTTGTCGGCGATCGGGTCGGCGAGCTTGCCGAAGTCGGTGATGAGGTTGCGCTGGCGGGCCAGCTTGCCGTCCATCAGATCGGTGATCAGCGCCACGGAGAACGCGCAGAAGGCGAAGGACCGCCACACCGGGTCGTGCCCGCCGTTGTGCAGCAGCAGCGCCAGGTAGGCCGGCACCAGCACCAGCCGCACCATCGTCAGCACATTGGCGATGTTCCACAGCCCGACGGGCTCGACTCCGCCCTCGCGACCGTCCCGCTGCCCGCTCGTCCGACGGGCGTCCGTGGCCACGGTCATCCCCCGACCTTGAGTTCCGATGCTTCGGCGATCAGGTCGACGCCCTCGGTGCCGGTGACGACCGCGTCCACCAGGTCGCCCACCGCGAGGCCGGCGAGCACCTCGGCGGGGCCGGTGAGCAGCACGGCGCCGTCGGTCTCCGGGGCCTGGTGGGCGGCACGGCCCTCGATCCGGCCCTCCTCGCCGTCCTCGGCCGGCTCGATCGCCTCGACCAGGACGCGGACCTTCTCGCCGATCCGCTCCTCGGCGCGCTGCGCGGTGAGCTCCTCGGCGAGCCGGCCGATCCGGGCGGCGCGCTCGGCGACAACGTCGTCCGGCAGCTTGCGGTCCAGGCCGGCCGCCTCGGTGCCCTCCTCGTCGGAGTAGCCGAAGACGCCGATGGCGTCGAGGCGGGCGTTGGTCAGGAACCGCTCCAGCTCGGCGACGTCCGCCTCGGTCTCGCCGGGGAAGCCGACGATGAAGTTGGAGCGGACGCCGGCCTCGGGGGCCACCTCGCGGATGCGCTTCAGCAGGTCGAGGAAGGCGTCGGTGTCGCCGAAGCGGCGCATCCGGCGCAGCACGGGCCCGGAGGAGTGCTGGAAGGAGAGGTCGAAGTAGGGGGCGATCCCCGGGGTGGCGGCGAGCGCGGCGATCAGGTCGGGGCGCATCTCGGCGGGCTGCAGGTAGCTGAGGCGCACCCGCTCCACGCCGTCGAGCGCGGCGATCTCCGGCAGCAGCGTCTCCAGCAGCCGGATATCGCCGAGGTCCTTGCCGTAGGAGGTGTTGTTCTCGCTGACGAGGACGATCTCCCTGACGTCCTGCCCGGCCAGCCAGCGGGCCTCGTTGAGGACGTCGCTGGGGCGGCGGGAGAGGAAGGAGCCGCGGAAGGAGGGGATGGCGCAGAAGGAGCAGCGCCGGTCGCAGCCGGAGGCGAGCTTCACGGAGGCGACGGGGCCGGAGCCGAGGCGGCGGCGGAGCGCGCGCGGGCCCGAGGCGGGGGCGACGCCGTCCGGCAGGTCGTCGAGCTCAGGGGCGGACTTCAGCTCGCCGAGCTCGTCGGCGGCGGCGAGCTTGGCGCTGGCCGCCGCGGCGGGGTCGTGCACGGTGGCGGCCGCGGCGGCGTGGCCCGGGACCGCGGCGGCGCCGGGCGCGGCGGCGGCGTCCTGGCGGGCGGCCGGGGAGAGCGGCAGCAGCTTGCGGCGGTCGCGCGGGACGTGCGAGGTGTGCGCGCCGCCGGAGAGGATGGTCTGCAGGCGGTCGGCGATGTCGGCGTAGTCGTCGAAGCCGAGGACCGCGTCCGCCTCGGGGAGCGAGTCGGCGAGCTCCTTGCCGTAGCGCTCGGCCATGCAGCCGACGGCGACGACGGCCTGGGTGCGGCCGCCGTCCTCCTTCAGGTCGGCGGCCTCCAGGAGGGCGTCGACGGAGTCCTTCTTGGCGGACTCGACGAAGCCGCAGGTGTTGACGACGGCGACGTCGGCCTCGGCGGCGTCCTCGACGAGGCGCCAGCCGTCCGCCTCCAGACGCCCGGCCAGCTCCTCCGAGTCCACCTCGTTTCGGGCGCAGCCGAGGGTGACGAGGGCTACGGTGCGGGGTTCGGGCATGGCGTCAAGGTTACCGGGCGGGGAGGTCGCGATCGGTCGGCGCCCCGAAGGGGCGCGGGGAACCGCGCGAGCGACCGGAGGCGGCCGCGGGCCGGCCGGCCGCCGCGCCGAACGGCGGTCAGCCGAGTGTCGGGTTGCCCTTGGTGAAGTCGAGCCGCCGGATCTGGCCGGCGGAGCCGGCCGTGCCGAGCTCCTTGCCGTTGACGGTGAGCTTGACCGCGCCCGCGTTGCCGAGCATCACCTTGAGCTCGTCGGGGTCGGTGAAGGTCTTCGTCCGGCCGGAGTCGAGCACCTGGCGGTAGACGGTGTTGCCCTGGCTGTCCGTCACCTGGACCCAGCTCTTGTCGCTGTCGGAGGAGGTGAGCGTCACCGTGACGCGGTCCGCCGGGGCCGCGGCGACCGCGCTGCGGCTCGGCGTGGGGCTCGGCTTCGCCGGGTGGGAGGCCGGCCGCGCCGACGGGGTGCGGACCTGAGCGGCCTGCGTGCCGCTGCCGCCGGTCTTGCCGCCGTGGCCGTTGACGAGGCTGATGCCGACGAAGGCGACCACCGCGACGATCGCGGCGACCATCGCCGCCGCCCAGTTGGGACGGCGCCGCTCGGGGCGGATGCCCTCCTTCTCGAACAGCTGCATCGGCCCGGCGAGCGAGGGCGCCCCGCCGTGCTCGTCGTCGTACTGGGCGACCAGCGCGTCGCCGTCCGCGCCGACCGCGTGGGCGATGGCGCGGATGTGGCCGCGGGCGTAGACGCCGCCGCCGCAGAGCGAGTAGTCGTCCTGCTCGATGGCGAGGATCAGGGGTGCCCGGATGCTGGTGGCCTGCCCGACCTGGTCGACCGTGAGGCCGGCGTCCGCGCGGGCGCGGGCCAGGACGGTGCCGACGGAGGGTCTGGCGGTCGCGCCGCCGGGGGCCTCGGCGCCCTCGCGGGGCTCGCCGGGCCCGCTGCCGTTCTGGGGAGTGCTGCCCATGGTCACGGAAATGGGGCCTTTCGCCTGCAACCGCCTGCCTGGACAACCAGTGTAGGGGCCCCGGGGGACAGTGTTTCAACCCGGCGGAGGCCATCTGGTGGATCGTCAGCCGAGCGTTACGGAGGGGTTGTCGGGATGTGTCCCCCGTTGCCGGACGGACACGTTCCGACGGCCCGTCAGGCGCCCTGCAGCTCGGCGAGGACCCGGTCCAGCTCCTCGGGCTTGACGAGCACGTCGCGGGCCTTGGAGCCCTCGCTGGGGCCGACGATCTTGCGGGTCTCCATCAGGTCCATCAGCCGGCCGGCCTTGGCGAAGCCGACCCGCAGCTTGCGCTGCAGCATCGAGGTGGAGCCGAACTGGGTGGTGACGACCTGCTCGATGGCCTGCAGCAGCAGCTGCATGTCCTCGCCGATCTCCGGGTCGATGTCCCGCTGCGGCTTCTGCTCGACGACCACGTCGCTGCGGTAGTGCGGGGTGAGCTGCTTCTTGCAGTGCTCGACGACGTTCTGGATCTCTTCTTCGGAGATGTAGGCGCCCTGCAGCCGGGTCGGCTTGTTGGCGCCCATCGGGAGGAAGAGCCCGTCGCCCTTGCCGACCAGCTTCTCGGCGCCGGCCTGGTCGAGGATGACCCGGCTGTCGGCGAGCGAGGAGGTGGAGAAGGCGAGGCGGGAGGGGACGTTGGCCTTGATGAGGCCGGTGACGACGTCGACGCTGGGGCGCTGGGTGGCCAGGACCAGGTGGATTCCGGCCGCGCGGGCCAGCTGGGTGATGCGGACGATGGAGTCCTCGACGTCCCGCGGGGCGACCATCATCAGGTCGGCGAGCTCGTCGACAATCACCAGCAGATAGGGGTACGGGGCGAGCTCGCGTTCGGATCCCGGGGGCAGTTCCAGCTTGCCGGTGCGGACCGCCTTGTTGAAGTCGTCGATGTGGCGGAAGCCGAAGGCGGCGAGGTCGTCGTAGCGCATGTCCATCTCGCGGACGACCCACTGCAGCGCCTCGGCGGCCTTCTTCGGATTGGTGATGATCGGCGTGATCAGGTGCGGGATGCCCTGGTAGGCGGTGAGCTCGACGCGCTTGGGGTCGACCAGCACCATCCGGACCTCGTCCGGGGTGGCGCGCATCAGCACCGAGGTGATGAGGCTGTTGATGCAGGAGGACTTTCCGGCGCCGGTGGCGCCGGCGACCAGCACGTGCGGCATGGTCGCCACGTTGTGGGCGACGTAGCCGCCCTCCACGTCCTTGCCGAGCGCCACCACCATGGGGTGCGGGTTGCCGGTGGCGGCGGCGGAGCGCAGCACGTCGCCGAGGTTGACCATCTCCCGGTCGGTGTTGGGGATCTCCACGCCGACCGCGGACTTGCCCGGGATGGGGCTGATGATGCGGACGTCCGCGCTGGCGACGGCGTAGGCGATGTTCTTGGTGAGCGCGATGACGCGCTCCACCTTGACGCCGGGGCCGAGCTCGACGACGTAGCGGGTGACGGTCGGGCCGCGGGTGAAGCCGGTGACGTCGGCGTCCACCTTGAACTCGTCGAAGACCTGCCGGAGGGCGGCGACGACGTGCTCGTTGGCCTGGCTGGCGACCTTGCCCGGGGTGCCCTTGGCGAGCAGCTTTATGGGCGGCAGCGAGTAGGCGAGGTCCTCGGCGAGGCTGAGCTGCTCGTTGCGGGCGGGCAGCGGGGCGGGGTCGGCGGAGTCCGGGGCCGGGCCGGAGGGCGCGGCGTCCTCGGGCGCCCCGCCGTCGCCGGGCTTGCCGAAGTCGACGGGGTGCTCGGCGGAGCGGGACGGCTCGACGTCGCCGCCGCGGGCGGCGCGGACGCCGGAGAGGCCGGCGAGCGACTGGGACGGCGGGACGCCGTGCAGCACGGCGCCGTCAAGGGCGGCGGCGGCCGCCGCGGCGACGTCCTGGGTGGCCAGCTCCCGCATGCCGGGCCGGGGTTGGGCGTCCGGCCCGGCATCCGGGCCGGGCTCGTGCTCGGCGCCGTCCTCGGCGGCCGGCTTGCGGCGGAAGCGGGCGCGGCGCGGGCCGGGCTCCTCGTCGGCGGGCGGCTCCGGCCGCGCAGGGGCGTCGGGGTCGCCGCCGGCGGCCCGGAGGGCGTCCTCCTCGGTGGACTGGGTGGAGGCGCGGCGGCGGCGCCGCGGGCGGGGCGGGGCGGCCTCGTCGGCCTCGTCCTCTTCGTCGTCGAAGGCGTCCTCGTCGAACGGGCTTCCGCGGTACGCCTGTTCGGCCGGGGCCTCGCCGAGGCCGACGGCGGCGAGCAGCTGACGGGTGCGGCGCGGCACGGTGTTGACGGGGGTGGCGGTGACGACCAGCAGGCCGAAGACGGCGAGCAGGATCAGCAGCGGCCAGGTGAGGACCTTGCCGACCAGGGAGAAGAGCGGGGTGGAGACGGCCCAGCCGAGGTAGCCGCCGGCCTGCCGGATGCGCGCCACGCCCTCGCCCCGCGAGGGGGCGCCGCTGGCGAGGTGCACCATGCCGGCGACGCCGAGGGTGAGCGCGGTGGCGCCGATGGCGATCCGGCCGTTGGCCTCGGGGGTGCCGGGGTGGCGCATCAGATGGATCGCCACGGCGGCGATGCCGAGCGGGACGAGGACGTCCAGCCGTCCGAACCCTCCCGTTATCACCGAGGTGACGGCCTCGCCGAGGTAGCCGGACGGGGCCGACCAGGTGCCGACGGCGGCGATCAGCGCGAGGCCGAGGAGGCCGAGCGCGAGGCCGTCCTTGCGGTGGTCGGGGTGGAGGTTCTTGGCGCCCTTGCCGAAGCCGCGGAAGACGGCGCCGACGGCGTGGGCGAGGCCGAGCCAGAGGCCGCCGATCAGCTTGAAGAGGAGCGGCTGGGGCGGTGGGGGCGGGGGCGTGCGGCGGCGGCTCGCGGCCTTTTTGGCGGGAGCCTTCTTCGCGGGCGCCTTCTTGGCCGCCGGGGCCTTCTTGGCGGCGGCCTTCTTCGCGGGGGGCTTGGGCTTGCTGCCGGACGTCCGGGGGCGAGTGGTGCGCTTGCCGCTTCCTGTCGTCCGTGTGGCCATGGAATCGAGGGTACCCGTCGGGAGGTTGACGGTACCTCAACCACTCTCGGTGCGTTACAAGGTCACGGCTCGTCAGGAGAGGCCGGGGGCTTGCCGTTGCCGGGGTCGAGCGCCTCGAGCGCCCGGCGCAGACCGGTGAGCTTGCGCTCCAGATGGCGGGCCGTCGCCGTGGCCGCGGCGTCGCCGCCCTCCTCGACCTGCTTGGTGAGCGCGTCGGCCGACTCCTCGACCGCGGCCAGCCGCGTCGACAGCTCGCCGATCACCCCGGACGGGCCCTCCGCCCGGTCGAGCTGCGCCCGCAGCATCGACGCCTGCTCGCGCAGCTGGCAGTTCTTCACCCACAGATCGACGAAGACCGACACCTTCGCGCGCAGCACCCACGGGTCGAACGGCTTGGAGATGTAGTCGACCGCGCCCGCGGCATAGCCGCGGAAGGTGTGGTGCGGACCGTGGTTGATGGCGGTGAGGAAGATGATCGGGATGTCCCGGGTGCGGTCGCGCCGCTTGATGTGCGCCGCGGTCTCGAAGCCGTCCATGCCGGGCATCTGCACATCGAGCAGGATCACCGCGAAGTCGTCGGTGAGCAGCGCCTTCAGCGCCTCCTCGCCGGATGCGGCCCGCACCAGCGTCTGGTCGAGCGCGGAGAGGATCGCCTCCAGCGCCAGCAGGTTTTCCGGCCGGTCGTCGACCAGGAGGATCTTGGCCTTCTGCACCACGGCCCTGCCTCCTCACCGCCGGTGCGCCCCGTAGCGCAACGCACGCCGCCATCGTCGAGTACTGCATCATGTCACCGCGCACCCCGCGGCCGTACCCCTCGGGAACGGCCGGGAATGCACACAGGTTCCCCGTTGTCCGTTCCTATCATGCACGGCCGGGCAGGGTGTCCGACGGCCCGTCATTCACCGTTCAGCCAGCGCTCCATCACCTCGAACAAGTGGTCGGTGTCGACCGGCTTGGTGACATAGTCGGAGGCGCCCGCCTCCAGGCTCTTCTCCCGGTCGCCCTTCATCGCCTTGGCGGTGAGCGCGATGATCGGCAGCGTCCGGTACTGCGGCATCCGCCGGATCGCGGCCATCGTGGCGTAGCCGTCCATCTCCGGCATCATGATGTCCATCAGCACCAGGGCGACCCCGGTCTCGGCGTCCGCCTGCTGGAGCATCTCGATGCCCTCCCGGCCGTTCTCCGCGCACAGCACGTCCAGGCCGTGCTGCTCCAGGACGCTGGTGAGCGCGTAGACGTTGCGGATGTCGTCGTCCACGATCAGCACCTTGGCGCCGGACATCCGCGCGGCCACCGCCTTGGCGGCCGGCGTCGCCGCCGCGCTGCGGGCGGCGGGCACGGAGGCCGGCAGGGCCGGCGCGTACGGCGCCTCGGCGGGCGCGTCCGGCTCGGGCGAGGCGGGCAGCACCGGGGCCCCCACCGCGCCGCCCGCCGGGAGCGCCTCCTGCGGCAGCGCCGCGTGGGCGCCGCTGACGTGCTCCTCGCGGCGGCGGTCGGCGTTGCGCCGTACCTCCTGCGTCCAGTGCTCGACCGGGCTCTCGTCGGCGGCGTCCGGCAGCGGCGCGACGGCGCCGGCCGGCAGGCCCGCGGGGACGACACCGACCGGGATCGCGCGCCCGGCGCGGCCCGAGGGGCTGCCGCTGAGCGGGAGGAAGAGGCTGAAGGTGGAGCCGCGGCCGGGGGACGTCTCGACGTGCACCTCGCCGCCGAGCAGCCGGGCGTACTCCTGGCTGATCGACAGCCCCAGCCCGGTGCCGCCGTACTTGCGGCTGGTGCCGCCGTCGGCCTGCTTGAACGGCTCGAAGATGACGTCCAGCTTCTCCGACTCGATGCCGATGCCGGTGTCGGTGACCGCGAAGGCGATCAGCGGGTCGTCGGCCGAGCCGATCGCGCCGCTCTCCAGCATCGCCTCGCGGACCGCCGAGGGGACGTGCGCGGCGCGGCGGATGACCAGTTCGACGGAGCCGCCGGAGTCGGTGAACTTCACCGCGTTGGAGAGCAGGTTGCGCAGCACCTGCTGGAGGCGCTGCTCGTCGGTGTGGAAGGTGGCCGGCAGGTCGGCGGCCACCGACACCTTGAACTCCAGGCCCTTCTCCATGGTGAGCGGCCGGAAGGTGGCCTCCACGTAGTCGACGAGCTGGACCAGGGCGATGCGCGAGGGGCGCACGTCCATCCGCCCGGCCTCCACCTTGGAGATGTCCAGGATGTCGTTGATCAGCTGGAGCAGGTCGGAGCCGGCCGAGTGGATGGTCTCGGCGAACTCCACCTGCTTCGGCGAGAGGTTGCGGTCCGCGTTGTCGGCGAGCAGCTTGGCCAGGATGAGCAGCGAGTTGAGCGGGGTGCGCAGCTCGTGCGACATGTTGGCGAGGAACTCGCTCTTGTACTGGGAGGCGAGGGCGAGCTGGCCGGCGCGCTCCTCCAGGACCTGCTTGGCCTCCTCGATCTCGGTGTTCTTGATCTCGATGTCGCGGTTCTGCCGGGCCAGCAGCGCGGCGCGCTCCTCGAGTTCGGCGTTGGCGCGCTGCAGCGCGGCCTGCCGCGACTCCAGCTCGTCGGAGCGCTCCTGGAGCTCCTCGGCGAGCCGGCGCGACTCGGTGAGCAGCCGCTCGGTCTGGATGTTGACGCTGATGGTGTTGAGCGTCACCGCGATCAGCTCGGCGATCTGGTCGAGCAGCTCCTGGTGGACGCGGGAGATGGCGTTGAAGGAGGCGAGCTCGATGACGCCGAGGATGCGTCCCTCGAAGAGCACCGGGACGACGACGATGTTGGCGGGCGGCGCCTCGCCGAGCCCGGAGGAGATCGTCAGATAGCCGGACGGCGCCTGCTGCACCAGGATCTGCTTCTTCTCCACGGCGGCCTGGCCGATGAGGCCCTCGCCGGGGACGAAGACCTGGCGGCGCGAGTCGCGCGAGTGGCCGTAGGAGCCGACGAGTTCGAGGACCCAGTTCTCGATCTCCTCGCCGGTGCGCTCCTCGCCGTCCGCGGTCTCTCCGACCGCGCCGTCCTCGGGCCGGGCCACGTAGAAGGCGCCCTGCTGGGCGGAGACCACCGGGGTGAGCTCGCTCATCACCAGCTGGGCGACGCCCTCCAGGTCGCGGCGGCCCTGCAGCAGGCTGGAGATGCGGGCCAGGTTGGTCTTGCGCCAGTCGGTCTCCTGGTTGGCCCGGGTGGTCTCCCGCAGGTTGACGATCATCTGGTTGATGTTGTCCTTCAGCTCGGCGAGTTCGCCGGAGGCGTCCACGTCGATGGAGAGGGACAGATCGCCGCGGGTGACCGCGATGGCCACCTGGGCGATGGCGCGCATCTGGCGGGTGAGGTTGCCGGCCAGCTCGTTGACGTTGTCGGTGAGGTCCTTCCAGGTGCCGTCGACGCCGCGGACCCGGGCCTGGCCGCCGAGGCGGCCCTCCACCCCGACCTCGCGGGCGACGCGGGTGACCTCGGAGGCGAACGCGGACAGCTGGTCGACCATGGTGTTCAGGGTGGTCTTGAGCTCCAGCATCTCGCCCTGGACCTCGACGTCGATCTTCTTGGTGAGGTCTCCCTGGGCGACCGCCTTGGTCACCATCGAGATGTTGCGCACCTGGCTGGTGAGGTTCCCGGCCATCTGGTTGACGCTCACCGTCAGGTCGCGCCAGGAGCCGGCGGCGCCGGGCACCTGGGCCTGGCCGCCCAGCCGTCCCTCGGTGCCCACCTCGCGGGCCACCCGGGTCACCTCGACGAGGAACGAGGAGAGCGTGTCGACCATGGTGTTGATGGTGTCGGCGAGCCCGGCGATCTCGCCCTGCGCCTCGATGGTGATCTTCTTGGAGAGGTCGCCGTCGGCGACCGCGGTGGCCACCTGGGCGATGGACCGCACCTGGTTGGTGAGGTTGGACGCCATCAGGTTGACGTTCTCCGTCAGGTCCTTCCACGTCCCGGAGATGCCGGGGACGTGCGCCTGGCCGCCCAACTGGCCCTCGGTGCCCACCTCGCGGGCCACCCGGGTCACCTCGTCGGCGAACGCGGAGAGCTGGTCGACGGTGGTGTTGATGGTCGTCATCAGGGCGAGGATCTCGCCCTTGGCGTCGATGGTGATCTTCTTGGAGAGGTCGCCCTCGGCGATGGCGGTGGTGACGTCCGCGATGGAGCGCACCTGGTTGGTGAGGTTGGACGCCATCAGGTTGACGTTCTCGGTGAGGTCCTTCCACGTCCCCGAGACGCCCTTGACGTCGGCCTGGCCGCCGAGTTGGCCCTCGGTGCCCACCTCACGGGCGACCAGGGTGACCTGGTCGGCGAAGGAGGAGAGCTGGTCGACCATGGTGTTGAGGGTGTTCTTGAGCTCCCTGATCTCGCCCTTGGCGTCGACGGTGATCTTCTGGGAGAGGTCGCCGCGGGCCACCGCGGTGGCCACCTGGGCGATGTTGCGGACCTGCGCGGTGAGGTTGCCCGCCATGTAGTTGACGGAGTCGGTGAGTTCGCGCCACACCCCGGCGACGCCGGGCACCACGGCCTGGCCGCCCAGCTGGCCCTCGGTGCCCACCTCGCGGGCGACGCGGGTCACCTCGTCGGCGAACGAGGAGAGCTGATCGACCATCGTGTTGATGGTCGACTTCAGCTCCTGCATCTCGCCGCGCGCCTCGACGGTGATCTTCTGCGAGAGGTCGCCCTCCGCGATGGCGGTCGTCACCTGGGCGATGTTGCGCACCTGGGCGGTGAGGTTGCCGGCCATGTAGTTGACGGAGTCCGTCAGATCGCGCCAGACGCCGGCCACCCCGGGCACCTTGGCCTGCCCGCCGAGGCGCCCCTCGGTGCCCACGTCCCGGGCCATCCGGGTCACCTGGGCGGCGAACGAGGAGAGCTGGTCGACCATCGTGTTGACGGTGTTCTTCAGCTGCAGCATCTCGCCGGCCACGTCCACGGTGACCTTGCGGGAGAGATCGCCGTTGGCCACCGCGGTGGTGACCATGCCGATGTCGCGGACCTGCCCGGTGAGGTTGTCGAACGCGGTGTTGACGGAGTCGGTGAGGTCCTTCCAGGTGCCGGCGGCGCCCGGGACGTGCGCCTGCCCGCCCAGCTGCCCCTCGGCGCCGACCTCGCGGGCGACGCGGGTGACCTCGGAGGCGAACGAGGAGAGCTGGTCGACCATCGTGTTGACGGTGTTCTTCAGCTGCAGCATCTCGCCGGCCACGTCCACGGTGACCTTCTGCGACATGTCGCCGTCCGCCACCGCGGTGGTGACCTGGGCGATGTCGCGGACCTGCGCGGTGAGGTTGCGGAAGGCGGTGTTCACCGAGTCGGTGAGGTCCTTCCAGATGCCGGCCGCGCCGGGCACCTGCGCCTGCCCGCCCAGCTGGCCCTCGGCGCCGACCTCGCGGGCGACGCGGGTCACCTCGCCGCCGAAGGTGCGCAGCGTCTCCGTCATCGCATTGATCGTTTCTGCAAGCTGCGCGACCTCGCCGCGCGCGCTCACCGTGATCTTCTGCGAGAGGTCCCCGTTGGCCACCGCGGTGGTGACCTGGGCGATGTCGCGGACCTGCGCGGTGAGGTTTCCGGCCATGAAGTTGACCGAATCCGTGAGGTCCTTCCAGGTGCCGGCGACGCCCGGCACCTCCGCCTGCCCGCCCAGCTGCCCCTCGGTGCCCACCTCGCGCGAGACGCGGGTGACCTCCGAGGCGAACGCGGAGAGCTGGTCGACCATGGTGTTGACGGTGTTCTTCAACTCCGCCATCTCGCCGGCCACATGGACCGTCACCTTGCGCGACAGATCGCCCTTGGCGACCGCCGTCGTCACCAGCGCGATGTCCCGCACCTGCGAGGTGAGGCGCATCGCCATCATGTTGACGGAGTCGGTGAGGTCCTTCCAGCTCCCGGCGACGCCGCGGACCTTGGCCTGGCCGCCGAGCTTGCCCTCGGTGCCGACCTCGCTGGCGACCCGCGTCACCTCGTCGGTGAAGTCCGAGAGCTGGTCGACGAGGCCGTTGACGGTGCGGCCCACCTTGAGGAACTCGCCGCGCAGCGGGCGCTCGGCGCCGTCCGCGGCGGCGGGGCGCAGCTCCATCCGCTCGCCCAGGTCGCCCTCGGAGACGGCCTCCAGCACCCGGCCCACCTCGGAGAGCGGGCGGGCGAGGTCCTCGACGAGCTCGTTGGCGGCCGCCACCGAGGAGGCCCAGGTGCCCTCCAGGGGGCCGAGGTCGAGGCGCTCGGTGAGCTTGCCCTCGCGGCCCACCACCCGGCGGACCCGGGACAGCTCGCCGGCGAGATGCTGATTACGCTCCGCAACCTGGTTGTAGACGGCCGACACCTCGGCGAGCAATCCGTCGCCGTAGACCGGCAGACGCCGCCGGAAGTTGCCGTCGCGCATCGCTTCCAGGGCCGCCAGGAGCTTGTTGAGCTGGGCGGCTTCCGACGGAGGCGAGTCCGTCGACCGACCGGTGGAATGCCCGTTCGAGCGCGTGCTGCCCGGAGCCGAGCGTCGTGGTGCACCCGAAGTCACTGCCATTCCTCTCGCACGGTGGGTAGCGGATTCCACAGTGTTCCACCTTGCCGTGGGCTCCGTGTGGAGACTCTCCCCGAAGAAGACTTCCCCGCAAGCTAGTGTGGTCAGCCCCGCACGCCGAACTGGTATATGCGCCCCTTCAGGGGGTTTGGCGGAGCGCATGGACAGCGGTGCGGGCGTCCGGCCGGTCCGGCGGCCCGGAACGCCCCGGGCCTTCGGGGAGTTGTGCCGGTGCGCACGGGGAACGTCCTATCGTGATCGGCGCGGCAGCGGTGGCAAGGAGGGGGGCCGCACCACCGCGGGGAGCGTCCCCCTGCATCCGATGCTGCCATCTACCCCCGGCCTACGACAACGACGAGGTGAACCAGTGATCACCGCTCGGGCCAGCGCGACGTTCGGGCCGGTCGGCCGCTCGGTCGCGGCCGCGCGCGCGTTCGTTCGCGACACTCTGGCCGGCTGGGGCGTGGAGGAGCTCACCGACGACGCCGTGGTGCTCACCAGCGAGCTGGTCACCAACGCCGTGGTGCACGCCGGCACCACGGCCGAGGTGCTCTGCCTGCGCACGGCCGGCGAGCGCGACGGGGTGCGGATCGAGGTCGCCGACCTCTATCCCAAGCGCCGGCTGCAGATGCCCGGCCACCCCGACAGCGGGGGCGCGGCGCCGATGGACGACCCGGAGCGGGAGGGCGGCCGCGGGCTGCTGCTCTGCTCGACGCTCTCCAGCCGCTGGGGCGTGGAGTACTCCCCGGACCGCAAGCACGTGTGGTTCCTGCTGCAGCTGCCGGAGCGCCCGGCGGGCACCCGCGCGGCGGGGCCCGCGCTGCCGGACGAGCGGCTGCCGGCCGCGCCGGAGGAGGTGAAGGTGGCGGTCGTCCAGGTGGACGCGGACGGCACCGTCACCGGCTGGAACCCGGACGCCGACCAGATGTTCGGCCATCCCGCGAAGGACGTGGCGGGCCGGCCCTTCAGCGAGCTGGTGGCCTGGCCGCAGTCGCCGGGGATCTCGCTCGGCCTCGACGAGGCGCTCAAGCTCTCGCGCTGGGAGGGCACTTACGGCGTTCGCGACATTACCGGACGAATCATTCGCGTCTACGGCTCCCATCTGCGCGTGAGAGACACCACAGGACGGCCGTTCACCGTGGCGCTGCTGGTGCGCGAGGCGGAGCGCGCGGTGCTCTCCGGGGGCGCGCGCCCCCGCCCGTCCACCGGCGCGCACCCCGGGACGCCCGCGAAGAGCGGCGCCGCCGCCCACCCCCTGGACGTCGGCGACCTGCTCGACGGCGCCCCGCCCGAGGACCTCGACGGCCTGCTGCAGCGCACCGTGGAGCGGGCCCGCGACGCCCTCGACGGCGACGCCTCCTTCCTGCTGCTCGCCACCGATGACGAGACCGAGCTGGAGGTGCGCGCCACCACCGGCCTGACCGGCTCGCGGCAGCGCTTCGCCCGCGTCCCCGTCGAGACCGGCACGCTGCGCTACGGCAACACCCGGATGCCGGCCGTCCACGACGACCTCGCCGAGGCGCCCGGCGCGGTGCCGATGCTCACCGGCTCGGGGATGCGCTCGCTCGTCACCGTCCCGCTCAAGGTCGAGGGCCGGCTCACCGGCTCGCTCGGGGTGGCCGCCGAGTCCGCGCACCGCTACACCAACGAGGACGCGCTGCGGCTGCAGTTCGCCGCGGACCGGGTGGCACTCGCGGTGGAGAGCGCCCGGCTGACCGAGCTGGAGCGGCTGCGCCGCGACTCGCTCTCCTTCCTGGTGGAGGCCTCCGACCTGCTCGCCGGCACCCTGGAGCGGGACCAGACGCTGGCGCTGATGGCCCAGATGACGGTGCCCACGCTGGCCAGCTGGTGCGCCGTCTACACCACCGACGAGCACGCCCAGCAGGCCGCGCTGGAGTACGTGCTGCACGAGGACGAGGACCGCATCGACGGGCTGCGCGCCCTGCTGGAGCGGGTCGGCCCGCCCACCCCCGACCCCGTCCCCGGCCCGCGGATCTGGATGGCGCCGGCGCAGGAGGCGCGCCGGGTGACGGCCCGCTACGGCGCCGACAGCCCGGTCTCCGCGCTCACCGCGGATGCGGTCACCGGCGAGACGGTGGTGCTGCCGCTGCTCGCCCGCAACCGCGTCATCGGGCTGCTCGCGCTGGGCCGGGCGGCGGACGAGCGGATCCGGCAGGAGGTGCTGGAGCTGGCCGACGAGCTGTCCCGGCGGGCGGCGCTGGCGCTGGACAACTCCCGCCTCTACTCGGAGCGCACCGCGATCAGCCAGGCGCTGCAGCGCAGCCTGCTGCCGCCGGAGCTGCCGCGGGTGCCGGGCGTCGAGGTCGAGGTGATCTACCGGGCGGCCGGGCAGGGCAACGAGGTCGGCGGCGACTTCTACGACCTCTTCGAGATCAGCCCCGGCAAGTGGGGCATGGCGATCGGCGACGTCTGCGGGACGGGCCCGGAGGCGGCGGCGGTCACCGGGCTCGCCCGGCACGCGCTGCGGCTGCTGGCGCGGGAGGGCCTGACGGGCCCTCAGGTGCTGGAGCGGCTCAACGCGGCGATCCTGGACGAGGGTTCGCGCAGCCGCTTCCTGACGCTGCTCTACGGCGAGCTGGAGCTGCTGCCCAGCGGGCACGCCGAGCTGAAGACCGTCTGCGCGGGGCATCCGCTGCCGCTGCTGCTCGGCGTCGACGGGCGGGTGGCGTCCGCGGCGCATCCGCAGCCGCTGCTGGGGGTGATGGACGACCTGGAGCTGCACGAGGAGATGGTGGTGCTCTCCCCCGGCGACGTCCTGCTGTGCGTCACGGACGGGGTGACGGAGCGCCGGGAGGGCACCCGGATGCTGGGCGACGACGGCCTGGAGCGCGTCCTCGCCGGCTGCGTCGGCCTGACGGCCGGCGGGGTGGCGGCCCGCGTCGAGCGCGCGGTGGAGCGGTTCGCGGCGGAGCCGCCGTCGGACGACATGGCGATCCTGGTGCTGCGGATGGAGGACGCGCGGGGGTAGCGTCGGCGGCCGCTCTCCGGCCGCGGGCGGCAGAAACGTCCAACAACGCGCGGCGCTTGTCCATGGTCAACTGCGCGGCGGCGCGCCCAGACTGGGTGCCATGCCCAAACAGACCGTGCTGCTGATGACCGACTCCACCCGCTGGGACATGCTCAACTGCTACCGGCAGACCGGGATCCGCACCCCGCACCTGGATCGCCTCGCGGAGACCGGCACCCGCTTCGAGCGCGCCTACACCTGCCAGCCGGTCTGCGCCCCCGCGCGGTCCGCCCTGTTCACCGGCACCTGGCCGCACTCCAACGGCGTCTGGGCCAACAACCTCGCCCCCGGGCTCGACCACCCCACCGTCGGGCAGCGCCTCGCCGACGCCGGCGTCGCCGCCGCGTACATCGGCAAGTGGCACCTGGACGGCACCGACTACTTCGGCAACGGTCGCTGCCCCGACGGCTGGGACGCCGACTACTGGTACGACATGCGCCGCTACCTCGAGGAGCTCGGCGAGGACGAGCGCGTCGCCTCCCGCGCGCCCGGGACCGAGGTCACCGCCGGCTTCACCTACGCCCACCGCTGCTCGGACCGCGCCGTCGACTACATCGAGGCGCACGCCGACGAGGACTTCCTGCTCGTCGTCTCCTACGACGAGCCGCACGACCCGGGCCTCACGCCCGCCGAGTACGCCGAGATGTACGCGGACTTCGGCTTCCCCGTCGACGAAAGCGTCCACGACACGCTGGAGGGCAAGCCGGAGCACCAGCGGGTCTGGGCGGGCGACCGGATCGACGAGGACCGCACCGGCATCCGGCTCCGCAACCCCTTCCTCTTCTCCGGCCAGACCTTCGTGGACGCCGAGATCGGCCGCGTCCTCGACGCGGTCGACGCGCACGCGCCCGGCGCGACGGTCGTCTACACCTCCGACCACGGCGACGCGCTCGGCGCACACCGGCTCACCGCCAAGGGCCCGGTGATGTACGACGAGATCGCCCGGGTGCCGCTGCTGGTGCGGCGGCCGGGGGTGACCGAGCCGGGCAGCGTCAACCCGCATCCCGCGTCGCACATCGACATGACGCCGTCGATCCTGGAGTGGGCGGGGGTGGAGGTGCCGGAGTTCCTGCCGGGCGCCCCGCTGACGCCGGCGCTGGCCGACGCGGACGGGCGGGTCGCGGACGAGGTGTTCGTGGAGTTCGGCCGCTACGAGGTGGACCACGACGGCTTCGGCGGGTTCCAGCCGATGCGGGGCGTCTTCGACGGGCGCTACAAGCTGGTCGTCAACCTGCTGTCGGGGGACGAGCTGTACGCCATGGCGGAGGACCCGGACGAGCTGCGGAACCTCATCGAGGACGAGGCCCACGCGGCGGCGCGGGACGCGCTCCACGACCGCCTGCTGGCCTGGATGGACGAGACGCGCGACCCCTTCCGTGGGTACTACTGGGCGCGCCGCCCCTGGCGCACCGACGCCCCGGCGGCCAGCTGGGCCGGCTCCGGAATGACCCGCCAGCGCCGCGACGACCCGCGCTACCAGCCGCGGATGCTCGACTACGCGACGGGGCTGGAGATGACCGACCACACGCGCGTCAAGTAGCGGTCCGCCGTGCCCGGGCGCCGCGGCCTACCCGGGGACGGCGGCGGTCGAGCCCCGGACCACCAGCTCGGGGAGGAAGACGAACTCGCCGGCGACGCCCTCGAAGAGGGCGCGGACGGCGGCCTGGCCCATCGCGGCGACCGGTTGGCGGATGGTGGTCAGCGGCGGGTCGGTGTAGGCGATCAGCGGGGAGTCGTCGAAGCCGACCACGCTGACGTCCCCCGGGACGGTGCGTCCCATCGCGCGCACCGCCCGGACCGCGCCGAGCGCCATCAGGTCGGACGCGCAGACCACTGCCGTGCACCCCGCGTCCTCCACCAGCTCGCGCGCCGCCGCCTGCCCGCCCTCGACGCTGAAGAGCGACGCCGCCACCGCCGCCTCGTCCGCGGCCGTCCCCAACTCGGCCACCGCGGCGAGGAATCCCTCGATCTTGCGGGCGACCGGCACATACCGCCGCGGCCCGCACGCCAGCCCGATGCGGCGGTGGCCGAGCGCCGCGAGGTGCCGCACCGCCAGCCGCATCGCGCCCCGGTCGTCCGGGGAGACGCAGGGCGCCCGCACCTCCTGCGCGAACCCGTTGACGAGGACGAACGGCACGCCCTGCGCGCTGAGCCGGTGGTAGCGCTCCCGATCCGCCGTCAGATCGGCGTGCAGCCCGGAGACGAAGACGATCCCGGCGACGTCCCGCGCCACCAGCATCTCCACCAGCTCGTCCTCGGTGGAGCCGCCGGGGGTCTGGGTGGCGAGCACCGGAGTGTAGCCGCGGCGGGTCAGGCCCTGCCCGATGACCTGCGCGAAGGCCGGGAAGATGGGGTTGTCCAGCTCGGGGGTGACCATCCCGACCAGCCCCTCGCTGCGCCGCCGCAGCCGCACCGGCCGCTCGTAGCCGAGCAGGTCCAGCGCGGCGAGCACCGACTCGCGGGTGCCGGCCGAGACGCCCGGCCTGCCGTTGAGCACCCGGCTGACGGTGGCCTCGCTCACCCCGGCCTGCACCGCGATGTCCGCGAGCCGGGCCGTCGACGGTGGTGACTGCGGTGACGGCAGTGACGGAGGTGACGGAGGCGACGCCACCTCAGACCGCCCACCAGGCGCAGCAGTCCGCCGGCAGCAGCGTGCCGCCGTCGGACCCCCGCACCGGCTCACCGCCGCCGGAGAGCAGCAGCTCGGCGCCGTCCGGGACGTCCAGCAGCGCGGCCGCTCCCCCGGTGTTCGCGGCGACCAGAACGGCCGGGCCGACGGCCCCCGCCGCCGTCCGACGGGCCATCAGCACCCCCTCCGGCGCGCCGTCCACCCACTCCAGCGCCCCCTCCCCCAGCTGCGGAAGCCCGCGCCGCAGCCGCAGCGCCGCCCGGTACAGCTCCAGCGTCGAACCGGGGTCGCCGTCCTGCGCGGCGACCGACAGCTTGGCCCACTCCGCGGGCTGCGGCAGCCAGCTGGCCGCACCCGGGCCGAAGCCGTACGACGCGGTCGTCCCCGACCAGGGCAGCGGCACCCGGCAGCCGTCCCGCAGCCCCTCCTGGCCGGAGCCCGCGCCGGCGCTGCCGCTGCGGCCGAAGGCCGGGTCCTGCCGCACCCCGTCCGGCAGGTCGACGACCTCGGGCAGGCCCAGCTCCTCGCCCTGGTACAGGTACGCCGAGCCGGGCAGCGCCAGCATCAGCAGCGTGGCCGCGCGGGCCCGGTCCAGGCCGCCGCCCAGCCGGGTGCGGTGCCGCACCACGTCGTGGTTGGACAGCACCCAGGTGGCCGGCGCGCCGACCTCGCCGGTCGCGGCGAGCGAGTCGTCGACGGCCGCCCGGAGCGCGTCCGCGTCCCAGGGGGTCGTCAGATAGGAGAAGTTGAAGGCCTGGTGGAGCTCGTCGGGCCGCACATAGCGGGCGACGCGCTGCTGGCTGGGCGCCCAGGCCTCGGCGACGGCGATCCGGTCCGGGCCGTACTCCTCCAGGATCTTCCGCCACTCGCGGTACACCGCGTGCACGCCGTCCTGGTCGAAGTAGGGGGTGGGGCGCACCCCGAGCAGCTTCACCTGGTCGCGCGCGGCGACGCCGACGTCCGGCAGGCCGGGGGCCTTGACGAGGCCGTGCGCGACGTCCACCCGGAAGCCGTCCACGCCCAGGTCGAGCCAGAAGCGCAGCACCGCGCGGAACTCCTCGCGGACGTCCTCGCAGTCCCAGTCGAAGTCCGGCTGCTCGGGGGCGAACAGGTGCAGGTACCACTGGCCGGGACGGCCGTCGGGGCCGGTGGTGCGGGTCCAGGCGGGTCCGCCGAAGACCGACTCCCAGTCGTTGGGCGGCAGATCGCCGCCCGGTCCGCGGCCGTCGCGGAAGTGGAAGCGGGCGCGCGCCGCCGAGCCGGGCTCCGCCTCCAGCGCCTCCAGGAACCAGGCGTGCCGGTCCGAGCAGTGGTTGGGGACGAGGTCGGTGATGACGCGCAGCCCGAGTTCGTGCGCGTCCCCGATCAGCGCCGCGGCGTCGTCCAGGGTGCCGAACACCGGGTCGACGGCCCGGTAGTCGGCGACGTCGTAGCCGGCGTCGGCCTGCGGGGAGGCGTAGAACGGCGAGAGCCAGACGGCGTCGACACCGAGCTCCGCCAGGTGCGGCAGGCGGGCGCGGATGCCGGGCAGGTCACCGGTGCCGTCGCCGTCCGAGTCGGCGAAGCTGCGCGGGTACACCTGGTAGATGACGGCGTCGCGCCACCACGGGGACTCGATCGTCACGGAGCTGCTTCCTTGTTCGTGTCGCACGTCGGTCGGGGATCAGGACTTGGTGCCGCCGGCCACCAGGCCGGAGACCATGTGCCGCTGGACGAGGAGGTAGACCACGGCGGCGGGGATGGTGATGATCACGGCGGCGGCGGTCATCAGCGCCCAGTCGGGGCGCTGCGCCTCGGCGAAGGTGCCGATGCCGACGGCGAGGGTGAAGTGGTCGGCGGAGAGGAACTGCGAGGCGTAGGCGACCTCGGCCCAGGCCGTCATGAAGTTGAAGAACGCGGTGACGGCGAGGCCGGGGCGGGCCAGCGGCAGCACGATCCGGTAGAAGGTGCCGAACGGGGTGAGCCCGTCCATCTGCCCGGCCTCGTCGAGGCTGACCGGGATGGTGTCGAAGTACCCCTTGAGCATCCAGGCGCAGAACGGCACCGAGATGGTGCTGTAGACGAGGATCATGCCGGGGAAGCTGTCCAGCAGCCCGAGGTCGGTCATCAGCCGGTAGAGCGGCACGATGAGCACGATCATCGGGAACATCTGGGTGATGAGGAAGGACCACATCAGCGGCCGGCGCCCGGGGAAGCGCATCCGCGAGACGGCGTAGCCGGTGGTGGCGGCGAGGAAGACGCCGACCGCCGTCGTCCCGCCCGCGATGATCACGGTGTTGAGGAACCACTTGGGGAAGTCGGAGCGGAACAGCACGTCCGCGTAGTTGCCCAGGGTGCCGTGCGAGAGCACCTGCCCGGGGCTGGCCCACGCCCCGGAGGGGCCGAAGGAGAGGTAGAGCAGCCACAGCACCGGGAAGACGGCGCACAGGCTCGCCACCGCCAGCGTCAGATGGAGGGCGGCGCTCGCGCCGGGGCCGCGCGAGTTGCGGGAACGCTTGCGTGCGGTCACAGCTGCTCCTCCTTCAGCTGACGGCGGCCGTAGAAGATCGAGAACCCCAGCAGGATGAGCAGCACCACGATGCCGTAGGTGGAGCCCATCGAGTAGTTCGCCACCCCGTTGAAGACCAGGTTGTAGCCGTAGGTGACGAGGATGTCGGTGCTGCCGGTGGTGTTCTGGCCGAGCAGCAGGTAGATCACGTTGAACATGTTGAACGTCCAGATGGTGCCGAGCAGGATCACCGTCGAGCTGACGGGCCGCAGCGACGGCAGCGTGATGCTGCGGAACCGCTGCCACGGCGAGGCCCCGTCCATCTCGCCGGCCTCGTGCAGCTCGGCGGGGATGGACTGCAGCCCGCCGAGCAGCGCCACGACCATGAACGGCACGCCCAGCCAGACGTTGACGATGATGACCGCGACCTTCTGCGCGGTCTCGCCGTCCAGCCACGCCTGGCCGGGGATGCCGACCAGCCCGATGATCCGGTTGAAGACGCCGTACTGGCCGTTGAGCATCAGCCGCCAGGCGTAGACCCCGATGAAGTTGGGGACGGCCCACGGCAGGATCAGCGCCAGCCGGTAGAAGATCTTGCCGCGGATCGGGCGGTTGAGGAGAACGGCCAGGCCGACGCCGATGCCGTAGGTGAAGGCCACGCACCCGACCGTCCAGACGATCGTCCAGACCAGCCGCGGGTAGAAGTGGCCGTCGGCCCCGGAGAGCACCTGCCAGTAGTTGTGCAGGCCGACCAGGTGGAACGTCGCCGGGATGTGGTTGGCCCCGATGTTCTTCGCGACGTTCGCCTCGTTGGCGTCGGTGAACGACAGGAAGAGGCCGTAGA
The DNA here is from genome assembly GCF_001879105.1 of Mangrovactinospora gilvigrisea. Classification (GTDB taxonomy): domain Bacteria; phylum Actinomycetota; class Actinomycetes; order Streptomycetales; family Streptomycetaceae; genus Mangrovactinospora; species Mangrovactinospora gilvigrisea. Next base: position 17,051 of record NZ_MLCF01000071.1, on the reverse strand, counting down.
GCAGGGGGTAGAGCACCAGGACGGCGATGACGACGACCACCGGGCCGACCATCGCCCAGGCGTACCAGTGCCGCTCCCAGGATCGCCTCAGGCGTTGCATGGCTCGTTCAACTCCCCGCGGTCACTTGGCGATCGTGAAGTCGCTCGGGAGCAGCTTCTTGAACTCGGCGGCGGAGTGGTCCAGTCCGGCCTGCGGCGACTCCTGGCCCTGGAGGATCTTGGTGTAGTCCTGGCCCAGCGGCGTGAAGAGGCTGCCGACCTGCGGGAGCGCGACGCGCGCCCGGGCCGTGGGGAGCACGGCCTGGAAGCCGGCGATGCTCGGCTGCTTCAGCACGGTGGGGGTGTAGGCGGACGTGCGGCCGGGAAGGGTGCCGTTCTTCTCGGCGATGAACGCCTCGCTCGCCGAGCTCGTCATGAACTTGGTGAACAGGTAGGACGCGTCCAGGTGCTTGGAGCCCGCGTAGACGACGAGGTCGTGGCCGCCGGTGGGCGCCTGGCCCTTGCCGGTGGAACCGGCCGGGACGGGGGCGATGCCGAGGTTGGCCTTGTCGGTGAAGGCGGAGCCGCTGTAGTCGTCCGCGGTGGACCACGGGCCCTGGATGACCATGCCGACCTTGCCGGTCTTGAACATCGCCTGCATGTTGTTGTACGAGTTCGCGAAGTCGATCTTCGCGCTGGCCTCGTCGGCGACCTTCTTGGCGGTGGTGGCGGCCTTCACCGCGGCCGGCGAGTTGACGGTGATCTGCTTCTTCGCCGGGTCGGCCAGGTCCGCGCCCTCGCCGAAGAGGAAGGGCAGCATGAAGTACGGGTCGGGGTTGAGGTAGGTGCCGTCGACGCCGGCCCTGGCCTTGAGCTGCTTGGCGTCGGCGATGAACGCGTCCCAGGTGGTCGGCGGCTTGGCGATGCCGGCCTTCTTGAACAGCGCCTTGTTGTAGAGCAGGCCCAGGGTGTCGGTGACCTGCGGGATGCCGTAGGTGGCGCCCTTGTACTGGGTGGTGCCCCAGGCGCCCGGCGCGAAGTCGCCCTTGTCGCTGAGCGCGGCGGTGCCGTCCAGCTTCTGGGCGTAGCCGAGGGAGGCGTACTCCGATATCAGCCCGACGTCGGTGCGGACCACGTCCGGGGCGCCCTTGCCGCTCTGGGCGGCGGACTTGAACTTCGCCTCCACGCTGGCGAAGGCGACGTTCTGGTACTGCACCTTGATCTTGGGGTACTTCGCCTCGAACTGCTTGATGAGGGCCTTGTAGGCGGGCGCCTCGTTCTTGGCGTCCGAGGTGTCCCAGTAGGTGATCGTGCCGGAGACCTGGCCGGGGTTCTTGGCGGCGGTGGATCCGGCGCCGCTGCCGCTGCTGCCGCAGGCGGTGGCGGTGAGGGCCAGGGCGGAGAGGGTGGCCGCGGCGATCAGGGCGCGTCTCATGGTCGTCGTCCTCCGGGTGAGGGTTGCACAGCGGTGGGCAAGCGGGAACGTAACAGCCTTGCAAGCTCTTTCGAAAGAGCTTGCAAGGCTGTTGCCGCCTCTGTGTCCCTTCCGTTACCGGCGCGTTGCGGCCGGCCCCGCGGTGTCGAAGGCCACCGCGCCCTTGGCCGGAACGGTCAGCGTGGCCGATCCGCCGGAGACCGTGGCCTTGGTGGCACAGTCGTCGACGACGTTGCAGTAGGTGCCGTCGGCGAGGCCGGTGGAGAAGGTCTCGGTCGCGGCCGAGCCGGAGTTGTTGAGCGCCATGAACCCGGCGGAGCCGCGCCCGAAGCCGATGACGTCGCCGCTCGGCGCCTGCCAGTGCGTCACCGCCGCCCCCTTGACGGCGTTGTGGAAGCCGACCATGCCGGTGACAGACGTCCTGCGGTCCATGCAGTACCAGGCGGAGGAGGAGCAGTCGGTGGCGGTGACGGTGCCGTCCGCGTTGTCCGGCGGCGCGTCGTCGCTGTTCTGCCAGGCGAAGCTGGAGTAGACCTGCGGGGTGCCGTAGTCCCAGCCCAGCAGGAAGAGCGTCGCCAGGTCGTCGGTGGCGCCGTCCTTCCAGCTCAGCGTGGAGCCGTTGCGCTCGGTGTCGTGGTTGGCGACGAACGACACGGCCTTGTCGGACGGGTTCATCCCGCCCCAGGTCGCCCCGAAGGTCTGCAGGTCGGAGATGCTGCCCTGGAACTTCTGCTTGAGGTAGACCCCGGTCTGGAAGTCCAGCACGTCGCCGCTGCCGTAGTAGTCGGACGGCTGCACGGCCTCGCCGGCGCCGTAGGAGATCTCCTGGTAGATGTACGGCGCGCCGTTCAGGCGGGACTCGATGGCGGCCAGGTCGGCCTCCGGGATGTGCTTGGCGGCGTCCACCCGGAAGCCGTCCACCCCGTCCGCGATCAGCGAGTTGAGGTAGCCGGCGATCGTGGCGCGCACCGTGTCCGACTCGGTCCGCAGGTCGGAGAGGCCCAGCAGCTCGCAGTTGTGCACGTTGTACGCGTTGGAGGTGTAGTCGCCCTGGTGGATGGTGTCGTCGGAGTTGGAGCAGTCGCCCGGGTAGTGGTGGAAGTCGCCGTTCTGGTAGAGCCCGGGGTAGGTGTACTTGTCGGTGGTGGCGGTGCCGGCGTAGCCGGTGGCGCTGCCCTGCCCGGTCATGTGGTTGATCACGGCGTCGGCGTAGACCTTCACCCCGGCGCCGTGGCACGCCGAGACCATCGCCCTCAGCTGCGCCTCGGTGCCGAACCGGCTGTCCAGGCGGTAGCTGACGGGCTGGTAGACGTCCCACCAGGGGTGGCCGGCGGCGCTGTCGTCGAAGGACTCCTCGGGTGGCGAGACCTGGACGGCGCCGTAGCCGGCCGGGCCGAGCACGGTGGTGCACTCGGAGGCTACCGACGTCCAGTTCCAGCCGAAGAGGTTGGCGATGACGTCGTGCTGCCCGGCGGGCGCGGCGCGGTGGCCGGCTGGCGCCGCGCGGTGGCCGGACGGGGCCGCGCGGTGGGCCGGGGCGGCGGCGCTGCCGGCCGGAGCCAGCGCCAGGCCGGCGCCGGCGAGGACGGCGGCGGACGCCGCGGCGATCAGCGGTCTGCGCAGGTGTGCGGCTCTGTGCATGAGGGTTCGCTTTCTGCTCGGATCCGATTCCGCGTCAGGAGCCTGGTCGCGCTGAGGAGTTCACGTCAACCCCAGTGTTGAAATTTCTTTCTTCTTCTTGCAGATCTCTTGCTGATGCCCGGCACCCGGACTACCGTCCCCGCCGTGCAGACTCCCGCGAGACACCTGGGCCGCCGCCGCTTCCTCGCCGCGACCGCCGCCACCGGAGCGGCGCTCGTCGCCGCCCGGACCGCCTCGGCCTCCGACCCGGCCCCCGTCGACCCGGCGCACGCCCGCGCGCTGTGGATCGACGCCGGCACCGTCGCCTGGCAGGTCTCCCCCGGCGCCGGCGGCACCCGGCTGCGCTCCCTGACCGGCGGCCCCGTCCTCCGACTCGCCCTCGACGCGGCGGGTCTGACGGACGCCCAGCTGCGGCGCTTCCCGTACCTCAAGGGCTGTGCCGCCTTCACCGTCGACCCCCGCGACCGTGCGCTGGCCCCCGACGCGCTGCGCGGCGGGCTGCTCGCCGAGGCGCTGGACGCCTCCGGCGCCGCCGTCGCCGCCACCGGCGTCCAGACCGCCGGGGTCCTCGACGACCTCTACGCCGAGGCCGCCGCCGCGACCCCGCTCGGCCCGGTCTTCGACGCCGCCGGCCGGCCCGCCCTCGCCGTCTGGGCGCCCACCGCCGCCGACGTCCGCCTCGAACTCGACGGCAGCGACCGGCCGATGCGCCGTGACGACGCCACCGGCATCTGGTCGATCGCCGGACCGGCCGGCTGGCGCGGCAAGCCCTACCGCTACGCCGTCACCGTCTGGGCGCCGAGCACCCGGGCGATGGTCACCAACCGGGTCACCGACCCCTACTCCCTCGGCCTCACCGCCGACTCCGCGCGCTCCCTGCTGATCGACCTGGACGACCCCGCCCTGCAACCGCCCGGCTGGCACGGGCTGCGCAAGCCGGCCGCCGTCCCGCTGCGCTCCGCGCAGATCCAGGAGCTGCACATCCGCGACCACTCGGCGGAGGACGCCACCGTCCCCGCCGAACTGCGCGGCGGCTATGCGGCGTTCGCCGCCCAGGGCTCGGCCGGGACGCGGCACCTCGCCGCCCTCGCCGCGGCCGGCGCCACCCATGTCCACCTCCAGCCGGCCTTCGACTTCGCCTCCGTCCCCGAACTCCCCGCCGAGCAGCAGCAGCCCGCCGGCGATCTCGCCTCCTACCCGCCCGACTCCGACCGGCAGCAGGCCGCGATCGCCGCCGTCGCCGACCGGGACGCCTTCAACTGGGGCTACGACCCCTGGCACTACACCGTCCCCGAGGGCTCCTACTCCTCCGACCCCGACGGCCCCGTCCGCACCCGCGAGTTCCGCGCCATGGTCGCCGGGCTCAACCGAGCCGGGCTGCGCGCCGTGATGGACGTCGTCTACAACCACACCGACGCCTCGGGCCAGGACGCCAAGTCCGTGCTGGACCGCATCGTCCCCGGCTACTACCACCGGCTGCTCGCCGACGGCAGCATCGCGGGGGACGCCACCGGCGCCCCCACCGACACCGCCCCCGAGAACGCCATGATGGGCCGGCTCGTCGTCGACTCCGTCGTCACCTGGGCCCGCGCCTACAAGGTCGACGGCTTCCGCTTCGACCTGATGGGCTTCCACCCCAAGGCCAACCTGCTCGCCGTGCGGGCCGCCCTCGACGCGCTGACGCCCGAAAAGGACGGCATCGACGGCAAGGCGGTCGTCGTCTACGGCGAGGGCTGGAACTTCGGAGCGGCCGGCAACGACGCCCGCTTCGTCCAGGCCACCCAGGCGCACATGGCCGGCACCGGCATCGCCACCTTCTCCGACCGGGCCCGGGACGCGGTGCGCGGCGGCAGCCCCTTCGACGCCGACCCCGGCATCCAGGGCTTCGGCTCCGGCCTCTTCACCGACCCCAACTCCTCGACGTCCAACGGCTCGGCGGACGAGCAGCGGGCCCGGCTGCTGCACTACCAGGACCTGATCAAGGTGGGCCTCACCGGCAACCTGGCCGGCTACGCCTTCACCGATTCCTCGGGGCGCCGCACCACCGGCGCCGGCGTCGACTACAACGGCTCCCCGGCCGGCTACGCCGCCGCCCCCGGCGACGCGCTCGCCTACGTCGACTGCCACGACAACGAGGCGCTCTACGACGCCCTCGCCTACAAGCTGCCGCAGGCCGCCTCCCCCGCGGACCGGGCCCGGATGCAGGTGGTGGCGCTCGCCACCGCCGTCCTCTCGCAGGGCCCGGCGCTGCAGCTGGCCGGCAGCGACCTGCTGCGCTCCAAGTCCCTCGACAAGAACTCCTACAACTCCGGCGACTGGTTCAACGCCGTGCACTGGACGGCCTCCCCGGCCGCCAACGGCTTCGGACGGGGCCTGCCGCAGGCCGCCGACAACCAGTCCCGCTGGCCCTACGCCCGGCCGCTGCTCGCCGACCCCCGGCTGAAGCCGACCTGGCAGGTGATGGCCGCCGCCTCGGCCGCCTACCGCGACCTGCTGCGCATCCGCACCGCCGAGCCCGCCTTCCACCTGGCCACCGCCGAACAGGTGCAGCAGCAGCTGGAGTTCCCGCTCTCCGGGACGGCCGCCGAGCTGCCCGGCGCCATCACCTTCCGCCTCGCCGACCTGGTGGTGGTCCTCAACGCCGGTCCCGCGGCCGTCCGCCAGGTCCTCCCGGGGGCGGCCGGCGCCCGCTTCCGCCTCCACCCCGGACAGGCCGAAGGCGCCGACCCGGTGGTGAAGGCCGCTGCCTTCACCCCGTCCGTCGGCGCCTTCTCGGTACCGGCCCGCACCGCGGCGGTCTTTACGCGGCGCTGACCGGGGCCCGCCGGCCGCGCCCCAGCCCGACCGCGACCGCGGCGGACCCGGCGAGCACCACGGCGGCGTCCACCAGCAGCGCGGTGTGCAGCCCGGACGCCCCCGCGCCCGCCGCCGTGGCCACCGCGCTCAGCACCGGGATGCCGACCGTGACGCCGACCTGCTGGGTCATCGACGCCAGCCCGGTGGCCAGGCCCTGCTCGGCCGCCGGCAGGCCGGAGGTCGCGGTGACCATGTAGCCGACGATCGCCGACACATGCCCGAACCCGCCCGCGGTGGAGGCGGCCAGCAGCACCAGCAGCGCCCCCGTCCCGCCGTGCGAGCCGGTCAGCGCCAGCGCCGCCGTCGACACCGCCTGCAGCGCCAGCCCCCCGGCGAGCACCGCCCGGTTGCCGAACCGCCCGATCAGCCGCGGCGCGACCATCCCGCCGACGATGCACATCCCGCCCAGGCCGCAGAAGGTCAGCCCGGTCTCCATCGGGTTCTGCCCCAGCACCTTCTGCAGGTAGAGGGTGAGCAGGAAGCAGACGCCGGACTCCATCGCGAAGGTGACCAGCCCGCCCAGGTTGCCGTACTTGACGGTCCGCCGGGCGAGCACCCGGACGGGGGCGAGCGGGGCGGCGGAGCGCAGCTCGATCAGCCAGAACGCGGCCAGCAGGACCACCGCCGCGCCGAGCGCGACCAGCGTCCACGGGCTGCCCCAGCCGTACTGCGCGGCCGACGTCACCCCGAAGACCAGGGCCAGCAGCCCGGTGGTGACGGTGGCCGCCCCGGGCAGGTCCAGCCGCACCCGGGCTCCCCGGCTCTCCGCGACCAGCGCGGGGACGGCGGCCAGGATCACCGCCGCGACCGGGATGTTGACGAAGAAGGCCCACCGCCAGGAGAGCAGGTCCGTCAGCAGCCCGCCGCACAGCGCGCCGACGACGAAACCCGAGCCCAGCACCGTGCCGTTGAGCCCGAGCGCGCGGTCGCGCAGCGGCCCCTCGGGCATGGACGCGGTCAGCAGCGCCAGCGCCGCGGGCGTCGCCGCGGCGGCGGCGAGGCCCTGCACGACCCGGGCGGCCAGCAGCACCGCGGGCTCCTGGGCGATCCCGCCGACCAGCGAGCCGGCCGCCAGCAGGGCCATCCCGACGATCAGCATCCGGCGGCGGCCCAGCAGGTCCCCGAGCCGCCCGAAGAGCAGCGCGAAGCCGGCCGAGGGCAGCATCATCGCGGTGGTGACCCACTGGAGGTCCACGGTCGCCATGTGCAGGCCCCGCCCGATGGCGGGGAGGGCGACGTTGAGGATGGAGAAGTCCACCGAGATCATGAACTGCGACCCCAGCAGCAGCACGAGCACGAGCCGCTGACGCGACGTCATCCTCGGCAGGGCGGCCGGCGCGGCGCCGGCGGTTCCGGCGGTCTCGGCAGTCTCGGCGGTCTCGGCGGTCTCGGCGACAGAGAGGGTTGCCATGGTTGCCCGCCCCCTCAGCGCTTCGTCTCGGCGACGAGGCGGCCCGCGACGGCGAAGCTGTCGGTGGGCGTCTCCTGGATCCACACCTGCACGGTGTCCGCGGGGATCTTGTACGCGTCCACGAACGCGTCGGTGATCCGCGCGACCAGCTCCCGCTTCGACTCGACGTCCCGGGGGCCCTGCTGCACGGTGACGATGGGCATCGCTCGCTCCTTCGAAGTGGACGGCTTGTTCCGCCGACACCCACTTCATCGCGCGCGGCCCCCCGCACCCAGCCCCACAATCAGCACGCAGCCATCACCAACCGAGATCGCCCCACCCAGCCTGCCGGCTACCGGCGGCGCCCTCACCGCCCCCGCCCCGGGCGGGGTGCCGGGCTCAGGGCGGCGAACCCTACGCCGCGCCCACCGCGCGACACGCGGCGACCAGCGGCGCCACCCGCTCCCGCGAACCGCCGCCACGAATCGCCAGCACCGCCGGCAGCCCCAGCCCCTCCCCCGCCACCGGCCGAAACGCCACCCGCCCGCCCGGCAGCTGCGACGCGTGCGCGGCGTACAGCACCGTCCACCCCGCCCGCCCCGCCCCGAACGCCGCCAGCGTGTCCTGCAACGCCGTCCGCGCAGGACCCGGCACCGGCTCGAACCCCGCGTCCCGGCACGCCTCCACCACCAGGTCCACCAACGGCGGATTCTCCCGGCGCGCCGTCAGATACAGCGGCTGGTCCGCAAGCTCGCGCAGCGCCACCGCCTCCGCGTCGGCCAGCGGATGCCGCCCGGAGAACGCCACCACCAGCTCGTCCCGCCACACCGGCAGCAACCGCACGCCCTCCGGCGCGTCCCCCTCCTCCACGCCCCGCGCGAACGCCGCGTCCAGCTCCCCGGACGCCACCCGCGCCAGCCGCTCCGCCGTCGGCACCGCCACCAGCTCCAGCTGCACCGCCGGATCGTTGCGCTCCAGCACGTCCAGCAGCTCGTCCAGCCGCTCCCCCATGCCCGTGCTGGTCCCCACCCGCAGCGGGCGCCCGCCCTCCGCGCCGGAGCGCGCGAACCCGGCCGCCACCTCCATCGCGGCCCGCTCGGCGTCCAGCACGGCCCGCGCCGCGGGCAGGAACGCCTCCCCGGCGGACGTCAGCCGGACGTGCCGCGGCGAGCGGTCGAACAGGTCGAACCGCAGCTCGCGTTCGAGGCGCCGCACCTGCTGGCTCACCGCCGACTGCACGATCATCAGCCGTTCCGCGGCCCGCCCGAAGTGCAGTTCCTCGGCGACCGTCACGAAATACCGCAGTTGGCGAAGCTCCACCCGGCGATCATAGGACCGCGCGTCAAGCGACTCCGGCGCCCGCGCCCACCCCGGCGCCCACCCCGGCACCCGCACCCGCACCCGCACCCGCACCCAGCACCACCCGTGCCACGCCCGGCGCGCGCCACCGCTCGGGGTCCGTCACCCGGCGGCCGTCCACCAGCACCCGCACCCCCGGCAGGTCCGCCGGGCACAGCGAGGCGTACTCGACATGGTCCGCCTGGACGATCACCGCGTCGGCCGGCGCCCCAGCCCGGTGCGGGGTGAGGCCCAGCGCGGTCAGCTCCGCGTCCGAGTACAGCGGGTCGGCGACCGTCGGCACCGCGCCGCGCGCCCGCAGCGCCGCCACCGTCGGGAACACCCCCGAGCAGGCCGTCTCCTTCACCCCGCCGCGGTAGGCCGCGCCCAGCACCAGCACCCGCGCCCCGGTCAGGGACGCGCCGCAGGTCTCGCCGTACGCCGCGGCGAGCCGCTCCACCGCGTAGCCCGGCATCCCCTCGTTGGCCTCGCGCGCCGAGCGGACCACCGTGGCGCCCGGGTCGTTCCACAGGTACATCCGCGGGTACACCGGGATGCAGTGGCCGCCGACCGCGATGCCCGGCCGATGGATGTGGCTGTAGGGCTGGGTGTTGCAGGCGTCGATGACCTGCTCCACGTCCACCCCGAGGGTGTCCGCGTACCGCGCGAACTGGTTGGCCAGCGCGATGTTGACATCCCGATAGGTCGTCTCGGCGAGCTTGGCGAGCTCCGCCGCCTCCGCCGAGCCCAGGTCGCGCACGCCCACGCCCTCGTCGAAGTCGAGGACGGCCTGGTAGAAGGCGACGCCGTGCCGCGCGGAGTCCGCGTCCACGCCGCCGACCAGCTTGGGGTAGCGGCGCAGATCCGCGAAGACCCGCCCGGTGAGCACCCGCTCGGGGCTGAAGACCAGCGAGAACTCATCGGCGGCGAGGCCCGATCCGGCGGCCAGCATCGGCGCGAAGCGGCCCCGGGTGGTGCCCACCGGCAGCGTCGTCTCGTAGGCGACCAGCGTGCCGACCCGCAGCCCGCGGGCGACGGCCGCGGTGGCCGCGTCCATGGCCCGGAAGTCCGGCACGCCGTCCCCGTCGACCAGCAGCGGGACGACGATCACCACCGCGTCGGCGGCGGCGGCCGCGGCCGCGGTGTCGACGGTGGCGGTGAGCAGGCCCTCCGTCACCGCCCGCTTGAGCGCCACGTCCAGCCCGGCCTCGCCGGGGAACGGCTCGCGGCCCTCGCCGACCAGCCGCACCACCTCCGGGGAGATGTCGGCGCCGACCACCCGGTGGCCGCGCGAGGCGTACTGGACGGCCAGCGGCAGCCCGATCTTGCCCAGTCCGACGACGCACACCCTCATGCCCGCACCACCATCCCCGGCTCCGCGCCGGCCCGCGTATCGACATGTTCCTCAAGCGTCCTGACGGCCCGCTCGGCCGCCCGGCCCTCGCCGAAGGGCGTCCCGCGCTCCGCGGACGGGGCCGGCCGCAGCACGGTCGCGGCGAAGACCGCGTCCGCCGCGGGCTGCTCGACCAGCACGTTCCAGCCGCCGGCCAGCGACTCCGGCCACTCGGTGGTGCTCCGCAGCGTGGTGCACGGACGCCCCAGCAGGTACGCCTCCTTCTGCAGCCCGCCCGAGTCGGTGACCACCGCCGCCGCCCCCAGCACCTCGGCGACCAGCGCCGCGTACGGCAGCGGCTCGCCCAACCGGATCGCGCCCCTGCGCAGCTCGATCCCGAACTCCCGGGCCCGGGCCAGCAGCCGCGGGTGCGCCGGCAGGGCGACCGGGACGGGCAGCGAGGCCAGCGCGTCCACGAGGGCGGCCAGCCGCGCGGGGTCGTCGGTGTTCTCGGCGCGGTGCACGGTGGCCAGCAGATAGGGGCGGGCGGGGTCGATGCCGTCCGGCAGCCCGCGGGGCGCGGTGCCCCGCACCCGCTCGGCGACGCGCAGGCAGACGTCCACCATGACGTCCCCGACCAGCACCGTCCGCGCCGCCAGCCCCTCCCCCTCCAGCAGCGCGACGGCCGCGGGGGTGGGGGCGAGCAGCAGATCGGCGCAGTGGTCGGTGAGGACGCGGTTGTGCTCCTCCGGCATGCGCCGGTCGTAGGAGCGCAGCCCGGCCTCCAGATGCGCGGTGGGGATGCCCTGCTTCACCGCGCTCAGGGCGCCGGCCACCGTGGAGTTGGTGTCCCCGTAGACCAGCACCCAGTCGGGGCGCAGCTCCTTGAGGACGGGATCCAGCTTGGCCAGCACCGCCCCGGTCTGCACCCCGTGCGTGCCCGACCCGACGCCGAGGCGCACATCCGGCTCGGGGATGCCGAGCCCCTCGAAGAACACGTCCGACAGGTTCGCGTCGTAGTGCTGCCCGGTGTGCACGATCACGTGCTCGTGCCCGGTCCCCGCGAACGCGTCGGCCACCGCGGCCAGCTTCACCAGCTGCGGCCTGGCCCCGACAATGCTGACGACCCTCATCCTCGGCCCACTTCCTCTCGCCCGGTCAGGAGCGCGGGGCTCTGCTGATACGCGGCTCCGCCGCGGGGCGCGAGCGAGTCACGCGTGCCCGAGACCTTGGTGGCGGCGATGACCCCCTCGGCGACCTCCACCGCCCGCAGCCCCTGACGCAGCGTCACCACGCCCTCGGTGACGCCGGTCCGCACGGCCTCGCAGAACCCCTCCAGCTCCACCACCAGGGGTTCGCGCTTCTGCAGCGCGTACCGCACCATGTCCCCCTCGCTCACACCGCGGAAGGCCGACAGCGCCTCCCACTGGGTCGGCACCGACCCGTTCGCGTAGTACGTCAGGTCCGCCGTCAGCGTGTCCGCGACGAGGCAGCCCCGGTCGCCCGTCACGATCACCACCCGCTCCTTCAGCGGGCTCAGCCAGTTGACCAGGTGGTTGGCCACCGTCCCGTCGGACAGCTCGCCGACGACCGCCACCAGATCCTCGTGCTCGCGCCCGCTGCGGTGCGCCGCGCGGGCCGCGACCCAGGTGTACTCCTGGCCCGTCACCCACGCCGTCAGGTCGATGTCGTGGGTGGCCAGGTCCTTCACCACGCCCACGTCCGCGATCCGGTTGGGGAACGGGCCCTGGCGGCGCGTCACCACCTGGAAGACCGTCCCCAGCTCGCCCGCCTCCAGCCGGGCCCGCAGCGCCCGCAGCGCGGGATTGCAGCGCTCGATGTGGCCGACCGCGCCCACCACGCCCGCCGCCTCGAACGCGTCCACCAGCCGCCGCGCCGCCGGCGCCTCGTGCGCCAGCGGCTTCTCGATCAGCGCCGGGACGCCGGCCGCGGCCAGCTCCAACCCGACCCGCTCATGGAGGAAGGTGGGGCAGGCGACCACCGCGCAGTCGATCCCGGCGGCGATCATCTCGCGCACCGAGCCGACCACCGGCACCCCGGCCGGCAGCACCCCGTGGACGTCGCCGGCCGGGTCGGCGACCGCCGCCAGCCGCGCCCCGTCCAGCCGGCCCACCACCCGGGCGTGGTTGCGTCCCATCGCGCCGAGCCCGACCAGCCCGACCCTCAGCACCTCGCTCACGACCGCACCCCGGCACCCGAGCCGAACCCGCACAGCGCGTTGGCCGCGCCGACCACCCGGCGCAGCTCCTCGTCGCTCAGCGACGGATGCACCGGCAGCGACAGCACCTCGGCCGCCGCGCGCTCCGTCTCCGGCAGCTCCCACGTGCGGCTCGCGGCCGCCTCCGCGAAGGACGGCAGCCGGTGGATCGGCACCGGGTAGTAGACGGCCCCGCCCACCCCGCGCCGCTCCAACTGCGCGGCGAACGCGTCCCGGTCGGCCCGCCCGTTGCCCGGCACCCGCACCGTGTACTGGTGGTAGACGTGCTCGACGCCCGCGGCCACCGGCGGCACCACCACCCCGCGCAGCCCGGCGTCCAGCGTCTTGGCGTTGCGGCGGCGGCGCTTGGTCCACTCCTCCAGCCGGCGCAGCTGGACGCGGCCCACCGCGGCGTTGACGTCCGTCATCCGCAGGTTGGCGCCCACCACCTCGTTGCGGTAGCGCTGCTCCATGCCCTGGTTGCGGAAGAGCCGCAGCCGGCGGGTGAGCTCGCGGTCCTCGGTGACGGCCATGCCGCCCTCCAGCGCGTGCATGTTCTTCGTCGGGTAGAAGCTGAAGCACCCGGCCGTCCCGAAGGTGCCCACCGGACGGCCGTGCAGGGTGGCGCCGTGCGCCTGGCAGGCGTCCTCGACGACCGCCAGGCCGTGCCGCTCGGCGACCCGCCCGATGCCGGCCATGTCGGCCGGGTGCCCGTACAGGTGCACCGGCATCACCGCGGCGGTGCGCGGCCCGACCGCGGCCGCCACCGCCTCCGGGTCCAGGCAGAAGCTGCCCGGGTCGATGTCGGCGAAGACCGGCTCGGCGCCGACCAGCCGCACCGCGTTGGCGCTCGCCGCGAAGGAGAACGACGGGACGATCACCTCGTCGCCGGGACCGATCCCCATGCAGTGCAGCACCGCGTAGAGCGCGGACGTGCCGGAGTTGACGGCGACGCAGTGCCGCCCGCCGACCAGCGCGCCGAACTCCGCCTCGAACGCGGCCACCTCGGGCCCCTGGACCACCCGGCCGCTGCGCATCACCCGGACCACGGCGGCCACCTCCTCGCTGCCGATCACCGGGGCAGCGGCCGCGACCGGCCGCTCCCCGGGAACGTCGCTGCCGGTACTGGTGCCGGTGCCGGCGCCGGTACGCGCCCGCCCGGACTCCGCCTCCTCGACGGTCATCGCGCCTCCGCCTCCTCACGCCCCCGCTTGGCCTTCTCCGAACCCCGTCCGCGCCGTCCCGGCCGCGCCGCGCCCCGTCGCGCGGGCCACCGCGGGCCGCCGCCCGGCGGTCCCTGGTGACGCATCAGCCAGGCGACCTCGCGGGCGAGTTCGTCGTACGGGCTCTCCGCGCCGCGCTGCCCGGCCGACCAGCTGAGCGCCGCGCCGCGGGCCCGGACATGGTCGCCGCGGCCGGGGCCGGCCCAGTGCCGGAGCACCTCGGCGACGTCCGCCCGCCCGGCCGGTTCGGCGGAGCCGTCCGGCACCACCGCGCCCGCCCCGGTGGACCGCACCAGCTCCGCCGCCCGCGGCAGATCCGTCGTCACCACCGGCAGCCCGCACGCCAGGTACTCGTAGACCTTGGACGGCACCGCCGCCCGGAACGCCCGCGTCGGCTCCAGCAGCGACAGCCCGGTCCACGCGCCGGCGGCCAGCCGCCAGGCACGCTCCGGGGGCATCCGCCCGTGGAAGCGCACCCGCGCCGCCGCCGGGTCCTCCGTCCGCCAGCGCTGCACCGCCGCCCGGTCGCGCGGATGCACCGGTCCGACCACGTCCAGCTCCCAGCCGGGCGCCGCCGCGACCGCGCCGAGCATCGCGAAGAGCCCGCGGCTGGCCCGCACATCGCCGACGTACAGCGCCCGAGGCACCGGGCCGGGCGGCGCGGGCACCGGCAGCATCGCGAAGTCCGGCAGATTGCGGATCACCAGGCGGCGGTTGGCCACCGCCGGCGGCACCTGCTGGTCGGCGACGACGGTCAGGTCGGCGCCCCGGCTCAGGCCGGTGGCCACCCGGGCCAGCAGCCGCGCGGGCGGGCCGGCCGGGCCGCGCGCCCAGTCGCGGTCGTCCAGCAGCGCCAGATAGTCCTCGTGGACGTCGACCACCAGCAGGTTGCCGCGCCGCGCCGCCCGCGTCAGCCGGGCGCCCGGCACCAGGTCCGGATCGAGGGTGAGCACCACCCGGCCGCGCGTCAGACCGGGCAGCCGCAGCGCGTTGACGCCCCGTCTGGCCAGCCCGGACGCCCGCACCGGGCGGAACGCCACCCCGGCGGGCGCGTCCTCCGGCCCGCCCCGGGCGATCACCTCGACCCGCAGGCCGGCCCGGCGCAGCGCCGCGCAGTGCCGGTGCAGCCGCGCGTCCGCCACATGGTGGCCGCTGCTCACCACCGAGACGTCCACCCCGCCGCCCGGGTCCACCACCGAAGTCGCACTCATGTCACACGTCCTCCATGACGACCGGCTCCTCGCCGACCTCCTGGAACCTGAGGTACTCGGCGGTGACCTCCTCGGGATCACCCAGTGCCACCGCGCGGCCCCGGTGCATCCACAGCACCTCGCTGCACAACTCGCGCAGCGTGCCCATCGCATGGCTGACCAGCAGGATCGTGCGGGCCTGCGCCACCAGCTCGCCGATCTTGTCGTAGGACTTGCGCTTGAACTTGGCGTCGCCGGCCGACAGCGCCTCGTCGATGAGGAGCACCTCGGGGTCCATGTGCGTGGACACCGCGAACGCCAGCCGCCCGTACATCCCGGACGAATAGGTCTTCATCGGCATGTCGATGAACTCGCCGAGGTCGGCCCAGGCGGCGATCTGCTCGTAGCGCTCGGCGATCTGGCGGCGCGTCATCCCCGCCGCCAGCCCGCCCAGCACCACGTTCTCCCGGCCGCTGAGGTTGCCGTTGAAGCCGACGCCCAGCGCCAGCAGCGTGCTGATCCGGCCGTTCACCTCGATCCGCCCCTGGCTGGGCGGCAGGATCCCGGCCACCGCGCGCATCAGCGTCGACTTGCCGGCGCCGTTGGCGCCGATGATGCCGAGCACCGTGCCGTGCTCCACGTCCAGGTCGACGCCGCGCACCGCGAGCACCTCGCGGAACCCGCGGTCCTTGGCGGTCGCGCCGCGGCGCAGCGCGGAGGCGCGGGCCATCCGCATGGCGCGGTGGCGCAGCGTGTTGGCCCGCGGATCGACGGGCGTCCGGTACGTCACGTGCAGGCCGCGGACGCGGACCGACCAGCGCCCCGGGTCGGAGGGCTCCTCCAGGCCGGCGGCCGCCAGGTCCAGGTCCTCTCGGCTCACCTCAAAGGCGGACAGAGAACTCACGCTCCCTCCACATGAACAGCACCGTCCCGAGCAGGAACGTGCCGATGCCCCAGCAGGCCCCCTGCAGCAGCCACTCCGGCCGGCCGGCCTTCCCCTCGACCAGCGCGTCGCCCCACATCCCGAGCATCGGCGACAGCGGATTCATCGCGATCAGCTCCGCCTTCGGCCCCGAGCGGTTCAGCTGGGTCTCCAGCTGCCACAGCACCGGCGAGAGGAAGAGCCAGATACGCGTCAGATACGGCAGCACATTCGCGAAGTCCCGGAAGTACACCTGCGCGGTCGCGCAGATGAAGGAGAGCCCGGACGCGAAGAGCGCCACGCACACGAAAGCGGGAACGGCCAGCCAGCTCGCCCAGGTGAAGTGCTCGTGCTTGACGAAATGGACGACGAAGAACACCAGCAGCGACGGCAGGAACCGGAAGAACGCGATGACGATCTGCGTGATCGGCAGCAGCAGCCGCGGGAACGAGCTGTTCATGATGAGCCGGCTGCTCCCGATCACCGACCCGGCGCCCTGGCTCATGCACCCGGCGAGGAAGTTGAACAGGAACAGCCCGGCGAGCAGCTGCGGGAAATACGTCGCCGCATGCTTTCCACCGCTGAGGATGTCCACGAGCAGGTAGTAGACAAATCCGGTGAGCAGCGGGTTGAGAACAAGCCACAATTGTCCGAACAACGTGGTGTAGTTCTGTGCCTTCAGCGTCGAGCGGGCCATCTCGACGACGAACTGGCGGCGGCGCCACAACTCCTCGAGATAGACCCGCGGATTGGGCATTCCGGCCCGCTGCGCCTCGAAGACATGCTGCTGCCGCGCCCCGCCCGCACTCCCCGGGACCGCCGCCTCGGACGACACCGTCATGGCGCCGCCACCTCCTCCCCGTCCTGGGCCTGGGCGACCACCGGCAGGTGGTCCCACACCGACCTGTCGAACTCGAGCGTCGCGACGAGGCGCGGGCTCTGCCGCGCCAGGTGCCAGGCGATCGGCACGGCGTGGCTGTCGCACGCCACCACCCGCTCGAACCGCGCCGGATCGAGCGCGGGGGCGAGCCGGGTGTGCGCCACCCGCCACAGCAGATAGGGGCGGACGACGCGGTAGCCGCGGACGAACACCCCCAGATGGAACGCGTCCGCCGCCCGGCGGTGGGCGCGTTCCAGCACCCCGACGGCGATCTCGGCGGTCCGGCCGTGCCGGGGGTGCCGGCCCAGCGGACGCAGCAGGTCGATCGCCTTGCCGGGGGCGCGGTAGACCAGCACCCGCTCGCCGCGCGGCAGCGGGTGCCGGCCCTCGCCCTCCCGCAGGGTGTGCACGGTCACCGAGGGATGCAGCCCCAGGTCCCGCCACACCTGCTGATTCACCGTCAGCACCTCAACGGGCACCCCGCGCTCCACCAGGAACCCCGCATGGTTCTTCACCACCCGGGCCCGCGTCCCCCCCAAGGCCACCAACAACACCCGTCCCTGATGAGCCGACGGCTCCCGACCGCGACGCACCAACGGGCCCTTCACCGACCCCACCCCGGGCGGGGTGCCGGGGTGCAGAGGCG
>NZ_MLCF01000070.1 GCF_001879105.1 Mangrovactinospora gilvigrisea | reverse complement strand
CTTTCGGGTTGGGGGCTCCTTCGCGTTCACGCACCGGTCGGCGGCTCGCAGGCGAAGAGGAAGCAGCCGTACTCGACCGCCCGGACGTGCACCAGGGCGACGTCCGGCATGGCGAAGGCGTCGTCCAGGGCCTTGGCCAGGACGGCGCTGGCGATCGCGTCGTCCGCGGCCTCGGGGAACTCCACCAGTTCGCCGCCGTGGATCTCGCCGTCGGCGTTGTAGCGGCGGACGACCCGGCGGGCACCCGTGTGGGCGAACGGGAGGCCGGCGGAGGCGTCGTCCTCCGGGCCCCCGCACTCCTGGGCGTGGATGAAGACCGGGCCCAACTCCGTGTAGGCGCCGGGGTCCACACCCCGGGCGGCCGCCCAGCGGCGCAGCGGGGCGTAGGAGACGAGGGCGATGTCCTCGCCCAGGTGGCTGCGGCGCAGGCAGCAGCGGAGCGGGGCGCCGCCCTCGTCGTCGCGGTAGGGGTGGAAGGCGGCGCCGGCGTCGTCGCGGACGCGGAGCTCGGCGAGCACCTCGGGGGCGATGGCGTGGTACCGGTGCGGGGTCTTCGTCGTCGTGGTCATGACTCAAGCCTGCTGGCCGTGCTCCTGCCCTGCTGGCGGGATTCGGACGTCGGCCTCCCGCCCCCACAACTGTAGCCGTGCGTGCGGCGTCTTGGACCATGGACCGGTTCGTGGGGGACCGGGGGTGGGGTTCACCGGTGGGGTTTTCCCTACCAGGGGACGGCAGTTCGCACCATCGAACGGGTGGCGGGGGTACGGGGAGGATGTGGAGCATGACAACGCGAAGGGCGAAGACGCGGGCGCGGACGGCGATCCTGGCGGCGGCGGCGCTGGTTCCGGTGCTGGCGCTGACGGGGTGCCGGGGGGCGTTCGGGATGGGCCACTCCAAGACCAGCCAGCAGTCCTACAACGTCTCCGGCTCGGTGCACCGGCTGACGGTGGACTCCGCGGGCGGGAACGTGGACGTGGTGGCCGGGCCGTCCGGGGGCGGGGTCCACGTGGTGGAGAAGGACTCGTACCAGGACCGGAAGCCGGTCTCCAGCCATGAGCTCAAGTCCGGCACGCTGGCCCTGCGCTCGGGCCGCTGCGGGGCGAGCTGGGGGCACTGCGACGTCTCCTACACGGTTACGGTGCCCCGCACGGTCGACGTCGAACTGCGCACCAGCGGCGGCGATGTGACGGCCAGCGGGCTCTCCGGGGCCGTCGCGGCGAGGACGGACGGCGGCAACATCTCGGTGCGCGACGACGCGTCGTCCCGACTCACCGCCTCGACCTCCGGCGGGGACGTCGAGGTGGCCTTCTCGCGGGCTCCGGCGACGGTCTCGGCCACGTCCGACGGGGGCTCGGTGAAGGTGACGCTGCCGGGCGGCGGGGGCGTTCGGTACGCCGTGCACGCCTCGACCGCGGGCGGCTCGAAGTCGGTGACGGTGCCTCAGTCGGCGTCGTCCACGCACCGGGTGACGGCGCACAGCAGCGGCGGGGACGTCACCGTCGGCACCGCCTGAGCGCAGGGCCAGCCGAGCCGCCGGCAGCCGAGGGCCCGCCGAGCCGCGGCAGCTGCCGGAAGCCGCCGCCGTCCGCCGTCGTCGGTTGCCTTGGGCCTCAGTCAGTTCCCTAGAGCCGCAGTCAGGTGCTGGCGGCCGCTTCGGGGGCGGCCTCGGGCCGGACGCCGCGCTCGCGCTCCTCGCGGATCAGGCGGCCCATCACGGGGACGAAGAACCGTCCGACCGCGATGCCGATGCCGAGGGCGACCAGCAGCACGATGGTCTGCGCGCCGACCGCGGTGTGGACGGGGACGCTGAACGCCAGCACCACGCGGATGATGCAGTCGGCGACCAGCACCACGCCCCAGACGAGCGAGAACGCCGCCTCGGCCCGGCGGAAGCGCCGGGAGTCGGGGGACTCGCCCGCCCGCAGGCGCCTCCAGGCGGCGTCGACGTCGTCCCGGCCGCGGGCGATCATCGGCCGCAGCGCGCTGGACATCAGCGGCCGGCCGACGAGCGCGGAGACCAGGATGGCGACGCCCAGCGTGCTGGTGACGAGGGCGTCCTTGGCGAGCATCAGCCGGGCGTTGCCGGTCAGGATGCTGGTGATGATCCCGGCTATGTTGACGGCCACGATGAGGGTGGCGAGCCCGTTGAAGCGGTGCTGCTTCACTGCCGCCCAGACGGCGCTGAGCGCCGGGGGGATGGAGCTGATGATCAGCGCGGTCACGGAGGAGAGGCCGAATCCGTCGGCGAGGAGGTAGTAGCCGCCGACCGGGAGCCCCACGTCGATCAGGAGGGGCAGGAACGCCTTCCGGGCGTTGGCGCCGCGTGAGGCGGTGGCCGGCTGCTGGGTGCTCGTCATGTAGTGATGGTCCGAGCAGGGAGGGGCCCCGTACAGGGCGAACCGGCGGACTGGCCGCAACCGAAACCAAGAGTTGGGGGAGGTATTGCCTCCGCCGCCCCACTGCCTGCCAGCTGCCCGTCAGCTACCTCTCAGCCCGCTCTGAGCTGCGGTCATGTGGCGTTGAGCTGCCGCGGTTCGGCGACCACCGGCGGCACCGCGGGGTGGTGCACCAGGCGTGCGCCGGGCCCGCCGGCGCGCAGCGCGTCGGAGAGCGCGGCGGCCTCGCTCTCCGGGACGGAGAGCACGGTGGCCAGGTCGTGGGCGGGGACCTCGCCCATGGCGAGGCGGATGCCCGCGGTGCGGTGGATGGTCCCGGCCGCCCCGCCCCAGCGGTTGCGGGCCTGCTCGGGGGAGCGCAGCACGGTGACGGTCGGCATCCCCAGGCTGCCGCCGCCGGTCATCTGGTCGGGCAGCGAGGGCAGCGGAGCGACGGTGGCCGCGTCGTCCAGGAGCAGCAGCATTGGTGGGTCGAGCCGACCGGAGGATGACCCTACGGCGATGCGCCGGCCGTGCTCGACCACGTCTGCGAGGAGGGCGGTGGAGAGCGGGAGGATGCCGGGATCCGCCCGCGGATCCTCCACGGGTTCGCCCACCACATAGAGCGTTCCCCGTTCGTTCATCCACGATTCCCATTTCTCGGGGGTGAACGCCTCGTCGGAGGAGGGCAGGCAGGACTGCAGGATGTGGAGCTCGCTGGTGGCGCCCAGGGCGCGCCGAAGGAGCGTCAGGGCGGCGTCGCGGTGCGGGTTCTGGGGGGTCAGGAGCGTCTCGATGCGGCCGTCCCAGCCGGCGGCCGCTCCGGAGGCGGTGCGCAGCACGGCGAGGGGTTCGCGGGCGCCGGCGCGCAGCGGCTGCTCGACCCAGCGGTGGACGTGGCGGAAGGCGCGGCCGTCCAGGGCGGCGGCGTGCAGCCAGCAGGCGAGGAGCTGGGCGGCGGTGTCGACGGCCGCGGTGTGCGAGAGGCGGGCGGCGATCGCGCTGTCGGCCATCGCGGGGCGGCCGGGCGGGCGCAGCGGGAACAGCAGCGTGCGGGCCCGGTTGGTGGCGGTGAGGGGGTCGGCGCAGCCTCCCTCGGGGGCCCAGCGCAGGCGCTGCACGCCGGCGGGCAGCGGCGCGGCGGTGTCGGCGTCGGTGAGGTGCAGGGGGTCGTGGACGAGGACCGGGCCGAGCTTCTCCCGGGCGGGGAGGGTGGCGGCGAGGGCGGCGGGGTCGGGGCAGGTGACGACGGCGGGGCCGGGGGCGCCGTTGAGGAGGTCGTGCAGGAGGGCGGGGCCCTTGTCGGAGTGGGGGCCGGCGAGGAGGAGGTAGGTCTGGTCGAGGCTGCCGTAGAGGGGGTGGGTGCGGTGGGCGCCGAGGGGCAGGCCGAAGGCGAGCGGGTCCTCCGTGGAACGGGGGAGGGTGGGGCGGATGAGGGCGGCGCGGTCGAGCAGGGTCTGCGCGCTGAGGTGACGGCTCACCAGGGGCGGGAGCGCGGTGCGCGGTTCGGGCACGTGCATCTGCGCGGGCACGGGCGCGGTGTGGTGCGGACGGTCGCCGTCCGCGGGTTGCGGGGGCGCGGAGGGACGGGGTCTGGGTGCCTTGGGACGGTTGCCGTTCGCGGTGGCCGTGCGCCGTTCGCGCCGCCCCTCCGCCCCTCCGCCCCGCGCGCCCTGCTCCGCGGGGCGCGCGGGCGCCGGGCCGTCGGAGGGCCGGACATCCCGCCCGGCCCGCTTCACCGGCCGTGCGGCGGCGGCCGCCGGGCCCGTGGTCGTGGCGGCCCTGCGGTGGGCCTGGTAGCGGCTGCCGGTGATGAGGACCGCGACGACGAGGGCCGTCAGCAGTACCAGCAGCAGCAGGAGAACGATCCAGAACATCGCCCCGCTGGGCATACCGTCGCCACCTTTCGCGCCTACGCCCCAGGCGCCTGCGAGGTCGTCGGGGGCCGATACCAGCCTACGGACGGCGAACGGCGTTCGGGTGAAGTGAACCGGCGGCCAGGCGCCGTGCGCGAGCAGGCCGGCGAGCCCGGTGGCGAGCCAGACCGCGAAGGTTCCGCCAAGGAGGAGGGAGAGTCCGCCCAGCAGCATGCCGTCGGGGACGCCCTTGCCCCCGGTGCGCGTCGGCCGCCCGGCCCTCGACGCCGTGTCGACGTCCTCCTGGCGGCCGCCGCGTTCCCCGCGCAGCGCCATACGCCGGCTCTCCTCTCGCGAACCCCTGCGGAGCCTCGCGTACCCCTCTCGTCCGCGGCCGCCGGCGCGTCGCGCCCGCGCTATGCCGCGGAGTTGTCGGCCAGTTCCTGGGCCGCGCGGGTGCGTTCCGCGACGGCGTCCTCGGTCATGGCGCGGTCGGTGTAGACGAGGTCCTTCTCGGCCTCCGTGACGAGGTGCTTGACGACCTGGACGTTCCCGTTGACGTCCCAGACGGCGATGCCCGGGGTGAGCGTCGGGATGATCTCCACCGCCCAGCGGGGGAGGCCGAGGACTTGTCCGGTCGACCGCGCCTCGTCGGATTTCTGCATGTAGATGGTGCGTGTCGACGCCATTTTGAGGATGGCCGCCGCTTCCTTGGCGGCCGCCCCGTCGACGACGTCGCTGAGATGGTGCACCACCGCAACGAAGGACAAACCCAGTCGCCGCCCGAACTTCAGCAACCGCTGGAACAGCTGTGCGACGAAGGGCGAATTGATGATGTGCCAGGCCTCCTCGACGAGGAAGATCCGCTTCTTGCGGTCCGGCTGGATCCAGGTGTGCTCCAGCCACACGCCGACCACCGCCATCAGGATCGGCATGGCGATGGAGTTCCGGTCGATGTGGGAGAGGTCGAAGATGATGAGCGGCGCCTCGAGGTCGATCCCGACGGTTGTCGGGCCGTCGAACATGCCGCGCAGATCGCCGTCGACGAGGCGGTCGAGCACCAGTGCGACGTCCAGACCCCAGGCGCGCACGTCGTCCAGCTGAACGTTCATCAGTTCGGCCGAGTCCGGCACCGGATGGCGGAGCGCCTCGACGATGTCGGAGAGGACGGGCTGGCGGTCGCGGACCGTCTCCGCGACCCGTCCGTGGGCGACCTTGAGGGCGAAGCCGGCCCGCTCGTCGAGGCCGTGGCCCATGGCCACCTCGATGATGGTGCGCAGCAGCGACAGCTGCCCGCTCATGGTGATCGTCGGGTCCAGCGGGTTGAGCCGGATGCCCTGGTCGAGGGCGGCCATCGGGTCGAGCCGGATCGGGGTGAGGCCGAGCCGCGCGGCGATCAGCGCCCACTCGCCGACGCCGTCCTCGCCCTGCGCGTCGAGGACGACCACCTGGCGGTCGCGGAACCGCAGCTGGCGCAGCACGTACGTCTTCTCCAGCGAGGACTTGCCGTTGCCGGACTCGCCGAGCACCAGCCAGTGCGGCGCGGGCAGCTGCTGGCCGTAGAGCTGGAAGGGGTCGTAGATGTAGCCCTTCCCGGAGTAGACCTCGCGGCCGATGATCACACCGGAGTCGCCGAGGCCGGGCGCGGCCGTGGGCAGGTAGATGGCCTGGGCCTGCCCGGTCGAGGTGCGCACCGGCGGGCGCGTCGTCTCGACGCGGCCCATGACGAAACCCGTGAAGGCCTCGATGAGACCCTTCGTCAGATCCGGCATCGTCGGCCTCCCTTGACTGCTTTCGGCGGCGTCTGGACTCCGGGACGCGCGCTCCCGAACAAGTTCATCAGATCATCACGATGATCATCTGTGTCATGGTCGGATTCCGGTAGCGAAGGGCAGCGTGTTGACGAACGCCCGGTGGTGCTCGCGGTCGCACCACTCCAGTTTGAGGTAGCACTTGCCGGCCGCGGCCCGGATCGTCCGCTTGTCGCGCACCAGCTGCTCGGGGTTGCGGGAGGAGACGGTGATGTAGCCGACCAGGTTGACGCCCGCGGCGCCGGAGGCGAGGTCCTCGCCGCGCTGGTCGACGCGGCCGGTCTGGGCGATGTCGCGCGGGTCGACGACCCGGTTCATCTTGGCCGCCCGGGAGGCGTCGGCCTCGTCGTTCGTCTTCTCGGTGAGCATCCGCTCGATGGCCACGTCGGTGGGCTCCAGGTCCATGGTGACGGCCACCGTGCGGATCACGTCCGGGGTGTGGACCAGCAGCGGGGCCAGGAAGTTGACGCCGACCGGCGTCATCGGCCACTCCTTGATCCAGGCGGTGGAGTGGTGCCAGGCCTCGCGGGTGTCGGACTCGCGGGTCTTCGCCGACATGTAGTTCTGGTGGGTCGCGTCGACCTCGGCGGGCCAGGCGTTGCGCTGCGACATCGTCTGGATGTGGTCGATGGGGTGCTCCGGGTCGTACATCCCGTGCAGCAGCGAGGCGAGGCGCGGCTCGCCCAGCGGCTGGCGCACCCGGATGTCCGCCTCGATCAGCCGGGCGCAGATGTCGTTGAGCTCGCGCACCATGACGGTGGCCAGGCCGCTGTCGCCGCGGCCGTGGGCGCGCGCCTCGGCGGCCAGCTCCCGGGTGTAGGGCATGCAGGCGACGAGGTAGGCGCGGTGCTGCTCGCTGGAGGTGGAGACCATCGACTGCAGCTCTTCGTAGGAGGCGCGCAGCCAGGGCTCGGCGTCCTTGTCGCCGCGCCGCTCGACGTCCTTGGCGTGGGCGTCGGGGTCGGCGGGGAGGGTGCGGGCGAGCATCTGGAGGCGCGTCACGAAGCCGTCCCCGTTGGCGACGTGCTTCAGCAGGGTGCCGAAGCGGTCGACGAGCGCCTCCTGGTCCTCGCTGTCGCGCAGGCCGACGCCGGGGCCCTCGATCTCTATGGCGGCGGTGACCGTGCGCCGCTCCAGGTGCATCAGCACGGCGATGCGGTCCGGCCCGAAGGGCGCGTCCAGCCACACCACCCGGCCGATGCCGGGCGGGGCGCCGATGGCCACCTCGGTGCCGTCCAGCCGGGTGCCGGCCTCCATGGCGCGGCTGCGGTAGCGGGCCCGCCCGCTGCGCAGGTTGCGCCGGTAGTTGCGGTCGATCTCCATCCACTTGAAGAACGTCCGGCGGCGGTAGGGGACGTAGACCGCGGCCAGGGCGAGCATCGGGAGGCCGATCAGGCCGAGGATGCGGGGCAGCAGCCACGGCACGGCCAGGCCCCACATCATGCCGAGGAACGCCCCGAAGACGATCAGGACGATCTCGCCGTTCTCGCGGTTCTTGCCGATGACGGCATGGGGACGGGCCTTGCCGATCAGGTACGTCCGTCGCCGGGCGGCGGTGGGAGTAGCCATGATCACCGATCACCTCCTGAGGGCTTGTCGGCGCTGCGCGGGGCGCTGGGGGACTGCTGCTGGGCGGAGGACGGGGCCTGACGGGGCGTCGGCGCGGAGCCGGAGGCGGGCTGCGCGGGGGCCGAGCCCCCGCCTCCGCCGCGGCTGCCGTGCGCGGAGACGCCGCCGGCGACCGCGTCGCCGCTGCCGCCCTTGCCGACGGAGCCGGAGGCCGCCTCGGCGGCGGTGTTCCGTGCGGCGTGGGCGTTGATGCCCTGCCGGACGAGGTTGGCGGGGCCGGTCACCATGGCGGAGCCGATCCGGGCCGCCGGGTTGGTGCGGCTGCGGTGCAGCGCGGCCATGTCGTCGCCGAAGCCGGGGACGAAGCGGTAGATCATCACGCTGGCGAAGATCGACAGCACCAGGATGGCGAGGCCGGAGAGGATCGCGGAGAAGGAGTCCTGCCGGGCCCCGCCGCTGCCGGTGGCGTCGTTGGCGCCGACCGCGCCGGCGAGGCTCAGCACGATGACGATGATCGGCTTGAGCAGGATCACCGCGATCATCAGGCCGGCCCAGCGGCGCACGTGCTGCCACAACTTCTTGTCGACGAGGCCGGAGTAGACGGCGGTGCCGAGCAGCGCGCCGACGTAGAGCATGGCGGCGCGGATCAGCAGCTCGATCCAGAGGAAGGCGGCGGCGAGCACCGAGAAGAGGCTCACCACGATCGTCATGATCGGCCCGCCGCCGATCTTGTTGGGATCGAGGGACTTGGCGAACCCGCCGAGGAACTGGCTGGTGTTGGCGTTGGTGCCGAGCGCGATGGCCGCGGTGAGCGCGTCCGTCACCTTCACCAGGGTGAACAGGACGAGCGGCGTGAAGGCGCTGGCCACCACCGTCAGCCACAGGTAGCCGATGGCCTCGGTGATCGCCTCGTGCAGCGGGATGCCGCGGACGGCGCGCTTGGTGACGGCCAGCAGCCACAGCACCAGCGTCAGGACGGTGGACGCGGCGAAGACGACGGCGTACTGCCGCAGGAACCCGGCGTTGGTGAAGTCCACCTGGGTGGACCCGTCGATCGCCGAGGAGAGGTGCGTGATCACCCACGACGCGGCCTGCGCGCATCCGCTGGCGAGGGCGCCGAGGGGGTCGGTGGCGGACTGGATGGGATTGCTGGTCCCGCCCCCGGACCCGCTGCTGCCGGTGTTGGGGTTGCCGCCTTCGCACGCGGTCTTGGCCGGCCCCGGGAGGAGGTTGCAGTCGCTGTTCGACGACGACGACGACGAGGACGGACTCGGACTCGGCGTCGGGCTCGGAGCCGCATGCGCATGCGGCGCGCTCAGCAGCACTGCGGCCACGACTGCCAGGAGTACCAGGACCAGGCGCAGACGGGGCGTCAGGGTGAGGTACGGGCGGCTAGCGTGCATAGGTGAAGCCCCCGAACTCGCGCACGGCGTTGTCGATCTCCTTGGAGGTGGCAGCCCTCTGGTCTGCGGACACCGGCGCAGGGCCGTCCTTCTGGCTGGAGCTGACGAGCTTCCAGTCGTTGTTCTGCCAGGTCAGGTTGAGGGTCAGCGTGAACCAGGACTCCGTGACCGGCTTGGTCGATCCCGAGCCCGAGAGGCCGATCAGCCCGTTGCTCCAGACCGCGATGGTGGCCGCGCCGGCCGAGGTGTCGAGCTTCACCGCGCGGGAGCCCACCGGAACGGAGCGGCAGACGAAGGTGAGCCCGGACGGGGCCGAGCCGTCGGGATTGAGCGCGAACTGCTGGCGGGAAAAGGACCAGGCGCGGTCGGTGGTGGAGAGCAGTTGCGTCTTCGACCCGCTCGCCGCGATCGCGCCGATGATGTCGTGGCGGGATGCGTCGTTGTACATGTCCGAAGACCCCAGCGCCACTGCGTAGTTCGTCGCCGCCGACTCCGCGCCCTCGTCCGTCCTGCTGTAGCCGATGGGGATGCCCGTGGACGGGTCCGTCCCCTTCACCGGGCGCTGGCCCGTCGGCCGCG
This sequence comes from Mangrovactinospora gilvigrisea, assembly GCF_001879105.1. Taxonomy (GTDB): domain Bacteria; phylum Actinomycetota; class Actinomycetes; order Streptomycetales; family Streptomycetaceae; genus Mangrovactinospora; species Mangrovactinospora gilvigrisea. The sequence goes on along the minus strand of NZ_MLCF01000070.1, from coordinate 17,434 downwards.
TCGACTCCGCGCTCGGGCGGGAACTCGCCGTGGACGCCGCGTCGCCGCCCCGCGCCTGCGAGCCGCCGCCACCACCGCTGCCACCGCTGCCACCGCCCTGCAGCTGGTGGACCAGCACCAGCGCAGCGACCAGCAGGGCCGCCACCCCCAGCACCGCGGCCAGCGTCCGCAGCGGCCGCGGGCGGCGCGCCTCGCGCGCCTCGTCCTCGCTCTCGCCGGGATAGCGCGTGGTGCGCGTGTGGGGATCCTCGGCGCTCATGGTCGTCCCGCTCCGTCCGTCACCCGTCCGTCTCAGATGGCCATGCCGTAGACGATGGTGAAGAGCGTGCCGAGCGAGCCGATGATGAAGACACCCGCCAGGCCCGCCACGATCAGGCCCTTGCCCTGCTCCGCGCTGAACGTGTCGCGCAGCGCCGTCGCGCCGATCCGCTGCTTCGCCGCACCCCAGATGGCGATGGCGAGGCAGGACAGGATGGCCACCGCCATGACGACCTCGACCATCACCTTCGCCTCGTTGCCGAGCGTGGCGAACGGTCCCCAGTCCGGGGCGATCCCACCGATGATGGTGTTGATGTCGCCCTTCTTCGCGCCCAGAAACTCCAGGTACTGGTACTGCATCGCGTTCCTCACCGCCCCGCGTCGGACAGGCACCGGGTCCCCTCGCCGCAGGGGAGCGAAGGGCAGTCTGCTGGTCTTCAGGCTCTACCGGTTCGATGACCATCTTGGCGTGTAATCGCCCCGGACCTGACGCTTTCTCACTAGCTGCTTTGCCACGTGTCGTTGGGCTGAGGCTCGGGGACAGCCAGCAGCTTACCCTTTGTAGCCTCGGGGTAAGCGCAGAGCGAGCGGTCCCGTCCCGCTGTCATCCCCTATTGTGCCGATGGCGGGGCTCGCCCGCGCGGGTGGTTTCCGGCCACCGCACGGGTGACACATAGCCAGATCACCGGCTCAGCCGGAAGAATGACCATCCGTCAGGCGCGGCGCGGTCCGCGCGCGTGCCCCGGCCGGAGGTGGTGAGAGCACTGCGCAGGTCGGTGGCCGTTCCGGTGGTCGTGATCGGACTCGTCCTCGGGTTCGTGGCCTTCCTGGTCGTGGGCGTCTTCGTCGCCGCGGGCTCGATCCTGGGCCGGAGCGGCGGGGGAGACCTGTCCGACACCGGTCTTGCCTCCCGGACCGTCCCCGCGCAGTACCGCGACCTCATAGAGCGCTGGGGTCACCTCTGTAACACCCTGTCACCGGCCATACTGGCGGCACAGCTGTACCAGGAGAGCGGTTTCTCGCCAACGGCGCGCAGCGGCGCCGGCGCCCAGGGCATCGCCCAGTTCATGCCCGCCACCTGGGCCGTCTACGGGATGGACGCCAACCACGACGGCAAGGCGGACATCTGGGACCCGCAGGACGCCATCCCCAGCGCCGCCCGCTACGACTGCGCGCTCGCCTCCTCGACGAAGAAGGTCGCCGGCGATCCGGTGGACAACATGCTGGCCGGTTACAACGCCGGCGCCTACCGGGTGATCTCCTCCGACGGGGTGCCGGCGATCTCCGAGACGCAGAACTACGTGCAGCGGATCCGCACCCTGGCGAAGGGCTTCGCCGCCCCGGTGTCCGGAAAGGGCAACCCGCTGCCCCAGCAGGTCGCCTTCTCCAACCAGGCGGCCGGTGCCATCTACTACGCGCAGAACAAGCTGGGCACCCCTTATCTGTGGGGCGGCACCGGCTCCTCCGCGCAGGGCGGCCGGTTCGACTGCTCGGGGCTGACGCAGGCCGCCTACGCCTCCGTCGGCATCACCCTGCCGCGGGTGGCGAACGCCCAGTGGTTCGCCGGGCCGCATCCCTCCCAGGACCAACTGCAGCCGGGCGACCTGGTGTTCTTCTCCAAGGACCCCAACAACCCGATCGCCATCCACCATGTGGGGATCTATGTGGGCGGCGGCTGGATGATCGACGCCCCGCACACCGGGGCCGTCATCCGCTTCGACAAGGTCTCCGCCGAGGGCGACTACTTCGGGGCGACGCGGGTCACCGCGCAGGGCGCGGCGGCGCTGCCGAAGACCGCGGCGGACGGATCCGTCCAGGCCGGGGGCGGCCAGCCCGCCGCCGGCGGGTGAGTGCGGGCCCGCGTACCGGTGCGTCACTAGTACGTCCGGCGGTCGCAAAGCTGCGGTTACCGATCGGAAATGGCCCGGGCGGGCCATGTGCCGAACGTTGCCTGCTCTCTACGCTGTGTGCGGGAGGTGTGGGACCGGTGGAGGATGTGCTGGCGCTGGACGAGATCGAGTTGGTCGGAGACGTGATGGCCGCGGCCGCGGCCGCCCCGGGCGACCGGCTGAGCGAGGCCGACCTCGACGCGGCGCTCGGCGTGCGCGGCGTCGCCCGCCCGCCCGCGCCCCGGCGCGCCCCGCCCTGCGAGCGGACGGCGGAACGGACAGCGGAGCGGACGGCCGAGCGCACTGCCGAGCGCGCCGCGGAACGGGCCGCCGAGCGCGTCGCCGCGCGGCTGCCCGCCGTCAGGTGCGCATGAGCCGGCCGATGGCGGCGGTGGCCTCCTTGACCTTCTCGTCCGCCTCCTGACCGCCCTTGGCGGTGGCCTCGGCGACGCAGTGCGCCAGGTGCTCCTCCAGCAGCTGCAGCGCGAACGACTGCAGCGCCTTGGTGCTCGCGGAGACCTGGGTGAGGATGTCGATGCAGTAGACGTCGTCGTCGACCATCCGCTGCAAGCCCCGGACCTGGCCCTCGATGCGGCGCAGCCGCTTCAGGTGCTCGTCCTTGTGTTTGGCGTACCCGTAGTGGTGCACCTCGACCGAAGAGTCGTCACTCACTGCCATGCACACATCGTCGCAGGTCGACCCGGCATGCGGAACGGTTTCCGGTGCCCGGGGACGTCCGACGTGATCGGCATTACGGTGAAAAGGGCCTGCTGATGAGCGGTCCAGGTGCATGGGGCCGAGATCCATCGGTCACACTGGTTCGCGGGATGCTCACCCGCTGGGTGTCCACCGGACACGTCCGGACCGCAGTTGTAACTTCGGAGACCGCCAGTGCGCTTTCGTCTGACCCCACGGGAGACGAGCTTCTACGACATGTTCGCCGCCTCGGCGGACAACCTGGTCGTGGGCAGCAAGCTCCTCACCGAACTCCTCGGCGCGGACCCCGACGCCCGTCCGGAGGTCGCCGAGAAGATGCGGGCGGCCGAGCACGCCGGGGACGAGTCGACCCACGCCATCTTCAGCAAGCTGAACCAGAGCTTCATCACCCCCTTCGACCGCGAGGACATCTACAACCTCGCCTCCTCCCTCGACGACGTCATGGACGCCATGGAGGAGGCCGTCGACCTGACGGTCCTCTACCAGGTCGAGGAGCTGCCGCCGGGCATGGACCGCCAGGTGGAGGTGCTGGTCCGGGCCGCCGAGCTCACCTCGGAGGCGATGCCGGGGCTGCGCTCGATGGACAACCTCTCGGAGTACTGGATCGAGGTCAACCGGCTGGAGAACGAGGCCGACCGGATCCACCGCAAGCTGCTGGCGCACCTGTTCAGCGGCAAGTACGAGGCCATCGAGGTGCTCAAGCTCAAGGAGATCGTGGACGCGCTCGAGGAGGCGGCCGACGCCTTCGAGCACGTCGCCAACACGGTCGAGTCCATCGTCGTCAAGGAGTCCTGACCGGTGGAGCTCACCGGACTGATCATCGTCGTCATCGTGGCGATGGTCTTCAACTACACCAACGGCTTCCACGACGCCGCGAACGCCATCGCCACCTCGGTCTCGACGCGGGCGCTGACCCCGCGTGTGGCGCTGGCGATGTCCGCGGTGATGAACCTGATCGGGGCCTTCCTCGGGGAGGGTGTGGCGAAGACCGTCGGCGACGGCCTGATCTCGCCGCCCTCGGGGACGCAGGGCCTGGTGATCGTGCTGGCCTCGCTGCTAGGCGCCATCACCTGGAACCTGATCACCTGGTACTTCGGGCTGCCGTCCTCCTCCTCGCACGCCCTGTTCGGCGGGATGGTGGGCGCGGCGCTGGCGGCCTCCACCACCGTGCACTGGCACGGCGTGCTGTGGAAGATCGTCATCCCGATGTTCGTCTCGGCGGCGATCGGCTTCCTCGTCGGCTACCTGCTGATGGTGGCGATCCTGTGGACGTTCCGCCGCTCCAACCCGCACAAGGTCAAGCGCGGCTTCCGGGTGGCGCAGACCGTCTCGGCGGCCGGCATGTCGCTCGGCCACGGCCTCCAGGACGCCCAGAAGACGATGGGCATCGTGGTGCTGGCGCTGACGGTGACGGGCTATCACCACGGCGACTCGATCCCCTGGTGGGTGACGGTGATGTGCGCCCTGGTGATGTCCGCGGGCACCTACGCCGGCGGCTGGCGCATCATGCGCACCCTGGGACGGAAGATCATCGAGCTGGACCCGCCATCCGGCTTCGCCGCCGAGGCGACTGCGTCGATGATCCTCTACGCGGCGGCGTTCCTCTTCAAGGCGCCGATCTCCACCACCCAGACCATCACCGCGGCGATCTGCGGCGTCGGCACCACCAAGCGGCTCTCCGCGGTGCGCTGGGGCCTGGCCGGGAACATCGTGGTCGCCTGGGTCGTCACCATGCCGGCCGCGGGCATCGTCAGCGCGGTCATGTACTGGATCGTGCACGCCCTCGTCGGCTAGCGTCGAATTCGTCGTCGAAGTCGAGAGCGACGTCGAGAGCGACGGCGAAGGCGGAAACCCTGGAGACAGGAGTGGAGCCGGGCCCGCCCTCCCCCAGAAGGCGGGGCCCGGCCCCGGTGCCCTGCGTGGTGGCACCGCCAAGCAGCACCACGCAGGAGTCTCGTTGAGGACCCGTCAGCCGAAGCGGCCGGATATGTAGTCCTCGGTGTCCTTGACGCCCGGGTTGGAGAAGATCTTCTCGGTGGCGTCCATCTCGATCAGGGTCCCGGGACGGCCCGGCCCCTCGAGGTTGAAGAAGGCGGTGCGGTCGCTCACCCGCGCCGCCTGCTGCATGTTGTGGGTGACGATGACGATGGTGAACCGCTCCTTGAGGCTCCCCATCAGGTCCTCGATGGCGAGCGTGGAGATCGGGTCCAGCGCCGAGCAGGGCTCGTCCATCAGCAGCACGGCGGGCTCCACGGCGATCGCGCGGGCGATGCACAGCCGCTGCTGCTGGCCGCCGGAGAGGCCGGCGCCCGGCTTCTTCAGCCGGCCCTTGACCTCTTCCCACAGGTTCGCGCCGCGCAGCGACTTCTCGACGACGTCGTCGAGGTCGGCCTTGCGGACGCCGTTGAGCTTCAGCCCGGCGGCGACGTTCTCGTACACCGACATCGTCGGGAACGGGTTGGGCCGCTGGAAGACCATGCCGACGGTGCGGCGCACCGCGACCGGGTCGACCTGCGGGGCGTAGAGGTCCTCGTCGTCCAGCAGCACCCGCCCGTCGACGCGGGCGCCCGGGATCACCTCGTGCATCCGGTTCAGGGTGCGCAGGAAGGTGGACTTGCCGCAGCCGGAGGGGCCGATGAAGGCGGTGACCGACCGGGGCTCCACGGTCATGGAGATCCCGGAGACGGCCTTGGTCTTGCCGTAGTAGGCGTCGAGGTTGTCGACGTCGATGCGCTTGGCCATGGCGGTGTCAGCCTCGTGCTTCTCTCTTGGTGGCGGTGGGTGGTTCGGGGGGCGGGCCGCCGCGGCGGCCCGAGGGGGGATTCAGCGGGAGTTCTTGGGGGCCTTGAGGCGGGCGAGGACCCGTGCCGCCACGTTCATCAGCATCACGATGATGATCAGCAGCAGGGCGCCGGCCCAGGCGCGCTCGGTGGAGAAGGTGTTGCCCTTGCCGTACTCCTCGAAGACGAAGAGCGGCAGCGACGACTGCGGACCGCTGAACGGGTCGTTGTTGATCCGGTCGTTGCCGAAGACCAGCAGCAGCACCGGGGCGGTCTCGCCGGCGACGCGGGCGATGGCCAGCATCACGCCGGTGGTGATGCCCGACAGCGCGGTCGGCAGCACCACCTTGAGGATGGTCCGCCAGCGCGGCACGCCGAGCGCCAGGCTCGCCTCGCGCAGCTCGTCGGGCACCAGCCGCAGCATGTCCTCGGTGGAGCGGACGACGACCGGCATCATCAGGATGGCCAGCGCCAGCGCCCCGGCGAAGCCGGAGTAGTTGAAGCCCAGCGTCAGCAGCCAGAAGGAGAGGATGAACAGGCCGGCGACGATGGACGGGATGCCCGTCATCACGTCCACGAAGAAGGTGATCGCCTTGGCGAGTTTGCCGCGCCCGTACTCCACCAGGTAGACGGCGGTCAGCAGGGCGACGGGCACCGAGATGAGCGTGGCGATGCCGACCTGCTCCAGGGTGCCGATCAGCGCGTGGTAGACGCCGCCGGTGTTGTCCAGCGCGCTCACGCCGTTCATGGAGTGCGTCAGGAAGTAGCCGTTGAGCTTCCCGGCGCCCTTGCTGATGGTGTACGCCAGCACGGCGACCAGCGGCACGAGGGCGAGCAGGAAGGAGGCGCCGACGAGGCTCAGCGCGAGCCGGTCGGTGGCCCTGCGGCGGCCCTCCACGGAGGCGGAGACGGCCCACTGGCCGACGACGAAGACCGCGGCGGCTATCAGCCCCCACTGCAGATGGCTCTTGAGGCCGGCGGCGGCCCCGATGCCGGAGCCGACGGCGGCGGCGACGACCAGGAACAGCCAGGGCGCCCAGCGGGGCAGCCGGCGCTGCGTCAGCCGGCGGACGGGCACGGCGGCCTCTCGGGGGAAGTCGTCCTGGGTGAGCTCGGCGGCGGACATCAGGCTGCGCTCCCTGCGAATTCCTTGCGGCGGGCCACGATCCACCGCGCGATGCCGTTGACGATCAGGGTGATGACGAAGAGGACGAGGCCGGACGCGATGAGCGCGTCCACGCCGACCGGGCGGGAGGCCTCGCCGAAGCCGTTGGCGATGTTCGCGGCGATCGTCGTCGAGGTGCCCGGGTCCAGCAGGTGCAGCGTCACGTTGAAGCCCTGGGAGATGACCATGGCGACGGCCATCGTCTCGCCGAGCGCCCGGCCGAGCGCGAGCATGGAGCCGGAGATGACGCCGGGGCGGCCGAACGGCAGCACCGCGGTGCGGATCATCTCCCAGCGGGTGGCGCCCAGCGCGAGGGCGGCCTCCTCGTGGGCGCGCGGGGTCTGGAGGAAGACCTCGCGGCTCATCGCGGTGATGATCGGCAGCACCATGATGGCGAGCACCACGCCCGCGGTGAACAGCGTCCGCGGATAGGCGCCGGGCTGGCTCTGGTTGAAGACCGGGACCCAGCCGAGGTAGCTGCCCAGCCAGGTGTGGATCCCCATCATCTTCGGGACCAGGAAGAGCGTGCCCCACAGGCCGTAGACGACCGACGGCACGGCCGCCAGCAGGTCGACGACCCAGCCGAGCAGCTGGGCGAGGCGGCGCGGCGCGTAGTGCGAGATGAACAGGGCCACACCCACGCCCACCGGCACGGCGATCACCATGGCGACGATCGAGCTGAGGACGGTGCCGACGACCAGGGCGGCGACACCGAAGACCGGCTTCAGGCCGTTGGGGTCCCAGCCGGCGGTGGTGAGGAAATTGCCCTGGTCGACCTTGATGGCGTTGATGCCGCGGTAGAGGAGGAACCCGGCGATCGCAGCGATCACGATCAGCAGCAGGATCCCGGCCCCTCGGGAGAGCCCGAGGAAGACGCGGTCGCCCGCGCGGCCGCCGCCGCGGCCCCGCAGCGAGGGGTGGTCGGGGGCCTCGGGACCCCCGGAGGGGGGCCCCGGGACCGAGCCAGGCGAAGCCTGACCACCGGGGGTGGTGGCCGGGCGACGGGTGGGCGGGGGAGGGGTCATGACGTGAACTCCGGTCCGTTTGCAGTGCGTTGGCGGTGCACCGGACGTTTACGGGTGCCTGGGGGTCAGCCCAGCTTGTCGATCTGGGCGGTGACCTTGTCGCTGATCGCGGAGGGCAGCGAGAGGTAGCCGAGCTGCGCGATGGACTGCTGGCCGGCGCTGCTCGCCGTGTACTTCAGGAAGGACTTCAGGGCCGGCAGGGTGGCCGCCTTGTTGCCCTTGTCGCAGACGATCTCGTAGGTGACGAGGGAGATCGGGTAGGCGCCGTCCGCCTTGGTGGCGTAGTCGAGGTGCAGGGCGAGGTCGCTGCCCTGGCCGACGACCTTGGCGGTGGAGATGGCCTTGGCGGCGGCGTCGGTGGAGACGGCCACCGGGGCGCTGGCGCCGGTGTTGATCTTCGCGGTCTGCAGCTGCGAGTTCTTGGCGTAGCTGAGCTCGAAGTAGGAGATCGAGCCCTGCACCTGCTTGACCTGCGCGGCGAGGCCGTCGGAGCCCTTGGCGCTCTGACCGGTCTTGGTGGGCCAGTCGGAGGTCTGCCCGAACTTCCAGGCGCCGGTGCCGGCGGCGTCGTTGAGGTAGCCGCTGAAGTTGTAGGTGGTGCCGGAGCCGTCCGAGCGGTGGAACGCCTGGATGGTGCTGCTCGGCAGCTTGGCGCCCGGGTTGAGCTTGGCGATCTCCGGGGCGTTCCACTTGGTGATGGAGCCCGAGAAGATGCCGGCGAGGGTCTTGGCGTCCAGCACCAGGTTGTCCACGCCCGGCAGGTTGTAGGCGATCGCGATGGGGCCGCCCACCATGGGCAGGTCGATCGCGGAGCCGCTGGAGCAGACCTTCTTCGACTGGGTGATCTCCGCGGCCTTCAGGGGCGCGTCGGAGCCGGCGAAGGTGGTCTTGCCGTCCAGGAAGTTCGTCCGGCCGGTGGAGGAGCCGCCGCCGCCGTAGTTGATCGTGGTGCCGGAGCAGGCCGCCTGGTAGTCCTTGATCCACTGGTCCATGGCGTTCTGCTGGGCGGTGGAGCCCGAGCCGAGCAGCTGGCCCTTGCCCGAGCCGCAGGCGATGCTGCCGGACGAGGAGGAGCTGGAGGCGCCGGCCTTGCTGCCGCCGCCCGAGTTGGTGTCGCTGCCGCAGGCGCTCAGCGCGAGGGCACCGGCCGCGGCGAGCGCGCCCAGGGCCATGACTCTCTTGCTGCGGCCGATCCGGTTGAGGTTCACTTCCGTCTTTGTCCCTTCTGACACCCCCTAGTCGCAGGGGCGGGCGTTCATCCGTTCACCGGTACGGCTGACGCTAGGGACGAGAGGTGACGCGTTCTCCGGCACAGGGTGAACGGGGGGTGAACCCTGCGCGACGTGCGTTGTCGCAGGTCAAGATGGGGTATTCGCCGTGGGGGTGCGGGAGCGCTGCCCACCGCCGGGTCGTTCGCGCGCGCTCGCGGAGTTCCTCGCGCCCCTAGAGGGGCGCGTGCGCCTCGTCGGCCAGCAGATGCGTTCCCGACAGGTGCAGCACCGTGACTCCGGCGTCCGGGATTTCGGGCTCCGCGCCCAACGACCGGGCCAGCGCCGCGAGTTCGCGGCGGCGGGCGACGACCGCGGTGGGGGTGCCGTCGGCGGCGAGGCGGCGGGCGGTTTCGGCCAGGTCCGCGGGGACGGTGGTGCCGGAGCCGTCCAGCGCCGCCGCCGCGCGCCCCGCCCGCGCGGTGCCGTCGGAGAGCACCGCCCACGCCCAGCCCGGCCCGGCCGCGAAGAGGTCCAGCAGCGCCGCCGCCCGCCGCGGCTCCGCCGAGCGGCGGACCAGGGCGACGGGGACGGTGGCCGCCGGCAGCGCCGCCAGCGCGTCCAGCACCGGCAGGTCGCGCGGGTGGGTGAGCGCGTCCCGGGCCTCGTCCATCGGCAGCCAGACCATCCGGTCCACCTCGTGGTTGGGCGCGAACTCCCCGTCCACCGACCGCCCCGCCCACCAGCGGACGTACTTCAACCGCCCGCAGTCCAGCGGGTATTCGACGGACGGCAGCGGCGGGCCGAGCCGCACCCGGTGCCCGGTCTCCTCCTCGACCTCGCGCGCCGCCGTCTCCGGCGGCTCCTCGCCCGGCTCAGCCTTGCCCTTGGGCAGCGACCAGTCGTCGTACTTGGGGCGGTGGATCACCGCCACCTCGCGTCCGCCGCCGGGTGCGGGCCGCCACAGCACCGCCCCGGCGGCGAGCACCGGCTCAGTCGTCGCCGAGCCCATGGCTGCGCTTCTTCCGGGTGGCGATCAGCACCTCCTGCGGGTGCTGCAGCCGGTTGCCCTGCGCGTCGCGGCTGCGCCGCGTCCAGGTGCCGTCGCCGTCCAGGTGCCAGGACTCGCTCTCCTGCGACAGCCCCAGGTCCAGCAGGGCGGTGAGGCCCGCGACATGGCCGGGGTCGGTGACCCGCACCAGCGCCTCGATCCGGCGGTCCAGGTTGCGGTGCATCATGTCGGCGCTGCCGATCCACACCTCCGGCTCGCCGCCGTTGGCGAAGTGGAAGATCCGGGAGTGCTCCAGGAACCGGCCCAGCACCGAGCGGACCACGATGTTCTCCGACAGCTCCGGGACGCCCGGCCGCAGCGCGCAGATGCCGCGGATCCACAGCTCCACCGGCACCCCGGCGCGGGAGGCCGCGTAGAGGCTGTCGATGATCTGCTCGTCCACCAGCGAGTTGAGCTTGAGGCGCACCCGGGCCTCGCGGCCCTCCCGGTGGTGCTCGATCTCCCGCTCGACGCGCTCGATGAGCCCGTCCCGCAGGTTCTTCGGCGCCGTCAGCAGCCGGCGGTAGCCGTCGATCCGCGAGTAGCCGGAGAGCCGGTTGAAGAGGTCGGAGAGGTCGGCGCCGACCTCCGAGTCGGAGGTGAGCAGCCCCAGGTCCTCGTAGAGGCGGGCCGTCTTGGGGTGGTAGTTGCCGGTGCCGATGTGCGAGTAGCGGCGCAGCCGGTCGCCCTCCTGGCGCACCACCAGCAGCAGCTTGCTGTGCGTCTTCAGCCCGACGAGGCCGTAGACGACGTGGCAGCCGGCCTTCTCCAGCTTCCGCGCCCAGGAGATGTTGGCCTGCTCGTCGAAGCGGGCCTTGATCTCCACCAGGACGAGGACCTGCTTGCCCGCCTCGGCGGCGTCTATCAGCGCGTCGACGATCGGCGAGTCGCCGCTGGTGCGGTAGAGCGTCTGCTTGATCGCGAGCACGTCGGGGTCGGCGGCGGCCTGCTCCACGAACGCCTGCACCGAGGTGGAGAAGGAGTCGTAGGGGTGGTGCAGCAGGATGTCCCGCTCCCGCATGGCGGCGAAGATGTCCGGCGCGCTGGCCGACTCCATCTCGCTGAGGTCGCGGTGCACCCCGGCGACGAACCGCTCGTAGCGCAGCTCGGGGCGGTCCAGGTCGGCGATGCCGTTGAGGCCCGTCAGGTCGAGCGGGCCGGGCAGCGCGTACACCTCGTCCGGGGTGATGTTGAGCTCGCGCACCAGCAGGTCCAGGACGTAGGGGTCGATGGACTCCTCGACCTCCAGCCGCACCGGCGGCCCGAAGCGGCGCCGCAGCAGCTCCTGTTCGAGCGCCTGGAGCAGGTTCTCGGTGTCGTCCTCCTCCACCTCCAGGTCCTCGTTGCGGGTTACCCGGAAGGTGTGGTGGGCGAGGACGTCCATGCCCGGGAAGAGGTCGCCCAGATGGGCGGCGATGACGTCCTCCAGCGGGACGTACCGCCCCGGCGAGGCCTCGGCGAACCGGGCCAGCAGCGGCGGCACCTTCACCCGGGCGAAGTGCCGGTGGCCGGAGGTGGGGTTGCGCACCACCACGGCCAGGTTCAGCGACAGCCCGGAGATGTACGGGAAGGGGTGGGCCGGGTCGACGGCCAGCGGGGTGAGCACCGGGAAGATCCGGGTGTGGAAGAGCCGGCGCAGCCGGTCCTGCTCCCCGGACGCCAGGTCGCCCCAGCGCACCAGTTCGATGCCCTCCTCGACGAGCGCCGGCAGCACATCGCCGTGGAAGCAGGCGGCGTGCCGCTTCATCAGCTCCCGGCTGCTCTCCCAGATCAGCTGGAGCACCTCGCGGGGCTGCAGCCCGCTGGAGGCGCGCTGCGCGACCCCGGTGGCGATCCGGCGCTTGAGGCCGGCCACGCGCACCATGAAGAACTCGTCGAGGTTGCTGGCGAAGATGGCGAGGAAGCGGGCCCGCTCCAGCAGCGGCGTGTCGGGGTCCTCGGCGAGCTCCAGGACCCGCTCGTTGAAGGCGAGCCAGCTGCGCTCGCGGTCCAGGAAGCGGTCGGCCGGCAGGGGCTCGCCGGCCTCCTCCCCTTCGGCTCCCTCGGCGGCGCGGGCCGCCGTGTCGGGCTGCACCGCGGTCGCGCCGGACGACGGCCCGGCGGCCGGGACGGCGTCGCCGTCCGGTTCCGGATCGCCGGCGCGGCGCTCGGCCGGACGGGCAGGGGCGGCGGCCAGCCGCAGGTGGCGGCGGCCCTCGGCGGGCGGTGGGGGTATGGCGGAGGACACCGGGCGACCCTCCCATGCGACGGTGAACGGTTGATGGCCATCGAGTGACGGGGCGAGGCCGCGGGGCGCGCCGAGCAGGGGATCCGCGGGCCCCGGCAGCCGCCTGAGGAGGCCGCGCCGACCCGCGAGGGCGGGGGGCGCGACCTCCGGCCGCCAGGCAGAGCCGATGATATCCAGGCAAAACTGGAAAATCCGCAGGTACTGGGCTGGACCCATACCGCCGCCGCCTCTCGTGCTCCGGACGAAACACCGCACACACCGCTCACACCCGTGCACCACGTCCGGACGCGCCCTCGGCGCGTCCGGTCTCCCCCGTGGTCCTCCGTGTCCCCCGAAGCCTTGAGGCGGGGTCAGGCCCCGCGGTACATCAGATCCACCTCGTGGACGGAGAAGCCGAGCCGCTCGTAGACGCGCACGGCCGCCCGGTTCTCCTCGTCCACGTACAGCAGTACCCCGGGAAGGCCGCGGTCGGCCAGATGTCGTACGCCGATGTCGGTCAGCGCCTTGCCCAGACCGCTGCCCTGCTCGCCCGGCGCGACCCCCACGACGTACACCTCGCCGAGGTTCTCCTCGGGGTGCGTCTTCGTCCAGTGGAAGCCGACCGCCCGCGGGCCGCCGCCCTCCGGGGCGAGCCGCTCGGCGAGGAAGAAGCCCTTGGGGTCGAACCACGGCTCGGCGAGGCGGGCGTCGAGGTCCTCGCGGGTCCAGGAGCCCTGCTCGGGGTGGTGGGCGAAGGCGGCGGCGTTCAGCGCCAGCCACGCCTCCTCGTCCCGGCCCGGCTCGAAGGTGCGGACGGTGACGCCCTCCGGGAGCGGCACCGGCGAGGGGCCGCCGTCCTCCGGGGTGAGCGGGCGCCGCATCTGGCGCAGCTCGCGGACGGGCACCAGGCCGGCCTTGGCGGCCAGCGCGCGGGCGGCGGGCAGGCCGCCGTGCGCCCACACCAGGAACCCGGACGGGCCGGCCGCGGCGCGCACGGCGTCCAGCAGCGCGGTGCCGAGGCCGGCGCGGCGGTGGACGGGGTCGACGGTCAGCTCGGCGGCGGGGGCGGCGCCCTCGGCGGACGGGTCCTCCGGAGGGGTGAGCTGGGCGTAGCCGGCGATCACCGGCTCGCCGTCCGGGCCGGCGGCGGTGGCGACGAGATGGACGGGGCCCTCGCGGTGGTCGCGCAGCAGCAGGCGGCCCTGCTCGGAGACCGGCGCGACCCCGTCCGCCACCCGGGCGCGCTCGATGAGCGCGCGGATCTGCTCGGCGGCGCGGGGGGCGGGGCGGTCGATCCGTTCGAGGGCGAAGTCCATGAACCGACCATAGTCGCGGCCGCGTGAGGACAACATGTCAGCGGCATGAACTGTTCCGCTTCCGGCCGCGGGCGGCGCCCCCGCCCAGGGCGGGGGCGGGGGGCACGGCGGCGGCTCAGGAGAGCCGGTAGAGCGTCGTCCCGGCGACGTCCACCTTCGTGCCGTGCGCCTGCACCCACGCGTCGACCGACGCGTTCCCGCCCCGGCCGCCACCGAGCTCCACATAGCGCAGCTCCCCGGACCGCGCCAGCTCCGCCATCCGCGAAGCGGTCATCGCGGAGTCGGACCCCGTGAAGCCGAACATCGAGACCACCGGCTGGTGCGTGCTCAGGATCAGCTGCGCCGCCTGCTGCGAGGTGCCGACCGCGAGGATCCACCGCGCTCCGTCCCGATGCTCCGTCAGGTACTTCACCACCGCGGCGCTCACCGTCCCGCCGTCCCGCCCGCCGCCGAAGCCGCCGCCGAACGCGCCCCCGCCGAACGCGCCCCCGCCGAACCGCCGCCCTGCCCGGGCCTGCGTCTGCGCCCGTGCCTGTGCCTGTGCCTGTGCCGACCGGGACGTCCCCGCCCCCGGCCGGTTCCCGATCCGGATGCCGCCCCCGGCGAAGCCGCCCCGTCCGGTGGCCGGACCCGCCAGCGGGTTGGAGCCGCCCTGCCCGGACGTCGCGGTGGAGCCGGCCGCGTCCACCGCGTACGCCGCCGGGCCCAGCAGCGTCGCCGCCAGCCCGACCGCCGCGCCCGCCAGGATCATGCGGCGCCGCGGCCGCCCGGCGAGCACGCCCACCGTCCCGACCACCGCCAGCAGCGCCACCGCCGGGGTGAGCCACGGCTGCCAGTCGGGGGTGCGCTGCAGCACCACGATCGCCCAGGCCGCCGTCGCCAGCAGCCCCGCCACCGTCACCAGCGCCCAGAGCAGCGACGCCCGGCAGGCCCTGACGAGCAGTCGGCCGCCGATCGCCACCGTTCCGGCGATGCCCGGGGCCAGCAGCGTCGTGTAGTAGGGGTGCATCGTGCCGTTCATGAAGCTGAAGACGGCGAAGCCGAGGACCGTCCAGCCGCCGCAGGCGATCAGCGCGCCGCGCTGCGTTGCCGTCCGGGCGGTGGTGGCGTGCCGGCCGAGCAGGACCAGCCCGCCCACCAGGCAGACCGCGGCGAGCGGCAGCAGCCAGGAGATCTGGCCGCCCAGCGTCTGCTCGAACATCCGGCCGAGGCCGGAGCCGCCGCCGAAGGCGCCCCCGCCCCCGCCGCCGTGGAACCCCTTTCCGCCGCCCGGGAAGTGACGGGCCGTCGAGCCGGCCGCCGACCTCGCCGCCGAGCCCGCCGCCGGGCCCCCGCCGAAGCCGCCGCCCCGGCCGCCCGTCAGCGAGCCGCCGACGCCCCGGCCCAGCACCCGGCTCAGGCCGTTGTAGCCGATCACCAGGTTCCAGGCGCTGTTGGTCGCCCCGCTGCCGCCGATGTAGGGGCGGGACGCGGCCGGCGTCAGGTCCACCGCGAACGGCCACCAGAACCCGGCGACCACCAGCGCGCCGCCCGCCGCCAGCATCTGCCGCACCCGCCGCCACCAGCCGCCCGGCCCGGCGTACAGGTACGCCCCCACCAGCGCCGGCAGCGGCACGAACGCCTGCAGCATCTTGGCCAGGAAGGCCAGCCCGAAGAACGCCCCGAAGAGCAGCGCCCAGCGCCACCGGCCGTCCTCGAAGAGCCGGACCAGCGCCCACAGCCCGCAGACCGTCAGGAACATCATCAGCGGGTCCGGGTTGTTGTCCCGGGTGATCGCCACGGTGATCGGGGTGAGCGCCAGCACCAGCGCCGCCACCAAGCCGGCCCGCCGTCCGAACGCCCTGCGCACCGCGCCGTGCAGCACGGCGACCGAGCCGACGCCGGCCAGCACCGAGGGCAGCACCATCTGCCAGGTGCCCATCCCGAAGACCCGGACGGAGAGGCCCTGCGCCATCGTCGACAAGGGGGGCTTGTCGACGGTGATGAAGCTCGCCGGGTCGAGCGAGCCGTAGAACCACGCCTTCCAGCTGTGCGCGGCGCTGTAGGCGGCCGCGGAGTAGAAGGAGTTGGTCGCGGCGTGGGGCAGGCCCCAGCCGTAGAGGGCGGCGGCCAGTACCAGGATCGCCCCGAGGGCGGGGCGGGTCCACGGCGCGTCGCCGGCGGCGGTGGACGCCTCCTCGGCGGCGGGCCCGCTGGTGCGGGAGCCGACGGGGGCGGCCCAGGTCTCACTCACGTTCAGCACTCCGGTGTTCCGGGAGAGTTCGGGAGCGCAGGCAGGTGCGGTCGGGGGTGCCGGTGGGCGAGTGGCCGGGGGATCACGGGCAGCCGCTCGTCCACCGACAGCAAGGTCCCGGCACGCGATGGGAACGGGGTGAGGCGGACCTTAACGTTTCCTGAGAATGGCCCGCGCCCGCGGCCGCACCCCCGCTGAGCGGGGACGCGGCCGCGGGCGCGCCGGACGGTCCGTCAGCCGAGCCGGTAGAGCGCGGAGCCGGTGGAGCCGCTCGTACCGCTGCTGCTCGAGCTCCCGCCGTAGGCGGAGGCCGGGACCTTGGTGCCGTGCTTCTTCACCCAGGCGTCGACGGCGCTGGTGCCGCTGCCGCCGCCCATGCCCATGCCGTCGCCGACGACGATGTACTTCAGCTTCCCCTCCTTGACGAGGGTCTGCAGCTTGCTCACCGTCATCGCGGCGTCGGAGCCGGTGAAGCCGCTCATCGAGGCGACCGGGCGGCCCGTCTGGAGGATCAGCTGGGCGGCGGACTGCGCGTTGGAGACGGCCACCAGCCAGGTCGCCGAGCCCTGGTGCTGCTCCAGGTACTTCACCATCGCGGAGGAGAGGCTGCCGCCCATCCCGCCGCCGCCGAAGCCGCCGCGTCCCGTCCGGCCGGACTGCCCCGTGCCGGACTGCCCCGAGCCGCCCGAGGCCTCCGAGCCGCCCTGGGACGGGGCGCCGCCGCCCTGCGAGCCGGACGGCGCACCGCCGGGGGCGCCGCCGGGCGCCCCGCCCTCGCCGGAGCCGCCGGGTGCCCCGCCGGGCATCCCGCCGCCGCCCGGCATGCCGCCGGTGCCGCCGCCCGCTTCGGACCCGGAGCCCGAGCCCGGCTGGGAACCCGTCCCCGTTCCGCCGCCCGCCTCGGCGCCCGGCATGCCGCCGCGCGAGCCCGAACCGCCCGGGAAGCCGCCCCCGCCGAAGCCGGAGGAACTGCTCGGCCCGGCCGTCGGGTTGACGCCGCCCATCCCGCCCGCCGACGAGGAGAACGCCGAGTCCGCCGCATACGCCGTCGGCGCGATCAGCACCGCGCTCAGCCCCAGCGCCGCCCCGGCCAGCAGCATCCGCCCGCCCGTCGGCCGACCACCACCCCGCATCGACGGGCTCCGCCCGGCCCGATCTGTCTGCGGCCGTCCCATCAGCACCCCCACGACGGCCACCAGCGCCAGCAGCCCCACCGCCGGCGACAGCCACGGCTGCCAGTCCGAGGTGCGCTGCAGCACCACGATCGCCCAGGCCGCCGTCGCCACCAGCCCCGCCGAGAGCACCAGCGCCCAGGTCAGCGACTCCCGTGCCGCCTTGACGAGCAGCCAGCCGCCGATCCCGACGACGCCCGCGATGCCCGGTGCCAGCGCGATCGTGTAGTAGGGGTGCATCGTCCCACTCATAAAGCTGAAGGCGACGAAGTGGATCACCGTCCAACCGCCGAAGACCAGCAGCGCGGCCCGCACCAGGCTGGTGCGCGGCGCCGTGGCATGCCGACCCAGCAGGACGAGCCCGCCCACCAGGCACACCGCGGTCAGCGGCAGCAGCCAGGAGATCTGGCCGCC
>NZ_MLCF01000007.1 GCF_001879105.1 Mangrovactinospora gilvigrisea | reverse complement strand
ACCCCCACCGGCTCGGTCCCCAGCACCCGCCCCCGGCGCCCCGCCAGATCCGTCATCACCGGCCCCACGTACTCGTCCGAGACCAGCACCCGCACCTCCGCCACCGGCTCCAGCAGGTCGATCCGGGCCTGCTCCGCCGCCGCCTTCAGCGCCAGCGCGCCCGCCATCTGGAAGGCCGCGTCCGAGGAGTCCACCGAGTGCGCCTTGCCGTCGAAGAGCGTCACCCGCACGTCCACCACCGGGCAGCCCGTCGCCACGCCGCGCTCGCACTGCGCCCGCACGCCCTTCTCCACGGACGGGATGAACTGCCGCGGCACCGCCCCGCCGACCACCTTGTCGACGAACTCGATCCCCGAGCCGTTCGGCAGCGGCTCCACATTGATCTCGCAGATCGCGTACTGCCCGTGCCCGCCGGACTGCTTGACGTGCCGGCCGCGGCCCTGCGCCGCGGTGGAGAACGTCTCGCGCAGCGCCACCCGGTAGGGCACCGCGTCCACCTCCACGCCGTAGCGCGAGGCCAGACGCTCCATCAGCACCTCCACATGGGCCTCGCCCATGCACCACAGCACCAGCTGGTGCGTCTCCGGGTTCTGCTCCAGCCGCAGCGTCGGGTCCTCCGCGACCAGCCGGGCGAGGCCCTGCGCGAGCTTGTCCTCGTCGGCCTTGCTGTGCGCGCGGACGGCCACCGGCAGCAGCGGGTCGGGCATCGTCCAGGGCGCCATCAGCAGCGGCTGCTCCTTGGCGGAGACGGTGTCGCCGGTCTCGGTGCTGGTCAGCTTGGCGACCGTGCAGATGTCGCCGGCCACCACCTTCTCCAGCGGCAGCTGCTGCTTGCCGAAGGGGATGGCGAGCGAGCCGATCCGCTCGTCCGCGTCGTGGTCCTTGTGGCCGCGCTCGGTCATGCCGTGGCCGCAGACATGGACCGTCAGGTCCGGGGTGAGGGTGCCGGAGAAGACCCGCATCAGGCTGATCCGGCCCACATAGGGGTCGGTGGCGGTGCGGATCACCTCGGCGACCAGCGGCCCGGCCGGGTCGCACGCCAGGCGCCGCGGGGAAGAGCCGTCGGGGTCGGTCACCTCGGGGACGGCGCGGTCGGACGGCGGCGGGAAGCCCTCGACGATCAGCTCCAGCAGCTCCAGCGCGCCGACGCCGTGCTTGGCGCCCTCCGCGGCGGGCGCGGCGGCCATCACCGGGTGGAAGATGCCGCCGGCGACGGCCTTCTTCATGTCCTCGATGAGCGTCTTGGGGTCGATGGCCTCGCCGCCGAGGTAGCGGTCCATCAGGGACTCGTCCTCGCTGCCCTCGATGATCCCCTCGATGAGGCGGTTGCGGGCCTCCTCGATCAGCGCGGCCTGGGCCTCGTCCGGCTCGCGGATCTGCTGGGTGCCGCTGGAGCAGTCGAAGACCCGGCGGGTGAGCAGGCCGATGAGGCCGTCGACGGTGTGGTGGCCCTCGGGGCCGCCGGCGTCGGCGCCGTAGAGGGGGAGGTAGAGGGGGAGGACGGCGTCGGCGGCGTCGCCGCCGAGGCGCTGCGCGCAGTCCTCGATCATCTCGTCGAACTCGGCGCGGGCCGCCTCCAGGCGGGTGACGACGATGGCCCGGGGCATGCCGACCGCGGCGCACTCGTCCCAGATGCTGCGGGTGGCGCCGCTGATGCCGTCGGCGGCCGAGACGACGAAAAGGGCGGCGTCCGCCGCCCGGAGACCCGCCCTCAGTTCGCCGACGAAGTCGGCGTAGCCGGGAGTGTCGATCAGGTTGATCTTGATGCCGTCGTGCTCGACCGGCACCACGGACAGCTGCACCGAGCGATGGCGGCGGTGCTCGATCTCGTCGAAGTCGGAGACGGTGGTGCCGTCCTCGCAGCGGCCCGCCCGGGTGATCGCCCCGGTGGCCAGGGCGAGCGTCTCCACCAGCGTCGTCTTGCCCGATCCGTGCTGGCCGACCAGCACCACGTTCCGCACCGACGCGGGGCGGTCGGCCCCGGGTGCCCTTCCGGCGGCTCCGAAGTTCCCGTTCGTCCTCTCGGCCATTCGCCTACTCCTCACCGTGGACCTGCGAATGAGATGGGCCGACGAAGCACGGGTGCCGCGCAGGCGCGTCCTCACCGGGGGAGACGGGCGCGGCAGGCGCCCTTCCCGGCGCGGCGCCCGCGGTTCGGGGGTCCTTCGAGCTTCCCAGCGACGTAGCGTCAGGTCCATCCCCTGTGCACACCGGCGTCGCCGCCCCGCGCCCCGGCGCGCTCGCCGCGGCTGCGGCGCGTGGACGGCCGGGGCATGGCCGCGGGGTTGCGCGGGGGTACGGGGGGTCGCTCCCCGGGGGAGTGGAGTCCAGCGACGTAGCGTCAGGTCCATCCCCTGTACACACCGGCGTCGCCGCCCCGCGCCCCGGCGCGCTCGCCGCGCGGGTACGCGCCCGGGTGGTGCGGTGAGCGGCACGGGAGGCCGGGCTGGCTACGATGGGCCGACGGCGGCCGTGCCAGCGAAGGGCGCCGCCCGCAACGACGGACTATCGGGACGGCCATGCTGAACAAATTCGCGCGTGCGTTCTTCACGCGCGTCTTCAAACCGCTCGCCGCGTTTCTGCTGCGGATCGGGGTGAGCCCGGACGCCGTCACCCTGGTCGGCACCGCCGGCGTGATGGCCGGCGCACTGGTCTTCTACCCGCGCGGCGAGTTCTTCTGGGGCACCGTCACCATCACGCTCTTCATCTTCTCCGACCTGATCGACGGCAACATGGCCCGTCAGTCGGGCCGTTCGAGCAAGTGGGGCGCCTTCCTCGACTCCACCCTCGACCGCTTCGCCGACGCCGCGGTCTTCGGCGGCCTCGCCATGTGGTACGCGGGCAAGGGCGACGACAACCTGCTGTGCGCGGTGGCGCTCTTCTGCCTCGCCTCCGGCCAGGTCGTCTCCTACATCAAGGCCCGCGCCCAGAGCCTCGGGCTGAAGTGCGAGGTCAACGGCCTCGTCGAGCGCGGCGAGCGCCTGGTGGTCAGCCTCGTGCTGGTCGGCTTCAGCGGCCTCCACCAGTTCGGTGTCCCCTATATCGAGTGGTTGAGGCCGATCGGCCTGTGGATCGTCGCGGTCGGCAGCGCTATCACCGTGTGGCAGCGGATGGCCGCGGTCCGGCGCGAGGCCGCCGAGGCCGACGCGGAGGCAGCGAAGGCGAACGGCACCGACGAGGGCAACGACGCCCCGGGCAGGGTTGAGGAGAAGGCGTGAGCGCAGCGCGGCCGGACACCGCCGCCCTCCGGCTGCGCGCGGCCGACGCCGCGTACGGGGCCGGCTGGTCCCTCGTCAGGAAGATGCCCGCGCCCGCCGCCCGCCGCCTGGGCCGCACCCTCGCCGACGCCGCCTGGCAGCGCCGCGGCCGCGGCGTGCTCCAGCTGGAGCGGAACCTCGCCCGGGTCTGCCCCGGCCTGGGCCCGGAGCGGATGCGCACCCTCTCCCGCGCCGGGATGCGCTCCTACATGCGCTACTGGGTGGAGTCCTTCCGGCTGCCCGCGCTCACCGCCGGGGACGTCAACCGCATCGTGCGCGCCCCGCAGGTGCACCACATCGACGACGCCATGAAGGCCGGCCTGGGCTGCATCCTGGCCCTGCCGCACATGGGCAACTGGGACCTGGCCGGCGCCTACATCGCCTACCGCGGCTACCCGTTCACCACGGTGATGGAGCGCCTCAGGCCCGAGACCCTCTACGACCGGTTCGTCGCCTACCGCTCCGGCCTGGGCATGGAGGTGCTGCCGCTGGACGGCGGCGCGCGGGAGACGTTCGGCGTCCTCGCCCGCCGGCTGCGCGCCGGCGGGCTGGTGTGCCTGGTCGCCGACCGCGACCTGTCGGAGAGCGGCGTGCGCGTCGACTTCTTCGGCGAGACCGCCCGGATGCCGGCCGGCCCCGCCGCGCTCGCCCTGCTCACCGGCGCCGCGCTGGTGCCGGTGACGCTCGACTACGAGGGCCCGGTGCGGATGCGCGCCAACGTCCACGCCCCGCTGCCGCACCCCGCGCACGGCAACCGGGCCGAGCGGACCGCCCAGTTGACGCAGTCCCTCGCCGACGTCTTCCAGAACGAGATCGCCGCGCACCCCCAGGACTGGCACATGCTGCAGCGGCTGTGGCTCGCCGACCTGGCCGACCGGCGGCCGGACGGGGCGCCGTGACCGGCGGCGCCCCGGACGGCCGGCTCCGCGTCGGCCTGGTCTGCCCCTACTCCTGGGACGTGCCCGGCGGCGTCCAGCTGCACATCCGCGACCTGGCCCAGCACCTGATCGCCCGCGGCCACGAGGTGTCGGTGCTCGCCCCCGCCGACCCGGACGACGCCGAGGCGCTGCTGCCGCCCTACGTGGTGCCGGCCGGGCGGGCCGTGCCCGTCCCGTACAACGGCTCGGTGGCCCGCCTCAACTTCGGCTTCCTGTCGGCCTCCCGGGTGCGGCGCTGGCTGCACGAGAACACCTTCGACGTGCTGCACGTCCACGAGCCGGTGGCGCCCGGGCTGTCGCTGCTGGCCTGCCACGCCGCGGTCGGCCCGCTGGTGGCGACGTTCCACACCTCCAACCCGCGGTCGCGGGCGATGCTCGCCGCCTACCCGCTGCTGCAGCCGCAGTTGGAGAAGATCAGCGCGCGGATCGCGGTGAGCGAGTACGCGCGCCGGACGCTGGTGGAGCACCTGGGCGGGGACGCGGTGGTCATCCCGAACGGGGTGGACGTCGGCTACTTCGCGGCCGCGGAGGTGCGAGAGGAGTGGCGCGGCGGGGCGTCGGACGGGACGGGCCCCGGCACGCTCGCCTTCCTCGGCCGGCTGGACGAGCCGCGCAAGGGCCTGCCGACGCTGCTGCGCGCCTTCCCGGAGATCCTGCGCCGGCGCCCCGGCGCACGGCTGCTGGTGGCCGGCCGCGGGGACGCCAAGGAGGCGGCCTCCGGGCTGCCGGCCGAGGTGCGGGCGCAGGTGGAGTTCCTGGGGCAGGTGACGGACGCGGACAAGGCGCGGCTTTTGCGCAGCGTCGATTTGTACGTGGCGCCCAACACCGGCGGCGAGAGCTTCGGGATCATCCTGGTGGAGGCGATGTCGGCGGGGGCGCCGGTGCTCGCCGCTGGCCTGGACGCGTTCCGTCAGGTGCTGGGGGACGGGGCGGCGGGGGAGCTGTTCCCGGTGGAGGACCACGTCGCGCTCGGGGAGGCGGCGGTGCGGCTGCTGGGGGACCCGGCGCGGCTGGCGGAGCTGCGGCGCCGGGGGGCGGAGCAGGTGCAGCAGTTCGACTGGTCGCGGGTGGGGGCGGACATCCTGGCGGTGTACGAGACGGTGCGCGCGGGCGTGGGCGGTGTGCGGGCGGCTTCGGGCGACGGGGTGACGGCGCGCCGCGGCCTCTTCGGGCTGGGCCGCGAGGCGCGGCCGGTGCCGCGGAAGTGAGCCCGCCGCCGCTCCGCCCCGGCACCCCGCCCGGGGGGCCGCGGGAACAGGCCGGGAACCGCTAATCTGACGCAGCGTGAGCGTTGTGCTGTGGGTCGCGGTCGTGCTGGTGATGCTGGGCGTCTACCTCAGCTGGACCGCGGGGCGGCTGGACCGCCTGCACGCCCGGATCGACGCCGCCCGCGCCGCGCTCGACGCGCAGCTGCTGCGGCGGGTCTCGGTGGCGCAGGAGCTGGCCACCTCGGGGGTGCTCGACCCGGCCTCGTCGATGCTGCTCTACCAGGCCGCGCACGCCGCCCGGCAGGCCGACGACGAGTCGCGGGAGGTCGCCGAGAGCGAGCTGTCCCAGGCGCTGCGCGCCGTCCTCGGCGAGCCCGGCCAGCTGGACGCGGTGCGGCGCGCGCCCGGCGGCGCGGACGCGCTGGAGGAGCTGGGCGCGGCGGCCCGGCGGGTGCCGATGGCGCGGCGCTTCCACAATGACGCGGTGGGCGCGGCGCGGGTGGTGCGGCGCCACCGGGTGGTGCGGTGGCTGCGGCTGGCGGGGCACGCGCCCTTCCCCATGACGTTCGAGACGGACGACGACGTGCCGGAGGCGTTCCGCCGCTGAAAGGGGCGCTTTCGGTGGTGCGGACCTCACGACATACGATGTGACGAGCACCAGTCTCTGTGTTTCGCAGCCCCCAAGTGAGGTCCGCCGTGTCTGACACCACCAACGCCAGCCCGTCCGCCGGCAGCGCCCCCGCCACCGGGACCGCGCGCGTCAAGCGCGGCATGGCGGAGCAGCTCAAGGGCGGCGTGATCATGGATGTGGTCACGCCCGAGCAGGCGAAGATCGCCGAGGACGCCGGAGCCGTCGCCGTGATGGCGCTCGAGCGCGTCCCCGCCGACATCCGCAAGGACGGCGGCGTGGCCCGGATGTCCGACCCGGACATGATCGACGGCATCATCGAGGCCGTCTCCATCCCCGTGATGGCCAAGTCCCGCATCGGCCACTTCGTCGAGGCCCAGGTGCTCCAGGCGCTCGGCGTCGACTACATCGACGAGTCCGAGGTCCTCACCCCGGCCGACGAGACCCACCACACCGACAAGTGGGCCTTCACCACCCCCTTCGTCTGCGGTGCCACCAACCTGGGCGAGGCGCTGCGCCGCATCGCCGAGGGCGCGGCGATGATCCGCTCCAAGGGCGAGGCCGGCACCGGCAACGTCGTCGAGGCGACCCGCCACATGCGGCAGATCCGCTCCGACATCCGCCGTCTGACGACGCTGGACGAGACCGAGCTGTTCGTCGCCGCCAAGGAGCTGCGCGCCCCCTACGAGCTGGTGAAGGAGGTCGCCGAGAAGGGCAAGCTGCCCGTGGTGCTCTTCACCGCCGGCGGCATCGCCACCCCGGCCGACGCCGCGATGATGATGCAGCTCGGCGCCGAGGGCGTCTTCGTCGGCTCCGGCATCTTCAAGTCGGGCGACCCGGCCAAGCGCGCCGCCGCGATCGTCAAGGCGACCACCTTCCACGACGACCCCAAGGTCGTCGCGGATGTCTCCCGCGGCCTGGGCGAGGCCATGGTCGGCATCAACTGCGACACCCTGCCCGAGGAGCAGCGGTACGCCAACCGCGGCTGGTGACCGGCGCGATGGGCACCACGCGCGACGGCGGCCCCGTGATCGGGGTGCTGGCCCTGCAGGGCGACGTCCGCGAGCACCTGGTGGCGCTGGCCGAGGCCGGCGCCGCCGCGGCCCGCCCGGTGCGGCGCGCCGAGGAGCTGGCGGAGATCGACGGACTGGTGCTGCCCGGCGGCGAGTCGACCACCATGTACAAGCTGGCCGCCGCGTTCGGCGTGCTGGAGCCGCTGCGGCGGCGGGTGGCCGAGGGCATGCCGGCGTACGGCTCCTGCGCGGGCATGATCATGCTGGCGGACAAGATCCTCGACGCGCCGTCGGACCAGGAGACGGTCGGCGGCATCGACATGATCGTGCGCCGCAACGCCTTCGGCCGGCAGAACGAGTCCTTCGAGGCGCCGGTGCGCTTCGAGGGCCTGGAGGGGCTGGACGCGGACGCGCCGCCGCTGCACGGCGTGTTCATCCGGGCGCCCTGGGTGGAGTCGGTGGGCGGCGGGGTGCAGGTGCTGGCCCGCGTCGAGTCCGGCCCGGCGGAGGGGCGGATCGTGGCGGTGCGGCAGGGCAATCTGCTGGCCACCTCCTTCCATCCGGAGTTGACCGGCGACAACCGGGTGCACGCCGGTTTCGTCCGGCTGGTGGCCGAGGCACTACGCTGAGCGGCGCGGCCCGGCCCGACGGGGACGGCGGGCCGCGCGGTTCGTTCGAAACCATCGGCTTTTTCCATCGGGCTGCGATCCGGGTTTTCCACCACCGCTGCACCGACAACGACGACTGAAGGAGAGAAAAGGGCGATGTCCGGCCACTCCAAGTGGGCGACCACAAAGCACAAGAAGGCCGTGATCGACGCCAAGCGCGGCAAGCTCTTCGCCAAGCTCATCAAGAATGTTGAGGTGGCGGCGCGCACCGGTGGCGGTGACCCGGAAGGCAACCCGACGCTCTACGACGCCATCCAGAAGGCGAAGAAGAGCTCGGTGCCCAACGACAACATCGACCGCGCCGTCAAGCGCGGCTCCGGTGCGGAGGCGGGCGGCGCCGACTACCAGTCGATCATGTACGAGGGCTACGGCCCCAACGGCGTCGCCGTGCTGATCGAGTGCCTCACCGACAACCGCAACCGGGCCGCCTCCGAGGTCCGCGTCGCGATGACCCGCAACGGCGGCTCGATGGCCGACCCGGGCTCGGTGTCCTACATGTTCGCGCGCAAGGGCGTCGTGATCGTCCCCAAGAACGGGCTCTCCGAGGACGACGTGCTCACCGCGGTGCTCGACGCGGGTGCCGAGGAGGTCAACGACCTGGACGACGCCTTCGAGGTGGTCTCCGAGGCGGCCGACCTGGTGGCGGTGCGCACGGCGCTGCAGGACGCGGGGATCGACTACGACTCGGCGGACGCCAACTTCATGCCCAGCGTGCAGGTCGAGCTGGACGAGGACGGCGCGCGGAAGATCTTCCGTCTCGTCGACGCGCTGGAGGACTCGGACGACGTGCAGAACGTCTGGGCCAACTTCGACGTCTCCGACGAGATCATGGAGAAGATCGACGCCTGACGGCCCGGTTCCGCCGACGCCCCGGCACCCCGTCCGGCCCCCGAAGGCCGAGCGGGATGCCGGGGCGCTGTGCTGGCGAGCCGTCAGGGGCCTTTGTCGCACCGACCGGTTAGGGTCGTCCGCATGCGCGTACTCGGGGTGGATCCAGGGCTGACCCGGTGCGGGGTCGGGGTCGTCGAGGGCGGCCTCGGCGCCGGGCCGCTGCGGATGCACGGGGTCGGCGTCATCCGCACCTCCGCCGACGCCGAGTTGGGCGCCCGGCTGGTCGCCGTCGAGCGCGGCATCGAGGAGTGGCTCGACACCCACCGGCCCGACGCGGTCTGCGTCGAGCGCGTCTTCAGCCAGCACAACGTCAGCACCGTGATGGGCACCGCGCAGGCCTCCGCGGTCGCCGTGCTGTGCGCCGCCCGCCGCGGGCTGCCCGTCGCGCTGCACACCCCCAGTGAGATGAAGGCCGCCGTCACCGGCAGCGGCCGCGCCGACAAGGCGCAGGTCACCGCCATGGTCACCCGGCTGCTGCGGCTCGACGCGCCGCCCCGGCCGGCCGACGCGGCCGACGCCCTCGGCCTCGCCATCTGCCACCTGTGGCGCGGCACCGCCACCAACCGCCTCGCCGCCGCGCACGCCGCGGCCCGATCGACCAAGCGCCCCGCCTACCGCGGCACCGCGCGCCCCGCCCGCAAGGAGAGCCCCCGCTGATGATCGCCTCCGTCAACGGCCCCGTCGCCGCGCTCACCCCCGACGCCGCCGTCGTCGAGGTCGGCGGTCTGGGCATCCAGGTGCTGTGCACCCCCGGCACCCTCGCCGGGCTGCGGATGGGCGAGCCCGCGCGGCTGGCCACCTCCCTGGTCGTCCGCGAGGACTCCCTCACCCTCTACGGCTTCGCCACCGACGACGAGCGGCAGGTCTTCGAACTCCTCCAGACCGCCAGCGGCGTCGGCCCGCGGGTGGCCCGCGCCATGCTCGCCGTCCACCAGCCCGACGCGCTGCGCCGCGCCTTCGCCACCGGCGACGAGAAGGCGCTCACCGCGGTGCCCGGCATCGGCAAGAAGGGCGCCCAGAAGCTGCTGCTGGAGCTGAAGGACCGGCTCGGCGCGCCCGGTTCCGCGCCCGAGCTCGGCGCCACCGCGGTCTCCTCCGGCCCGCCGCCCTGGCGCGAGCAGCTGCACGCCGCCCTGGTCGGCCTGGGCTACCAGCCCCGCGAGGCGGACGACGCCGTGGAGGGCGTCGCCCCGCAGGCCGAGGCCGGCGGCGGGGACGCGGCCGTGCCGGCGCTGCTGAAGTCCGCGCTGCAGTCGCTCAACTCCCGCAAGGGCGGCGGCCGATGACCGAGCAGGACGACACCCGGCTCGTCGACTCCGGCGCCGACAGCGAGGACACCGCCGTCGAGGCGGCGCTGCGGCCCCGCGCGCTGGACGAGTTCGTCGGCCAGGAGCGGGTGCGCGAGCAGCTGACGCTGGTGCTCTCCGCGGCCCGGCAGCGCGGCGCCTCCGCCGACCATGTGCTGCTCTCCGGCGGCCCCGGGCTGGGCAAGACCACCCTCTCGATGATCATCGCGGCGGAGATGGGCGCCCCCATCCGGATCACCTCCGGCCCGGCCATCCAGCACGCCGGCGACCTGGCCGCGATCCTCTCCTCCCTCACCGAGGGCGAGGTGCTCTTCCTGGACGAGATCCACCGGATGTCCCGTCCGGCGGAGGAGATGCTCTACATGGCGATGGAGGACTTCCGGGTCGACGTCGTGGTCGGCAAGGGCCCCGGCGCCACCGCCATCCCCCTGGAGCTGCCGCCCTTCACCCTGGTCGGCGCCACCACCCGGGCCGGGCTGCTGCCCCCGCCGCTGCGCGACCGCTTCGGCTTCACCGGCCACCTCGACTTCTACGAGCCCGCCGAGCTGGAGCGGGTGCTGCACCGCTCGGCCGGGCTGCTCGGCGTGGAGATCGAGCCGGCCGGCGCCGCCGAGATCGCCGGCCGCTCCCGGGGCACCCCGCGCATCGCCAACCGGCTGCTGCGCCGGGTGCGGGACTTCGCCCAGGTGCGGGCCGACGGATTCGTCACACGCGAGGTCGCCGCGCGGGCGCTGGAGGTCTTCGAGGTGGACGCCGGAGGCCTTGACCGGCTTGACCGGGCGGTCCTGCACGCCCTGCTGAAGCTCTTCGACGGCGGCCCAGTGGGGTTGTCCACACTCGCTGTCGCCGTGGGTGAGGAGCGTGAGACGGTGGAGGAAGTGGCCGAACCGTTCCTGGTTCGCGCCGGCCTCCTGGCCCGCACCCCGCGCGGCCGGGTGGCCACCCCCGCAGCCTGGGCGCACCTGGGCCTCAACCGCCGCTGAGGCGTCCGCGGGAGCCTCCGGGACACGGTCCCGGCGGTGCCGATGGCCTACGGAAATCGGAACGGAAGTGCCATGCTGGGCGTTGTTCCAGCCGTGGGCGCTCACATACAGTGTCCGCGGACACCCCTCCAAAGACCCCTATGAAGCGGCCCCCCAGGCCGATACAAAGGACCTTCTCGCCGTGACTACTATGCTCCTCCCGCTCCTCCTGATCGTGGTCGTCATGGTCTTCATGACGCGCTCGCAGAAGAAGAGGCAGCAGGCCGCCGTCGACATGCGGAACCAGATGCAAGAGGGATCGGGGGTCCGCACCATCGGCGGCATGTACGCCACCGTCAAGGGGGTCGGCGACGACGCCGTGCTGCTCGAGGTCGCCCCCGGCATCCACGCCACCTACGCCAAGACCGCCATCGCCACCGTCCTCGACGACGAGGAGTACGCGCGCATCACCGAGGGTGCGGCCGGCCTCCCCGAGGGCTTCACCACCGACGACGTGCCGGACGACGCCTCCTCCCTCGACGAGTACAACTACGAGGACGAGAACGAGGACGAGCCCCGCGCCGAGGTCGAGGGCGACGAGGAGTCCGACAAGGTCGACATGACCAAGGACTCCGACCACGAGGACGAGGCCGACGAGGAGCACGAGCCGGAGGACGAGCACTCCGACGCCGCTCCCAAGGCCGACCTGCGCAAGGACGGCGACAGCAAGTAGCTTCCGACACACGCCCCCGGCTTCGGTTTTCCGTTCCGGGGGCGTCTCCGGAATACTGCGTGACCGCCGTCCGCGCCGTGCGGACCGGCGCACGTCGACCACGGTCGGACAGGGAGAATCGAGAAGGTGGCATCACCGAGAAGGGGCGCAAAGCAGGCGGCCAAGCCCTGGCGCCCGCTGGCCTTCGTGCTGGTCGTCGCCGTCGCACTCGTGGCGACGATGTTCGGCACCGGGCACAAGTCGCCCCGGCTGGGCATTGACCTCGCCGGCGGCACCAGCATCACGCTGACCGCCCGATCGAGCGAGGGCGGTGCGGTCAACGCGGACAACATGAAGACCGCCAAGAGCATCATCGAGCAGCGCGTCAACGCGTTCGGCGTCTCCGAGGCCGAGGTCAGCCAGGAGGGCAGCAAGAACCTCGTCATCAACATCCCCAAGGGCAAGGACGCGACGGCCGCGGCCGAGCAGGTCGGCAAGACCGCCCGGCTCTACTTCCGGCCCGTGATCGCGTTCGCCCCGGGATCGTCGGCGACCACCCCCGGCTCCACCACCTCGCCCTCGCCCAAGGCCTCCCCGTCCTCCTCCGCCAAGGCGGGCTCCAAGGACACGGCGACCCCCAAGGCGTCCGCGAGCGCCACCGGCAAGTCCGGCAAGGGCAACTCCGGCAAGGCGCTCTCCAAGGCGCTGGCCGCCGGCTCGTCCGCCACGCCGACCGCCAAGGCCACCGCCTCCTCGAAGGCCACCGCCTCCTCCAGCGCCAAGGCCACGGCCGCGCCGAGCACTTCGGCGAGCGCGCCGGCCACCGGCCAGACGGTCGGCACCGTTCCGGCCGCGCTCACCAAGAAGTTCGACTCCCTGGTGTGCACCAAGAAGGCCGCGGCCACCGCCGGCCAGGGCAAGACCACCGACAACATCGTCGCCTGCGGCCAGGACGGCTACAAGTACGCCCTGGGCCCGGTGGCGATCTCCGGCACCGACATCAAGTCGGCGCAGGCGGGCCTGCCGCAGGGCACCACCCAGGTGGGCGGCTGGCAGGTCGACCTGAGCTTCAACTCGCACGGCGCCAACCAGTTCGCCAAGGTCACCGGCGCGCTGGCCAAGCAGCAGCAGCCGCAGAACCAGTTCGCCATCGTGCTGGACGGCCAGGTCACCTCGGCCCCGTCCGTCTCCAACGCGATCACCGGCGGGCAGGCGCAGATCACCGGCAGCTTTACCCAGAAGTCGGCCTCCGACCTGGCCAACGTCCTCAAGTACGGCGCGCTGCCGCTGACGTTCGACCAGAGCGACATCACCCAGGTCTCCCCGACGCTCGGCGGCGACCAGCTGACGGCCGGCCTCATCGCCGGCGCGGTCGGCGTCGGCCTGATCGTGGTCTACACCCTCGCCTACTACCGCGGCCTCGGCCTGGTCTCCATCGCGAGCCTGCTGACCTCGGTGGTCCTCACCTACTCGATCATGACGCTGCTCGGCCCGGCGATGGGCTTCGCGCTCAACCTGCCGGCGGTGTGCGGCGCGATCGTCGCCGTCGGCATCACCGCGGACTCGTTCATCGTCTACTTCGAGCGGATCCGCGACGAACTGCGCGAGGGCCGCTCGCTGCGGCCGGCGGTGGAGAAGGCCTGGCCGAAGGCGCGGCGCACCATCCTGGTGTCCGACTTCGTCACCTTCCTCGCCGCCGCGGTGCTCTTCATCACCGCCGTCGGCAAGGTGCAGGGCTTCGCCTTCACCCTCGGCCTCACCACGCTCCTCGACGTGGCCGTGGTCTTCCTCTTCACCAAGCCGCTGATGACGATCCTGGCCAAGCGGAAGTTCTTCGCCAACGGCCACAAGTGGTCCGGCCTGGATCCGAAGAACCTCGGCGCGCACCGGCCCGGAGGGATCCAGGGCCGGCTCGCCGCGCAGCGCCGCGCCGCACGGGCATCCGGCTCCGGCTCGGGCAGCTCCCGCTCCGATGTGAAGGAGGCCTGACATGTCTCGTCTCACCCGCATCAGCGAACGGCTGCACCGCGGCGATCTGAGCATCGACTTCGTCGGGAAGCGCAAGGTCTTCTACGCGGTCTCGGTGTGCATCCTGCTCGCCGCGATCGGCGGCTACTTCGGCCGCGGCCTGCACATGGGCATCGAGTTCAAGGGCGGCGCGCAGTACACCATCAGCGACACCCGGGTGACGGTCAACGAGGCCCGGGACGCCGCCAACAAGGCCACCGGCAACACCCAGTCGGTGGTGAAGAAGGCGGGCGGCCGGGCCCTGGTGCAGATCACCGGCACCTCGGCGGCCAAGTCCAAGGAGATCGAGCAGAACCTCTCCAAGGAGCTGAACCTCCCCGAGAGCAAGATCGACTCTCAGTTGATCGGCCCCACCTGGGGCGGTGAGATCTCCCAGAAGGCCTGGGAAGGCCTGATCATCTTCATGGTGCTGGTTGTCGTCTACCTGGCGATCGCCTTCGAGTGGCGGATGGCGGCGGCGGCGTTCGTCGCGCTGCTGCACGACCTCCTCATCACCATCGGCGTCTACGCGCTGGTGGGCTTCGAGGTCACCTCCGGCACCATCATCGGCCTGCTCACCATCCTCGGTTACTCGCTCTACGACACCGTCGTCGTCTTCGACACCGTCCGCGAGAACACCCGGGGCATCACCAAGCAGAGCCAGCGCACCTACAGCGAGGCGGCCAACCACGGCCTCAACCAGACGCTGGTGCGGTCGGTGAACACCACCGTGGTGGCGCTGCTGCCGGTGGCGGCGCTGCTCTTCATCGGCGGCGGCATCCTCGGCGCGGGGATGCTCAACGACATCTCGCTCGCCCTCTTCGTGGGCCTGCTCGCCGGCGCCTACTCCTCCATCTGCGTGGCCACGCCGTTCCTCGCCACGCTGAAGGAGGCCCAGCCGGAGATGAAGGCGCTCACCCGCCGGGTGCTGGCCAAGCGGAAGCAGGACGCCAAGAAGGCGGCCGAGCAGGCCGCGCAGCCGCAGCAGGCCGACGGCCCGCAGGACGCGGTCCCGGCCGGCGCGACAGGCGCGGGCGACACCGCGCCGGGCTCGGTCTCGGGCTCGGGCGCCGACCGCCCCCGCGGCGGGGCGGGCGGCAGCGGCAGCAGCCGCGGTTCCGGCGGTTCCGGCGGGACGCGCCGGCAGCCGAACCGGCGGGGCGGCCGGGGCCGGCCGTCGGGCAAGAAGAAGCACTGAGGGGACGGACGCGCATCGTGACCGAGACGACAGGGACCGAGGCCGGCCTGCGCGAGCTGCTGGCCTCCCGGATCCGCGACGTCCCCGACTACCCGCAGCCCGGGGTGGTCTTCAAGGACATCACCCCGCTGCTCGCCGACCCGGCGGCGTTCTCCGCGCTCACCGACGCGCTGGTGGAGCGGTGCACGGCGCTGGGCGCGAGCAAGGTGGCCGGGCTGGAGGCGCGCGGCTTCATCCTGGCGGCGCCGGTGGCGGTGCGCGCCGGGGTGGGCTTCGTCCCCATCCGCAAGGCGGGCAAGCTGCCCGGCGAGGTCTTCGCGCAGTCCTACGAGCTGGAGTACGGCTCGGCGGTGATGGAGGTCCAGCAGGGCGCCTTCGAGCCCGGCGAGCGGGTGCTGCTCGTCGACGACGTGCTGGCCACCGGCGGCACCGCGGGGGCCGCGCTGGAGCTGCTGCGCCGCGCCGGGGCCGTCCCGGTGGGGCTGTCGGTGCTGCTGGAGCTGGGCTTCCTGGGCGGCCGCGAGCGCCTCGGCGGCCACCTCGACGGCGTCGAACTCGACGCCCTGCTGACGACCTGACGCTCCGTCCCCTCCGCTGAAGCAGAAGCGGCCCGCCCACCGGCGGGCCGCTTTTTCGCGTCCCCCCGCGTTGCGACCAAGCCCGCCGGGCACCCGCGGCACTAGGCTGCCCCCGTGCGGAAATGCCGCATTTACGGCAAACGGGATGGGCGGCCGGAGAGTTGCGCATGGAGCCCGAGGACCCTGGGACG
This sequence comes from Mangrovactinospora gilvigrisea, assembly GCF_001879105.1. Taxonomy (GTDB): domain Bacteria; phylum Actinomycetota; class Actinomycetes; order Streptomycetales; family Streptomycetaceae; genus Mangrovactinospora; species Mangrovactinospora gilvigrisea. The sequence goes on along the minus strand of NZ_MLCF01000007.1, from coordinate 57,647 downwards.
GACCGTCAGAAGCGGACCCGCAAAGCCGCCGCCGCGCTCAAGGGCATGGCGCCCTACGTGCGCGACGAGCTCACCAGGCGCCTGCGCCGCCGCGGCCGGCCGCTGAAGCTCGAGGACGTCACGGTCGTCGACGCCGGGATGCTCAAGCGGGCCGTCGTCGCCTCCGCGCTGGGCAACTGCATGGAGTGGTTCGACTTCGGCGTCTACAGCTACCTCGCGGTCATCATCGGCAAGGTCTTCTTCCCGCACTCCACGCCCCAGGTGCAGGTGCTCGCCTCCTTCACCACCTTCGCCGCGGCCTTCCTCATCCGCCCGCTCGGCGGCTTCTTCTTCGGCCCGCTCGGCGACCGGATCGGCCGTCAGAAGGTCCTCGCCACCACGATGATCATGATGGCCTGCGGCACCTTCGCCATCGGCTTCATCCCCGGCTACAAGACCATCGGCTTCGCCGCGCCCGTGCTGCTGCTGATCGCCCGCATGGTGCAGGGCTTCTCCACCGGCGGCGAGTACGGCGGCGCCACCACCTTCATCGCCGAGTACGCGCCCGACCGGCGGCGCGGCTTCATGGGCAGCTGGCTCGACTTCGGCACCTTCATCGGCTACGCCGCCGGTTCCGGCATCGTCACCCTGCTCACCGCGATCATGGGCGACCACGACATGGAGGCGTGGGGCTGGCGCATCCCGTTCCTGATCGCCGGGCCGATCGGCGTCATCGGCCTCTACGTCCGCCTCAAGCTGGAGGACACCCCCGCCTACCAGGAGCAGCTGGACAAGCACGACGCCGAGGTCGCCGAGCGGGAGGCCGGCGGCGCCGGCCACGAGATCAAGACGATCTTCTCCCAGCACTGGCGGGCGATGCTGATCTGCATGGGCCTGGTGCTGCTCTACAACGTCACCAACTACATGGTGACGGCCTATCTGCCGACCTACATGACGGACTCGCTGCACCGCACCGCCACCCTCTCCGACACGCTGGTGCTGGTGTCGATGCTGCTGGTGGTGGCGCTGATCACGTTCGTCGGGCGGCTCAGCGACCGGATCGGCCGCAAGCCGGTCTTCCTGATCGGGGCGATCGCCCAGATCGTCCTCGCCTTCCCCTGCTTCCTGCTGATCCGCCAGTCCGGGTGGGTGCTGCCGCTCATCGGCACGCTGGTGCTCGCCGCCATCCTCACCTTCTTCGCCGCCCCGACGGCCGCGACGCTGCCCGCGCTCTTCCCGACCGCCATCCGCTACGGCGCGATGGGCATCTCCTTCAACATCGCCGTCTCCGCGTTCGGCGGGACGACGCCGCTGGTCAACCAGGCGCTGGTGGGGGGCACCCACGACCTGAACTGGCCGGCCTACTACCTGATCGTCTCGGGGGCGATCGGGGCCGTCGCGGCGATCGCGCTGCGCGAGTCGGCGCTGCTGCCGCTGAAGGGCAGCCAGCCGATGGTGGACACCCGCGAGGAGGCCGAGGAGCTGGTCACGACGTCGGAGCTGGCCATGAAGGAGATCCGGGCCGGGGTGGAGTAGCCTCGCGGGGCGCGGGCGGTCGATACCATGGGAGATCCCTGCCCGTTCGAGGAGATCCTTTGCCAGACGAGGCCAAGCCTGTGTCAGCGCCCACCGGCTCGGGGGACGGCAAGAAGCCCGCGGCACCGTCCACCGGCGGATCCGGCGCGTCCCGCTCCGGCTCGTCCACCTCGCCGAGCCGGGTGCGCGCCCGCCTCGCCCGGTTGGGCGTCCAGCGCGCCAGCACCTACCCGCCCGTGCTGGAGCCGCTCTTCCGGATCATCCGCGGCACCGACCCCAAGGCGGAGCTGCGCGAGATCGCCCGGGCCTACTCCACCGCGGACCGCTGGCACCGCGGGCAGCGCCGCAAGAGCGGCGACCCCTACATCACCCATCCGCTCGCGGTCGCCACGATCCTCGCCGAGCTGGGGATGGACCCGCCCACGCTGATGGCCGGGCTGCTGCACGACACCGTCGAGGACACCGAGTACAGCCTCGACACGCTGCGCCGCGACTTCGGCGACACCGTTGCCCTGCTCGTCGACGGCGTCACCAAGCTCGACAAGGTGAAGTTCGGCGAGGCCGCCCAGGCCGAGACCGTCCGCAAGATGGTCATCGCGATGGCCAAGGACCCGCGGGTCCTGGTCATCAAGCTCGCCGACCGGCTCCACAACATGCGCACCATGCGCTACCTCAAGCGGGAGAAGCAGGAGCAGAAGGCCCGCGAGACGCTGGAGATCTACGCCCCGCTCGCCCACCGGCTGGGCATGAACACCATCAAGTGGGAGCTGGAGGACCTCGCCTTCGCGATCCTCTACCCCAAGATGTACGACGAGATCGTCCGGCTGGTCGCCGAGCGGGCGCCCAAGCGGGACGAGTACCTCGCCGTCGTCATCGACCAGGTCCAGCAGGACCTGAGGGCGGCGCGCATCAAGGCCACAGTCACCGGGCGGCCCAAGCACTACTACTCCGTCTACCAGAAGATGATCGTGCGGGGCCGGGACTTCGCCGAGATCTACGACCTGGTCGGCATCCGCGTCCTCGTCGACTCCGTCCGCGACTGCTACGCGGCGCTGGGCACCATCCACGCGCGATGGAACCCCGTGCCCGGGCGGTTCAAGGACTACATCGCGATGCCGAAGTTCAACATGTACCAGTCGCTGCACACCACGGTGATAGGGCCTCAGGGCAAGCCCGTGGAGCTGCAGCTGCGCACCTTCGACCAGCACCGGCGGGCCGAGTACGGCATCGCCGCGCACTGGAAGTACAAGCAGCAGGCCGTCGCCGGGGCCACCCGCGGCGCCAAGGACATCGACAAGTCGGCCCGCGCCCGCGCGGGCACGGCCCGCACCAGCGACGGCATCAACGACATGGCGTGGCTGCGGCAGCTGCTGGAGTGGCAGAAGGAGACGGAGGACCCCAGCGAGTTCCTGGAGTCGCTGCGCTTCGACCTCTCGCAGAACGAGGTCTTCGTCTTCACCCCCAAGGGCGACGTCATCGCGCTGCCGGCCGGCGCCACCCCGGTCGACTTCGCCTACGCCGTGCACACCGAGGTCGGCCACCGCACCATCGGCGCCCGGGTCAACGGGCGGCTGGTGCCGCTGGAGTCGACACTCGACAACGGCGACACGGTGGAGGTCTTCACCTCCAAGGCCGCCAACGCCGGGCCGAGCCGCGACTGGCTGGGCTTCGTCAAGTCGCCGCGGGCCCGCAACAAGATCCGCGCGTGGTTCTCCAAGGAGCGCCGCGAGGAGGCGATCGAGCAGGGCAAGGACGCCATCGCGCGGGCGATGCGCAAGCAGAACCTGCCGATCCAGCGGATCCTGACGGGAGATGCGCTGGTGACGCTCGCCCACGAGATGCGCTACCCCGACATCTCCGCGCTCTACGCGGCGATCGGAGAGGGGCATGTCTCGGCGCAGTCGATCGTCGGCAAGCTGGTGCAGGCGCTCGGCGGCGAGGAGGGCGCCAGCGAGGACCTGGCGGAGGCGGCCACCCCGCTGCCGCCCGAGCGCGGCCGGCGGCGGCGCTCGCGCACCGGCGACCCGGGCGTGGTCGTCAAGGGCATCGACGATGTGTGGGTCAAGCTCTCCCGCTGCTGCACCCCGGTGCCGGGCGACCCGATCATCGGCTTCGTGACGCGCGGCAACGGCGTCTCGGTGCACCGCACGGACTGCCCGAACATAGACTCCCTGATGCGGCAGCCGGAGCGGATGCTGGAGGTGTCCTGGGCGCCGACGCAGTCGTCGGTGTTCCTGGTGGCCATCCAGGTGGAGGCGCTGGACCGCTCGCGGCTGCTGTCGGACGTCACGCGGGTGCTGTCGGACCAGCACGTCAACATCCTGTCGGCGGCGGTGCAGACCTCGCGGGACCGGGTGGCCACCTCCCGGTTCACCTTCGAGATGGGCGACCCCAAGCACCTGGGCCACGTCCTGAAGGCCGTCCGCGGCGTCGAGGGCGTCTACGACGTCTACCGCGTCAACTCGGCCCGCCGCTCCTCGCACTGACACACCGGCGCCCCGGCACCCGCGGACGGCGAAGCCGTCCGGGCGGGTCGCCGGGGCGCCGGGCGGCGGCGCTACTCGGAGACGCAGGCCAGCGCGTCGATCTCCACCAGCATCGGCGCCTGCGGGAGGGTGACGAACACGGTCGTCCGCCCCGGGAACACCCCGCTCGGGCAGTGCTCCCGCACGAACTCCCCGTACACCTCGTTCATCGCGGCGAAGTCGCCGCGCTCGGTCAGGTAGACGCGGAACATCAGCACGTCCTCCACGCCCGCGCCGCCCGCCTCCAGCACGGCCCGGACGTTCTCCAGCGTCCGCCGCGTCTGCGCCTTCACGTCGCCCTCGTGGAGGTACTCGCCGGTCTTCGGGTCCTGCGGGCCCTGGCCGGAGACCTGGAGCATCGGGCCCTTCCGCACCCCCTGGGAGAAGATCGGGGCCGGGGTCGGCGCGCCGTCCGTGCGGATCTCGGTCTTCTTCGACATGAGCAACCCTCTCCTATCGGTAGCCGGCCGCGCGGGAGATCTCCCCGGCCGTCTCCAGCAGCTGCGGCAGCAGCGCCAGCACATCCTCGCGCCCCAGCACCACGTCCGGAACCGAGAGCGACACCGCCGCGGCCACCGCGCCGGTGGCGTCCCGCACGGGGGCGCCGATGCAGGTCATGAACGTCTCGTGCTCGCCGTCGTCGAGCCCCCAGCCGCGCCGGGCAGTGCGCTCCAACTCGGCGAGGAAGGCGGCCGGCCCGGTGACGGTGTGCTCGGTGAACCGCCGGTAGTCCAGCGCCTCGGCGGCGGCCCGCCGCTCCTTCTCCGGCAGGTCCGCAAGCAGCACCTTGCCGATCGCCGTGCAGTGCTGCGGCATCGGCCGCCCGATCCGCGAGTACATCCGGATCGGGGTGCGGGCGTCGTACTTGTCGAGGTAGACCACCTCGCCGCCCTCCCGCACGCCCAGGTGGACGGTCTGCCCGGTGGCCTCGCCCAGCCGGGCCAGGAACGGCGCCGCGGTGGCCCGGATCTCGCGCTGCTCCAGCGCCGCCCCGGCCAACTCGAAGGAGCGCGAGCCCAGGTGGTAGCGGTGCTGCTGGTCGCGGTAGACGAAGCGCTGCTCCTCCAGGGTGCGCAGCAGCCGCAGCACGGTGGTCTTGTGGACGTCCAGCCCGGCGGCGAGGCCGTCCAGGGTGCCGGGGCCCTCGCCGAGCCGGATCAGCAGCTCCAGCGCCCGCCCGACGCTCTGGCTCACGTCGCCGTCCTCTGAGTGGTCGGAGCCGGCCCGGCGGTGGTGACGGTGGTGGCGCGCCACACCTCGGGCGGGGCGGCGAGCAGCTCGGCGGTGGCGTCCGCGGGGAAGGGCGTGCCGGCGTCCTCCGGGACGACCAGGGTGGCCGCGGCGGTGAGGTGGCCCAGGCGCAGCCGCTCGGCCTGCGGCAGCCCGCGCAGGGTGCCGGCGAGGTAGCCGGCGGCGAAGGCGTCGCCGGCGCCGACCGGCTCCACCACCTCGACGCGCAGCGCCGGTTCGGTGGTGGCGGTGCCGTCCCGGTCGAGGGCGTGGGCGGCGTTGGACTCGTCCTTGACGACCACCGTGCGGGGGCCGGGCAGCAGGCGGCGCAGCTCGGCCGCGTCGCCGGTGCCGAAGACCGTCTCGGCCTCGTCGGCGCCGAGCAGCACCACGTCGGCGGCGTCCAGCAGGGGGCGCAGCGCCTCGGCGGCCGCGGACGGGCCGCCGCGCGAGCGCCACAGCGCGGGGCGCCAGTTGAGGTCGAAGCTGACGATCTGCCCGGCGGGGCGCGGACGTTCCAGCAGGTGGCGGACGAGGGCGTGGGCGCTGTCGGAGAGCGCGGCGGTGATGCCCGAGACATGGACGAGCCCGGCGCCGGCGAGCAGCGCGGCGGCGGCCGGGGTGTCGAGGTCGGCGGGGGAGAGGGCGGAGGCGGCGGAGCTGCTGCGGTAGTAGTGCATCCGGCTGGCGCCGCCGGCCGCGGTCTCCTTGATGTAGAGGCCGGTGGGGCGGGCCTCGTCGATCGCGACCGCGGAGGTGTCGACGCCGGCGGCGGCGAGCTCGGCGGTGATGTGCCGGCCGAAGCCGTCGTCGCCGACCCGGCTCAGCCAGGCGGCGGGCACGCCCAGCGCGGCGAGCCCGCGGGCCACGTTGGACTCGGCGCCGCCGAACATCCGGCGGAAGGAGGCGGAGTGCTCCAGCGGGCCCGGGGTCTCGGGGACCAGGACGGCCATCGTCTCGCCGACGCAGACCGCGCGGGGCGCGGTGGGGGCGGAGGTGTCGCTGCTCATCGTCGGGACCGTCCGTTCGTGCGTTGACCGTGCTGCGGCGGCGATGCTACAACCGCTGTAGCAGTTGCTGCAATGGTGGTTGCGCAGAATGCAACGAGGCAGGTCGGAGAGGGGTGGCTGGGCGGATGGATTCCGGCGGCATCGACGGGACCGCGGTGGCGGCGCTCCGGGAGGAGTGGCTGGACTTCCGGTTCAAGGCGATCCCCGCGTCCGCGCACGGGCGCACGGTGGAGGAGTTCCTGGCCGAGCGCCCCCGGCTGTCGTCCTTCGGCACTCCGCTGCTCACCCTCGACGAGGGCGCGCTGGCCCACAACCTCGACCTGATGGCCCGCTGGACGGCGGAGCGCGGGCTGCTGCTCGCCCCGCACGGCAAGACTACGATGGCGCCGCGGCTGTGGCAGCGTCAGCTGGACGCCGGCGCCTGGGGCATCACCGTCGCCAACCTGCCGCAGCTGCGGGTGGCGCGGGCCTTCCGCACCTCGCGGGTGATGCTCGCCAACACGCTGCTGGACCCGGCGGGGCTCGCCTGGCTCGCCGAGCAGCTGGACGGGGACCCGGAGTTCGCGTTCGCCTCCTGGGTGGACTCGGTCCGCTCGGTGGAGCTGATGGACGCCGCGCTGCGCGCGGCGGGCGCCCGGCGGCCGGTGGACGTGATCGTGGAGCTGGGCGGCGCGGGCGGCCGCACCGGCGCGCGGGACGGGGCGACGGCGCTCGCCGTCGCCGAGGCGGTGCGCGCGGCGGGGACGCTGCGGCTGGCCGGCGTCGGCGGCTACGAGGGCGCGCTGGCGCACGACGCGGGCGCGGCCGGGCTCGCGGCCGTGGACGGGTACCTGCGGGCGATCGCCGCCCTGCACGGGCGGCTGGAGGCGCGGTACGAGGTGGACGCCCCGATCGTCACCGCGGGCGGCAGCGCCTACTTCGACCAGGTCGCCGAGGTGCTCGGCCCGCTGGCACGGGCGGGCGCGCGGGTGGTCCTGCGCTCGGGCGCGTACCTGGTCCACGACGACGGCTTCTACCGGGGCATCTCCCCGCTGGTGAGGGGCGGCGGCGCCGCGGGGGAGCGGTTCCGCGCCGCGATGCACGGCTGGGCGCGGGTGGTGTCGCGGCCGGAGGACGCGCTCGCGCTGCTGGACGGCGGCAAGCGGGACTTCCCGTACGACGAGGGCCTGCCCGAGCCGCAGCTGGTGCGCGGCGGGGGGCGGTTGGACGGCGCGTCCGTCTCGGCCGTCAACGACCAGCACGCGTTCCTGCGCGACGCGCCCGGCGTCCGGGAGGGCGACCTCGTCCGCCTCGGCCTCTCCCACCCCTGCACGGCCTTCGACAAGTGGACGCTCATCCCGGTGGTGGATGACGCCGACGCCGACGACCCGACCGTGGTCGACCTGATCCGCACAGTGTTCTAAGCGTGCCGAGCGCACCGAACGAGCAAGGAGCAGCACCCCCGATGAGCACCGTCCTCGACGACCTCGCCCGCGACCGCGTCCTGGTGGTCGTCCGCGCGCCCCGCATCCCCGACGCCGCCAAGCTCGCCGAGGCGCTCGCCGCGGGCGGGATCCGCACCGTCGAACTCACCTACACCACGCCGGACCTGACGGACCACCTGCGCCGCGCGTCCGCCGTGGCCGGCGTCCACCTGGGCGCCGGCACCGTCCTGAACGCGGCCGACGCCGAGGCGGCGATCGAGGCCGGGGCGGAGTTCCTCGTCACTCCGGGCCTGCGCCCGGACGTCGCCGCGGTGGCGCGGGAGCGCGGCGTGCCGGTGGTGATGGGCGCGTTCACCCCCAGCGAGGTGCTGACCGCCCTGGACCTGGGCGCCGCCGCGGTGAAGATCTTCCCCGCGCACTCGCTCGGCCCCCGCTACCTCAAGGACCTGCGCGGGCCGCTGCCCGAGGTGAAGCTCGTCCCGAGCGGCGGCGTCAACGCCTCCAACGCGGCGGAGTTCCTGGGCAACGGCGCGCTGGCGGTCTCCGCGGGCACCGACGTGGTGCCCCCGCAGGCCGTCGCGGACGGCGACTGGCCGGAGATCACCCGCCGGGCCCGGGAGTTCTGCGCGGCGCTGGGCGCGTAGGCGCAGCGGGGCGCGGGTGGGCGCCGCGGGACGCGGGGTCCGTTTCCGGCCTGCGCGCCGTGGTGCTCGTTCGCGCAGTTCCCCGCGCCCCTGGCGGGGCCGCGGCCTGGTCGGCCAGGGCCTCGCTTGACGCGACCGCGTCGCCCGGCTTCGGGCGACGGGTTCGCTTTCCGCCTGCGCGCCGTGGTGCTCGTTCGCGCAGTTCCCCGCGCCCCTGGCGGGGCCGCTGTCCCCGTCAGTCGAGCGCTGCGGCCAGGTCGGCCAGGGCCTCGCTCATCGCGACCGGGTCGATGTCGCCCAGCTTCAGCGGGTGGGCGTCGCTTCGCCAGTAGTCGTCGGGGGAGGGGCTCAGCCAGATCCGCTCGACGTGCTGGTCGGGGATCGCCTCGGGCATCCCGATCGGGATGCCGTCGTCCGGCTCCAGCACCAGGTAGCGGTGGTCGGCGAGCTTCTTGGACGTCCAGCGGGCGACGCCGTTGTCGGACGGGTCGCCGCGCACCCAGCCGCGCCGGTCCAGCCTGATCAGGCGGACGGTCTGCACCGCGACGCCGTCGTAGCGGGGCAGCAGATGGCCGCCGCGCTCCTGCTCCGTCAGCCGGTGCACCGCCCGCCCCAGCTGCGGGAAGGGCTGCAGCAGCTCGTAGTCGGCGAACAGCTCCGACCAGGCGGCCAGCGTGCCCGCCTCCTCCAGGCGCAGGGGGTGCGGCAGCCGGACGACCGCGTCCGGCGGGAGCGCGACCGGCGCGTCCTGGACGTCGGCGAGGGTGCGGTCCTCGGCGACCCGGACCTCCGCGCCGTCCACCTGCCAGACCAACCGCCGGGCCAGATGGGCCATCAGCGGATGCTCCATCAGATGGGCGCGGAACTCCTGCGCCGTCCACGTCCGCCCGGAGACCATCGCCGCCTCCAGCCGGCGGATGCCGTCCCCGGCCAGCGTGCGGACGTCGGCGCGGAGCGCCTTGAAGCGGGCCCGGGCCGCCTCCGCCAGCTCGGCGTCGTCCTTCTTGGCGACGGCCGGCAGCGACGCCCGTGCCTTCCCCGCCTCGTCGCGCACCACCGGGCGCAGCTGCTCGTCGAAGCCGACGGTGAAGCGGCGCGGCCCGTAGTCGAGGACGAGGCCGCCGGAGGCGTCCAGCCCGAGGTCGGGGACGAGCCGGTCGGCGAGCTGCTCGGGGGAGAGCCCGCGCGCCTCGGCGACCGCGGAGATCTTCTGCGCGGCCCGCTCCTTCAGCGCCCGGAACTTCACCCGCTCGGCGATCGACTGAAGCTGGGTCAGCGCCGCGTCGCTGCCGATCGCGGCGAGCACGTCCAGGCCCTGGACGGCCCGGTGGTGGGCGCTCTCGCCCGGCCAGGCGCGGATCAGCGGGGCGAGCCGGCGGGCGGTGTCGTCGTCGCCGAGGACGCCGAGCGCCGCGAGCGTCCAGGACTCCTTGGCGGGCATGCCGGCCGTCCGCCAGCTCTCCAGCAGCGCCCAGCCGAACGCGGCCAGCGAGGCCGGCTCGCACGCCTCGCGGACCTCGGCGATCGCCGGGTAGGGGCGGCCCGGCTCGGAGACGGCGAGCATGGTGGCCAGATGGCGCACGGCCTCGTCCGGCAGCGCACCGCCGGCCCGCACCCGGATCTGCGGCAGGGACACCGGATCGACCCAGGCGGGGAGCTTCGGCATCCGGTCGGGCAGCGCGGTGATCAGCGGATCGGCCGCCAGCAGCGGGGCGATCGCCGCCTCCGCCTGCGGGCCGTACGCGGCGGCGGCCGTGCGCACCGGCTCCGGGCCGTGCGCCTCGGCGAGGCTCCGCAGCATCCGCTCGGCGGCCTTCCGCGCGGGGCCCGGCCGGCCGGCCGCGTCCGGCAGCAGCAGCGGCGCGGCATGCGCGGCGTGCCGCTCCAGCCAGGCGGCGGCGATCCGCCCGGCGGCGGTGGACCGGCCCGCCCAGGAGGCGATCAGCCGGGCGGTGGCGGCGTCGGCGAAGGGCAGCAGCACCTCGCCGAACCGATTGGGGCGGCCGGCGGCGATCCGCAGCAGCGCGGGCAGCGCGGCGGTGCCGTAGCGGGCGGCGACCGGGCGGACCATGCCGGGCGCGAGGAAGTGCTCCTGCGGATCCCAGCCGCCGACCAGCGGGCGGAACAGCTCCTCCGGCCCCTGCAGGAACGAGGCGGCGGCGCCCGTCTCCCGGAGCTTCTCGGGGGTTGCGGCGAACAGCCGGGCGCGGGCCTCCCAGCTGCCCGGCACCCAGTGGGAGCGCATCACCCACGCGTCTGCCGCGGCCCACTCCTCGCGCTCGCCGGCCGCCCACACCTCGGTGACGCCCTCGGGCGCGGCGAGCCCCTCGGCGACCGGGGGAGCGGCGGACGCGGCGGCCCGGCCGCGCTTCTTCGCCCACGGCGGCGCGGTGAGCACCGCCGGCACGGCGTCCGCCGCGGCCTCGGGTATCCGGACGCCGAGCGCCAGCAGCGACTCGACCAGCGCGGCGGCCTCCGGCGGGAGTTGGGGCAGCGCGCTCGACGCCGCCTCGGAGTGCGCGCGGACGTGCTGGGCGAGCAGGCCCTCGGCGGGGCGCGAGCCCTTGGCGGCGGCCTCGGCCAGCATCCGGGTGGCGCGCACCGGGAAGCGGCCGGCCGCCTCGCCGGCCGCGGCGGTGAAGCGCTTGCTCAGCGAGCCCTCCAGCCCGGACATGACCAGCGCGAACGCCTCGTCGCCCGGGAGCCGGACCAGCACCTTCAGGGCCGTCTGGGCCTGGTCCGCGTCGAGGTACGGCTCGGTGAGGCGCTTGCCGACCAGCGGGGCCGCGGCGGCGCCGAGGCCTTCGGCGAGGGTGGTGTAGAGAGGCAGGCCGCGATAGGCGTACCCGATCGTGGTGCCGCCGCCGAGCGCGGCCAGCTGCTCACGGGTCGTCACCGAGCAGAGCAGCAGGGTGCGCAGCGGCCCCGCGCCGGCGGCGAGCGCGCCCGCGGCGGCGATCGCCTCGTCCACCCAGGCCTGCTCGGTGGGGAGCAGATAGGCGACGGCGACGGCGGCGCGCGGGGAGATCTCCCGCATCGGGGCCAGCGCCTCGACGACGGCCGCGTACTCGGCGTCGTCCGCGACCGCGGCGAGCAGCGCCCGCACCCGGACGGCGGCGCGCGTCCGCACGTCCAGCTGGACCTCCTCGCCGACCGGCACGGTGTGGCCGACGATCCGGCGGTCGGAGCGCTGGGCGGCCATGTTCCACACCTCGGTGACCGACAGCGCGACCATCTCCACCGCGGCGCGCGCGGCGAAGACCAGGCCGTTCCGGAACGCCCAGGCGTCCGCCACCCCGGCCATGTCCGAGTCGTAGGCGGAGGCGCCCGCGGCGAGCGTCGCCGCGCCGAGCGGATCGGGCGCGCCGCCGCGGTGGGCGCGGGCCGCCTCGAGGGCGCGCGGCTCGCTGTCGGGATCCTCCAGCGCCATCCGCAGCAGCTCGGGCCACCCCTCCAGCTGCTCCGCCGCCGTCTTCAGCGCGGCCTCGGCGGGCGCCGCCGTCGGGCACGGCGCGCCGCCGCGCCGCGGGTGCAGATACCGCCGCCACGCGGCGGGCAGCTCCCAGCTGTCCTCGTCGGCCATCTGTCCGTCCTCCCCAGGTCGTTCGCGATGGTCAGAACCTACCTTCCGCCGCCGACAGCCCGCCGTGCTGCACACTCGTCCCCATGGCAGCACCCGCACCCCGGCCGGCCCCGCGCGGCCGCCTCCAGGACGAGCTGGACCGAAAGATCGTCACCGCGCTGATCGCGGACGCCCGCAGCAGCTTCGCCGAGATCGGCGCCGCCATCGGGCTCTCCGCGCCCGCCGTGAAGCGGCGGGTGGACCGGCTGCGCGCGCAGGACGTGATCACCGGCTTCACCGCCACGGTCCGCCCCGCCGCGCTGGGTTGGCGCACCGAGGCGTACGTCGAGGTCTACTGCGACGGCGCCGCCCCGCCGCGGCGCCTCGCCGAGGTGGTGAGCCACTACCCGGAGGTGGTCGCCGCGATGACCGTCACCGGCGGCGCCGACGCCCTGCTGCACGTCCGCGCGGCGGACATCGACCACTTCGAGGAGGTGCTGGAGCGGATCCGCACCGAGCCGTTCGTCCGCAAGACGGTGAGCAGCGTGGTCCTCTCCCACCTGATCACCGACACCCCGGAGGCGGCGGCCGGCGGCGAGGCGCCCGGGCGGGGGTGACGGCCCCGGGCGGGGGTGGCGCGCCGTCGACCGACGAGGCTGTGCAAACGATTGCTACCGCGGTGCGCCCGTCCTACCCTGCGGGGCATGCCTCGCTTAGCGCACCCCCTGCGCACTCTGGTGGCGGCCGCGGCCGCCGCGTTCTCCCTCCTCGCCGGAGCCCTCGCCGCCGCCCCCGCGGCCACCGCCGGAGCCCGGCCGCGCAGCGCCGTCCCGCGCACCGTGGTGATGGACGGCAGCAGGCTCGCCGCCGCCCGCGCCGCGCTGCACGCCGGCGACCCCCGGCTCCGCCCCCAGCTGGACCTGCTGCTCGCCCGCGCCGACCAGGCGCTCACCGCCGGGCCCTGGACGGTGATGGACAAGGACCGCACCCCGCCCAGCGGCGACAAGCACGACTACATGTCCCAGGCGCCCTACTGGTGGGCCAGCCGGCCGAAGACCGCCGACAACCCGCAGGGCTGCCCCTACGTCCAGCGCGACGGGCAGCGCAACCCCGAGATCAACGGCATCACCGACCACGACGAGGACGGCTCGATGATGAGCGCCGTCGACGCGCTCACCCTCGCCTGGTACTACACCGGCCGCGCCGAGTACGCCCAGCGCGCCGCCCACGACCTCCAGGTGTGGTTCCTCGACCCGGCCACCCGGATGAACCCGAACATGAACTTCGCCCAGGGCATCCCCTGCCTGGTCGACGGGCGCGGCATCGGCATCATCGAGTTCTCCGAGCAGTACACCGACGTCCTCGACGACCTGGCGATCCTCGACACCGGCGCCCCCGGCTGGACGCCCGAGCTGCGCGACGGCCTGCGGCAGTGGAACACCGCCTTCCTCGACTGGCTGCTGACCAGCGCCAACGGCAAGGACGAGGCGGCCGCCGCCAACAACCACGGCTCCTTCTACGACATGCTCGTCGCCGGCCTCCAGCTCGCCACCGGCGACCGGGCCGCCGCCCGCGCCACCGCCGAGGCGGCGAAGGCCAAGCGCCTCGCGCCGCAGCTCGCCGCCGACGGCAGCGAGCCCCAGGAGATCACCCGCACCCGCAGCTTCCACTACTCCGTCTACAACCTGGAGGCGCTCACCCGGCTCGCCCAGATCGCCGGGCACGCCGGCGTCGACCTGTGGCACTGGACGACGCCCTCGGGCGGCTCGATCCTGCGCTCCGTCGACTTCCTGATCCCCGCCGCCACCGGCGCCGCCGCCTGGCCCTACCCCGAGCTCTCCTTCACCCCGGGCGAGGCCGGCGGGATCCTGCGCGCCGCCGCCGACCACGGCGACCGGGCCGCGGCCGCCGCGGTGCCCGCGCTGCCGGCCCCCACCGGCACCACCGCCTACTGGGAGCTGCGGCCCTCCGTGCTCTGACATGCGAAGACCGCCGATCCCGGCGGCGGGTGCGCAACGAACCGCCGCCGGGTCGGCACTTGACGCAACATCAGTGTGTGCGCTTGCAAGCGTGGCGGCTTGTGGCGGATCCCGGGCGCTTCCTACCTTGGTGATCACCACCCCCGGTCCGCCACGTCCCGAAGGACGGTGCCCGTGCCCGAGCCGCGCCTGCGCCGCTATCTGCTCTGCCCCCCGGAGCACTTCGCCGTCGACCACGGCCACAATCCGTGGATGCGCCCCGGCGATCCGGTGGACGTCCCCCGCGCCCTGGAGCAGTGGCGCGCCCTGGTGGACGCCTACGAGGCGCACGGCCACCGCGTCGACCTGATCACCGCCCAGCCCGGGCTGCCCGACATGGTCTTCGCCGCCAACTCCGCCTGCAGCCACGCCGGCGCCGTCCTCGGCTCGCGCTTCCACCACGAGGCGCGCCGGCCCGAGAGCCGCCAGTACGAGCTGTGGTTCAAGGCCGCCGGCTTCGACGTGCTGGAGCCGCAGGCCGTCTGCGAGGGCGAGGGCGACCTGGTGCCGATGGCCGGCCCCGGGCTGCTGCTGGCCGGCACCGGCTTCCGGACGGCGCCGGAGGCGCACGCCGAGGCCGCCGCCCACCTCGGCCTGGAGCCGCTGACGCTGCGCCTGGTCGACCCGCGGTTCTACCATCTGGACACCGCGCTCTTCGCGCTCGACGACGCCAACGTCGCCTACTGCCCCGAGGCGTTCGACGCCGCCGGGCGCGCCGAGCTCGCGGCCCGCTTCCCCGACGCGGTGCGCGCCACCCGCGAGGACGCGCTGGCCTTCGGGCTCAACTCGGTCTCCGACGGCCGCCATGTCTTCATCGCCCCGCAGGCCGCGCGCCTCGCGGCCGAGCTCGCCGGCCGCGGCTACGTCCCCGTCCCCGTCGACCTCGACGAGCTGCACAAGGCGGGCGGCGGCATCAAGTGCTGCACCCAGGAGATCCGAGGCTGAGGAGGCCACCGTGACCACGTCCACCACCCGCAGCTCCGCGCAGCTGATCGCCGCCGAGGACACCGTCCTGGCGCACAACTACCACCCGCTGCCGGTGGTGCTGGCGCGCGCCGAGGGCGCGGTCGTCGAGGACGTCGAGGGGCGCCGCTACCTCGACCTGCTCGCCGGCTACTCCGCACTCAACTTCGGCCACCGGCACCCCGCGCTGATCGAGGCCGCCCACCGGCAGCTGGACGCCCTCACCCTCACCTCCCGCGCCTTCCACAACGACCGGCTGGCCGGCTTCGCGGAGGGCCTCGCCGAGCTGCTCGGCATGGACGCGGTGCTGCCGATGAACACCGGCGCCGAGGCGGTGGAGAGCGGCATCAAGCTGGCCCGCAAGTGGGCCTACGACGTCAAGGGCGTGCCGGCCGACCACGCCAACATCGTGGTCGCCGAGAACAACTTCCACGGCCGCACCACCACCATCGTCGGCTTCTCCAGCGACCCCGAGGCGCGCAACGGGTTCGGGCCCTTCACCCCGGGCTTCCGGGTGGTCCCGTACAACGACCTGGACGCGCTGCGCGACGCGGTGGACGAGGCCACCGCGGCGGTGCTGATCGAGCCGATCCAGGGCGAGGCCGGGGTGCTCATCCCGGACGACGGCTACCTGGCGGGCGTGCGGGAGCTGACGCGGGCGCGCAACGCGCTGTTCGTCGCGGACGAGATCCAGTCCGGGCTGGGCCGCACGGGCGCCACGCTGGCGGTGGAGCACGAGGGGGTGCGGCCGGACGTGGTGCTGCTCGGCAAGGCGCTGGGCGGCGGCATCGTCCCGGTCTCGGCGGTGGTGGCGTCCCGGGACGTGATGGACGTGCTGCACCCCGGCGAGCACGGCTCCACCTTCGGCGGGAACCCGCTGGCGGCGGCAGTGGGCGGGGCGGTGGTGGAGCTGCTCGCCACCGGCGAGTTCCAGCGGCGCGCGGCTGAGCTGGGCAAGGAGCTGGCGGCGGGCCTGGACCGGCTGGTGGGGCGGGGCGTGGTGCGGTACCGCGCGCGCGGGCTGTGGGCGGGCGTGGACGTCGACCCGGAGCTCGGCACGGGACGCGAGGTGACGGAGCGTCTGATGGCGGAGGGCGTGCTGGCGAAGGACACGCACGGCTCGACGGTGCGGCTGGCTCCGCCGCTGACGATCACGCGGGAGCAGTTGGGGGAGGCGCTCGACGCGCTGGGGCGCGTGCTGGGGTGACGGGGTGACGGTGCGGGGCCGCTGCTGACGGTTGCGGTGGGCGGGGGCGCCCCGTGCACCGGTGACCGGCGGCGCCCCGCAGGGGGCCCGAGCGGTCACCCGCGGGACGCGAACGCCCGACGGTAGGCCTGGGGCGTCAGCCCCGTCGCTCGGCGGAAGTGGTGGCGCAGCAGCGCCGCGTCGCCGAGGCCGGCGGACGCCGCGACCGCGTCCAGCTCCAGCCCGGTGTCCTCCAGCAGCCGCCGCGCCAGCAGCACCCGCTGCTGCGTCAGCCAGCGGTGCGGCGTGGTCCCCGTCTCCGCCGTGAACCGCCGCGCGAACGTCCGCTCCGACATCCGCGCCCGGCGCGCCAGCGCCGCCACCGTGTGCGGCTCCGCCAGGTGTTCGGTGAGCCAGGCGAGCAGCTGCTGCAGCCCGCCGCCGTGCGCGTCCGCGGGGATCGGCAGGTCGACGAACTGCCGCTGCCCGCCGTCCCGCTGCGGCGGCACCACCATCCGCCGCGCCACCGCCGTCGCCACCGCGGAGCCCAGCTCGCGGCGGATCAGGTGCAGGCAGGCGTCGATGCCCGCGGCCGTCCCCGCGCTGGTGATCACCGTGCCCTCGTCGACGAAGAGCACGTCCGGGTCGACCTTCGCCAGCGGATAGCGCTCCGCCAGCCGGTCCGCGTGCATCCAGTGGGTGGTGCAGCGCCGCCCGTCCAGCAGCCCCGCCTCGCCGAGCAGGAACGCGCCGCTGCACACCGACAGCACCGTCGCCCCGGCCCGGTGCGCCTCCCGCACCGCCGCCACCACCGGATGGCCGACCGGCGGGTCGTAGCCGTGCGCGGGGACGGCCACCAGGTCGGCGCCGTCCAGCCCCTCCAGCCCGAACTCCGGGACGATCCGGCAGCCCACCGTGGTGGAGACCGCGGCGCCGGCGCGCGCCCCGCAGACCCGGAACTCGATGGGCGGCACGCCCTGCGCGGTGCGGTCGACGCCGAACGCCTCGCAGACCACGCCGAATTCGAAGGGCGCCACATCGTCCGGCAGCACCACGGCAACGGTACGGAGCATGCCCCCAGCCTAGATGGCGGGATCTTGCGGAACAAGGGCATTGCTGCCACTGTTCGGCGCCGCGCCCGCCGACGACCCTGGAAGGCATGACCTCACCGACGAGCACCGAAGGACGAGTGATCGTGGGCGTCAGCGGCTCGCCGAGCAGCGAGGCCGCCCTGCGCCGGGGCGCCTTCGAGGCGCGCCGCGGCGGACGCCCGCTGATCGCCCTCATCGCCTGGGGCCCGCCCGAGGGCGAGCGCCTCTACTACGCCGCCCCCTGCCCCCCGCTGCTGAAGGTGTGGGAGGCGAACGCCCGCGGCACCCTCCTCGACCAACTCCGCGACAACGCGCCCTACCTGGGCGACGTCGAGGTGCACCCGATGGTGGTGCGCGCCCCCGCCGAGGACGCCCTGACGCTGCTGCCCGAGCCGGAGGACCTGCTGGTCATCGGCGGTGGACGCGGCCCGCTGGGGCGCGCGCTGCACGGGCACGTCCGCCGCCGGGTGCTCTCCCGGGCCGGCTGCCCGGTGCTGACGGCCCGCCACCCCCCGTCCGAGCTCGCCCTCCAGCTGTCCGCGCGGCGGCTGCGCCGCACCGCGCTCGTCGGCTGAACCGCCGGAGCGCAGCAGCGGCCTACGCCAACCAGGCGGCCGCGGCGAGCAGGCAGAGCGCCGTGATCACCGCCAGGTGCGGCGTGCGGCGCATCGCCAGCACCGCGGCGAACTCGCGGATCATCGCGCTCGGCCAGTAGTAGAGCGCGGTGGGGGAGCCGGTGACCTGGCCGTCGACGCCCTCCGTGCGGGCCAGGATCGCCGCCCGGAAGGCGTGGAAGTTGTTGGTGACGACGACGCAGCGCGCGCCCGGCCGCACCGACTCCATCAGCGCCCCGCTGAACCGCAGGTTCTCCCGGGTGCTGCGCGAGCGGTCCTCGCGCAGCACCCGGTCCGCGGGGACCCCGTGCCCGACCAGCCAGTCGCCCATCGCGTCCGCCTCGGCGACCTCCTCGCCCGGCCCCTGCCCGCCCGAGGCGATCATCAGTGCCGGACGCCCCTGCGGCGGCGCCATCCCGCGCCACAGCGCGGCGCCCTTGCCGAGGCGGCCGGCGAGCAGCGGCGGCACCCGGTCGCCGCCGACCAGCCCGGAGCCCAGCACCACCACGAAGTCGCAGTCGTCCCGAGGCCGCAGCCGGCCGTAGAGGTAGGCGTACCCGGCGAAGCAGGCGAAGAGGAAGGAGAAGTAGCAGACCAGCAGCAGCGCCAGCGCCGCCGCGATGTGCAGCGCCCGGTCGCCGTGCAGCACCGCCGCCACCGCCAGCGCGATCACCGCCACCAGGGCCAGCCCGGCCAGCAGCGACAGCAGATTGCCCAGCCGCCGCCCCTCCTTGCGCACCATCACCACGCCGTTGGCGATCAGCAGCCCCGCCAGCAGCACCGCGCCCAGCGCCGGCGCGAGCAGCACCAGCACCTCGACGACCTCCGCCGCGGTGCTCTCCGGGTGGCGCAGCTGCGTGACGCCCAGGGCCATCGCCAGCGCGACGACGGTGAGGCCGAGCCAGACCGCGTTGGCGAACCGCCTGCGGTCCTTGCGCACCCCGAGCAGAAAGCCCGTCAGGAGGAAGGCGGCCGGAACGTAGGAGAACACCTCGCCGATCACGGACGCATTATGGCAAACCGGGCGCGGGTGACGGGAGTTCGGCCGGACGAGTGAAATGCGGCGAGGGGCGTGACCTGCGCCGCTCCCGGCGAGTTGACCGGACTGCAACATCCCCTCGTCTGCAAGGAGACTCCCATGCGGGTCCTCAAGTACGCGGCCGCCGCCGGCGCCGGCGCCGCCCTCGTCGCCGCCGGTGCCGGCGTCGCCTCCGCCTCCTCCGCGGCCGGCGGCATGGCTGCCGGCTCCCCGGGTGCGATCAGCGGGAACCTGGTCCAGGTTCCCGTCCACGTCCCGGTGAACGTCGTGGGCAACACCGTCACCGGCATCGGCGGGCTCAACCCGACGTTCGGCAACGGCGGGGCCAACGGCTGAACCCCCTCGCACGCGGTGCCGCCCGGAGCCTGCTCCGGGCGGCACCGCCGCGTGCGCACCCGACGGGCCGTCATCCGACGGGCCGTCACCCGAGAGGCCGTCACCCGTACTGCCCACGCCCGTCTCCCGCCGCGGCCCGGTCCGCACTTTGATGGACGGATATGGGCACCACCGACGCTCCGGCGCCCCCCTCGACGCCGGCCAAGCTCACCCTGCCGACCCTCACCGCGATGGTCGTCGGCTCCATGGTCGGGGCCGGCGTCTTCTCGCTGCCCCGCCGCTTCTCCGAGGTCACCGGCGTCGCCGGGGCCCTGATCGCCTGGGCGATCGCCGGCGTCGGCATGCTGATGCTCGCCTTCGTCTTCCAGAACCTCGCCGTGCGCCGCCCCGACCTGGATGCCGGCGTCTACGCCTACGCCAAGGCCGGCTTCGGCCAGTACCTCGGCTTCTTCTCCGCCATCGGCTACTGGGCCAGCGCCTGCGTCGGCAACGTCACCTACTGGGTGCTGATCATGTCGACGATCGGCGCGATCGCCCCCGCCCTCGGCGAGGGCGACACCGCGCTGGCGATCGTCTGCTCCACGGCCGGGCTGTGGGCGTTCTTCTTCCTGGTGCGACGCGGCATCAAGGAGGCGGCGGCGATCAACCGGATCGTCACCGTCGCCAAGGTCATCCCGATCCTCGTCTTCATCGTCCTGGCGCTGTTCTTCCTCAAGCCGCACGTCTTCGCCGAGAACTTCCACGGCGCCGACTACGCCGGCTCCCTCTTCCACCAGGTCCGCGGCACCATGCTGGCCACCGTCTTCGTCTTTCTGGGCGTGGAGGGCGCCAGCGTCTACTCCCGCCACGCCCGGCGCCGCAAGGACGTCGGCCGCGCCACCGTGCTCGGCTTCGTCAGCGTCTTCTGCGTCTTCGCCTCGGTCACCGTGGTCTCCTACGGCATCATGCCGATGAGCGAGATCGCGAAGCTGCGGCAGCCCTCGATGGCCGGGGTGCTGGAGGAGGCGGTCGGCACCTGGGGCCGGGTCTTCGTCAGCGTCGGCCTGATCGTCTCCGTCCTCGGCGCCTATCTGGCCTGGACGCTGATGGCCGCCGAGGTGCTCTTCGTGGCCGCCGAGGACGACGACATGCCGCGCTTCCTGCGCCGTGCCAACGCCGCCGATGTGCCGGTGCCCGCGCTGCTGATGACCACCCTGCTCTCCCAGGTCGTGCTGATCGTCACCGCGTTCTCCGAGGACGCCTTCGACTTCGCCCTCGACCTCACCGGCGCGCTCAGCCTCATCCCCTTCCTGCTGGCGGCTGGATATGCGGTGATGGTCGCACTGGGCAGGGGCGGCGCCGGACCGTCGCCCGGCGCCGGGCGGGAGCTCGTGGTGAGCATCCTGGCCACCGTCTACACCGCGTTCCTGATCTACGCCGCCGGGCTGAAGTACCTGCTGGTGTCGCTGATCATCTACGCCCCGTCCACCGTGCTGTTCGCGATGGCGCGCCGCGAGCAGGGCCGCCGCCTGTTCTCCCCGGGCGAGCTGGTGGTCCTGGCCGTCTCGGCGGCCGGCGCGGTCGTCGGCGTCGTCGCCCTCGCCCTCGGCTGGATCAGCATCTGAGCATCCGAGAAGGAGCAGTCATGACCACAGGCACCAACGGCCCCGCCGCCGGTCCCGCGTCCGGCTACGGCGTCCACTCCGAGGTGGGCCGGCTGCGCAAGGTCCTGGTCTGCCGGCCCGGCCTCGCCCACCGCCGGCTCACCCCCACCAACGCCGACGAGCTGCTCTTCGACGACGTGATGTGGGTGGAGAACGCCCAGCGCGACCACGCCGACTTCGTCAACAAGCTGCGCTCCCGCGGCGTGGACGTCGTTGACCTGCACGACCTGCTCGCCGAGACGGTGACGCAGCCCGAGGCCCGCGGCTGGCTGCTGGACCGGAAGGTGATCCCCAACGAGGTCGGCCTCGGCCTCGTCGACGGCACCCGCGCCTTCCTGGAGAACCTGGCGCCCGCCGAACTCGCCGAGTACCTCATCGGCGGCCTCGCCACCGGCGACCTCCCGGAGGAGTACCGCTCCGGGCATCTGGCGCTCGCCCGCTCCACCTCGGACGCCCGCGAGTACCTGATGCCGCCGCTGCCCAACACCCTCTACACCCGCGACACCACCTGCTGGCTCTACGGCGGCCTCACCCTCAACCCGCTCTACTGGCCGGCCCGGCACGACGAGACGCTGCTGATGAAGGCCGTCTACACCTTCCACCCCGACTTCCGCGGCGCCACCGTGTGGTGGGGCGACCCCGAACTCGACTGGGGCCAGGCCACCTTCGAGGGCGGCGACATCATGCCGGTCGGCAACGGCGTGGTGCTGATGGGCATGAGCGAGCGCACCTCCCGGCAGGCCATCACCCAGGTCGCCGCCGCCCTCTTCGCCGCCGGCGCGGCCCGCCACGTGGTGGTCGCCGGCATGCCGCGGCTGCGCTCGGCGATGCACCTGGACACCGTCTTCACCTTCTCCGACCGGGACGTCGTCACGCTCTACCCGGCCATCATGGACGCGGTGCACACCTTCTCCCTGCACCCGGCCGACAAGGCGCCGGGCGTGGAGGTCGTCGACGAGGGCCGCGGCACCTTCACGCAGGTGGTGGCGACCTCCCTCGGCCTGGACCGGCTGCGGGTGGTGGAGACCGGCGGGGACGTCTACGCCTCCGAGCGGCAGCAGTGGGACAGCGGCAACAACGCGGTCGCCGTCGAGCCCGGCGTGGTCTTCACCTACGACCGCAACACCCAGACCAACACCCTGCTGCGCAAGGCCGGCGTCGAAGTGGTCACCATCGTCGGCGCCGAGCTCGGCCGCGGCCGCGGCGGCGGCCACTGCATGACCTGCCCCCTCGTCCGCGACCCCGTCGACTACTGAGCCCGCTCGGCAACCGCCCCGTACGCTGGGGCGGATGAGCGAACAGCAGACGCCCGACCCGCACCTGACGGTCCTGACGCAGGAGCAGGCCGACTTCCTGCGCGGCATCGCCGTCGGCGTGGTCAAGTACCAGAGCGGAGGGCTGCGGCCGACCACCGACGGCACCGCCGTCATCGACCACCGGGGGCGGCGGTATCCGCTGGTCAACCTCGCCCAGCGGATCCGCGGGCTGCCCCTCGACCAGTGGCCGGAGGAGGTCGCCCAGCACTTCGGGCGGATGCGGGCCGGCTCGCAGGGCGACGAGGGCCGCGAGGAGCTGCTGCGCGGCACCCGGCTGCGGCTGCTCGCCGCCGACGCGCTCCCGGACGGCGGCTTCCACTACACCCGCCCGGTCGCCGACGGGCTGATCGCCGCGCTCGCCCTGGACACCCCCACCACCGTCCGCATCCTCGACGACCCGGACGTCGAGCAGGGCGGCGGCGAGCAGCTGTGGGCGGCGGCCCGCGCCAACCTGCTGGCGGACCCGGTGGAGCGCAGCTGGGTGGCCGGCCCCACCGGAGCCCCGGCGCTGCTCTTCGCCGGCGAGAGCCTCTTCGTGGCGAGCCTGGCGCTGGTGCTGCCCGAGGCGATGCGGGCGGCCGGTGTCGAACTGCCCGAGGCCGGCGCGCTGCTGGCGATGCCCACCCGGCACCGCCTCGGCGTCCACCCGATCACCGACCACCTGGTGGTGGACGCCGTCAACGACCTGGGCGGCTATGCGCTCCACGAGTGCAACACCGGCCCCGGCTCGCTGACGCCCCGGCTCTACTGGTGGCGCCGCGGCGGCCTGGAGGCGATCACCGTGATCGACGAGGAGCGGCGCGAGCTGACGCAGCGTCCGCCCGAGCCGCTGCTGGACGTGATGCGCGCGCTCGCCGCCCGCACGGGGTGACGCGGCGGTCCCTCGGCGGGGCCGCCGCGCCGAAGGGCCGTCAGCCGTGCAGGTAGACGATGCCGAGCTTGGTCAGCTGCCATTGCTGGGTGCTCGCCCCGGTGGCGGGCTGCAGGGTGGCGACGGGGTTGCCGGAGGAGTCGGTGGCCGCGGAGGTGCCGAGGGTGGCGACCATGGACGGCGCGGCCGAGTCGGCGAGGGTGTAGCTGCCGCCGCCGGCCGGCTTCAGCAGCCAGTGCTGGTTGGCGCCGCCGTTGCAGCCCCACTGCTCCAGCTGCGTCCCCGCGGCGGTCGCCGCGCCGGAGGCGTCCAGGCACATGTTCCGGTTGCCGCTGAAGTCCAGCTCGTAGGTGCCGCCGGACTTCGCCTCGAGGACGAAGGACTGGTTGAGGCCGCCGTCCGCGCCGTAGGTGATCGCCTTGCGGCCGTCGGTGCTGTCGCCGTAGGAGCCGCCGCCGGAGATGTCCAGCACCTGGCCGTCGGCCTTGTTGGTCAGCTGGTACCAGGCGCCGTCCTCGGGGACGTCGCCGAAGGAGGCCGTCCCCGGTGTGAGCGGTTCGATCGTGGTGCCGTCCGCCTGGTCGAGGGTGCAGTACGCCTCCTGCTGCGCCGGCCGGCCGTAGAACGCGCCGAGGCAGGCGCCCTCCGCCCGGTAGCCGGCGACGCGCGGGTGGTAGCTCTGCCGCACCTCGTCCATGCACAGCCCCGGAAGGCTGCTCACCGCCTGGTCGCAGCCGTTGCGGGTGAGCTCACTGGTGTCGATGACGTCGCCGTTGATGTACTCGTACGGCGAGGTCGTCATCTCGGCGCAGACCTCGTGCCCGTAGGAGACCCGCCGCTGGTCGAGGAAGCGCACCCCGGGCACCGCCTCGGCGGCCGCCCGCTCGGTGTCGTCCAGCTGGGGCACCACCCAGTTGTGCGCCCAGGCGGCGTCCTCGGGGTAGCCGGGGCAGCCCTGCGCCACCTTGTCCGCGTAGGTGTTGCTGCGGATGTCGGGGGTGATCGGGGTGAAGTAGGAGTTGAGCACCAGCTGGTAGTCGGAGTCGGCGTAGCCGGCCGTCCGCATGGTCTGCCGGATGTCGGTGAGCGCCGCCTCCACCTTGGGCAGCACCGCCTTGGCGCGGGCGGTGATCGCCGCGCTGCCGATGGTGTCCCGGCAGCCCTGCGCCTGCGGGACGGGGAAGTAGGCGGCGAGGCAGGCCTCGACGATGCCGGTGAAGTCGAAGTCGTCGTTGGCGCCGATGGTGACCACGACCATCTTCACGTCGTACTGGGCGGCCTTCTGGGCGAGTTGGACGTCCTGCTTGGGCTCGCCGAAGTCGCCGCCGCCGGGTCCGGTGGTCTTCGCCAGCGTCGGATCGGACGTCAGGTCGCCGGTCTGGGCGCCCGAGCAGGCGAGGTCGATCGGGGTGACGCCGCTGATGCCGGTGTCGAAGACGACCGATTCGCTGTGCCGGTGGCAGAAGTTCTCGGGGCCGTCGGTCCCGGTCAGGTAGGCGTCGTCGGTGTCCGTGCCGGCGCCCTCACCGGAGATGGCGCTGTCCCCGAGCGCGACGATCGCGGCCGGCCGGCTGTCGAGCGGCCGCGCCGCGGAGGCGGCCGCCGGCGCGGCGGGCGTCCACGCCCCCAGCAGTGCCGCCCCGGCGAGGGCGGCGAGGGCCGAGCGGGCCCATAAGTGTCTGATCACCTGGGACTCCTGTGTCCGGGCGGGAGGGTCGGCACCGAGGTTAGCTACCGTTCGGTAACCCAACAAGCGTCCGGACCGGCCATTCTGACGGGGACACAACATTCCCGGCCCCGAAGCGTCTCGGGACCGGGACCGGGAACGAGAACGGCGGACGCGGCGAACGCGTCCGATCGGGGCGCTAGTTGTGCCCGAACTTCTTGCCCTTGTGGTGCTTGCGCTGCGCGTGCATCGCGCTCTGCTCCGCCTTGTCCTGCGCGGAGGACGCGGCCATCGCGCGCTCCTTGTCGGACCCGGACTCGGCCGCGCTGCGCGCGCGGTCGCCCGGCTTGTCGGCGTCGGGCTTCGAACCGCCCATCGTGACTCCTCCTCGGGAATCGGCGTGGGCCCCGCTGCTTGTCGCCCCCCTCGGGGCCGAAGCCAGGCTCACACGCCCCGCGGAGCGCCGCATTCCGGATGGGTCACAACGGGTGGGCCGCCCCCGTCGAACCGCGCACCACCAGCTCCGGCTGGAAGACGAACTCCGCGCGCTGCGCCGGGTTTCCGCCGATCTCCTCCAGCAACGCCGCCACCGCGGCCCGGCTCATCGCCTCCACCGGCTGACGCATCGTCGTCAGCGGCGGATCCGCGAACGCGATCAGCGGCGAGTCGTCGAACCCCACCACCGACACCTGGCGCGGCACCTCCAGGCCCCGCCCCCGCGCCTCCCGCACCGCCCCGAACGCCATCAGGTCGCTGCCGCACACCAGCGCCGTGCACCCCTTGTCCAGCAGCACCGCGGCCGCCGCCCGGCCGCCCTCCACCGAGAACAGCGAGTGCGCGACGAGCGCCCGCGCCTCCGTCTCGTCCAGACCCCGGTACTCGCCCAGCGCCGCCACAAAGCCCTCGATCTTGCGCGCCGCCGGGACGAACCGCGCCGGCCCCACCGCCAGCCCGATCCGCTCGTGCCCCAGCTCCGCCAGATGCTGCACCGCCATGACCGCCGACGCCCGGTCGTCCGCCGACACAAAGGGCGCCGCGATCCGCTCCGAATAGCCGTTGACCAGCACGAACGGCACGCCCAGCCCGGTCAGCCGGGCATAGCGCTCCGGATCCGCTGTCAGATCCGCGTGCAGCCCGGAGACGAAGACGATCCCCGTCACCCCGCGCTCCACCAGCAGCTCCACCAGCTCGTCCTCGGTGTTGCCGCCCGGCGACTGGGTGCACAGCACCGGCGTGTAGCCGCGCCCCACCAGCACCTGCTCGATGGCCTGCGCGAACGCCGGGAAGATCGGATTGCCCAACTCGGGGACGATCAGGCCGATCAGGCCCGCGCTGCGGCGCCGCAGCTTCACCGGACGCTCGTAGCCGAGCACGTCCAGGGCGGCGAGCACCGCCTGGCGGGTGGTGGCCGAGACCCCCGACTTGCCGTTGAGCACCCGGCTGACGGTGGCCTCGCTCACCCCCGCCTGCGCGGCGATGTCGGAGAGTCGAGGGGTGGTCACACGCGAACTCTAGCGGCGGCCCGGCCCCCGCCGGAGCCCGTCAGCCCCCGAACTCCTGCGCCGACTTCTGCGCCTGCTCCAGCAGCATCCGCCGGCCGGCCAGGTCCTTCTCCAGCTTTCCGGCCTTCGCCTCGTTGCCCGCCGCGCGGGCCTTGGCGATCTCGCCCTCCAGCTTCTCCACCGCGTCCTGCAGCTGCCCCGCCAGCCCCGTGGCACGCGCCCGCGCCTCCGGGTTGGTGCGCCGCCACTCGGCCTCCTCGGCGTCCCGGATCGCCCGGTCCACCGCGGCCAGCCGGCCCTCCAGGCGCGGCCGGGCGTCCCGCGGCACATGGCCCAGGTCCTCCCAGCGCTCGCCGAGCGCCAGGAACGCCGCCCGCGCCGCCTTGACGTCCGAGATCGGCAGCAGCGCCTCCGCCTCGTCGGCGAGCGCCTCCTTCGCCGTCTGGTTGTCCTTCAGCGCCGCGTCGCGCTCCGCGAAGACCCCCGACCGGGCAGCAAAGAAGACGTCCTGCGCGGCCCGGAAGCGCGCCCACAGGTCGTCCTCGGCGTCCCGCTGGGCGCGGCCCGCCGCCTTCCACTCCGCCATCAGGTCCCGGTAGCGCTGCGCCGTCGGACCCCAGTCCGACGACTCCTGCAGCGCCTCCGCCTCGGCGATCAGCTTCTCCTTCGTCACCCGCGCCTGCTCCCGCTGCGCGTCCAGGCTCGCGAAGTGCGCCTTGCGGCGCTTGGAGAACGCCGAGCGGGCGTGCGAGAAGCGGTGCCAAAGCTCGTCGTCGGTCCTGCGGTCCAGCCGGGGCAGCGCCTTCCAGGCGTCCACCAGCTCCCGCAGCCGCTCCCCGGCCTGCCGCCAGGACTGCGACTCGGCCAGCTCCTCGGCCTCCGCGACGATCGACTCCTTGCCGACCCGCGCCTCGTCGTGCGCCCGCACCCGCGCCTGCTTGCGCTCCTCGCGGCGCACCGCCACCTGCTCGGTCAGCGCGTCCAGCCGCTTCACCAGCGCGTCGAGATCGCCGACCGCATGGGCGTCGACGACCTGCTCGCGCAGATGGCCGACCGCCGTCTCCGCGTCCTTCGGGGCCAGATCCGTGGTGCGCACGCGCCGCTCGAGCAGGTCGATCTCCACGACCAGCCCGTCGTACTTGCGGCGGAAGTACGACAACGCCTCGTCGGGCGACCCGGCCTGCCAGGAACCGACGACGCGCTCGCCCTCCGCGGTCCGCACATAGACGGTGCCGTCCTCGTCCACGCGTCCCCAGGGGTCGCTGCTCACGCCGCTCACGCTGCCTCCACTGAGATGTGCCGAGCGCGGCGCCCCCGCCGGCCGCTCGGACATCCTCCACGGTCTCGATGTCCGGTGCTTTCCCCGCCCGGACACTACACAACAGAACATAGGCGACCCGCGGTGCGCCTGTCCGCCGTCGGAGGGTCGTACCACCGCGTCCGAGGCGCAACCGTTACCGGCCCGACACGGCCAGCGCCGACAGCACGCCGGCCACCAGGACCACCACCACACCGGCCGCCACCGCAGACGCCCGCACGCGGGCGCGCCGCGCCCGCGCGCGGCGCCGTCCCGCCTGCCGCTCGCGCTTCTCGCGCGCCAACTGCCGCCGCCGCTGCTGCTTCGTCACCATCACGGGGGACCTCCCGAGAAACTCGACACCCGCTCTTACGGGGAACAGGTTCGCGCAAGGCGGGCCGCCGCCGGTACCCTCGGCAGGTCAGCCGCCGGACTTCTGAAGGACGAACGTGTTCATCGCCGGGTTCCCCGCCGGGGCCTGGGGCACCAACACCTACGTGGTAGCCCCTGCCCAGGGCGAAGAATGCGTCATCGTCGACCCCGGCCAGGACGCCGCCGACGGCATCGAGGAACTGCTGCGCGAGCACCGGCTCAAGCCCGTCGCCGTCCTGCTCACCCACGGCCACGTCGACCACACCTGGTCCGTGCTGCCGGTCTGCGGTGCGCACGACGTCCCCGCGCTCATCCACCCCGACGACCGCGAGATGCTCGCCGACCCCGCGAAGGGCCTCGGCGAGATGGTGGGGAAGCAGCTGCTGGGCGGCCTCACCTTCGGCGAGCCGGACGACGTCCGCGAGCTCACCGACGGCGCCCGCCTCACCCTCGCCGGCCTCGACCTCACCGTCGACCACGCCCCCGGCCATACCAGGGGGTCGGTGACTTTCCGGACGCCCGCCGCCGGCGACATCCCGCCGGTCATGTTCTCGGGCGACCTGCTGTTCGCCGGCTCCATCGGACGCACGGACCTGCCCGGCGGCGACCACGCCGAGATCCTCCGCTCCCTCGGCCGGGTGTGCCTGGCCCGCGAGGACGAGACGGTCGTCCTGCCCGGACACGGTTCGCAGACCACCATCGGCCGTGAACGCGCCACCAATCCGTTCCTGCAGCAGGTTGCGGACGGCGCTCGACGAGGAATGTGACTGACACTCAAGTGAGCACCTTTTCCGCCCCCAAGGGCATCCCGGAGTACTACCCGCCCGCGTCCTCCGCGTTCCTGCACGTGCGCGAGGGCCTGGCGGCGCCGGCCCGGCGAGCCGGCTACGGCTACATCGACCTGCCGATGTTCGAGGAGACCGAGCTCTTCGCCCGCGGCGTCGGCGAGTCCACCGACGTCGTCAGCAAGGAGATGTACACCTTCGCCGACCGCGGCGGACGGTCGGTCACCCTGCGCCCCGAAGGCACCGCCGGGGTCGTCCGCTCCGTGCTGGAGCACAACATGCACCGGGGCCAACTGCCCGTCAAACTCTGGTACGCGGGCCCGTTCTTCCGCTACGAGCGGCCCCAGGCCGGCCGCTACCGGCAGCTCCAGCAGGTCGGCGTCGAGGCCCTGGGCAGCGAGGACCCCGCCCTCGACGCCGAGGTCATCACCATCGCCTGGGACGGCTACACCTCCCTCGGGCTCACCGGGATGCGCCTGGACCTCAACTCCCTGGGCTGCCGCGAGTGCCGCCCGGCCTACCGCGCCGCCCTCCAGGAGTTCCTGCGCGCCCTCGACCTCGACGAGCCCACCCGCAAGCGCATCGAGATCAACCCGCTGCGCGTGCTCGACGACAAGCGCCCCGAGGTGCAGGCCAAGGTCGCCGACGCGCCGCTGATCACCGATCACCTCTGCGGCGCCTGCAAGGACCACTTCGACACGGTCCGCGCCCTGCTGGACGACACGGGCGTCGCCTACACCGTCAACCCGCGGCTGGTGCGCGGCCTCGACTACTACTCCCGCACCACCTTCGAGTTCGTCCACGAGGGGCTCGGCGCGCAGTCCGGCATCGGCGGCGGCGGACGCTATGACGGCCTCAGCGAGATGATCGGCGGCCCGAACCTGCCCGGCATCGGTTTCGGCCTCGGCGTCGACCGCACCCTGCTGGCCCTGGAGGCCGAGGGCGTCCCCCTCGACCTGCCCAGCGCCTGCCAGGTGTACGCCGTGCCGCTCGGGGACGACGCCCACGGCCGCGTCTACGCCCTCGTCACCGAGCTGCGCCGGTCCGGGGTCGCCACCGACATGGCGTTCGGCGGCCGCGGCGTCAAGGGCGCGATGAAGGCCGCCGACCGCTCCGGCGCGCGGTTCGCCGTCGTCCTCGGCGACCGGGACCTCGCCGAAGGCGTCGCCCAGCTCAAGGACCTGACGACGGGCGACCAGACGCCCGTCGCGCTCGATGCCCTCGTCACCACCATCAAGGAGAAGCTGCAGTGATCCGCACCCATGAGGCCGGCACCCTCCGCAAGGAGCACGCCGGCGAGACCGTGACACTGGCCGGCTGGGTCGCCCGGCGCCGGGACCACGGCGGGGTGGCGTTCATCGATCTGCGGGACGGCTCCGGCACCGTCCAGGTCGTCTTCCGCGACCTGGAGGACGCGGGGCGGCTGCGCAGCGAGTTCTGCGTCAAGATCGTCGGCGATGTGCGGGTGCGCCCCGAGGGCAACGAGAACCTCGAGATCCCCACCGGGGAGGTCGAGGTCGTCGTCAGCGACCTGACGGTGCTCTCCGAGTCCGCCCCGCTGCCGTTCCCGATCGCCGAGTACGAGCCGGGCAGCGTCAACGAGGAGGTCCGCCTCAAGTACCGCTACCTCGACCTGCGCCGCGAGGGACCGGCGAAGGCGCTGCGGCTGCGCTCGCGGGTCAACCACCTGATCCGCGAGGTGATGGAGGAGAACGACTTCCTCGACATCGAGACGCCCGACCTCACCCGCTCCACCCCCGAGGGCGCCCGCGACTTCCTCGTCCCGGTCCGGCTGCAGCCCGGCACCTGGTACGCACTGCCGCAGTCCCCGCAGCTGTTCAAGCAGCTGCTGATGGTCGCCGGCATGGAGCGCTACTACCAGATCGCCCGCTGCTTCCGCGACGAGGACTTCCGCGCCGACCGGCAGCCGGAGTTCACCCAGCTGGACGTCGAGATGTCCTTCGCCGACGCGGCGGACATCCAGGCGCTCACCGAGAAGGTGCTCGCCCGGGTCTGGAAGGACGTCCACGGCGTCGACCTCCCGCTGCCGCTGCCCCGGATGACCTGGGCCGACGCGATGTCCCGCTACGGCTCCGACAAGCCGGACCTGCGCTTCGGGCAGGAACTGGTCGACCTGACCGGCTACTTCGAGGGCACCTCCTTCCGCGTCTTCCAGGCCGAGCACGTGGGCGCGGTCGTCATGCCGGGCGGCGCGAAGCAGACCCGCAAGGAGCTGGACGGCTGGCAGGACTGGGCGCGCCAGCGCGGCGCCAAGGGCCTCGCCTACGTCCTGGTGGACGCCGAGACGGGCGAGCTGCGCGGCCCCGTCGCCAAGAACCTCTCCCAGGAGCACCTGGACGGGCTCGTCGCCGCGACCGGCGCCGCCAAGGGCGACGCGATCTTCTTCGCGGCCGGCAAGCGGACGGCGTCGCTGGAGCTGCTGGGCGCGGCCCGGCTGGAGATCGGCGCGCGCTGCGGGCTGATCGACGAGGCCGCTTGGAAGTTCCTGTGGGTGGTGGACTTCCCGATGTTCGAGCCGCTGGAGGACGAGAAGGGCAACTTCGCGGGCTGGCACGCGATGCACCACCCCTTCACCTCGCCGACGGCCGAGTGGCTGGACCGCTTCGAGAAGGACCCGGGCAACGCGATCTCCGACGCCTACGACATCGTCCTCAACGGCAGCGAGATCGGCGGCGGTTCGATCCGTATCCACACCCGGGACGTGCAGCAGCGCGCCTTCGAGGCGATCGGGCTCTCCGAGGAGGAGGCGCAGTCGAAGTTCGGCTTCCTGCTGGAGGCCTTCAACTTCGGCCCGCCCCCGCACGGCGGCATCGCCCTCGGCGTCGACCGCCTGGTGACGCTGCTGGGCGGTCTGGACACGATCCGGGACGTCATCGCCTTCCCGAAGACCAGCACCGGCGGCGACCCGCTGACCGGGGCGCCGACGCCCATCACCCCGCAGCAGCGCCGCGAGGCGGGCATCGACGCCAAGCCCAAGTCGGAGGAGAAGGCGGAGGGCTGACGGCGCGGCGCAGGCGGGGGCGGAGACGCCCCCGCCTGCGTGCTAGCGGCTCACGGGGGCGGCCCGGGCTCGAAGCGGTAGAGCGACTGCTCCCACGCCGGGTCGTCCGGCCAGAGGTAGCTGACCCCGCCCGCCGCCGGGCGGTAGTGGGCGGCATAGAGCGTGCCGCCCCAGTCGCCCAGCGGGACGTGCACCGGCGGGGCGAGCAGTGCCGCGCGCACCGCCTCCGGCTCGGACTTCGCCGCGCGGATCGCGGCGATCCGCGCGCCCGTGCGCGTCCCCTCCTCCTGCGCCGGCGGCACCGGCAGGTGCTGGTGGTTGGCCGCGCAGGCGTCCTCCGCGAGGACCGGCGCGTCCAGGTCGGGGCCGACGAAGACCGTCGCCGCCCGCTCCCCGTCCACCAGCGTGATGTTCTGCGCGGAGGCGATCGGCATCCCCCGCAGCGCGGCCAGCGCCTCCCCGACCGTCCCGCAGGTCTCCAGCAGATACCGCTGCACCAGCAGGATCGACAGCCCCTCGCCGAGCACCTGCCGGCCGCCGAAGGTCAGCGAGAGCGCCAGCCCGTCGCCGTTCATGCCGTCCAGCAGCCCCCACACCACCTCGCTCATGCCGAGCACCGGCCGCAGGAAGCCGCTGCGCAGCACCGCGCCCGAGCACTCGTCCGGCGGGAAGTCGTAGTTGCGCAGCAGCTCGCCGCCGACCGCCCGCTGGGTGCAGGCGAAGAGCGACGCCGGGGGGCGCACCGCGTCGGCGAGCAGCTCCGCCGCGTGCGGGCGGTCCATCGCCGCGGCGAGCCGCTCCAGCTCCGGGACCAGCTCCGGCAGGTGACGGTCCACCAGCCGGCGGACCGCCGGGGCCTTCTCCAGGTCCAGCGACCCCTCCAGGGCGTCGTACTGGGCGCGGGCCCAGCGCGTCCAGCGCTCGTCGCGGCCGTCGCCCAGGTCGTGGGCGCGGAAGTCGACGGGCGGCCTCATGCCGCCCCGCCCTCGGCGTCGGCGAGCGGCTGCTGGATCTCCGTCACCCACTCGTCCATGTCCTCGGGGATGTCCAGGTTGACCTCGCGGGGAAAGCCCACGCCCTTGCCGCCGCCGGCGTCCAGCCAGTGGGCGAGCGTCTGGAAGGCGGGCATCATCTGCTGGACGTGGCCGTGGTGGACGACGGTCGCGGCGCGCGCCACCGCCGGGAGCACGACGACCTCGAACCCGGCGTCCGCGGGCACCTGCTGGTCGCCGATGGGCATGCAGGCGTGGACGACGAAGGGGTGGTCCCCGCCGGGCGTCTCCTCGTAGGTGGCGATCGCCGGGCCGCGGAAGCCGGCCCCGGCGGCCGCGATCCGGTCGCACAGCTGCTGGAAGAGCGGGCCGAGGACGGGGCCGATGAACTGGCTCTCCATGTCCTGGATCCCCGCGGTGAGCCGGGCCACCCGCTCCGCGGGCAGGCTCTTGACGACGACGTCGTTGACGGGCATGAGCCCCTCGCTCTCGATGATGCGGAGACGTCCCTCGACCTCCTGCAGCCGCGCCGTGGTCGCGGCCGCCTCGGCGGCCAGCTGGGCGCGGCGCAGCCGGAGCATGCCGCGCAGCTCCTCGGCGCCCACCTTGGCGTCCACGATCTCCCGCACCTGCTCCAGCGTGAAGCCGAGCGCCTTGAGGGCGACGATCCGGTTCAGGCGGGCGAGCTGGGCGGCCTCGTAGAAGCGGTAGCCGGTGCGGTCGTCCACGAGGGCGGGCCGCAGCAGGCCGAGGGCGTCGTAGTGGCGCAGCATGCGGACGCTGACGCGTCCGTGCCGGGCGAACTCTCCGATGGCGAACATGATGCCTCCACGAAACGGCCTCACACAGTGTGAGAGTCAAGCCTGGGCCGACGACGGCGCCCCGCGGGGCCGGGCCCCGGTCCGTCAGTCTCCCAGCAGCCCCAGCGTGAACGCCTTGGCCACCGCCGACGCGCGGTCGGCCACGTCCAGCTTCCCGAAGACGCGCAGCAGGTGCGTCTTCACCGTCGACTCCCCGATGTACAGCCGCCGGCCGATCTCCCCGTTGGTGCAGCCCGCGGCGACCAGCCGGAGCACCTCCAGCTCCCGCGCGCTCAGCCGCGGCCGCTCCGCCGAGCCGCCGCGCAGCCGGGTCACCAGCGCCCCCGCCACCGAGGGCGCCAGCACCGTCTCGCCGCGGGCGGCGGCCCGCACCGCGTCGGCGAGCTCCGCGCGGGAGGCATCCTTCAGCAGGTAGCCGGCCGCGCCGGCCTCCACCGCCCGCAGGATGTCGCGGTCGGTCTCGTAGGTCGTCAGCACCACCACGCGCAGCCCCGGGTGGGCCGCCA
The DNA here is from genome assembly GCF_001879105.1 of Mangrovactinospora gilvigrisea. Lineage (GTDB taxonomy): Bacteria > Actinomycetota > Actinomycetes > Streptomycetales > Streptomycetaceae > Mangrovactinospora > Mangrovactinospora gilvigrisea. The sequence continues at coordinate 23,697 of NZ_MLCF01000007.1, read as the reverse complement.
GCAGCGCCTCCGTCGCCTGCACCCCGTCGCCGCCGGGCATCCGCAGGTCCATCAGCACGATCTGCGGCAGCTCGCCGGCCGCCGCGCACACCTCCAGGGCCTCGGCGCCGGACGACGCCTCCGCGACCACCCGCAGGTCCGGTTCGGCGGCGAGCATGCCGCGCAGGCCCTCGCGCACCACCGGGTGATCGTCCACCAGCATGATCCGAATCGTCATCGGGACGCCGCCTCCAGGAGCACCTCGACCGTGGTGCCCTCGCCCGGCACGCTCCGCACCTCCGCACGTCCCCCCGTCTCCGCGGCCCGTGCCCGCATCCCGGGCAGGCCGTAGCCCGGCCGGTAGGCGGACGGGTCGAAGCCGCAGCCGTCGTCCGCGACGACCAGCCGGAGCCCCCCGTGCTCCGGATAGCCGAGCCGCACCCGCACCGAGCGGGCCCCCGCGGCGTGCTTGCGGACATTGGCCAGCGCCTCCTGGCAGGCCCGCAGCGCCACCACCGCGGTGACCGGGGGGAGGGGCCGCGTCGCCCCCTCCACCGCCACGGACACCTCCGCCCCGGTCTCGTCGGCGAGCCGCGCCCCCAGGCGACGCACCGCCTCCTCGAGGGAGTCCTCCTCGAGCCGGGCCGGGGTCATCGCGGCCACCAGGTCGCGCGCCTCGGCCAGGTTCTCCCGGGCGGTGGCGTCCATGAGCTTCGCATGGCGCCGCGCCCCGGCCGTGTTGCCCGACTCCAGTTCCACGTCCACCGCCTGAGCGAGCATCAGCAGGCTGGTGAACCCCTGGGCCAGGGTGTCGTGGATCTCGCGGGCCAGCCGCTCCCGCTCCTTGAGCGCCCCCTGCGCGGCGGAGAGCCGGGCCACCTCGGCGCGGCTGCTGCGCAGTTCGTCCAGGAGGCGGCGCTGGGCCTCGCTCTGCTCGATGATCTTCTCGATCCAGGTGCCGAAGACGATCGAGAAGGCGCAGTCCAGCACCACCATCGCGGAGAGCCCGACCGCGGTCGGCGCGTCCACCTGGAGCAGCACCAGCCAGCCGATCAGCGGCAGGCCGTTGGCGGCGAAGACGGCCACCAGCGACCACGGCTTCTGCAGCAGGATGAAGCACTGCGGGATGATCGCGAAGAGCGCCACCGAGGACGTCGGCGTCGCCACCGCGGCCGGGATGAACAGCACGATCACCGCGGTGAGGTAGAGCCGTGCGGCGGTGCTGTCGTGCCCGGCCTCGCCGCGGGCCATCGCCGGGCGGCCGACGAGCAGGTAGAGGGGGACGAGCGGCACCAGCAGCGCGGCGGAGACGACCCGGGTGGTGGTCGGCGGGCACAGCAGATAGGCGATCGTGGCCGCCAGGGCGAGCCCGTAGTACCAGTCCCAGCGCCGCAGGGTGGGCACCAGGCCGGTGCCGTCCCTGCCCGTCCTCACGGAATCCACCGCCGTCCCCCTCATCGCTCAGCCGTCCCGCCGGGTCTTCCACCGGAAGGTGGTGAGGCAGAGCAGCAGCCCGACGACGCACCACGCGCCGAGCACCATCGCGATTCTGCCGTACTCCCAGGCGTGCGCGGCCTCCAGCGACTTGGCGGCGTCCGGCAGGAAGACCCCGCGGAAGCCCTGCGCCATCCACTTCAGCGGGAACCACGCCCCGACCGCCAGCAGGCCCTTGGGGATGGTGTTGACGGCGATGTAGATGCCGGAGATGAACTGCAGCACCAGGAACGGCAGCTGGATCACCGGGGCGGCGCTCTTGGCGTTCCGCGGCACGCTGCTGGCCGCGATCCCGGTGAGCGTGCAGGCCGTCAGCCCCAGCAGGAACACCCAGGCGAAGTCGAACCACTTCAACGCCGAGCCGGGCAGGTGCAGATGGTAGAAGGAGACGCCGACGATCAGCAGCACCACCGTCTCGGAGACGCCGGTGACGAGCACCAGCAGCACCTTGCCGATGAAGTAGGAGGCGCGCGGCATCGGCATCCCGCGCAGCCGGCGCAGCGTCCCCTCGTCGCGCTCCTGGGCGATGCCGATGGCCAGCGAGCTGAAGCTGGTGGTCATCAGCCCGGCGGCGATCATCGCCGCCACGTACAGCTGGGAGACGGTGACGCCGCCGGCGTCCGGGATGCGGTCCTTGAAGATGGTCGCGAAGAGCACCATCAGCACCGCGGGCAGCGCGAAGTTGAAGACCACCGCGTCGCGGGCGCGGAAGAACTGCTTGATCTCGATGCCGCCGCGGGCCAGGCCCAGGCGGAGCGTGCCGGGCGCGCGCACCGGACGGGCCAGCGCGGCGGGGGCGGACTCGGTGATGGTCATGACGGCCGCTCCTCGCTGCCTTCGGTGCCGCGGATCAGGTCCAGGTAGACGTCCTCCAGCGAGGGCCGGGTGACGGTGAGTTCGGGCACCTCGCCGGAGAACCGCCGGCCGAGCGCGGCGACCGTGCCGGTGGGGGAGTCGGTGCGCAGCTCGTGGCGCCCCTCGTCGTCCGTCCAGGCGACGGTGGCGGTCTTGCCGGCCCGGCCGGCGAGCGAGGACGGCGCGCCCTCGGCGATCACCCGGCCGCGGGCGATCACCGCGAGCCGCCCGGCGAGCGCCTCCACCTCGTCGAGGTAGTGGGAGGTGAGCAGGATGGTGGTGCCGTCCCGGGCGAGCAGCCGGATCAGGTCCCAGAACTGCCGGCGGGCCGCCGGGTCGAAGCCGGTGGTGGGCTCGTCCAGGAAGAGCAGCTCGGGGCGGCCGACGACGCCCAGCGCCACGTCGACGCGGCGGCGCTGCCCGCCGGAGAGCGCGGTGATCCGCGCGTCGGCCTTCTCGGAGAGCCCGACCAGCTCGATGACCTCGTCGGGGTCGCGGGGCGCGGGGTAGTAGCGGGCGAAGTGGCGGACGGTCTCACGGACCGTCAGCTCGCCGGGGGCGACGTCGTTCTGCCAGACGATGCCGATCCGCGAGCGCCAGGGGCGGTCCGGGCGGCCGGGGTCGCGGCCGAGGACCGCGACCTCGCCGGCGTCGCGGGTGCGGTGGCCCTCCAGGATCTCCACGGTGGTCGACTTCCCGGCGCCGTTCGGGCCGAGCAGCCCGAACACCTCCCCGGTGCTGATGGTCAGGTCGAGGCCGTCGACGGCGGGATTCCCCCCGTACGCCTTGCGCAGGCCCCGTACGTGCACGGCGTTGTCGTTCATGGCTACGACGATGCCCGCACCGGGCGGCTTTGCGGGACGACCGGGTGGGCACATCTGCTGTCCGTCGATCGGTGGACACGCGGGGCCGGACGGCGGTGTCCGGGGCACGTCGTAGCCTGGCCCCGTGGATGCCGATCTCTTCACCGCCGCCGAGACCCGCGCCGAGAAGGAGCCGGGCGCCGCGCCGCTCGCCGTCCGGATGCGGCCGCGGACGCTCGACGAGGTGGTGGGGCAGCAGCACCTGCTGCGGGACGGCTCGCCGCTGCGCCGGCTGGTCGGCGGCGGGCACGGGCCGGCGGCGCTCTCCTCGGTGCTGCTGTGGGGCCCGCCCGGCACCGGCAAGACGACGCTGGCCTATGTGGTGAGCCAGGCGACGGACCGGCGGTTCGTGGAGCTGTCGGCGATCACCGCCGGGGTGAAGGAGGTGCGGGAGGTGATCCGCGCCGCCCGGCAGTACTCCGGCGCGCACAGCAAGGACACGGTGCTCTTCCTCGACGAGATCCACCGCTTCTCCAAGGCCCAGCAGGACTCGCTGCTGCCGGCGGTGGAGAACCGCTGGGTGACGCTGATCGCGGCGACGACGGAGAACCCGCACTTCTCGGTGATCAGCCCGCTGCTGTCGCGGTCGCTGCTGCTGACGCTGGAGTCGCTGACCGAGGACGACATCCGCGGCCTGCTGCACCGGGCGGTGGAGGAGGAGCGCGGGCTGGACGGTGCGGTGTCGCTCTCGCCGGAGGCGGAGGAGCACCTGCTGCGGGTCGCCGGCGGGGACGCCCGGCGGGCGCTGACCGCGCTGGAGGCGGCGGCGGGCGCGGCGATCGAGATGGGCGAGGAGGTCGTCTCGGTCGAGACGGTGGAGTCGGCGGTCGACAAGGCCGCGGTCCGCTACGACCGGGACGGTGACCAGCACTACGACGTGGCGAGCGCGCTGATCAAGTCGATCCGGGGCAGCGATGTGGACGCGGCGCTGCACTACCTGGCGCGGATGATCGAGGCGGGGGAGGACCCGCGGTTCATCGCCCGCCGGCTGATGATCTCGGCGAGCGAGGACATCGGGATGGCCGACCCCACGGCGCTGCCGCTGGCGGTCGCCGCGGCGCAGGCGGTGGCGATGATCGGCTTCCCGGAGGCGTCGCTGACGCTCTCCCAGGCGACGATCGCGCTGGCGCTGGCGCCCAAGTCGAACGCGGCGACGACAGCGATCGGCGAGGCCCTCGCCGACGTCCGCAAGGGCCTCGCCGGGCCGGTGCCGTCCCATCTGCGGGACGCCCACTACAAGGGCGCCCAGTCCATCGGCCACGGCAAGGGCTACGTCTACCCCCACGACCTCCCCGAGGGCATCGCCCCCCAGCAGTACGCCCCGGACGCCGTCAAGGACCGCACCTACTACCGCCCCACCCGCCACGGCGCCGAGTCCCGGTACGCCGACATCGCCGAGTGGACGCGCGGCAAGCTCAAGGGCCGCGGAGAACCGCGCGAGTGACCGAACGGGGCCGCCGGACCGCCGGGCCCGCTCAGAGCCGGGCCGTCCGCAGCAGCCGGGACATCGCGGCCCGGAGTTCCGCGGGCCCCCGCACCGCCCCGTCGAACTCGAACCAGGCGTCGAACACCCGCCCCCCGTCCGACACATAGCGCACCCGCAGCCCCGAGGTGTCCAGCGCGACCGGGACCGGACGCGCCCCCGAGCCCCGCTCCTCCTGCGGCAGCAGCGCGTCCAGCGCCCGCAGCTGCTCGGCGTGCGAGGCCGCGAGGTGCTGCAGGATCCCCGCCTCCTGCGCGGCCAGCGGATCCGGCGACGCCGCGGCCAGCTCCTCCGGCTCGGCGTGGCCGGTGCCCCACAGGTCGTCCACCGTGGCGCCGGCCGTCTCCAGCCGGAGCACGCCGTCCTCGTCGGCGGGCGTCAGCCACCCGGTGATCCAGGCCCGTCCCCGCACCCGGTGCGGCACCGCGACGGGGGCGACGTCTGTGATCTCCAGCACGGCGGTGACCTCCTCGGTGACCCGCAGGCCCGCCTCCAGCAGCAGCTCACCGCCGGGTCCGACGCCCTGTATCCGGGCTGCTCGGGCCAGGGGATCGGGGTCGATGCCGGGAATGTCCAGCACCGCGGAGGCGTTCGCCTCGATCAGGGTGCGGACCCGCTGCGCCGCCGACGGCCGGTTTCCGTCCATGCGCCCTCCTCGGCTAAAGTTAGCCTTACCTTACTTGCTCTCGACCGCGGCTTCCACCATCACTCCCATGCAAGGAGCAGTACCCCGTCGTGAACAGTGCACGACCCAAGGTCCGCATCGCGCGGGCCCTCGGAATCCCCCTGACCCCGAAGTCCGTCAAGTACTTCGAGAAGCGCCCCTACCCCCCGGGCGAGCACGGCCGCGGCCGCAAGCAGACCAGCGACTACAAGGTCCGGCTGCTGGAGAAGCAGCGGCTGCGCGCCCAGTACAACGTCAACGAGAAGCAGATGCGGCGCGCCTTCGACGCGGCCCGCAAGGACTCCGGCAAGACCGGTGACGCGCTCGTCTCCCGCCTGGAGCGGCGCCTCGACGCGCTCGTGCTGCGTGCCGGCTTCGCCCGCACCATCTACCAGGCCCGGCAGATGGTCGCGCACGGCCACATCGAGGTGAACGGCCGCAAGACCGACATCCCGTCCGCCGTCCTCAAGGCCGGCGACGTGATCTCCGTGCGCGAGCGCAGCCGCGCCAAGGGCCCGTTCCTCGTCGCCCGCGAGGGCGGCTACGCGGTGGAGACCGGCGCCCCGAAGTACCTGGAGGTCAACCTCCCGGCCCTCGCCGCCCGCCTCGACCGCGAGCCCAACCGCAGCGAGGTCCCCATCGTCTGCGACGAGCAGCTGGTGGTGGAGCACTACTCCCGCTGATCGGCCGTCAGGGCCACGCGGGGGCAACGGCGTTGGAATAATCCCGCCATGCCGACAGCCATCCCGCGGTTGCAGTCCTTATCCGCCGATCTCCACGTATGGAGCCCGCCGCAGCGCGGCTGGGGCCTCGCGAACTGCGGCCTCATCGCCTCGGCGGGCTCCGCCGTGTGGATCGACGCCCCCTACGACGCGGTCCTCGCCCGCGCCTTCCGCGAGCAGTCGCTCGCCCTCCTGGCCGAGCGGGGCGCGCCCGAGCGCATCGACCGGGTCCTGGTCACCCATCCCAACGGGGACCACTACTGGGGCACCTCGGCCGTCCCCGACGCCGAGGTGATCGCGACCCGCAGCGCCCGCGACCACCTCCGGCTGGAGCCCGATCCGCAGGCCCTGCACGCACTGCAGGCCACCGCCGATCCGGAGACCGCCACCGGCGCCTATCTGCTGGCCCACTTCGGCGACTTCGACTGGGACGGCATCCGTCCCACCGCCCCCGCGCTGCTGATCGACGGCGAGCTGGAGCTGCGCGTCGGCGCGGTCACCGTGCTGGCGACCGCCATGCCGCCCGCCCACACGGTCGGCGACCTGATCGTCCATCTGCCGGAGCTGAGCACCGTCTTCGCCGGGGACCTGATCTTCGGCTCCACCGCGGAGCGGCCCGGCGACCATCCCGTGCACTGGGCCGGCCCCCTTGCCAACGTCATCGCGGGCGGCGAGCGGATCCTCGCCACCGGGGCCGAGACGGTCGTCCCCGGGCACGGGCCGGTACTCGGACGCGAGGACGTCCGCGCCCACCTCCGCTACCTGGAGCACCTGCGGGGGAGCGCCGCCCGGCTGCACGCCGCGGGTGTGCCCGTCGCCGAGGCCGCGCGGCGCGTCCTGGACGAGGGCCGGAACCCCGAGCTGGGTCTGCCCGAGCGGCTGGTGGTCACCCTCGGCGCGGAGTACCGGCACCTGGACGGCAGCCCGCACCCCGTCCTGCTGGAGGAGTTCGCGCGGATGACCGCGTTCGCCGCCGCGCTGCGTCCCGCCGAGCACCGCTGATCCGCGCTGCCGGCGGCGCCCGACGGGTTGTCAGACCCCGGGCCTACAGTGAGCCGCATGCCCGTGGAGCTGCCGTCGGAACTCGGGCCCGTGCTGGCGCGGGCCGATGCGCCGTGGCCCGCGGTGGACGAGGACGCGGTCCTCGCCGCCGCGGGCGTCGCGCGCGCCAGCGGGCACCCGGTGCCCGCGCAGCGCCTCGCCGCAGCGGCCGACGACCTGGCCCAGGGCAAGCGGGCGCTGCGCGACCTCGCGGCCGAGGGGGCGCCCGACGAGGAGCTCCAGGAGCTCTCCGACGCGCTGGCGCTGCTCGTCGACGCGGTGCGCGAGCTCACCGGCAATGCCCGCAATCCGCGCGGCGTCCTCGGTTATCCGTCGATTCCGATAGGGTCGGGCCCGGACATCCGACCCCGCCGCGCCGAAGGAGACTGACGCCTTGTCCGCTGCAGAGGCCGCCGGGGTGGCCGCAGCCGCCCTGTGGGTGGTCCTCGTCGCCGCCACCGCGGTGGTGCTGGTCCGGCTCACCCGGCTGCTCAAGGACGCCCGCCGTCAGCTCACCGGCATCGCCGAGCGCGCCGTGCCGCTGCTCGACCAGGCCGCCGACGACCTCGAGGACGCCCGCCGCCAGCTCGGCCGCGTCGACGCCGTCACCTCCGACATGCACCGGATCGCGGCCGAGGTGCAGCAGGTCACCAGCAGCGCCTCGGCCCTCTCGGCGACCGTCAACTCCACCGTCGCCGGGCCGCTGGTGAAGGCCGCCGCCCTCGGCCACGGCGTGCGCAAGGCCTTCGGCGGAGGGCGGAAGCCGCAGCAGCAGCCCCCCAACCCCCGCCGCTCCCGCGGCTGATGGCGAAAAGAGAACCGCAGATCCCATGCGCAGGCTCTTCTGGCTGACCGTCGGCGCCGGCCTCGGCGGCTGGGCGGTCCACAAGACCCACGAGAAGATCAACGAGGCTCGGCAGGCGCTCACCCCCGAGTCGATCGCCGGCCGGGTCGCCGACCGCGCCCGCGGCTTCGCCGACGATGTGCGCGAGGGCGCCGCCGAGCGCGAGGCGGAGCTCAACCGCCGCCTGGGCCGCGAGCCCGAGCCGATCGCGCTCCCCGAACAGCAGCCCCAACCGCGGCCCGGTTTCGGATCCGGCCGCCCCATGGACGAAGATGGAGCGTCCCCCCTGCGCCGCCTGGCCCGGGGACGCCGCAGCACGAACCAGCACCGGAAGGACGACCACTGATGGAGTCGGCAGAGATCCGCCGCCGCTTTCTGCGCTTCTTCGAGGAGCGCGGGCACACCGTCGTCCCCTCCGCCTCCCTCGTCGCGGAGGACCCGACGCTGCTGCTCGTGCCGGCCGGCATGGTGCCGTTCAAGCCCTACTTCCTCGGCGAGGCCACCCCGCCGCACAACCGGCTGACGTCGGTCCAGAAGTGCGTGCGCACCCTCGACATCGAGGAGGTCGGCAAGACCACCCGGCACGGCTCCTTCTTCCAGATGTGCGGCAACTTCTCCTTCGGCGACTACTTCAAGGAGACCGCGATCCCGCTCGCCTGGGAGCTGCTCACCTCCCCGGTGGAGGAGGGCGGCTTCGGGCTGGAGCCGGAGAAGCTCTGGATCACCGTCTACCAGGACGACGACGAGGCCGAGCAGATCTGGCGCGAGAAGGTCGGCGTCCCCGCGGAGCGCATCCAGCGCCTCGGCATGGAGGACAACTACTGGTCGATGGGCGTCCCCGGCCCCTGCGGCCCCTGCTCCGAGATCAACTACGACCGGGGCCCGGCGTACGGCGAGGAGGGCGGCCCCGCCGTCAACGGCGAGCGCTACCTCGAGGTCTGGAACCTCGTCTTCATGCAGTTCGAGCGCGGCGCCGGCGACAAGAAGGGCGACTTCCCGATCCTCGGCGAGCTGCCCAGCAAGAACATCGACACCGGCCTCGGCCTGGAGCGCCTCGCCGCGCTGCTGCAGGGCGTCGACAACATCTACGAGATCGACACCACCCGGATGATCCTCGGCCGCGCCGCCGAGCTCACCGGCCACCGCTACGGCGAGCACCACGAGTCGGACGTCTCGCTGCGCGTGGTCGCCGACCACATCCGCACCGCCGTCATGCTCATCTCCGACGGCGTCACCCCCGGCAACGAGGGCCGCGGCTATGTGCTGCGCCGGATGCTGCGGCGTGCCATCCGCAACATGCGGCTGCTGGGCGCCGCCGGCGCCACCGTCCACGAGCTGGTGAAGACCACCGTCGAGGCGATGGGCCCGCAGTACCCCGAGCTGCACCGGGACGCCGAGCGGATCGACAAGGTCGCCACCGCCGAGGAGGCCTCCTTCCTCCAGACGCTGCGCACCGGCACCACCATCCTCGACAGTGCGGTCTCCGAGGCCCTGTCCGCGGCGGCCCCCGGCAGCGCGACCCTCGCCGGCGACAAGGCCTTCCAGCTGCACGACACCTACGGCTTCCCCATCGACCTCACCCTGGAGATGGCCGCCGAGCAGGGCGTCTCCGTCGACGAGGACGGCTTCCGCCGCCTGATGAAGGAGCAGCGCGACCGCGCCAAGGCCGACGCCAGGGCCAAGAAGCTCGGCCACGCCGACCTCTCCGCCTACCGCGAGGTCGCCGACAAGGCCGGCACCACCGAGTTCACCGGCTACAGCCACCGCACCGGCGAGGCCACCATCCTCGGCCTGCTGGTGGACGGCACCCCGGCGCCCGCCGCCCGCGAGGGCGACGACGTCGAGGTCGTCCTCGACCGCACCCCCTTCTACGCCGAGGGCGGCGGCCAGCTGCCCGACCACGGCCGCATCAAGGTCGACGGCGGCGCCGTCGTCCAGGTCGACGACGTGCAGACGCCCGTCCCCGGCGTCATCGTCCACAAGGGCCGGATGCTGGTCGGCGAGGCCGTCGTCGGCGCGAGCGTGTGGGCCGAGATCGACGAGGACCGGCGCCGCGGCATCGCCCGCGCGCACTCCGCCACCCACCTCACCCACCAGGCGCTGCGCGACGCGCTCGGCCCGACGGCCGCCCAGGCCGGCTCCGAGAACGCGCCGGGCCGCTACCGCTTCGACTTCGGCTCCCCGACGGCGGTGCCCGGCACCGTCCTCACCGACGTCGAGCAGAAGATCAACGAGGTGCTCGCCCGCGAACTCGACGTCCAGGTCGAGGTGATGGGCATCGACGAGGCCCGGGCCACCGGCGCCATCGCCAACTTCGGCGACAAGTACGGCGACCGGGTGCGGGTCGTCACCATCGGCGACTACTCCAAGGAGCTGTGCGGCGGCACCCACGTCCACAACACCGCCCAGCTGGGCCTGGTGAAGATCCTCGGCGAGTCCTCGATCGGCGCCGGGGTGCGCCGCGTCGAGGCGCTGGTGGGCGTCGACGCCTACCGCTTCCTGGCCCGCGAGCACACCCTGGTCTCGCAGCTCACCGCGATGCTCAAGGGCACCCCGGACGAGCTGCCGGAGAAGGTCTCCGGGATGGTCGCCCGGCTGCGCGAGGCCGAGAAGGACATCGAGCGGTTCCGCGGCGAGCAGGTGCTGCGCGCCGCCGCCGGCCTCGCCGAGGAGGCCCGGGACATCGGCGGCACCGCCCTGGTCGCCGCCCGCGTCCCGGACGGCACCACCGCCGACGACCTGCGCAAGCTGGTCCTCGACGTGCGCGAGCGGCTCTCCGGCCGCCCCGCGGTCGTGGTCTGCGCCACCGTCACCAACGACCGCCCGCTGGTGGTCGCCGCCACCAACGAGCAGGCCCGGGAGCGCGGCCTGAAGGCCGGCGACCTGGTGCGCACCGCCGCCAAGGCGCTCGGCGGAGGTGGCGGCGGCAAGCCGGACGTCGCCCAGGGCGGCGGCTCCAACCCCGGCGCGGTCGACGAGGCGCTGGCCGCCGTCGCCCGCGAGGTCGGCACCGCGGGCTGACATCATGTCGGAAACCCCTGACGAGGGCGGGTTCCGCCGCGGCGTGCGGATCGGCGTCGACGTGGGCGAGGTCCGCGTCGGCGTCGCCGCCAGCGACCCGCACGGGATCCTCGCCACCCCCGTCGAGACGCTGCCGGCCGGCAAGCGCGACAAGGAGCGGCTGGCGGCCCTGGTGGCCGAGCGGGAGGCCGTGGAGGTCGTCGTCGGCCTGCCCCGCGGCCTCAACGGCCGCGAGGGCGCCGCGGCCGCCAAGGCCCGCGCCTACGCCCGCCGCCTCGCCGCCATGGTCGCGCCCGTCCCGGTGCGGCTGGTGGACGAGCGGATGTCCACGGTGACCGCCACCCGGGGGCTGCAGGCCTCCGGCGTGCGCGCCAAGCAGGGCCGCAAGGTGGTCGACCAGGCCGCCGCCACCGTCATCCTGCAGACCGCGCTGGAAATCGAACGGAGCTCGGGGAGGCCGCCTGGCCTGCCGGTCGATCCCGAACGGTGACTCAGGACCGAACTCCTGGGTACGGTAACCTCCACGTCCGAATGCCCGTCTGTGCGGCCGCTGTGGCCGCCGGGCCGGATTCCTGACGTGCAGACGGCGAACGGGATACGAATGACTGAGCTCGGCCTGATGGACCATGAGCCACGGGGCAGGCGCGCCGAGCGCAACAGCCACCGGCGGCGCAAGAAGCGCCGCAGGCGGTCCGGATGCGCCCTGTTCGTCGCGCTGCTGGTGCTGGTGGCGGTGGTCGCCGTGGGCGGTTGGTACGGGTACCGCTTCTACCAGGAGAAGTTCGGCGCCGCCCCGGACTACGTCGGCGACGGCAGCGGCAGCGTCACCGTGGAGATCCCGGACGGCGCGGGCACCGCCCAGATCGCCGACATCCTCTACAAGGACGCGGTCGTCAAGAGCGCGGGCGCCTTCCTGGACGCGGCGAAGAAGCAGCCGTCGAAGGCCGCCACCATCCAGCCGGGCACCTACCCGCTGCACCGGCACATGTCGGGCGTCTCCGCCTTCTCGGTGCTCACCGACCCCAAGAACATCAACGCGCTCACCATCCCCGAGGGCACGCGGGCGTCGAAGGTCTACCAGCTGATCGACGAGAAGCTGAAGGCGAAGCCGGGCACCACCGAGAAGGCCGCCACGACGCAGGACATCGGGCTGCCGGCGTACGCCAAGCACAACCCCGAGGGCTTCCTGTGGCCCACCCGCTACACCGTCGGGCAGAACACCACGCCCGCCGCGCTGCTGAAGCAGATGGTGCAGCAGGCCGAGTCGGAGTACCAGCAGGACGGCATCGACCAGGCCGCCGCCAGGCTCAACCTGTCGCCCTATCAGATGATCATCATCGGCAGCCTGGTGCAGGCCGAGGCGCAGCAGGACGCGGACTACGGCAAGGTGGCCCGGGTGATCGACAACCGGATCGGCAAGGGCATGAAGCTGGAGTTCGACTCCACCATCAACTACGCCCTGAACCGCTCGACGCTCACCACCACCTCGGCCGACCAGCGCACCCAGTCGCCGTACAACACCTATCTGCACACCGGCCTGCCGCCGGGCCCGATCGGCAACCCGGGCCACCAGGCGATGGAGGCGGCGGTCAACCCGACCCCGGGGGACTGGCTGTACTTCGTCACCGTCAAGCCCGGCGACACCCGCTTCACCGCCAGCTTCGCCCAGCACCAGAAGAACGTGGCGGAGTTCAACCAGTACCAGAAGACGCACGGAGGACAGTGACCGTGAGCGCGCCGCAGGGACCGCACCGGGCGGCGGTGCTCGGTTCGCCGATCGCCCACTCCCTCTCCCCGCAGCTGCACCTGGCCGCGTACGCCGCACTCGGGCTGCCGGGCTGGCGCTACGACCGCTTCGAGGTGGACGAGGCGGCGCTGCCCGGCTTCGTCGAGAAGCTGGACGCCGCCGAGTGGGCCGGGCTGTCGCTGACCATGCCGCTGAAGCGGGCCGTCATCCCGCTGCTGGACGAGGTGTCGGAGACGGCCCGCTCGGTGGAGGCCGTCAACACCCTGGTGCTGGCGGCGGATGGGCGCCGGCTCGGCGACAACACCGACATCCCGGGGATGGTCGCGGCGCTGCGGGAGCGCGGCGTCGCCGCCCCGGCCACCGCGGCGGTGCTCGGCGCGGGTGCCACCGCCTCCTCCGCGGTTGCGGCGCTGGCGCGGGTCTGCGCGCCGGGTGCCGAGGTGACGGCGTATGTGCGCAGCGACGCCCGGGCCGCGGAGATGCGCGGCTGGGGCGAGCGGCTGGGCCTGGCGGTGCGCACCGCGCCGTGGGCGGAGGCGGTGCGGGGGCTGCGCGCCGAGCTGGTGGTGGCCACCACGCCGGCCGGCACCACGGACGCACTGGCGCGCGAGGTGCCCCGGGCCCCCGGCGTGTTGTTCGACGTGCTCTACGACCCGTGGCCGACGGCGCTCGCCGCCTCCTGGTCGGCGGCCGGCGGCGCGGTCGTCTCCGGCCTGGACCTCCTGGTCCACCAGGCGGTCCTCCAGGTCGAGGCCTTCACCGGCCGCGCCCCCGCGCCGCTCGCCGCGATGCGCGCCGCCGGCGAGGCGGCGCTTTCGGACGCGTAGCGTCCGGGCGGGGTGCCGGGGCGTAGAGGGACGCCCTGCGAACGAGGGGCGGCAACGGCGACCCACGGGACCGTGGGATGATCGGGGCCAGCACCAGAGCCCGACCCCATAGTCAAGGAGCCCCACTTGAGCAGGCTGCGCTGGCTCACCGCAGGCGAATCCCACGGCCAAGCCCTCGTCGCCACCCTGGAGGGCCTCCCCGCGGGAGTACCCGTCACCACCGACCTGGTCGCCGACGCCCTCGCCCGCCGCCGCCTCGGCTACGGCCGCGGCGCCCGGATGAAGTTCGAGCGCGACGAGGTCACCTTCCTCGGCGGCGTCCGCCACGGCCGCACCCTCGGCTCCCCGGTCGCGATCATGGTGGGCAACACCGAGTGGCCCAAGTGGGAGCAGGTGATGTCGGCCGACCCGGTCGACCCCGAGATCCTCGCCGGCCTGGCCCGCAACGCCCCGCTGACCCGGCCCCGCCCCGGCCACGCCGACCTCGCCGGGATGCAGAAGTACGGCTTCGACGAGGCCCGCCCCATCCTGGAGCGCGCCTCCGCCCGGGAGACCGCGGCCCGCGTCGCGCTCGGCGCCGTCGCCCGCTCCTACCTCGCCGAGACCGCCGGGATCGAGATCGTCTCCCATGTGGTGGAGCTGGGCGCCGCCAAGGCCCCGGCCGGGGTGCTGCCCAAGCCGGCGGACGTCGAGCGGCTCGACGCCGACCCGGTGCGCTGCCTCGACGAGGCGGCGAGCGCCGCGATGGTCGCCGAGATCGACCAGGCCCACAAGGACGGCGACACCCTCGGCGGCGTCGTCGAGGTGCTCGCCTACGGCGTCCCCGTCGGCCTCGGCTCGCACGTCCACTGGGACCGCAAGCTGGACGCCCGCCTCGCCGCCGCCCTGATGGGCATTCAGGCGATCAAGGGCGTGGAGCTGGGCGACGGCTTCGACCTGGCCCGCGTCCCCGGCTCGCAGGCGCACGACGAGATCGAGCCGACCGCGGACGGCATCCGCCGCCGCTCGGGCCGCTCCGGCGGCACCGAGGGCGGGCTGTCCACCGGCGAACTGCTGCGGGTGCGGGCCGCGATGAAGCCGATCGCCACCGTGCCGCGGGCGCTGGCCACGGTGGACGTCTCCACCGGCGAGGCCGCCGCCGCGCACCACCAGCGCTCGGACGTCTGCGCGGTGCCGGCCGCCGGGATCGTCGCCGAGGCGATGGTGGCGCTGGTGCTGGCCGACGCGGTAGCGGAGAAGTTCGCCGGCGACAATGTGCTGGAGACCCGCCGCAACGTCGAGGGCTACCTGGACAACATGGAGATCAAGGGGGCCTTCTGATGGGGACTTCGGGGCCGCTGGTGGTGCTGGTCGGCCCGCCGGGGGCGGGCAAGACCACGGTCGGGGAGGCGCTCGCCGCCCGGCTGGGCGTCTCCCATCGCGACACCGACGCCGACATCGTGGCGGCGGCGGGCCGCGAGATCTCCGACATCTTCGTGGAGGACGGTGAGCCGGCCTTCCGCGAGCTGGAGCACGCCGCCGTGGTGCGCGCGCTGGAGGAGCACGACGGGGTGCTGGCGCTGGGCGGCGGTTCGCTCACCCACCCCGGCACGGTCGAGCGGCTCGCCGGCCGTCCGGTGGTCTTCCTGGACGTGGGCGTCCAGGCGGCCGTCAAGCGGGTGGGCCTGGACGCGCCGCGCCCGCTGCTGCTGGGCAATCCGCGGCAGCGCTGGCGGCAGCTGATGGAGGAGCGCCGCCCCGTCTACACCGCGGTGGCGCGCGTGGTGGTGCTCACCGACGACCGCGCGCCCGAGGACATCGCCGACGAGATCGCCAACGAGCTGGAGCTGGAAGAGGCATGACGAACGACCGGACCGCGGCCGAGCCCGTGCGCATCACCGTCGGGGCGACGGACGGCACCGAGGCCTACGACGTGCTGGTGGGCCGCGGGCTGCTGGGCGAGCTGCCGGGGATGATCGGCACGGCCGCCCGCCGGGTGGCCGTGCTGGTGCCCGAGGCGCTGGCGGCCAGCGGCGACCAGGTGCGCGACGACCTCGCCGAGCAGGGCTACGAGGCCATCCTCGTGCAGTTGCCCAACGCGGAGGAGGCCAAGACCGCGGCCGTCGCGCAGTACTGCTGGCGGGCGCTGGGGCAGTCCGGCTTCACCCGCTCCGACGTGATCGTCGGCCTGGGCGGCGGCACGGCCACCGACGTGGCCGGCTTCGTCGCCGCCACCTGGCTGCGCGGGGTGCGCTGGGTGGCCGTCTCCACCACGCTGCTGGGCATGGTGGACGCCGCGGTGGGCGGCAAGACCGGCATCAACACCGAGGAGGGCAAGAACCTGGTCGGCGCCTTCCACCCGCCGGCCGGGGTGCTGTGCGACCTGGACGCGCTGGCGGCGCTGCCCCGCCACGACTACGTCGCCGGCCTCGCCGAGATCATCAAGGCCGGGTTCATCGCCGACCCGCGGATCCTGGAGCTGATCGAGGAGGACCCGGAGGCCGCCCGCACGCCGGACGGGCCGCACACCGCGGAGCTGGTGGAGCGCGCGATCCGGGTGAAGGCCGACGTGGTGTCGGGCGACCTCAAGGAGGCCGGCCGCCGGGAGATCCTCAACTACGGGCACACGCTGGGCCATGCGATCGAGAAGAACGAGCGCTTCCAGTGGCGGCACGGCGCGGCGGTCAGCGTCGGCATGGTCTTCGCCGCCGAACTGGGGCGCCTCGCCGGCCGCCTGGACGACGCGACGGCCGACCGGCACCGCGCGGTGCTCGCCTCGGTGGGCCTGCCGCTGACGTACCGCGGCGACCAGTGGCCGCGACTGCTGGAGACGATGAAGGTCGACAAGAAGACCCGCGGCGACCTGCTGCGCTTCATCGTCCTGGACGGCCTGGCGAAGCCCACCGTGCTGGAGGGGCCGGACCAGGCGATGCTCTTCGCCGCCTACGGCGAGGTCGCGGAGTAGCACCCGCCGCCTCGACATCAGTGGTCTGGACCAATCATGGGTCGCATGGGTGATTGACATGCGCCTGTGGTGAGGGCGAACGTCTGTGGTGCCACCGTCACGCCGGTCAACTCCCCTCCCGAGGGGGGCGGCTGACGACTCGACAACTCAACACAACCACAGAGGCGCCCATGCCGAGCTTCCCCACGTCTCGCCGCAGCACAGCACGCCGCACCGCCGCCGCAGCCGTCCTGGCCTGCGGCGGTCTCGCGGCGGCGCTCCTCGCCCCCGGCACCGCGTCCGCGTCGGGCAGCGCACCGGCCGCCGCCGGCGCGTCCGCCCGCGCGTCCGGCGGGACCCAGGCCGCCTACGCCGCGGCGGCCGCCCGCCACCACGTGCCCGAGAGCGTGCTGCTGGCCGTCGGCTACCTGGAGTCCCGCTGGGTCGACCACGGCGGCAAGCCGAGCACATCCGGCGCCTACGGCCCGCTGGGCCTCACCCAGGTGCCGGGCGCCAAGGCCGACGCCCCGGGCACCCACACCCTGGCCGCGGCCGCCCGCCTCACCGGAGCCTCCGCCACCCGGCTGCGCACCGACCCGGACAGCAACATCGACGGCGGCGCGGCCCTGCTCGCCTCCTACGCCCGCGCCCTCGGCCACGGCAGCCTGCCGACGACGCTCGCCGCCTGGTACCCGGCCGTCGCCAAGTACTCCGGCTCCGCCACCACCGCCGGCGCCAAGGCCTTCGCCGACGACGCCTGGAACGTGCTGCGCAGCGGCGCCGCCAACACCCTCCCGAACGGCGGCAGCGTCGCCCTCGGCGCCCAGCCCGCCGCGAAGGCGGACACCGCCGGCCTGAGCGCCCTGGGCCTCGCCGGCCCGGCCACCAGCACCCTCAAGCCCGAGTGCCCGGCCAACCTGGACTGCAACTACGTCCCGGCCGCCTACGCCCTCAACGACCCCACCGACCCGACCTCCTACGGCGACTACGACATCGCCGACCGGCCGCACGGCATGAAGGTCACCCAGATCGTCCTGCACGACACCGAGGAGAGCTACGACAACACCCTCGGCACCTTCACCAACCCGGCCTCCTACGTCTCCGCGCACTACGTCGTCCGCTCCGGCGACGGCCTGGTGACGCAGATGGTGCCCACCAAGGACGTCGCCTGGCAGGCCGGCAACTGGTACACCAACATGCACTCCGTCGGCATCGAGCAGGAGGGCTACGCCGTCCAGGGCGCCTCCTGGTTCACCGAGGAGATGTACCGCTCCACCTCCCGGCTGGTGCACTACCTGGCCGCCAAGTACCGCGTGCCGCTGGACCGCCAGCACATCATCGGCCACGACAACGTCCCCGGGCCCACCTCCTCCTCCGTGGCCGGCATGCACTGGGACCCGGGACCGTACTGGGACTGGGCGCACTTCATGAAGCTCGCCGGCGCGCCGCTGCCCTCGCACGGCCCCGCCAACGGCCCGCTCGTCACCATCAACCCGGACTTCGCCCGCAACCTCCAGGTGACGCTGGACTGCGAGAACGGCAACGCCCCGCAGCCGGCCCAGGCCTCCAGCTTCGTCCCGCTGTACACCGCCCCCAGCGACACCGCGCCGCTCTTCGCCGACCCCGGGCTGCACAGCTCCGGCACCGGCACCCAGTGCGCCAACGACTGGGGCGACAAGGCCAGCAGCGGCCAGGTCTTCGCCGTCGCGGCACGGCAGGGCGACTGGACGGCCATCTGGTGGGACGGCTCCGAGGTGTGGTTCAAGAACCCGGCCGGCGCCCCGGTGATCCGCCCGGCGCGCGGCGCCTACATCACCCCGAAGGCGGGCCTCGCCTCCATCCCCGTCTACGGCCGGGCCTACCCCGAGGCGTCGGCGTACCCGTCTGACATCCCGGTGCAGGCGGTCTCCGCGTACTCGCAGTACACCGTCAAGGCGGGCCAGCGCTATGCGCTGGGCGGGGCGGTGCCGACGGACTACTACCGCTCCGTCACCATCGACGGCACCGCGCCCGGCGACCGCACCGACGTCGTCGGCACGACGAAGTACCTGCAGATCCAGCTCGGCCACCGGGTCGCCTACGTGCTGGCGTCGGACGTCGACGTCCGCTTCGCGCCCTGATCCGAGCGGGCCGGCCTCTCGGCGGACGCGCCCCTAGCGGGGCGTGTCCGCCTCGCAGCGGGCCTTGAGGCCGGCCGCCTCCGCGGTTATGTAGCGCTGGATCATCGGCCCGTAGAACAACCGCGCGGCCCCGGCGAGCGGCCCGGACTGGCGGATCGTCAGCCGGACCACCACGGGGCCCGCCGGCTCCTTCGCGGAGATCTCGTGGCCCGCCACCGTCACCACCCCGCCGGCGCGGCTCTCCCAGGTGAACGCGTGGCCCTCGTCGAGCTCCGTCACCCGCCACACCGCCGCCGGCAGCCGCGGCTGCTTGACCCGCGCCGAACTGCCCACCGCCAGCGGCGCGTCGGCGTCCTCGCGGCGGACGCTGCGCATCGACGGCGTCCACTCCGGGGCGTGCTCCACCTGCGTCAGCACCCGCCAGACCGTCGCCGCCGGGGCGTCGATCTCCACCGACGCCTCGCAGTCGGCCCGCTGCCCGCCCTGCTGCCCGTCCTGCTTGCGGTCGTGCTCCCCGGCCATGCCCAACCCCCTTCGGGCCCGCACTCTGCGGGCACTTCAGAGAGTAGGCCGGTTCCGGCCAGATGCCAGAGGGCCGCCGCGCAACCTGTGGATAACTTGCGTCGCCCCAGCTCAGAGCGGTAGCTCGCCGGCGGCCAGCCCGGCCAGCACGCGTCGTGAGGCGGGCGCGCACTCCGGCGGGTCCGCCGGATCGACCCAGCACAGCTCCTCGATCTCGCGCTGCGGCCGCGGCTCGTCCGAGCCGGCCGCCGGCTCGCCGGCGAAGAGCGTCATGTGCACCTCGGTCCCCGGACGGCCGTGCGCGGGCGCGGTGAGCACCAGCAGCCGCCGCAGCGAGCCCGGGTCCAGCTCCAGCCCCAGCTCCTCGCGGATCTCCCGGCGCACCGCCAGCTCCGCGCTCTCGCCCGGGTCGATCTTGCCGCCGGGCAGATAGAACGCGTCCCGCCCGCGGGTGCGCACATGGAGCAGCCGGCCGTCCCTGACGCACAGCCAGTTCGCGGTCCTGACCTGCCCGTTCGCCCTGCCGACGGGCTCGGTCGGGCCGTTCGCCGCCGTCACCACTTGCCGCCCGGCGCCCGCCAGTCCTTCAGCAGCCCCAGCAGCTCCGCGACGGAGCCGGCCGTCGGCAGGGTGTCGCGGAACTCCGCCCGGATGAAACCGCTCTCGACCATCCCGGAGACCATCGCCCGCAGCGGCTGCCAGAACCCGTCGACGTCGTAGAGCACCACCGGCTTGGCGTGGTAGCCCAGGTGCTGCCAGGTCCACGCCTCGAAGAGCTCCTCCAGGGTGCCGGCGCCGCCCGGCAGCGCCACGAAGGCGTCCGCCTCGGCGGCCATCGCGGCCTTCCGCTCGTGCATCGTCTCCACGATCCGCAGCCTCGTCAGGCCCTCGTGCTGCAGCTCCCGCTCGGCGAGCGCGCGCGGGATGACGCCGCTCACCTCGCCGCCCGCCGCCAGCGCGGCATCCGCGACCGCGCCCATCAGGCCGACGTGCCCGCCGCCGTAGACGATCCCCATTCCGGCCTCGGCCAGACCCCGGCCCAGCTCCTCGGCGGCCCGGGCGAACGCCGGGGACGAACCGAACGACGAGCCCGTGAACACGGCGACACGCACCGCTGCACCTCCACATTCGTGCGACGCGCCGGCCGGCGGTCCGCCGGTCGGCCCCGTCCATTGTGCCGACACCCGATGCCGCCGCAGGGGCCCGGTACCGGGTACGGTTCACTTCGATCGAACGGGTGGCGAAGGGGAGTACCGCGAGATGGACCGTGCGGACGAGGAGTTCGTCCTGCAGCCACCGCGTCCGGCGGCGCCCCCGGCCCCGGCCCCGGCCCCGCCGCCGTCCGGGCCGGGCGCCCCCGCGCCGTACGTGCCCGCGCCGCGGCCGGCCCGCCGCAGCGTGCCGCCCTCCACCGCGCCCATCGCGGTGCTGCTGATCGGCCCGGCCGGGGCCGGCAAGACCACGGTGGCGCGCTTCTGGGCAGACCGGCAGGCCACCCAGACCGCGCACATCAGCCTCGACGACGTCCGCGAGTGGGTGCGGGCCGGATTCGCCGACCCGCAGTCGGGCTGGAACGAGCACTCCGAGGCGCAGTACCGGCTGGCCCGCCGCACCTGCGGGTTCTCCGCGCGGCACTTCCTGGCCAACGGCATCTCCTGCATCATCGACGACGCGGTCTTCCCCGATCAGCCCGCGGTCGGGCTCGGCGGCTGGAAGCGGCACGTCGGCCCGGCGCTGGTGCCGGTGGTGCTGCTGCCGGGGCTGGACGTGGTGCTGGCCCGCAACGCGCGGCGCAGCGGGAACCGGCGGCTGCCGGACGAGCAGGTGGCGCAGATCCACGCCCGGATGGCGGGCTGGTACGGCTCCGGCCTGCCCATCATCGACAACTCCGGCCTGGATGTGCCGACCACCGCGCACCTGCTCGACCAGGTCATCGCCCAGGCGCTGACGCCCGGCGGCTGAAGCGGGCCGGCTGAAGGCGGACGGCCGAAGCGGGGCGGCGGCCCGGCGCGGCGTGTCCGGCTCGGCCCGGCGGCGCGGCCTACCCTCGCAGCATGTCCGTCGTGTCTGATATGTCCGAAAAGGCGGGGGTGCGCAGCGCCGCCCCCGAGCGCTGCGACCGCCTCCGCGCCCGCCTCGCCGCCCTCGGCGCGGACGCCGCGCTGGTCACCGACCCCACCGCCGTCCGCTACCTCTCCGGCGCCCCGGCCGCCCCCGGCGCCGCCCTGCTGCTCACCGGCGACGACTCCGCCGCCACCGTGCTGGACTCGCTGCCCCGCGCCGCCGGCCAACTCCCCGACGGCGCCGCCGTGGTGGCCGTCGAGGAGCACGTCCTCACCGTGGAGCGGCACCGCGCCCTCGCCGCCGCGCTGCCCGGCCGCCGCCTGGTCGACCTGGACCGCGCCGTCGAGCAGCTGCGCCTGGTCAAGGACGACGGCGAGCTCGCCGCCCTGCGCACCGCCGCCGAGATCGCCGACAGCGCCCTCGGCGAGCTCCTGGAGTCGATCATCGTCGGCCGCACCGAGCGCCATCTCGCCCTGGAGCTGGAGCGCCGCATGATCGACCACGGCGCGGAGGCCACCGCCTTCCCCGTCTCGGTCGGCACCGGCCCCAACTCCGGCCTGCCCCGGCACCGTCCCGGCGAACGCCGCGTCGCCGAGGGCGACTTCCTCACGGTCGCGCTCGGCGCCGTGCACGCCGGCTACCGCTCCAGCACGGCCCGCACCTTCGCCGTCGGCGCGGTCCCCGCGCCCTGGCAGATCGAGCTGCACGGCAGGGTCTTCGCCGCCCAGCGGGCGGTCCGCGAGGCGCTCCGCCCCGGCGCCGCGGTCACCGAGGTGGCGGCCGCGGCCGGGGCCTTCCCGGAGGGCCCCGAGGGGTACGAGCGGGACGGCGCGGAGACGCTGGGCGGGGGGATCGGGCTGCAGATGGGGGAGGAGCCGCGGATCGACCCCGCGAGCATGGGTAAACTGGACGCTCGTGTGCCGGTGACCGTCGGCCTGGGAGCCCGCCTCCCTGGGCGCGGCGGAGTCCGGCTCGAGGACACGCTCGTGGTCCGCCCCGAGGCGGACGGCGGGCCGGAGCTACTGACCATCACGACCAAGGAGCTGCTCGCGCTCTGAACGCGCGCACTCCGCGGTCCCCATAACCGCGCATTCCGGGAGACTCAGCGACCGTGGCGACCACGAACGACCTCAAGAACGGCCTCGTGCTCAAGCTCGACGGCAACCAGCTCTGGACCGTCGTCGAGTTCCAGCACGTCAAGCCCGGCAAGGGCGGCGCCTTCGTGCGGACCAAGCTGAAGAACGTGCTCTCGGGGAAGGTCGTCGACAAGACCTTCAACGCCGGCGTCAAGGTGGAGACCGCGACCGTCGACAAGCGCGGGATGCAGTTCTCGTACAAGGACGGCGCCGACTTCGTCTTCATGGACACCGAGACGTACGAGCAGCTGCCGATCAACCCCACCACCGTCGGCGACTCCGCGAACTACCTGCTCGAGGGGCAGGAGGCCGTGGTGGCCATCCACGAGAACAACCCGCTCTACGTCGAGCTGCCGGCCTCCGTCGAGCTGGTGATCGAGTACACCGAGCCCGGCGTCCAGGGCGACCGCTCCACCGGCGGCAGCAAGCCGGCCAAGCTGGAGACCGGCTACGAGATCCAGGTCCCGCTCTTCATCACCTCCGGCGAGAAGATCAAGGTCGACACCCGCAGCGGTGAGTACCTCGGCCGAGTGAACGGCTGATCGTGGCCGCTCGGAACAAGGCCCGCAAGCGCGCCTTCCAGATCCTCTTCGAGGCCGACCAGCGCGGTGAGAACGCGCAGGTCGTCCTCGCGGACTGGGTGCGCCGCGGCGATCCGCCGGTGGGCGAGTACACCATGCAGCTGGTGGAGGGCGCGGCCAAGCACGCGCCCCGCATCGACGAGCTGCTGGCCACCTACTCCACCGGCTGGACCCTCGACCGGATGCCCGGCGTCGACCGCAATGTGCTGCGGCTGGGCACCTACGAGCTGCTCTGGGAGGACGACGTCCCGGACGCGGTGGTGCTGGACGAGGCCGTGGAGCTCGTCAAGGAGTTCTCCACGGACGAGTCGCCGCGGTTCGTCAACGGCCTGCTCGGCAAGCTGCAGTCGCTCAAGCCGACGCTGCTGAGGTAGCCGCTCCGCACCTGACCTGTACGCCCCGCCGGGTTGCCCGGCGGGGCGTTCGGCGTGTCCGCCACCCGTTCATCGGATCATCCCCTCACACTGGCGTCAGATATGTTGCATTATGTCCAGTTTGAGGAGGCGTCATGACGTCCAGCGACCTCGCGCGCGCCGCGGTGGATCTCGTTGCCGAGATCGACCGCAGGCTCGACTCCGACGGGTCCGCCGATCTCGACGCCGCGGCCCCGCTGCTGGACCGCCTCCGCTCCTACGATCCACTGGTGCTGCCCCGGGCCGCCCAGGGCGAGGTGCTGCGCTGCTGGGCGCGCACCGTCGACGAGCGGATCGGGCGCGCGGACGTCCCCGCCGCGGTCGTCGACGAGGACCTCGCCATGCTCCACGCGCTGCGCTCGGCGGCCGGTCGCGGCCCCGGGCCCGTCCCGCTGCTC
>NZ_MLCF01000069.1 GCF_001879105.1 Mangrovactinospora gilvigrisea | reverse complement strand
GGTGGGAGGCGTTGGCGGGCAGGGGGCGGGCGGTGTCTGCCGGTCCGGCGGGGGCGGTGGCGCCTGCGGGGGGCGGCGCGGCAGTGTGCGGGTCCGCCGCGCGGGAGGCGGCGGCCTCGGCCTCGGCGTAGTGGCGGACGAGGGCCGCCGCCCGGCGGCGGCGGGCCGCGGCGTCCGCGTCGAGCGGCAGCGGCCACGGCCGGTCGGCCGCCGCCGCGCGCTCCCGCAGCGGGTTGACCGCGTCCTCGGCGGGCTCCTCCGCCCACGCCTCCACCTCGCCGTTCCCGGCGTCCGCCGCACAGTGCTCGCGCAGCTCCTCCAGGAACTCCGACGGCCCGCGCGGCTTGATCTGGGTCGGCCCCCACCAGTGCCCCGAGGCGAGCAGCAGCGAGCGCGGCCGGGTGAACGTCACATAGCCCAGGCGGAGTTCCTCCACCCGCTGGTGCTCCGCCAGATCGAGCCGGAACGCCTCCAGCCCCGCGCGCCCCCACTCCCCGACGTCCGGCAGTGTCGCCGCGTCCCCGCGCAGCGCGTGCGGCAGCACATGCGCCGAGGCCGTCCACCGCTCCCGGGGCCGGTCGGACGGGAACGCCCCGGCGACCAGCCCCGGGACCGCGACCACGTCCCACTCCAGCCCCTTCGCCTTGTGCGCGGTCATCACCTTGACGGTGTCGCTCGCCCCCGGCAGCGCCGCGTCCATGCCCTTGTCGAACTGCGCCGCGGTGCGCAGGAACCCGAGGAACGCGGCGAGCGTCGGATCGCCGTCCAGGTCGGCGGAGGCCATGAAGTCGCCGGCGATGTCGAGGAACCGGCCGAGCGTCTCGCGCCGCCGCGCCGCCGCCGCGTGCGGGGAGGCGGCCAGCTCGACGTCGAGCCCGGTGGCGGCGAGCACCCGGTGCAGCACATCGGTGAGCGGATCGCCCAACGAGCGCCGCAGCTCGCGCAGTTCGGCGGCGAGGCGGGCGAACCGGATCCGCGCGTCGGCGGAGTACGACAGCTCGCCGGGGTCGGCGAGGGCGTCGGAGAGCGAGACGGTCTCGGTGGGGTCGGTGCCGGCCACCGACCCGGCGAGGCGGACGTCGGCGTCCGCCGAGTCCGCGGGGTCGTCGATGCGCACCAGGTCGCGGGCGCGCCGGCCGAGCAGCGCGAGGTCCCGCGGGCCGATCCGCCAGCGCGGCCCGACCAGCAGCCGGACCAGGGCGTCGTTGGCGGTGGGGTCGTCCAGCACCTCGCAGACGGCCACCAGGTCGGCCACCTCGGGGAGGTTGAGCAGCCCGGAGAGGCCCACCACCTCGACGGGCACGTCCCGTTCGACGAGCGCGGAGTGCACCGCGGGGAAGTCGGCGGCGGCCCGGCAGAGCACGGCGATCTCGCCGGGCCGGGTCTGCTCGGTGCGGACGCGGTGCGCGATGTGGTCGGCGAGCCAGCCGATCTCGTCCTCGTGGGTGGGCAGCAGCGCGGCGCGGACATAGCCGTCGGACTCGGCACCGGGGCCGGGGCGCAGCGCCTCGACGCCGGCGTGGCGGGCGCGCAGCGGCGCGGCGAGGGTGTTGGCGAACTCCAGCAGCCGGCCGCCGCTGCGGCGGTTCTCGGAGAGCGAGTGGCGGTCGGCGGGGCCGCCGTCGGCGCGGGGGAAGTGGCGGGGGAACTCGTCGAGGTTGGCGACGGAGGCGCCGCGCCAGCCGTAGATGGCCTGGCAGGGGTCGCCGACGGCGGTGACGGGGTGGCCGGCGCCCTCGCCGGGGCGCCCGCGGTGATCGCCGTCACCGTCGCCGTCACCGCCGTCACCGCCGTCACCGCCGTCACCGCCGTCACCGCCGTCACCGCCACCGCCGCCGAACAGCGCGGCGAGCAGGCGGCGTTGGGCGACGGAGGTGTCCTGGTACTCGTCGAGCAGCACCACCGCGAACTGCTCCCGCAGCAGCCGTCCCACCTCCGGGTGCTCCAGGGCGAGGCGGGCGGCGAGGGCGATCTGGTCGCCGAAGTCGAGCATGGTGCGCTCGGCCTTGGCCGCCCGGTAGCGCTGGACGAGGCCGGTGAGCTCGCGCCGCGCCTCCAGGGACTTGCGGACGTCCTTCACCCAGGCGTTGCCGCGCACGGCCGGGTCGGTGGCGGCGAACCGGTCGAGCAGCGCGGTGTCGTGGGCACGGAGGTCGGCGGGGGCGACGAGGTGCTCGGCGAGCTCGCCGTCGAGGGCGAGAAGATCGGTGACGAGCGAGGAGAAGGGGCGGGTGAGCGCCGGATAGGTGCCGGGCGCGGTGCGCAGCGTGCGGGCGGCGAGCTGGAAGCGGGTGGCGTCGGCGAGCAGGCGGGCACCGGGCTCGATGCCGATCCGCAGGCCGTGCTCCTTCAGCAGCCGTCCCGCGAAGGCGTGGTAGGTGGAGATCTCCGGCTCGCCGGGCGGCTCCTCGTCGTCGCCGAGATCCCCGGGCCCCGCGGGGATCACCGCGCCGAGGACGCCGGCCTTGCGCAGCGCCGCGCGGACGCGCTCGGCGAGCTCGCCGGCCGCCTTGTTGGTGAAGGTGAGCCCGAGGACCTGCTCGGGCCGGACGCGTCCGGTGCCCACCAGCCACACCACCCGCGCGGCCATCACCGTGGTCTTCCCCGACCCCGCCCCCGCGACGATCACCGCGGGCGCGGCGGGCGCGGTGATGGCCCGCACCTGCTCGGCGGTGAAGGGGATCCCGAGCAGCTCCTTGAGCTGCTCGGGCGAGGTGAGTGGGGACGGACGGTGCACCCGGTCACGATACGGCCGCTTGCCGACAGCCCCGGCCTCCCGCGACCGGGATCACCCGGACGGGCCGTCAGGACGACGGCAGCCGCGATGCGATCTTCGCGTACTCGATGACCTGGTCGGCAGGGGGCCGTCCGGTGGAGACCGGCTTGCCGAACGCCGAGAAGTCCACCCGCTGGTCTCCCTGGCCCGAGGGGGCCATCTTGATGGGGTACGGCTTCCCCCTGGTGGCCACGTAGATCACGCCGGGCGAGCTCGGGTCCTTCTCCTCGACAGCGATCACCGGGACGCCGTCGACCGTCGACCGGGCGCCCTTGGTGTAGGAGCTGCCGGAGTCGTCGCTCTTGGTCATCTCGGCGATGAGTTCGCACACTCCGGCCATCTGCACCATGTCCTTGTCGGCGGTGGTGCCGTGGATGTAGCGGCCCTTGAGGAGCTCGGAGACGACCGCGCCCTTTCGGCCACCGCCGACCGACTTCGACCAGTAGGCGGCGTTGGGCTTGGACCAGATGTCCCGCCCCAGCTTGATGATCTCCATCTGGGCGGCGCCCTCGCCGTAGGTGCCGCGGCAGTCGCCGGCGTGGCTCATGTCGAGGTCGAACGTGATCGGCGAGCCGTTCTCGTCCACGCGGCCGACGGCCCGCACCGCGGAGGCGTTCATCAGCGCGAGCCGCGCCTTGTCCGAGATCGCCTTCGCCGGCAGGGCGGCGACGCCGTTGTCGGTGGCGCCGGTGCTCGGGGACGGCTCGGCGTGGGTGGCGTGGGACGCGGCGACGCCCTTCGCGTGCGAGCCGCCGCCACCGCCGCTGCCGCTGCCCCCGCACGCGGCGGTGGCGAGCAGGGCCGCCGCGACGGGGAGCGCGGCCAGCCCCGCTGACTTCCTGGTCATGGGTGCTTCTTCTTCCGACGTGTCGTCATCGGGACGCGCCGGCCGGCGCGTTCCGATGGTGGGACCGTCGAGGGGGTGTTTGGTTGCACACCAGACCGAGGATTTGCCGAACATTTGGCCCGGTCTCAGCCGGCCAGGACGATCGCCTTGGCCTCGACGGTCTCGGCGGCGGCGGGCTCGGTGATCTCCGGCTTCGTGCCGAACTCGCTGAAGTCGCTCGTCGAGGCGTCCTTGCCGCCGTTGGCGGTGCGGATCAGGTAGGGCTTGCCGGTGGTGGCGACCGACAGCATGGTGGCGCCGTCCTTGTCCACCGCCTTGACCACCACGACCGGGACGCCGTTGACGGTGCCGCGGCCCGCCCTGGTGAACGTGGCGCCGCCGTCGTCCTGGGCCGTGCCCATGCGGGCGGCCATCGCGCACATCAGGAACTCGGGCGCGACGGCGGTCAGCGCGTCATCAATCGTGGTGCCGTGCAGCCAGCGGCCCTTCGCCTTCGCCTCGGCCTTGGGGTCCTGCGAGCTCGCCCAGGCGGCGCGGTCCGGCTTCTCCCAGACCTCCTTGCCGATCTGGATCACCTGGGTGCCGGTGCCGCCCCGGACGCTGGCAGTGCCGACGCAGTCGCCGGCGGTGGTGACGCGCAGGTCGTTCCTGCCGCGCTTGCCCTCGTCCGTGATGAAGCCGGTCATCCGGTACGCCCCGGCGCCGGCCATCGCCTGCTGCGCCTTCTTGACGATCTCCGCCGCCGGCAGCGCGGCAACCCCGTTGTCGGCGGGCTTCGCCGCGGCGGAGGGCTTGGCCGCGGGCTTCTCGGCGCCGCCGGAGGCGTCGCTCCTGGCGCCTGCGGAGCTCCCGCAGGCCGCGGTGGCGAGCAGTGCGCCCGCAACGGGCAGGACGGCGAGGGCGGCGAGGCGTCTGGGCATGGAGGTGCTGCTCCCGGAGGTGGGTCGCGGAGGGAGCGGCGCCAGGCGGCCGTCCCGTCCGACAAGACTCGCCGGCAGGCCGCACGTTGCACGCGCATTGCGTTGTTGACGGAACCGTTACCTCCCGGTTCAGTCGATGAGCTGCCGGCCCTCCGGTTGTTCGCTGCAGGCGCGCTTCACCGAGCAGGTGCCGCAGCGGTCGCCGAGTCTGGGGCCGAAGCGTTCGGACAGGACGCGGCCGGCGGCCTCGGTCAGCAGGCGCTCGATCCAGGTGTCGGGGCCGTCGAGGGGGGCGTCCTGGCGCTGGACCTTGGGGAGCTCCGGGTGCTGCTTGGACGCCTCCTTGCGGAGCTGCACCAGCTCCGCGCCGCCCGGCTCGGGGCGGCC
Source organism: Mangrovactinospora gilvigrisea (assembly GCF_001879105.1). GTDB lineage: Bacteria > Actinomycetota > Actinomycetes > Streptomycetales > Streptomycetaceae > Mangrovactinospora > Mangrovactinospora gilvigrisea. The sequence goes on along the minus strand of NZ_MLCF01000069.1, from coordinate 25,358 downwards.
CGCCGCGAACGCCGGGAGGTCGTCCACCGCGCCCTCGCGCACCGCGAGCTGATACACCGCCAGCTGCGGATGCTCCGCGACCTGCGGTCCGCTCGGCGCGTTCCTGCCGGTCTTGAAGTCGACGACGTACGCCAGGCCGTCCGCGTCGCCGCGCTCCACGCGGTCCATCACCCCGCGGATCCGCACCCGCGTGCCGCCCGCGCTCAGCGTCACGTCGAAGGGGTGCTCCGTGCCCGCCTCCGAGCGGCCCCGCTCGGCGACGTGCCAGTGCACGAACCGCTCCAGCGCGCCCCGCGCCTCCTCCCGCTCCTGCACCGACTTCCACGGCGCGTCAAAGGCGAGCGCGTCCCACACCGTGTCCAGCCGCTTGAGGAGGACGTCGAGGTCGGCGGGCGTGGTGCCGGAGCCGACCTCGTCGGCGAGCGCGTGCACCACGCTGCCGAAGCCCTGCGCCGCGGTCGACGGGCGGTCGGCGCGCGCCTCCTTCTGCAGGAACCACTGCAGCGGACACTCCCTCAACTGCTCCAGCGCGCTGGGCGAGAGCGCCACCGGCTCGCCCGGATCCCGCACCGGCACCTCGCTGCGGGTCGGCTCGGCCAGCCCCCACCAGCGGTCCGGATGCGCGGCGGGGACCATCGGGAAGCCGTCCTCGTCCTCCAGCGCGGCCAGCTTGGCGAGGCGGCGCGCGGCGGCGTCCCGCAGCTCGGGCGCGGCGGCCGGGTCGACGGTGGCGGCGCGCAGCTCCGCGACGAGCGCGGAGACGGAGAGGGCGCGCCGCGGCCGGCCCGGTATGGCGACCGGCTCGACGCCCAGCTCCTCCAGGAACCGCGACGGCCGGTCGCCGTCCTCCGCGGCGGCGGCCACCGCGGTGACGACCAGGCGGCTGCGGGCGCGGGTGACAGCGACGTAGAAGAGCCGGCGCTCCTCGGCGAGCAGCGCGCCCGGGGTGAGCGGCTCGGAGAGGCCGCGCGGGCCGATCCGGTCCGCGTCCAGGAGGGAGCCGCGGCGGCGCGGGTCGGGCCACAGGCCCTCCTGGACGGAGGCGACGACCACCAGCTCCCACTCCAGCCCCTTGGCGCGGTGCGCGGTGAGCAGGCGGACGGCGTCGGGGCGGACGATGCGCCGGGAGAGCGTGTCCGCGGCGATGTCCTGCGCCTCCAGCTCCGCGAGGAAGTTGAGGGCGCCGCGGTGCCCGGTGCGGACCTCGCTGCGCTCGGCGGTCTCGAAGAGCGCGCAGACCGCGTCGAGGTCGCGGTCGGCGGCGGCGCTGCGGCGGAGCGCGGCGCGCTCCAGGCGCTGCGGCCAGGGGGTGCCGTCCCACAGGGCCCACAGGGCCTCGTACGCGGTGCCGCCCTCGGCGAGCGTCCGGCGGGCGGCGAGGAGGAGGGTGCCCAGGCGGTGGGCGGCGCGGCCGTGTTCGAGCGTGGTGAGCCGGGACGGCTCCGCGAGCGCCCGGCGGACGAGCTCCTCGGCGGGCGGGACGGCGACGCCGGCCTGCGCGGGGGCGGGTGTGTCGTCGGTCGCGTACGCCATGTCGGCGAGGGGTTGTTCGGCGGCATCCGGTCGGTCCCCCTCACTCGCGCAGTTCCCGGCGCCCCTGGTGGGGTCCGGCCCGGCGTCGATCTCGCTGTCCGCGGTGGGCCCGACGGGGTCCGGCTCCGCTTCGCCCGCACCGCTCGCCGCGGCCCCTTCGGGGCTGCGCTCCTCGTCGCGGAGTTCGCGGCCCAGGCGGCGGAGGTCGGAGGGGTCGAGGCCGCCGAGGGGGGAGGTGAGGAGCTGGCGGGCCGTCTCGGCGGTCAGCGCGTCGGGGTCGATGGCGACGCGAAGGGCCGTCAGGAGCGGGGCCACCGCCGGCTCCGCGTGCAGCGGGAGGTCGTCGCCGTCGACCTCGACGGGGACGCCCGCCGCCGTCAGCGCACGCCGCATCACCGGGATGGAGCGCCCCCCGGCGCGCACCAGCACCGCCATGTCCGACCAGCGCACCCCCTCCTCCAGGTGCGCGCGCCGCAGCAGGTCGGCGATGTTGTCGACCTCCGCGCCCGGCGTCGGGTAGGTGTACGCCTCCACCGGCCCACCCGTCTCCCGCCACCGCCCTTCCAAGGAAGCGCTCCGCGCCCCGCCCGACTCCGTCACCCGCCACCGCCCTTCCGGGAAAGCGCTTCGCGCCCCGCCCGACTCCGTCTCCCGCCACCGCCCTTCCAAGGAAGCGCTCCGCGCCCCGCCCGGCTCCGTCTCCCGCAGCGCCACCGGCGCGCGATGCGCGCGCGCCGCGGCGGCCGGCAGCCGGCCGAGCGGCATCCGCGCCGCGACCTGGCGGGCCGCGTCCAGCACCGCCGCCGACGCGCGGCGGTTCACGCGCAGCACCCGGATCGGCGCCGGGCGCCCGTCCGCCGCCGGAAAGCGCTCCGGGAAGTCGAGGATCCCGTTGACGTCCGCGCCGCGGAACGCGTAGATCGACTGGTCCGGGTCGCCCACCGCCACCAGGTCGCGGCCGTCCCCGGCGAGCGCCGACAGCAGCCGCACCTGCCCCGGGTCGGTGTCCTGGTACTCGTCGACGAAGACCGCGTCGTACGCGCCGCGCAGCCGCTCGCGCACCTCCGGCTGCTCGGCGAGCAGCACCGCGCGGTGCATCAATTCGGCGTAGTCGACGACGCCGCGCTGGTCGAGGACGTCCAGGTACTCGGTGAGGAACTGCGCCGCCGCCCGCCAGTCGGGACGGCCCGCGCGCGCCGCGAACCCGCCGAGCGCCGCCGGGCCCAGGCCCAGCTCGCGGGTGCGGGCCAGCACGGCCCGCACCTCGTCGGCGAACCCGCGGGTGGTGAGCGCCGCGCGCAGCTCGTCGGGCCAGCGCACCAGCCCCTCCGCGGCGCCGGCCTCCGCCTCGCCGGTGAGCAGCTCACGCACCATCAGGTCCTGCTCGGGGCCGGAGAGCAGCCGCAGCGGCTCGGCGAACAGCTCGGGATCCTGGTGCGCCCGCACGAGCGCGTAGGCGAGCGAGTGGAAGGTGGTGACGGGCACCAGCGCGGCCGCCGGCCCGCGCGCGCCCAGCCGCTCCCGCAGCTCGCCCGCGGCCTTCCGGCCGAAGGTGAGGACGAGCACCCGCTCGGGCGCGGTGCCGCCCTCCGTCCGCCGGGCGACCGCCTCCACCAGCGTGGTCGTCTTGCCGGTGCCTGGCCCGGCGAGCACCAGCAGCGGCCCGCCCGGATGGGCGGCGACGGCCTCCTGGTACGGGTCGAGCCGCGGCGCGGGCCGCGCCGCGATCGGCGCGCGGACCAGGCGGTAGGCGCGGCCCGTCGCGGTGGCGCCGGAGGCGGGAAGGGACGGTGCGGTGGCCGGGGCGGCGGTTTCGGGGCTCACGTGCGGGGGTTCCGGTTTCGGGGGACGGCGGCCGTGGTGCGTGCGGCACCACGCGTCCCCCCAGTATTGGCCGCACCACCGACACCTCCGGCCCGAACGCGTCGGTAACCCCCATCGGCACCGCCTGTCACCCCGTCGGGGCAGCGCCCGGCCGCGGGTTCGCCCATTGCTCCGATCAGGGGGGACCAGGGTTGCGGAACCGCGCATGCGGCGATGCCCTATCCCATGGACTCCTCAGTCGGGCGCCGGCTCCCCGTCCCACCGCGCCCGCGGCATGTCGAGCCGGTAGGTCTCGCGGTCGGTCGCCGGGGTGCGCAGCGGCGTCCCCTCGGCGCGGTAGTTGGCGAGCGCCTCGGTCTCGTGGCCGGGCAGCAGGCGGCCGTCGGCCCGCACCACGCGCCACCACGGGACGCCCCCGCCGAAGAGCGCCATCACCCGCCCCACCTGCCGCGGACCGCCCTGCCCCAGGTACTCCGCGACGTCCCCGTAGGTCATCACGCGCCCCTCGGGAATCGCCTCGGCGGTCTCCAGGACGCGCTCCGCGTACTCCGTCGGCTGATCCATAGGGGTCATCATGCCGCCCCGGGGCGGCCGTTCACCCTCCCGAAGGACTACCCCCACCCCCGGTTGTCCCGGAAAAGCGCACCGCACCCCGCCGGGCGGCGATCCGGCATGCCACCATTCATCCGGGTAGGCCGGTCGTACCGGTAGTACAGGAGCACAATTCCATGAGACACGGGCCCAGGGTGTGACGACGGAACAGGACCGCGTGAACCAGCCAGCGGACGACGAGGCGGGCGGCGTGCAGCCGCGGACGCCGGGGGGCGCCACCGGGGTGCCGCTCGGCCCGTCCGACGTGTCCGTCGACGAGCCGCTGCTGCCGGCCCGCGTGCACCGTCCCGCCGACCTGATCCGCTTCGTCATCGGCCTGCTCGCGCTGGCCCTCGCCTTCTTCCTCACCAGCTTCGCCACCGCCACCACCGCCGGCCTGCAGAGCGACGTGCAGCAGAGCGAGGTGCTGCGCGGCCTCACCTCGCAGAGCCACATCACCACCGCGGTGATCGGCTTCGCCTCCGGGGTGGCGCTGCTGGTGGTGCCGATCGCCTTCGCCGTCGAACGGCTGGTGAAGCGTGACGGGCTGCGCGTCGCGGACGGCGTGCTGGCGGCCGTCCTCGCGCACGGCGCCGCCCTCGCGGTGAACCTGTGGGTGCGGGACGCCGCCCCCTCCTCCGTGGTGAGCGCGCTGACCTACCCGACCGCCGGGGGCGGCGCCACCGCCGCGGTGCACGGCTACCTCGCCCCGGTGCTCGCCTTCATGAGCGCGGTGGGGCTGAGCCGCCGGCCGCGCTGGCGGATCGTGCTGTGGGTGGTCATCGTCCTGGACGCGGCCACCGCGCTCATCAGCTTCGAGAACACCGCGATGTCACTGGTCGTCACCGTCCTGCTGGGCTGGGCGATGGCCTTCGGGACGCTCTACGCGGTGGGCGCGCCCAACGTCCGCCCGACCGGCACGATGCTGCTGGCCGGGCTCCGCCGGCTCGGCTTCCGTCCCACCGCCGCCTACCGGGCGCCGGACGCCCCGGACGACACCCGCCGCTACCTGGTCGCCTGCGCGCCGGACGGCGCCGAGGACGCCGATGATGCCGAGGACGCCGACGGCGGAGAGCGCGGCGAGGCCGGCCAGGGCGTCGCGGTACCCGACGACCACGCCCTGCTCGTCAATGTGATCGACCGCGAGCAGCAGGCGTCCAGCTTCTTCTACCGGCTGTGGCGTCGCATCCAGCTGCGGGTGCTGCTGCCGCGCCGCAGCCTGCTGTCGCTGCGTCAGACGCTGGAGCACGAGGCGCTGGTCTCCTACGCGGCGACGGCGGCCGGGGTGCGCGTCCCCGAGCTGATCGCCACCGCCGAGCTGGGCCCCGACGCGGTGATGCTCGTCTACCGCCGCCTCGACGCGCTGCCGCTCACCCAGGTGCCCGACGAGGAGCTCACCGACGACCTGCTGCGCGGCATCTGGCGGGAGGTGCGCGGCCTCGCCGAGCGCCGCATCGCCCATCGCGGCCTCGTCGCAGAGTCGATCCTGCTGACGCCGGACGGCCGCCCCTGGCTCACCAACCTCCGCAACGGCGAGATCGCCGCCGGGGACCTGGTGCTGCGCATGGACATCGCCGAGCTGCTCTGCACGCTGGCGCTGCGGGTCGGCGCCGAGCGCTCGGTCGCGGCGGCCGCCGCCGTGATGGGCGCGGACACCGTTGCCGCGGCGATCCCGGTGCTCCAGCCGGTGGCGCTCTCCCGCGAGACCCGCACGGAGCTCAAGCAGCTCAACAAGCTGTTCGCGGCGGAGCGCCGGGAGCGCGCCGAGCGGATCGCCCGGGAGGCCAAGGAGCGGCGCGAGAAGGAGAAGGAGCAGCTGCGGAAGCTGCGCCGGACCGCGTCGGCCGAGACCACCGCCGAGGCGGAGAACCGCATCGACGAGGAGGTCGAGGCGGAGCTGGAGGCCGAGCAGGAGCCGCGCGACCTGCTCTCCCAGATCCGCCACCAGGTGCTGCTGCTGAAGCCGGCGGCGACGGTGGAGCCGGTGCGGCTGGCCCGCATCAAGGCCCGCACGATGATCTCGTTCGTGGCGCTGGCGGTGGCCGCCTATCTGCTGCTGCCCTCGCTGGCGAGGATCGACCTCACCACCGTCTTCACCGACGCCGACTGGAAGTGGGCGCTGTTCGCGGCGTTCTGCGCGTTCATGACGTACATCGGCGCGACGATGAACATGGTGGGCTACGTCCCCGAGCGGGTGCCGCGGATACCGGCCTTCATGGTCCAGGTGGCGGCCTCGTTCGTGAAGGTGGTGCTGCCGGCGCTGGTCGGCGGGGCGGCGCTGAACACGCGGTACCTGCAGAAGAACGGCGTCCGCCCGGGGCTGGCGGTGGCCAGCGTGGGCGCCTCGCAGATGTCCGGCTCGGTCATCCACATGATCATGCTGCTGGTGCTGGGCGTGGTCTCCGGGACGCAGTCCTCCGACCTGCCGTCCACCGGGACGATCCTGATCGCGGTGGCGGCGGTGCTGCTGATCGCGCTGATGCTGGTGGCCATACCGCCGCTGCGCCGCTGGATGCTCTCCCGGGTCCGGCCGATGTTCGTCGGGGTGCTGCCGCGGATGCTGGACATCGTCCAGCGGCCGCAGAAGCTGCTCACCGGGGTGGGCGGCACGATGGTGCTGACGGCCGGGTTCGTCGGCTGCCTATACACGTCCGTGTACGCGTTCGGCGGGCACATCGACTTCGTCGCCTGCGCGGTGGTCTACCTGGCCGGGAACGCGGTGGGGTCGGCGGTTCCGACGCCGGGCGGGATCGGGACGGTCGAGACGGCGCTGATCGCCGCGCTCGTCACGATCGGCGGGGTGCCGCGGGATGTGGCCACCGCGGCGGTGCTGCTCTACCGGCTGATGACGTTCTGGCTGCCGATCCTGCCGGGGTGGTTCTGCTTCAACTGGCTGCAGCGCAAGCAGATGCTCTGACGCTTCGCTGTGGTCGCGGTCCTGCCGACCACGCCCCGGCGCCCGTTCTCCCTGCTGCGCAGGGCGAACGGGCGCCGGGGCGCCCGGTGCTCAGTACGCGGGCTTGTCGGGTTCGATCTGGTTGATCCAGGCGAGGATGCCGCCGCCGAGGTGGACCGCGTCCTGGAAGCCGGCCGCCTTGACGGCCGCCAGCGCCTCCGCGGAGCGCCCGCCCACCTTGCAGTGCAGGACGACCTTCCTGTCCTGCGGCAGCTTGGAGAACGCCTCGCCGGAGAGGAACTCGCCCTTGGGGATGAGCGTCGCCCCGGGGATGGAGACGATCTCGTACTCGTTGGGCTCGCGGACGTCCACGAGGAAGATGTCCTCGCCGTCGTCCTGCCACTGCTTCAGCTGCTTGGGGGTGATGGTGGAGCCCTTGACGGCCTCCTCCGCCTCCTCCGAGACCGCGCCGCAGAACGCGTCGTAGTCGATCAGGTCGGTGATCGTCGGGTTCTTGCCGCACAGCGGGCAGTCGGGGTCCTTGCGGACCTTGACCTGGCGGTACGTCATCTCCAGGGCGTCGTAGATCATCAGACGGCCCACCAGCGGATCGCCGATCCCGGTGAGCACCTTGATGGCCTCGTTGACCTGGATGGACCCGATGGACGCGCAGAGCACGCCCAGCACGCCGCCCTCGGCGCAGGAGGGGACCATCCCGGGCGGCGGGGGCTCCGGGTAGAGGCAGCGGTAGCACGGCCCGTACTCGGACCAGAAGACGCTCGCCTGGCCGTCGAAGCGGTAGATCGAGCCCCAGATGTAGGGCTTGCCGAGCAGCACCGCGGCGTCGTTCACCATGTAGCGGGTGGCGAAGTTGTCGGTGCCGTCGACGATCAGGTCGTACTGGGCGAAGATCTCCATCACGTTGTCGTTGTCGAGGCGCTCCTCGTGGAGCACGACGTTGACGAACGGGTTGGCCTCGTGGATCGAGTCGGCCGCGGACTGCGCCTTGGAGCGGCCGATGTCGGACTGGCCGTGGATGATCTGCCGCTGCAGGTTGGACTCGTCGACCTCGTCGAACTCGACGATGCCGAGCGTGCCGACGCCCGCCGCGGCGAGGTAGAGCAGCGCCGGGGAGCCGAGGCCGCCCGCGCCCACGCACAGCACCTTCGCGTTCTTCAGGCGCTTCTGCCCGTCCATCCCCACATCCGGGATGATCAGGTGGCGCGAATACCGTCGGACCTCGTCGACGGTCAGCTCGGGGGCCGGATCGACCAGGGGTGGCAGGGACACATGAGCCTCCGTTGACACAGCTCGGGCGCGGTTCTCCGTCCCAACACTGCCACGCGCCGCGCTGTTCCCCGACCCCCGGTCCGATGGGTGAGACATCTGGTGAGACGCCGGGCGAGACCCCGGCGGCGCCCTCACCGGTAGAGCATCGTCAACTCCGCGTGCCAGTAGGACGGCAGGCCCGCCCAGGGGTCGCAGCCCGTGCGGTCCGTGATGAAGACCGTGCCCGCCCCCTGCCAGCGCGCCATCCGCAGCACCGTCTCCAGGTGCTGCACCGGGACGCCGTGCACCAGGTGGCAGAACCGCTCCGCCGGGTACGCGTCCACCCAGTCCGGCAGCTGCGCCCAGCGGTACACCGACCACGGGCCGTCGAACGTCACCAGCTGGTCGGCGAGCTCGACATAGCCCGGGTACGGGTGGATGCCGGGGCTCAGCACCAGCGGGGAGGCGCCCTCCGCGCGCAGCGCGCCCGTCAGCGCCCGGTAGTAGCCGAGCGCGGCCGCGCCGGACGCCGCCTGGTCGAGGAAGTAGCCGTCCACCCGGTACCAGGCGCGGAAGCGCCCCGCGTCGGCCATCAGCTCGGAGTGCGGGCGCTGGCCGAAGCCGGTGTCCAGGTAGCCGAGCAGCCGGACGCCCGCGTCCCGCAGTGCGGTCACCGCGTCCCGAACGGCGGGATCCGGGCGGGTGCCCGGCCCGTTCCAGACATTGACGGCCACCCAGTCCAGCGGGACGTTGGGCCGCGCCAGCTCCGACCACTCCACCGGCGCCAGCAGCGGATGCGCATACGCCGGCACCCCCATGCGCAGCCGCGGGGGCAGCGGCGGCAGCCCCTCCACCGGGGCGGACGCGGGCTGACCGGGCGGCTGCGCCGGCGCGGGCTCCTCGCGGGAGTGCTGATGCGGTAAACCGAGCGCCGGATGCGGCCGGGCCGCATCGGAGCCCGTCCCCCTCCGGCCCCAGCCGTGCTGCGTGAAATCTCCCCAACCCGCCCCGGACGTCAGATCCGGCATGCCGCCTCCATCCACACATCGGCCACCGACTCGTCCAGCGGAATGCGCGGCCGCCAGCCCAGCCGCTCCCGCGCGGTGCGGATGTCGGCCTGCTGCCACACCAGGTCCTCGTGGTGGCCGGGGCCGTGGTGGTGCCCGGCCGCCGGGGCATGGCCCGGGTGCCGCACCGGGGGGACCGGCGGACGCAGCCCGCCCTCCTCCCGGAAGCGGCCCGTCCACCCCGCCGAGCGGGCCAGCAGGCCGGCCGCCGCCCTCATCCGGGTGGGGCTGCCGCTGCCGATGTTGACGACCCCTCCGGCCGCCGAGACCATCGCCGCCCGCACCGCGCGCGCCACGTCGCGGACGTCCACGAAATCGCGGAAGCCGGAGAGATCCGGCACGTCGAGATGGCGCTCGCCGCTCTGCATCGCCGACCTCAGGCCCTCGGCGATCCGCCCCAGCGGGCTGTGCCGGGGCGTGCCCGGCCCCGTCACCGTGAAGAGCCGGAGCACAACGGCGTCCAGCCCGGAACCCAGCACCAGCTCCGTCCCCGCCAGCTTCGCGGTCGCGAAGGCGCCCGTCGGCTGCGGCTCCGCGTCCTCCGAGATCGCCACCCCGACCTGGGCCGAGCCGTACTCGGCCGCCGACCCCAGATGCACCAGCCGGGCCGCGTGCCGGCTGCGGCGCATCGCCTCGCAGAGCGTCGCCACCGCCACGGTGTTGGCGCGCACCATGGTGCGCGCCGGACCGCGGGTGGCGCCCACGCAGTTGACCACCGCCCGCGGCGCCACGGCGTCGAGGAACGGCACCAGCGCGCCCGGGCTCCCGGTCGCCAGGTCGAAGCGGATGTCGGAGGAATCCCGTCTGCCCAGCACCACGAGCTCGACCGACGGGTCCGCAAGCAGCAGGTCCGCCACCCTGCTGCCGATGAACCCGTCCGCTCCAAGCAGCAGAACCCTCATGCACGCCCCTCCCGCGTCAGCGTCCCCACGTGGACCTCACGTGCGCGGCTGCACCGAAGGACGGTATGTCCGCGATCGGGGCAGACGTGCCGGGTCGGCCCTCGACCCACCAAAAGGAGTGAAACCGGGTGACCAACCGGGCGTTCATCCGTTGCGCCGTGCTACCCGTGTTCGGGCGGCGCGCCTGCTCCCGCTCGGAGGCCCTCTGCTCCTACCCTCACCAGCAGGACCCACGGAGGCGCAGATGGCCGGAGCACCCCAGGACGACGAGCGCGACGAGCGCGGCAGCACCCCGCCCGACCCCGACGAGTACCAGTCCGCCCTCGAGGACGAACAGGGAGACCGGGACATGGAAGCACCCGAGGCCGACGCCGCCGAGCAGCACCGGGACGCCCTGGGCGCGCCGGAGTCGGGCCCGCGGGGCGGCGAGGTCGGCCTCGAGGTCGACCCGGCGGACGCGGCCGACCAGGACCGCGCGGTCGAGCTGGACGAGGACGAGTACCGCTGAACGCGGCTGAATGCGTCTGCATGCGGCTGCGCCCGGCCGCAATTTAGCGGTCAGTTGCGAACGAGGGGGGCACAGCCCGGTTACCCAAACGTAGGATGGGGGCTTCGACCGGACCTTTGACGTGAAGCGAGGATCGCCGTGGCGGCCACTCGGGATGCGGAGACACTGCCCACCAGCCCGTCCCCCGCGGGGCAGGGCGGCGCGAAGGGCACCCGCCTGCCGCGGCACGCCCGCCGCAATCAGCTCCTCGGCGCCGCGCAGCAGGTCTTCGTGGCGCAGGGCTACCACGCGGCGGCGATGGACGACATCGCCGAGCGGGCCGGCGTCAGCAAGCCCGTCCTCTACCAGCACTTCCCCGGGAAGCTGGACCTCTACCTGGCGCTCATGGAGCAGCAGACGGAGCGTCTGGTGGAGAAGGTGCGCAAGGCGCTGGAGGACACCACCGACAACAAGCAGCGCGTCGACAGCACGATGAGCGCGTACTTCGAGTTCATCGACGACGAGGGCGGGGCGTTCCGCCTGGTCTTCGAGTCGGACCTGACGAACGAGCCGGCCGTCCGGGAGATCCTCGACCGGGCCAACCGGCGCTGCGCGGAGCTGGTCGCGGACGTCATCGCGGAGGACACCGACCGCCCGCGCGACCAGGCGATGCTGCTGGCCACCGGCCTGACCGGGGCGGCGCAGATCACGGCGCGGTACTGGCTCGCGGAGAACCGCGCGATTCCGCGGGAGGCCGCTGCCGAGATGGTGAGCCAGCTGGCCTGGCGGGGGATCGCGGGCTTCCCGCTGCACCCCGAGAAGTAGCGGGCCCGAGGGGCGCCGCGGGGGCGCGGGGGGGGCGCCTGCCGTCGTGCGGCCGAGCCTTGGTCACTCGCGCCGTCCCCCGCGCCCCTTCGGGGCCGAGCGGGCCTAGATGGTGCCGAAGCCGACCTTGCGGGGGCCGGGCTCGCCGATCTCCACGTAGGCGAGCTTGTCCGACGGCACGAGGACCTTGCGGCCCTTCTCGTCCGTCAGCTCCAGCAGCTTGCCCTTGCCGGTCAGCGCCTCGCCGACCGCCTTCTCGACCTCTTCGGCAGACTGCGCGCTCTCAAGAACGATCTCTCGGGCCGCATACTGCACGCCGATCTTTACCTCCATGGCTTCCTTCCCTCCTGGGGGTCCTGGGGGCAGCGGCCCGATTCGACAGTGCCGCGCGTACGGGCACACCCTACCCATCAGCGGGTACCACTCCCGCGGCTGACGCCGGGTCGACGGCTGCATGACAGGGAGATCCATGGGGAATGGTCCCGGGGACAGACACCGCCGGCTGGATGGGAGGTACCGCGATGACGTGGGAGATTCCCCTCTTCGCCGTACTGGGGCTGCTGGTCGGGCTGGCCGCGGCACGGGTCGCGCCGAGGCGGTTCGGCGACCGGCCGCGGATGGCCGCGGCGACGGGCCTGGTGGCGGCGGTCTGCGGCGGCATCGTCTCCCGGGTGGTGCTCGGGGGCGCGCTGGCCTTCCTGGGCGCGGCCGCGGCCGCGGTGCTGCTGGTGTGCGTCGCCTCCCGTCCCGACGGGGCGGTGACCCGGCGCCACCGCTGAGGCCGCGCCACCGCTGAGCCGGTGTCAGGGCTGAGGCCGCGTCAGGGCTGGAGGCCGAGGCGCTGCATCCGGCGGGCGTGCGCCTCGGTGATCCGCGCGAAGAGCCGTCCCAGCTCGGCGAGGTCGAGGCCCTCCGCCGTGCCGGCCCCGCCCGCGAGGACCGCGGCGAGCGCGTCGTGGTCGGCCACCACCCGCTGGGCCTGGCTGAGCGCCTCCCCCATCAGCCGCCGCCCCCACAGCGCCAGGCGGCCGGCCTGCCGGGGGTCCTCCTCGATCGCCGCGCAGATCCGGTCGGCGGCGAACTCGGCATGGCCGGTGTCGCCGAGCGTCGCCAGCACCAGCCCGCGGGTGTCGTCGTCGAGGCGGCGGGCGATCTCGCGGTAGAAGTCGGTGGCGATGGCGTCCCCGACGAACGCCTTCACCAGCGACTCCAGCCAGCTGGAGGGCGCGGTGCGGCGGTGGAACTCGTCGAGGGGGGCGGCGAACGGCCGCATCGCCTCGGTGACGTCGGCGTCCAGCTCCGCGAGCCGGCCGCGGAGCACGGCGAAGTGGCCGAACTCGGCCGCCGCATGCGCGGCGATCTCGGCCTTGGCGGTGAGGTCGGGGGCGTCTCGGGCGTCTTCGGCGAGCCGCTCGAACGCGCTGAGCTCGCCGTACGCGAGGGCGCCGAGCAGTTCCAGGACGGCGTCCCGGTAGGCCGGGTCCGCGGCCGCCTCGGTCCAGCCGATGCGGGTGTTCTCGTCGTCGGACGGGATGTCCGTGCCGGAGCTCATGGGCGAAGAGTAGGGCCAAGCGTGTCCCCGGTCACCACATCGACAGCGGTGCGGCGGGTACAGTGGTATAAGAGGTCCGCCGGAGAGCTCTTGGGACGGCGGGCCGAATTATGAAGTACATGCAGTTCATGCAGTAGAACGCACGAATACGACGCCAGTACGGAACCGTACGAAGCGACGTTTGAAGCGGATGCCCGGTCGGTGCCCCGATCGGCTCCGACCGCCCAGGCCGGAGGCGGCGCCGGAAGCGCTGCCTGACGAGGGCGGAGGTCCCGCGCATCCCCTGCACCAGCAGGGAACGCGGTCGTACCCACCTCGTCGAGGTACCGGCCCGCCGATATGGAAGAGGCAGCATCCTGTCCACGTTTCGTGAGCTCGGGGTTCTCCCCGAGACAGCAGAGGCACTTGAGGCCGTCGGTATCACGACGGCGTTCCCGATCCAGGAGATGACGCTGCCGGTGGCGCTCTCCGGCAAGGACGTCATCGGTCAGGCGAAGACCGGAACCGGAAAGACCTTCGGTTTCGGTCTCCCGCTCCTCCAGCGGGTGGCCGTTCCGGCCGACGCGGAGAGCGGCCGGTCGACGGTGGCGCCCGGCGCCGTGCCGTCCGACATCCCGCAGGCGCTCGTCGTGGTGCCCACCCGCGAGCTGTGCGTGCAGGTCTCCAACGACCTGCAGACGGCCGGCAAGGTGCGCAACGTCCGCGTGCTCGCGGTCTACGGCGGCCGCGCCTACGAGCCGCAGGTGGAGCAGCTGCAGAAGGGCGTCGACGTGGTCGTCGGCACGCCCGGGCGACTGCTCGACCTGGCGCGCCAGAAGAAGATGAACCTGTCGGGCGTCCACACCCTGGTGCTGGACGAGGCCGACGAGATGCTCGACCTGGGCTTCCTCCCGGACGTCGAGCGGATCTTGAAGCTGCTGCCGGCGCAGCGCCAGACGATGCTCTTCTCCGCGACGATGCAGCCGCAGGTGATCGCGCTGGCGCGGCAGTACATGCGGCAGCCGACGCACATCCGGGCCACCTCGCCGGACGACGAGGGCGCGACCGTCGCCAACGTCGAGCAGTTCGTCTACCGGGCCCACTCGATGGACAAGCCGGAACTGGTCTCTCGGGTGCTGCAGGCCGACGGCCGCGGGCTCGCGATGATCTTCTGCCGGACGAAGCGGACGGCGGCGGACGTCGCCGACCAGCTGAAGCGGCGCGGGTTCGCGTCGGCCGCGGTGCACGGCGACCTCGGCCAGGGCGCGCGCGAGCAGGCGCTGCGGGCGTTCCGCAACGGCAAGGTGGACGTGCTGGTCGCCACGGACGTGGCGGCGCGCGGCATCGACGTCGACGGCGTGACGCACGTCATCAACTACCAGTGCCCCGAGGACGAGAAGACGTACCTGCACCGCATCGGGCGGACGGCGCGCGCCGGCAACTCGGGCAACGCGGTGACGCTCGTCGACTGGGACGACATGCCGCGCTGGTCGCTGGTGAACAAGGCGCTCGACCTGGGCTTCCCGGAGCCGGCGGAGACGTACTCGACGTCGCCGCACCTCTACGAGGACCTGGGGATCCCGGAGGGCGCGACCGGTGTGCTGCCGCGCGCGGCGCGGGTGCGCGAGGGCCTGGACGCGGAGGCGGTCGAGGACCTCGGCGAGACCGGCCGGGGCGGTCGGCGCGGTGCGCCGGCGGCGGCGGGTTCTGCGGAGCCGAAGCGGGAGCGGGAGCGGGCGCCGCGCGATCGGTCGCCGCGGCGGCGGACGCGGGGCGGGGTCCCCGTGAAGGACGGCGCTGCGGCGGAGACGCCTGCGCCGGCTGCGGCGGAGGCCTCCCCTGCGGAGGACGCCGCAGCCAAGCCGCGCCGGAAGCGCACGCGTCGCCGCAAGCCGGCGGCCGAGTAACGGCCGCACTGGCTCACTGTTCGCCGCCCTGAACCCCGGCACCCCACCCGGGGTCCGGGCGGTGACAGCGCCATCGGTAGCCGCGCGGCGAGTGCGCGAAGCGCTGCGGGAGGCCGCGTCGGGGCGGTGACGGCAGCCGCCGACAGCCGCGCGGCCCGCGCGCGAAGCGCCGCGGGGGATCAGGTCGGGGCGGCGACAGCGCCATCGGTAGCCGCCCGGCCCGCGCGCGAAGCGCCGCGGGAGGCCGCGTCGGGGCGGTGACAGCAGCCGCCGACAGCCGCGCGGCCCGCGCGCGAAGCGCCGCGGGGGATCAGGTCGGGGCGGCGACAGCGCCGTCGATAGCCGCGCGGCCCGCGCGCGAAGCGCCGCGGGAGATCAGGTCGGGGCGGTGACAGCGCCATCGGTAGCCGCCTGGCCCGCGCGCGAAGCGCCGCGGGAGGCCGGGGCGGGGTGGTGATGGCAGCCGTCGGGGCCGGGCGCGGGGCGTTGGGGCGGGGGAATACGGTGTGGGGTATGAGTAGGCCTCCTACGTTGGTGTTGCCGGTGGGTGCTCGGGCGGGGTGGGTAAAGACCGGGCGGGGGCGGTTTGCCGCGCATGTGGTGGAGCCGTCGGCGCCGGTGGGGACCGCCGTGCTGGTGCCGGGGTTCACGGGGAGCAAAGAGGACTTCATCGCGCTGCTCGCGCCGCTCGCCGAAGGCGGGCTGCGGGTGGTGGCCGTCGACCCGCGGGGGCAGTGGGAGACGCCCGGCGCCGGGGACGCGGCCGGGTACGCCATGGCCGAGCTCGCCGCGGATCTGGCGGCGATCGCGGAGGCCGTCGGGGGCGGGCGGCCGGTGGACCTGCTGGGGCACTCCTTCGGAGGGCTGGTCGCGCGGGAGGCCGTGCTGCGCGACAGCGCGCCGTGGCGCTCGCTGACGCTGATGTCCAGCGGTCCGGCCGGTGTCGACGCCGGCGACGCCGCCAAGCTGACGATGCTCATCGACGCGCTGCGCGGCGGCGTCGACCTGGAGACGATCTGGGGCTTCATGCGGGAGGGCGAGGCCGGCGAGGAGTCGGAGATCGACGCGTTTCTGCATCGCCGGTGGCTCGGCAACGATCCGCTCTGCCTCCAGGTGACCGGCCGTCAACTCCGCGACGCGCCCGATCGGGTGGACGCGCTGGCCGCCGTCCCGCTGCCGAAGCTGGTGCTCTCCGGCGAGGCCGACGACGCCTGGCCCGTGCCGTGGCAGTCGGCGATGGCCGAGCGGCTGCACGCCGAGCGCGGCATCGTCGCCGGTGCCGGCCACTCCCCCAACGCCGACCGCCCCGCCGAGACGGCGGCGCTGCTGCTGCGCTTCTGGGGCGCGCAACACCCCCGTAACTGACGCGTCGTCAAAAGTTTTCGCCCGGGGACCTTGGTCACATGACACCAGGTCGTTAGAGAAGGTAATCTTTTCTCTCGGACGGGAATGAATGCCTCCCGGGCCAGGTTGTGTCCTAGTGCGACGCGCTCCCCGCGCGTTCCGCAGCCCGCCGCCGTACGAAGCAGTGCAGTGACCGCGTGCGTGGCCGCCTGGCCGAAGGGTCCCGTGCGCCGCCGCCGTTGCTGCTGCTGATCCGCGCACGAGCCCCGGCTGCCGCGGTCCGCACTGGGCCGCAACGACCGAGGAAGGGAGAGGGACATGCGCTATGAAGTCACCCACCTGGACGACAACCCGGCCGTCTCTGCCGAACACCGCAGCGTGGTCGACCTCGACACCGCCAAGCAACTCGTGGAACAGGCCGCCAAGAGCGGCGACCGCCTCCACATCCGGCCGGTGAAGGTCGCCGCCGGCTGCTGAAGCCGGAATCCGACGGACGATCAGTTTCGCCTTCGAGGGGCGCCCCGCAGGACCTGCGCGGCGCCCCTCGTCCGTCCGTCAGCGGGTGAGCGGCTTGTTCCCGGTGGCCTGCGCCAGCAGCGCCTCCAGGGCCTCCGGCGCGGTCGACTCCGCGCCGATGGCGATCGTCTTGCGGCCGCCGTGGTAGTCGCTGGAGCCGGTGGTGATCAGGCCCAGCTCGGCGGCGAGCCCGCGGATCCGGGCCCGCTCCGGCGGGGACTGGTCGGGGTGGTCGGCCTCCAGGCCGGCGAGGCCGACCGCCGCGAGGGCGGCGATCTGCTCGTCGGTGAGCACCCCGCCGCGCACCGCGGCCGCCGGGTGCGCCACCACCGGCACCCCGCCCGCCTCGCGGACCAGCCGCACCGCGTACTCCGCGTCCAGGTCGCGCTTGTGGACGTAGGCGCGGCCGCCGGCGCCGAGCCAATCGGGGACGAACGCCTCCGAGACCGAGCCGACGACGCCCGCCTCGACGAGGGCGCTGGCCACATGCGGCCGTCCCACCGCCCCGCCCGCCGCGATCCGCTCCACCTGGGGCCAGGAGATGGGCGCGCCCAGGGCGACGCACTTCTCGGTCATCTCCCGCGCCCGCCGCACCCGGTCGGTGCGCAGCAGCTCCATCTCGCGGACCAGCTCGGCGTGGGCCGGGTCGAAGAGGTAGGCGAGCAGATGGACGCTGAGCTCCCCGTGCCGGGTGGAGAGCTCGGCGCCGGGGACGACGGTGCCGAGCGGCGCCTCCGCGGGCAGCGCGGCGAGCGCGGCGGCGGCCTCGGCGTAGCCGGCGGTGGTGTCGTGGTCGGTGAGGGCGACGACGCCCAGCCCGGCGCGGGCCGCGTTGGCGACCAGCTGCGCGGGCGTGTCGGTGCCGTCGCTGGCGTTGCTGTGCGTGTGGAGGTCGATGCGGGGCATGGGGGACATCGTCACACGCGGCGGCTCACAGGATGCGCGGCGAGAGCGCGCCGCAGGGCACGAAGGCGAGCTCCGGCCCGGCGTCCCGGGCGTCGGTGAGGACGAGTTCGTCGTACATCATCAGCCCGGCGTGGTCGGGCCAGAGCACCGCCCAGAGCCACTGGCCGCGGGCCTCGCCCACGAAGACCGCGCGGTCCGGCGGCGCGTCGCGGACGCACCACAGCGAGGTCGGCCGGCCCGCGGCCATCAGCTTGCCGTCCGGGTGCCGGTCGGTGCGGACGGACGGGCCGGGGTCGGGCCCGCGGATGCCGGCGTAGCGGGCGCCGAGGCCGACGCCCAGCTCCTCGGCGACGAGCACCAGCTCGGCGGGCCCGCCGAGCGGTCCGGGCCCGGTGGCGGCCATGGCGACGCCGAGGGCGCCGGTGCGCTCGTCCCCGGCGTGCGCGACTCCGGTGAAGAGCCAGCCGACGGGGAGCGGCCAGGGCATCCAGACGGGGACGCGGGCGCGGTTCACCGCCACGGTGAGCGCCTCCACGCTGGGCGGGACTACGGGCTGCAGCGGGTGGACGGGGCCGTGCTCGTCGCACTGCCAGGTGTCGGTGAAGAGTCCGGGGGCGCGGAGCCGGGCTCCGCACCGCGGGCAACTGGGCTCGCCCCTCATGCGGCCACGGTCGCGTGTCGCCGCCGGGCCGTCAAGAACCATCACCCATTGGAGCGTTGACTCCGGGCCCTCGGTGCTGATTTGCGGGCATGAACCGGGCCGTCGCAGTGTTGAAGTAGGTGTAGTCACCAATCGGCTACCGGACAGTGGACAGAGAGTGGGGCTCGCGATGGGCATGTACGGGACGATCCTGGCGGCGCTGGACACCACGCCGGAGGGCGACCGGGTGCTGGAGCAGGCCGCGGGTCTGGCGAAGGCGACGGGCGCCCGGGTGCGGGTGCTGCACGTGCGTGCGGCGGACGTGACGATCGGCGCCGCGGTCGAGGAAGAGGAGGAGTCGGCCTCCAAGGAGTTCCTGGACGGCGCGGTGGCGCGGCTGCGGGACCAGGGCGTGGACGCCGACGGCGAGCTGGCGGAGTCGATCCGCCCGCTGCTGCCGCAGGCCGTCATGGACGCGGTGGAGGGCGCCGGGGCGGACCTGCTGGTGCTCGGCCGCCGGCGGCACGGCGCCGTGGCGTCGCTGATCGTCGGATCGGTCGCCGACGGTGTGGCGCACCGCACCGACGTGCCGGTGCTGCTGGTGCCGTAGGGCGTCGCGCCCCGGTGCGGCCGGGCCCGCCGCCCTACCGTGCGAGCACCAGCGGCAGGAAGGCCACCGGGGAGGCGGGCTCCGGGAGCGGCAGGTCCGGGAGGACCGCCGCGTCCGGGGCCTCGACGCGGACGGCGTCCGCACCGGCCCCGGGCCAGAGCTCGGCGCCGGTGGAGATCCTCCCGCCCGGGGCGAGGACGAGCCCCTCGACCTGCGGGGTGGCGGCCATCATCGCGAGCGGGCGCAGCACCTCGTCGTCGGGCGCCGGCAGGGTCAGCACCAGCTCCGCGCGCGGCCCGCGGACCGGGTCGGCCTCGAAGGCCGACGGGTCCGCCATGGGTGCCGCCGAGACGCCGAGGGTGGCGTAGCGGACGCCCCCGCCGGCGGCGGGGAAGCGCAGCACCTCGATGCGGTCGGCGCCGACGAAGGTGACGGCGGCGCGGCCGTCGGGCTCGCCGAGATGGCGGACGAGGTGCCGTTCGACGGCGGCCAGGACGTCGGCGGCGGAGAGATGGGCCATGGGTCCACCGTAAGGCGGGGATTGGGCGGGGCGATCCGCGGGTAGGGGGACGGATTTGGACCACTCCCCCGGGTGACGCCCGTCAACTGGTAAGGTGATCCGCTGGATCGGGCGGCGCTGGCCGCCCTCGGTCCTGTTCGAGCCTGACGGAGCATTTCCCCTCTGGGGACCGGCCGAGGGAGGTGGCTGCGGGTGGATACCAGCCGACCTTGCAGTACCGGCCGCTCTCCCGTTCCGGTGCTCGGCGCGCATCGCGCCCACTAGAGCACTGCCGAAGGCCGCTGCCGCTTCCGGATCCGGAGCCGTCCCCGCGACGGTCCGCCGCCGGAGGCGTTTCACGGTGAGAGCGACGACTGCGCAGCGACTGACTGACGTTCCGTCCGTACCGCCGCCGATGCGCGCGCCGCCCCCGTCGCGGTGCCCCCGGTGGCCGGCTCACGAAGGAGCTTGCCATGTCCATGATGCGAGACCTGCGTTCCGCCGTTCGACCCGCCCGCCGGCGGGCCGCCCTGCCGGCGTCGTCCCCGTCCGCCGCCCTGCCGGTGGCCGTGCGGCCCGAGCCGCCCAGCGCCATCGTGGACTGCGCCGTCTACCACGAGGGGCGCCGGACCACCGGGCTGCTCGCCCCGGAGGACGCGCTGCGCAAGGTCCGGGAGGACGGCGAGGGCTTCACCTGGATCGGGCTGCACGAGCCGAGCGAGCGCGAACTCGCCGGGATCGCCGAGCTGTTCGGCCTCCACCCGCTCGCCGTCGAGGACGCCGTCCACGCCCACCAGCGCCCCAAGCTGGAGCGCTACGAGAACGTGCTCTTCAACGTCTTCAAGACGCTGCGCTACGTCGAGAACAGCCCCTGCGGCCCGGACGAGCCCACCGACGCGCTCGTCGAGACCGGCGAGATCATGGTCTTCACCGGGCAGGACTTCGTGATCACGGTGCGGCACGGCGGCCACAGCGCGCTCGGCCCGCTGCGCCATGTGCTGGAGGACGACACCGAACTGCTCGCCAAGGGCCCCTCCGCCGTGCTGCACGCCGTCGCCGACCTCGTGGTCGACGGCTACCTCACCGTCACCGAGGCGCTCCAGCTGGACGTCGACGACGTGGAGTTCGCCGTCTTCTCCTCCGATCGCGACCCGCGCAAGCCCGAGGCCGGCCGGATCTACCAGCTCAAGCGCGAGGTGCTGGAGTTCAAGCGCGCGGTGGTGCCGCTGCAGCGCCCGCTCCAGCGGCTCTCCGAGCGCCCGTCCCGGCATGTGCACCCCGAGGTGCAGAACTACTTCCGGGACGTCGCCGACCACCTGACCCGGGTGACCGACCAGGTCGCCTCCTTCGACGACCTGCTCAACTCGATCCTGCAGGCCAACCTCGCCCAGGTGAGCTTCATGCAGAACGAGGACATGCGGAAGATGTCGGCGTGGGCGGCCATCCTGATGGTGCCCACCATGGTCACCGGGCTCTACGGGATGAACTTCAAGTACATGCCCGAGCTCCAGTGGTCGTTCGGCTACCCGATGGTGGTCTGCGGGATCGCCGCCGTCTGCCTGCTGATGCGGCGCGGCTTCAAGAGGAACGGCTGGCTCTGACCGCCGGGTCCGCTCCGGGCCCCCCACCTGTGCGTCGGCTGTGCTTCGGTTCGTCGTCGGCTCTGTTACGGCGCCAACCGGCGCACGGCGGGAAACGTCATCCACAAAGGACGTCGGCGCCACCGGCGTGCCCTTCCGGGTGGACACTGTGCCCACCGGAAGAATCGGAAGAATCCGATGGAACGAGAAGCGTTACCTCCTATGCCGAGCATGCCGAGCAACAAGAGCGATCGACGGGACGCCACGGTGCCGAACGACCCCTCACCCGCGTGGCGGCGCCGCTGCGCCACCGCACTGATCTGGTACCTGCGCCTGGTGGGCGCGTTCAACCTGGTCGGGGCCTTGTCCTACCCCCTGCGGGAGCGGGTCAACGCCCACAACAACGGCAACTACTACACGCCGTTCCTGGTGACCTCCGGCTATGTCTCGGCAGCCTTCGCGATCTTCTTCGCCGTCATGCTCGCCCGGAAGAAGCGGGCCGGCTGGATCGCCACGATGATCCTGCTGGGCGGGTACAGCGTCCTGGTCATCTGGTCGATGTACTACCCGGAGTACCGCGACCACCTCTTCAACTGGCTGTCGCTGGCGATCACGCTGAGCCTGCTGGTGCTGGCCGTCCTCTCCCGGCGGGAGTTCTACGCCAAGGGCGACCCGGCGAACCCGCGCACCGCGCTGATCGTGGTGGGCAGCGGGGCGCTGTGGGCGGTACTGCTGGGCGTGACGCTGGTGCCGATCACCAACTCGCTCAAGGGCGTCTCGCTGATCGACTCGGTGACGTACACCGTGGGCCGGATCATCACCCTCGCCCCGGACAGCGACTTCCCGCTGGTCCATGTGCCGGTCTGGGTCGACCTGTTCATCAACCTCTCGGCGCTGGTGATGGTGCTCGCCGTGGTCTACGTGCTGTTCCGGGCGCCGCGCGGCCGGGAGATGCTGCACGAGGAAGAGGAGGCGAAGCTCCGCGAGCTGCTCGACAAGCACGGCGCGCGCGACTCGCTGGGCTACTTCGCGCTGCGCCGCGACAAGTCGGTGATCTTCTCGCCGAGCGGCAAGGCCGCGGTGACGTACCGGGTCACCGGGGGCGTCTCGCTGGCCTCGGCCGACCCGATCGGCGACCCCGAGGCGTGGCCCGGCGCGATCGAGCAATGGCTCGCCGAGGCCCGCTCGCACGCCTGGGTGCCGGGTGTCGTCGGGGCGAGCGAGGAGGGCGGCACCGTCTACTCGCGGTTCGGCTTCGACGCGCTGGAGCTCGGCGACGAGGCCGTGGTGGAGGTCGACGAGTTCACCCTCGACGGCCGCGCGATGCGCGTCATCCGGCAGGCCTACAACCGCGTCAAGCGGGCCGGCTACACCACCCGGATCCGCCGCCACGAGGACATCCCCTCCGAGGAGATGGACCAGCTGCTGCGCCAGGCCGACCGCTGGCGGGACGGCGAGACGGAGCGCGGCTTCAGCATGGCGCTGGGCCGGCTCGGCGACGACGCCGACGGGCGCTGCGTGATGGTGGAGTGCCTGGACGGCGAGGGCCGGATGCGGGCGCTGCTCTCCTTCGTCCCGTGGGGCGAGGAGGGCCTGTCGCTGGACCTGATGCGGCGCGACCGCGAGTCGGAGAACGGCCTCGTCGAGTTCATGGTGATCGACCTGCTGCAGCGGTCGAAGGACGCGATCGCGGCCAAGGCCGGCCAGGGCCAGAAGAAGAAGGGCAAGGGCCGCCCGAACGCGGCCGACGAGGCGGAGCAGCCCGCGCAGGAGGCCGTCGTCGAGGGCGACGCGCCGATCGTGGTGCGCCGGGTCTCGCTGAACTTCGCGATGTTCCGCTCGGTCTTCGAGCGCGGCTCGCGGCTGGGCGCCGGCCCGGTGCTGCGGCTGTGGCGCGCGGTGCTGGTGTTCTTCTCGCGGTGGTGGCAGATCGAGTCGCTGTACCGGGCGAACGCGAAGTTCCGGCCGATCTGGGAGCCGCGGTTCGTGCTCTTCGAGAAGAGCAGCATGGTGCCGCGGATCGGCCTCGCGTACGCCCGGGCCGAGGGCTTCCTGGAGGTGCCGAGCGCCTCGGCGCTCTTCGGCCGGCGGCACCAGCGCGCGCTGACGTCGGCCGAGCAGCCGCACAAGGCCGTGGACGCACAGGAGAAGGTCGAAGTCTGAGTCTGAGGGCGTAGGGTGCGGCGGAGAGGGCCTTCATCGGGTGTCTGGGCCCGGCTCCGTCCCACTGTGCGAGGTTGCAGATGTCTTCGACCGCCATTGCCCGCCTGATACGTCTCCGTCCCGATGACGATGTCGCCATCACGCCCTCCGATGTCTCGGCGGGCTCGGAGGTCGACGACGGGAGCGGCGCGCCGGTCGTCGTCCGCGATGACGTGCCGCGCGGCCACAAGGTCGCGCTCCGCCCGATCGCCTCGGGCGCCCGCGTCCACCGCTACGGCCAGGTGATCGGCTTCGCCGGCCGGGACATCGCCGCCGGCGAGCACGTCCACGTCCACAACCTGGAGTACCGCGAGTTCGACCGCGCGTACGAGTACGCCGTGGAGGTGCCGGTCACCCCGGTGCTGCCGGAGGCCGAGCAGGACACCTTCCAGGGCTATCTGCGCTCCGACGGCACCGTCGGGACGCGCAACTACCTGGGCGTGCTGACGACCGTGAACTGCTCGGCCACCGCCGCCAAGCAGATCGCCGCCCGGATGCGGTTCTCCGGCGTGCTGGACGACTACGAGAACGTCGACGGGGTCGTCGCCCTGACGCACGGCACCGGCTGCGGGATGGCGCCGGACGGCGAGGGCGCGGAGGTGCTGCGCCGGGTGATGCGCGGCTATCTGACGCACCCGAACTTCGCCGGCTTCGTGGTGCTGGGGCTGGGCTGCGAGGACAACCAGATCAAGCGGCTCACGGCGGACGTGCGGATGCGCGAGGACGTGCCCGTCTACTCCGCCACCATCCAGGAGATCGGCGGGACGAAGAAGACCGTCGCGGAGGGCGTCGCCCGGCTGACGGAGATGCTGCCGATCGCGGACCGCGCGCGCCGCACGACGCTGCCGGCGTCGCGGCTGCTGCTCGGGACGAACTGCGGCGGCTCCGACTCCTACTCGGGCCTGACGGCGAATCCGGCGCTCGGCAACGCGGTGGACCGGCTGGTGCGGCAGGGCGGCACGGGCGTGGTCGGCGAGACGCCGGAGATCTACGGCACCGAGCACATGCTGGTGCGGCGGGCGGTCAGCGAGGCGGTGGGCCGCAAGCTGATCGAGCGGATCGACTGGTGGCGCGACTACACCGCGAAGAACGGCGGCTCGATGGACAACAACCCGTCACCCGGCAACAAGGCGGGCGGGCTGACGACCATTCTGGAGAAGTCGCTGGGCGCGGTGGCCAAGGGCGGGACGACGGCGCTGGCCGATGTGGTCGAGTACGGGGAGAAGGTCGACACCAAGGGCTTCGTCTTCATGGACACGCCCGGGTACGACCCGGTGTCGGTGACGGGGATCGTGGCGGGCGGCGCGAACGTCGTCTGCTTCACCACGGGGCGGGGCTCGGCGTTCGGCTGTGCGCCGGTGCCGAGCCTGAAGCTCGCGACCAACACCGAGCTGTACGACCACATGACCGACGACATGGACATCAACGCGGGTCGGATCGCGGACGGTTCGGCGACGGTGGAGCAGGTCGGCGAGGAGATCTACCGCAAGGTGCTGGCGGTGGCGTCCGGGGAGCGGACGAAGAGCGAGGAGATCGGGTACGGCGAGGAGGAGTTCGTGCCGTGGCACATCGGGACGGTCATGTAGGTCGTGGTTCTCTAGTGTCGTGAACGTGGCGGCGGCAGGGGCGGCAGGGGCGGTGGTGGCGGTGGTGGACGCGGTGCTCGCGCGGGCGTTGTTCGAGGAGGCGGCGAGGAAGTCGTCGCTGGTGTGGGCCCGCACGAGCGCGGACGGTGCGGCGCGCGCGCTGTGGCATGTTGCGGACGGTGCGGGCGGTGTGCTGGTGGTGGGGGGCGGCGCGGGCGGCGAGCAGCCGCTCTTCGGGCTGGACGCGGTGTCGGAGGCGTGGCTCACCGTGCGGAGCAAGGACGCGCGGGCGCGGCTGGTGACGCTGCCGGTGGCGGTGGAGCGGGTGCCGTCGGGGACGGCGGCGTGGGACGAGGCGGTCGCGCTGCTGAAGGGGAAGCGGTTGAACGCGGTCGACCTGGTCGACGGGGGCGACGGGGTCGACGGGTTGGAGGCGCGGTGGGGGCGGGAGTGCGTTGTCCTGCGGATGGCGCCGGTGGAGGGCGCCGCGGCTTTGGACGGCGGGGACGCGTCGGGGGCGGCGCCGCCGGTGCCGTCGCCGGCGACGACGCGGGGGCGGGTGCCGCGGCGGGTCGGGCGCGGGCGTAAAAGGTTCCGCTGAGCGGTGGTTGCTGTTCGCCGCCCCAAAGCCCCGGCACCCCAC
>NZ_MLCF01000068.1 GCF_001879105.1 Mangrovactinospora gilvigrisea | reverse complement strand
GAGGGTGGTGGCGGGGTCGGTGGCGGGGGTGTAGGCGGACTGGCCCGGGGTGAGGGTCAGGGGCGGGGTGTCGGCCTGCTGGAGGACGGCCTCGCCGGCGGCGCAGAGGAGGATCTGCGGAAGGCCGGTGGGGAGGGTCGCCGGGGCGTCGTAGCGGGAGAGACGGAAGTCGTCGATCGGCGCCGGGTAGCGCTTCTCGCCCGGCTCGGGGCCGTCCACCGGCTGCAGGACGGCCGGGTCGCCCGGGGTGAAGTCGACGACGCGGAGCAGCTCGGGGACGTCGATGTGCTTGGGCGTGAACCCGCAGCGCAGCACGTTGTCGGAGCTGGCCATGATCTCCACGCCGAGGCCGTGGAGGTAGGCGTGCGGCACGCCCGCGCCCAGGTAGAGGGCCTCGCCCGCGGTGAGGGTGACGTGGTTGAGGAGCATCGCCGCGAAGAGGCCCGGGTCCGCCGGGTAGTGGGCCGCGGCGTCGGCGTAGGCGCGGCAGGTATCGGCCCACGGGCTGTCGGTGGTGGAGGCGAGCCGCAACGCCTGCGTCGTCGCGGTGACGAGGGGCGCGAGGGCGGTGGCGTCCGCGGAGAGCGCGGCGGTGAGGACCTCGCGGAGCGCCTCGGGGGCGGGCTTGCCGCGGAGGATCTCCGTCCAGCCGGCGAGCTCGGGGACGCCGAGCAGGTCGAGGAGGTCGGCGGTGCGGGCCGGGTCGCGGAAGCCGCACAGGCCCTCGAAGTCGCCGAGGGCGACGATCATTTCGGGCTTGTGGTTGCGGTCCTTGTAGTTGCGCTCGGGCGCGTCCAGGGGGATGCCGCGGGCCTCCTCGTCGTCGAAGCCCGCGCGCGCCTGCGCGATGGTGGGGTGCACCTGGAGGGAGAGCGGCGTCTCGGCGGCGAGGATCTTGAGGAGGAAGGGCAGCGTCGGCCCGTAGCGGTCGACGACGGCCGCGGAGAGCTGGCCCACCGGGTCGGCGGCTATGGCCTCGGGGAGCGGGGTGTCGTCGGAGGCGGTGCGGGAGGGGGCGCCGGGGTGGGCGCCCATCCACATCTCGGCCTGGTGCTCGCCGGTCGGCGGGACGCCGAGGAGGGCGGGGATGGCGGTGGTGGATCCCCAGGCGTAGGGGCGGACGGTGTTGATGAGGCGATCCATGGTTCCCGTGTGTCTCCGGTGGCGAGCGGTCGGTCAGGCGATGGCCGCGAGGCGCAGGTACGCGGCGGTGAAGTCGAGGGTGGCGAGGAGGCCCGCGAAGTCGCGGAGCGGGGCCGCGTGGTCGTCGGGGGCGGCGGGCGCGGCGGGCGCGGTGGGTGCGGCGGCCTCGGGGGGCGGTGCGGGGGTGGCGGCGGCGTCCGGGTCGGCGTTGGTGTCGGGCTCGCTGAGGTCGACGTTGTGGTCCTGGACGTACCGGCGGGCGAGGGTGAGGAGCGGGGACTCCCCCGGGTCGGTGGCGCCGAGCAGGACGACGTGCGGGCGCAGCCGGTCGGGCTCCTCGACGCGGTCGCGGAAGAGGTAGTCCGCGGAGTCGGCGGGGTCGCCGTGGTCTCCGTCCTTGGCGGCCGTCAGGTCGACGCCGAGCAGGCCCCGGTGCGTCGCGAGCGCCTCGGGCAGCGTGGCGGGGACGGCGGCGAGGCCGGCGTGGTCGGCGAGCAGCGCGGCGAAGCGGTCGGCGGCGGCGCGGGCGAGGGGGCCGTCCGCCCAGAGCAGGGGGAGGGTCTCGTCGAGGCGTGCGGCGAGGGTCTTCGCCGGGTTCAGGTAGAGCGCGGCCTCGGGGCCGCAGCGGCCGGCGACCGTGTCCAAGTGGTCGGCGACGGACTCGAGTTCGGCCGGCCCGGCGTGGACCAGCCCGAGGCGGTCGACGAGCAGCAACAGCGGGGCGAGGATCCCCCAGAACGTCGCCGGGGACTGCGGGACGGGCCGCTCCGCGGGCCCGGCCGGGGTGAGCAGCGGCGCGGGGGCGGGTGCGGCGGCGGCCTCGGCGGAGGTGGGCGGCGCGTACGGGACGAGGGGCGCGTGCACCGCGGTCGCCGTCTCGGCGAGGGGCCCGCCCTGCGGTGCGACGACCGCGAGGGCGCAGCCGCGGCGGTAGGCGGCGCGGGCGAGCTCGGCGAGGCCGGCCTCGGTGGCGGACGCGGTGAGCACGACGACGAGGTCGGCGGGGCCGGCCCAGCCCGGGAGGCTCCAGCGGGCGCCGGGGAGCGGCGCGGTGTCGGCGGCGTCGGGGGCGGCGAGGGCGGTGGGGCGCAGGACGGTGGCGGGGCGGCGGGCGCCGGTCGCGGCGAGGAGCGCCGCGAGGGTGTCGGCGGCGGCCGCCGCGGGGCCCTGTCCGGCGAGGAGGAGGTGCTGGGGGTGGCCCTCGGGCTTCAGCTCGGTGATGCCGCCGGGTTCGGCGGCGAGGCGCACGGCGGTGCGGAGGCGGGCGCCGGCGACGGCGAGCGAGAGGAGGGTGGCGTCGCGGTCGTGTTGGCGAAGGGCCGCGGGGTCGTCGAGGAGCGTCTCGTCCAGCACGCGTGGGCCTCCGGCCGGGTGGGTGGGGTTGTTTGCTCTTGGGTCGGGTCGGGGTTTCAGGAGGGGCGGCGGGCCTCGTCGATGAGCAGGACGGGGATGTCGTCGCGGACGGGGTAGGCGAGGCCGCACGTCTCGGAGGTGCAGACGAGTTCGTTGGCGGAGTCGTCGGCGCGGAGGGGGGCGTGGCAGGAGGGGCAGGCGAGGAGGTCGAGGAGGGAGGCTTCGAGGTTCACGGGGGTGCCTTTCCGGGGTGCGTCGCGGCGATGTCGTGCCCAGCGTAGACGCGTTGCGGTCTGTGGGGGACGGTTGCCGTTCTCGCGGTGTGGGCGCCGGTCGTGCCGCCCTGGACCCCGGCACCCCGCCCGGGGTGGGCGGGGGCCGGGGTGGGGTGGCCGGTTGCGGCCGGAGGGGTCAGTCGCGGAGGAGGGGGAGGAGTTCGGACTTGAGGGTGTCGATGGTGGCGCGGTCGTGGGCCTCGATGTTGAGGCGGAGGAGGGGCTCGGTGTTGGAGGGGCGGAGGTTGAACCACCAGGTGTCGCCGGTGACGGTGAGGCCGTCGAGGGTGTCCATGGTGACGCCCTCGCGGTCCGCGAACGCCGCGCGGACGGCCTCGGTGCGGGCCGCCTGGTCGTCCACCGTGCTGTTGATCTCGCCGGACGCCGGGTAGCGGTTGTACGCGGCGACGAGCGCGGAGAGCGGCCCCGGCTGCTCGCCCAGCGCCGCGAGGACGTGCAGGCCCGCCAGCATCCCGGTGTCCGCGTTCCAGAAGTCGCGGAAGTAGTAGTGCGCCGAGTGCTCTCCCCCGAACACCGCGCCCGTGCGCGCCATTTCGGCCTTGATGAAGGAGTGCCCGACACGGGTGCGGACCGGCGTCCCGCCGTGCTCGCGGACGATCTCCGGAACCGCCTTGGAGGTGATCAGGTTGTGGATGATCGTGCCGCCCGGGTTCTTGGCCAGCTCGCGGCTGGCGACCAGCCCGGTGATGGCGGACGGCGGCACGATCTCGCCGCGCTCGTCGATGACGAAGCAGCGGTCGGCGTCGCCGTCGAAGGCGAGGCCGATGTCGGCGCCCGTCTCGCGGACCTTCGCCTGGAGGTCGACGAGGTTCTTCGGCTCGATCGGGTTGGCCTCGTGGTTGGGGAAGGTGCCGTCCAGCTCGAAGTACATCGGCACGATGTCGATCGGCAGCCCGTCGAAGACGGTCGGCACGGTGTGCCCGGCCATGCCGTTGCCGGCGTCCACGGCGACCTTGAGGGGGCGGATCCCGCTGAGGTCGACGAGGGTGCGCAGGTGGTCGGCGTAGTCCTTGAGGAGGTCCTGCTGGGTGATGCTGCCGGGGGTGGCGTCCGCGGCCGGGGCGCCGGCGTCGCCCCAGGAGGTGACGAGGTCGCGCATCTGGGTGAGCCCGGTCTCCTGGCCGACGGGCGCGGCACCCGCCCGGCACATCTTGATGCCGTTGTACTGGGCCGGGTTGTGGCTGGCGGTGAACATGGCGCCGGGGGCGTCCAGATGGCCGCTGGCGAAGTAGAGCTCGTCGGTGGAGCACAGGCCGATCTCGACGACGTCGAGGCCGCGGCTCGCGGCACCCTCGGCGAAGGCGCGGGAGAGCTCCGGGGAGCTCGGCCGCATGTCGTGGCCGATGACGATGCGGGTCGCCTTCTCCGGGACGGCGACGGTCTCGGCGAAGGCCGCGCCGAACGCGCGGGCGAGGTCGGCGTCGAGTTGGTCGGGTACGACTCCGCGAACGTCGTACGCCTTGACGATCCGCGTCAGGTCTCGCATGCCTGCCCTTTCGGGTCGGCCGGGCCGCCGTGGCGGCGCCCCGGGAGGTGTCCGATCGCCGACGGCGCGGGGCGCGCGGTCGACCGGAGCCATCTTCCCTCGTCAGGCGTCGGAAGTGGGATCGGGGCCCGTCAGGATTCGGGCGACCGGAGGATCCGGAGGTGTCCGCGGCGGGCGACCTCCATCGGGTCGACGGCGCCTTCTCCGCTGCGCGGGGCCGGGGTGTCGGCCCGGTGCGGGGGCCGGGCGGCCTCCCGGACGGCGTTGGCGAGGGCCTCGAGATCGTCGCTGCTGCGCGCGGGCGGGTGGTCGGTGTCGACGGCGAGTCGGACGACCTCCCAGCCGCGGGGGGCGGTGAGCCGCTCGGAGTGCTCGGCGCACAGGTCGTAGCAGTGCGGCTCGGCGTAGGTCGCGAGGGGGCCGAGGACGGCGGTCGAGTCGGCGTAGACGTACGTCAGCGTCGCGACGGCAGGGCGGCCGCAGGCGGTTCGCGAGCAGCGACGTACAGGATTCACGCTACGGGACGCTACCGCACGAGTGGTCGGACGGGGGCCAATCCACGGGTTCGGACGGGTCCGTGTCGCGGTCATGTGCGCGCGGGTGGATGCGCGGCCGCGCGGGTGGCGCGGTGCGGGCGCGGTCTGCGGCTTCCTGGGGATACGCTCATGGGTGATGGACAGCCAGTCACGTTCTCGTCCGCGGGCCCGGCGCAGGGATCGGCACGGCCGGGGAATGCGGGGTCCGCTCGCCCCGCCCCAGGTGCCGATCGCGCTGACGCGCTCGGAGTTGTTCGACGACCTGGTGCGGGATTCCGTGGAGCGGCTCCAGGGCCGGTGGGGGAAGGAGCTCGACGGCGTCGAGTTCGAGATTCAGGAGGTGCCGGCCGAGGACGACCTCGAGGGCGGCGACGGCGGTGACGGCGACGACGCGGTCCCGTTGGCGCGGTTGGTCGTTGACGAGGGCGGCGCGTCCGGGCGCGGGCGGATCGTGGTCTTCCGGCGGCCGATCGAGTTGCGGGCGACGGGGCGGACGGATCGGGCGGCGCTGGTGCACGACTTGATCGTCGAGCAGGTGGCGGATCTGCTGGGGCTGGAGCCGGACGCGGTGGACCCCAGGTACGGCGAGGAGTAACGGTTCGCGCGGCGGGGGTTCGGCGCCCCTTCGCCCCGGCACCCCACCCGGACCGCGGTGCGGTCCGACGTGGGGTGCGGGGCGGGGTGCCGCGCGGCGCGGGGGTCGGGGTGGGCATCGACTGGCCCCCGCGCCGCGGGTTCTAGAGGCCGCGGCTGGTGAGCACGCGGCGGGTGAGGGGCGTGAAGACGAGCAGTTCGATGCCGACGCCCACGACGAGGATCAGGACGATCGCGCAGAGCACCATCGGCATGTCGGACAACTCGCGCCCCTGGTCGAGGAATTGGCCCAGGCCGAGGCCCAGGTCGGGGGAGGTGGTGATGAGTTCGGCGGCCATCAGCGAGCGCCAGGCGAACGCCCAGCCCTGCTTGAGCCCGGCGAGGTAGCCCGGCAGCGCGGCCGGCAGCAGGACGTGGCGGATGCCGCGCAGTCCGGTTGCGCCCAGCACGCGTCCGGCCCGCAGGTGGATGGGCGGGATCTGCTCCACCCCGGCCACCAGGCCGTTGGCGATGGACGGCACCGCGCCGAGCAGGATCACCGCGTAGATGGTGGCGTTGCTCAGCCCGAACCAGATGATGGCGGCCGGCACCCAGGCGACGGAGGGCAGCGCTTGGAGTCCGGAGAGGATCGGCCCGATGGCCGTCCGGACGAACCTCACCCGGGCGACGACGAGTCCGAGGGGCGTGCCGAGCACCACGGAGAGCAGGAAGCCGAGCGCGCCGCGGCCCAGGCTGGTGCCGACGATGCCGCCGACCGTCCCCAGGTACCACTGGTGCAGGAAGGCGTGCCAGACCGCGATCGGCCCGGGCAGCGCATAGCTGGGCTTGATGTGCGCGGCGGCGACCAACTGCCAGACCAGCAGCACCAGGACGACCGCGACGACGGGCGGCAGCACCTTGGTGCGCGCCACCGTGAGCAGGGAGGGCCGTTCGCGGCGCGGGGTCTCCAGGGCGTCGAGGCCCGCCTCCAGGCCGGCGTCGTCGTGGTCCGGGGTCGCCGTCCCCGCGACGGCGGTGCCGGTGACCCCGGTGGTCTCGCCGGTCTCGGTGGGGTCAGCGGCGGCCATGGCGGCGGATCTCCTCGCGCAGCTGGTCGGTGATCTCCAGGGAGAGGTCCGCGACACCGGCGGACTCGATGCGGCGCGGCTGCGGCAGGTCGACGCGCCACTCGCGCGCGATGCGCCCCGGACGGGACGTCAGCAGCACGACGCGCTCGCCGAGTCGGACGGCCTCGCGCACGTTGTGCGTCACGAAGACGACGGTGAGCGGGCGGGCCGCGCGGATGCGGGTGAGCTCGTCGTGGAGGACGTCGCGGGTGATGGCGTCGAGCGCCGCGAACGGCTCGTCCATCAGGAGCAGGGGCGGATGGGCGCCGGTGGCGCCGGAGCCGTCGGCACCGTCGGCGGAGTCGGCGGAGTCGGCCGCGCCGGACTGGGCGAGGGCGCGGGCCAGGGCGACGCGCTGCCGCATGCCGCCGGAGAGCTCGTGGACGCGCTTGCGCTGCGCGCCGCCGAGCCGGACCAGGTCCAGGAGTTCGGCGGCGATGCCTGCGCGGCGCGGCTTGGGCACGCCGCGCAGCCGGAGGGCGAGTTCGATGTTGCGTCCCGCGGTGAGCCAGGGGAAGAGCGCGTGCTCCTGGAACATCAGCGCGGGGCGCGGGCCGTGGGTCTCCGCGGTCCCGGTGGTGGGCCTCTCCAGCCCCGCGATGATGTTGAGGAGGGTGGACTTGCCGCAGCCGGAGGCGCCGAGCAGGCAGACGAACTCGCCCGGGTCGACGGTGAGATCGATGCCGTCGATGACGGGGGCGGTGCCGGGGCGCCCGAAGGTCTTGGTGAGGCCGGTGAGGCGGACGGCCGGGTCGGCGGCGTCGCCGGCGGCGCCCGCGGTGGCGGCGGTGAGGGTGGTGGCTTGGCTCATGGGGTACGCGCTCCTGTTCAGCCGAGGCCCGCGTCGGTGACGGCGGGTTGGCCGGCCGCCGCGAGGGCCTTGTTCAGCGGGGCGAGGTCGTAGATGCCCTTGAGGTCGGTGCTGGTGACGAAGCCGGTCGACTTCGCGTGCGCGGCCTGGGTGCGGAGGGTGGCGGCGAGCGGGTCGTCGGTGACCGTCAGCTCCTGCCAGGCGCGGTCCAGGACCGCCGGCTTGAGGGGTTTGCCGGAGAGCGCGGCGAGCCGGGCGTTGACGGTCTTCTTCGCGGCGGCCGGGTTCTTCTGGATCCAGGCGTTGGCGGCGATCTGTCCGCGCAGCACGGCGGCGACGGTGTCGGGGTGCGCCTTCAGGAACGTCTGGGAGACGATCAGGTTGGTGGTGACGAACTTCCCTCCGGGCCACAGCGACTTCTCGTCGAGGAGGGGCTTGGCGCCGGCCTCGACGACGAGGCGGGAGGCCCAGGGCTCGGGCACCCAGGCGCCGTCGATGTCGCCGCGCTGGAACGCGGTGAGGAGCTCGGCGTTGTCCGTGGGCTGGACGGTGACCTTGCCGCGGCCGGACCTGTCGACGGGCCAGCCGCGCTGCTTGAGCCAGGTGCGGAGGGCGACGTCCTGGGTGTTGCCGAGCTGGGGCGTGGCGAGGCGGTGGCCGGGGAGGTCGCTGATGCTGTGGATCTTCTTGGGGTTGACCACCAGGGAGGCGCCGCCGGAGGTCGCCCCCGCGATGATGCGCAGCGACTTTCCGTGCGACTTGAGGTAGCCGTTGATCGCCGGGCTGGGGCCGATGTAGCCGAGGTCGATGGCGCCGGAGTTGAGGGCCTCGATCTCGGCGGGGCCGGCGTTGAAGACCTGCTGCTTGATGGCCGTCCTGCCGAGTTGCTTGTGGAAGAAGCCCTGTTGGAGGCCGACCAGCGCGGTGGCGTGGGTCAGGTTCGCGAAGTAGCCGAGGCGGACCTGGCCGGCGGAGGTCTTGGTGGTGGCGGCCGGGGCGCCGGCGGCGCCGGTCTTTGCGGCCGCCGCGGCGGAGGTGGTGCCGGCCTGGGAGCCGTAGCCGCAGGCGGTGGCCGTGAGCAGGGCTATGGCGGCGGGGATGGCGCGCAGAGCGGTGCGGCGAAGCATGGGAGTCCCTCTGACGGGGGCTGGCACGGGGAGGCACGGGGCGTGCGGGAGGGCACGCGACGGGTGCGGCGGCGGGGCGGGGCGTCAGAGGGTGTGACAGATGGCGCTGGACACGCGGAGGAGGTCGACGTGGAGTCGACCGACGAGTGCGGTTCCGGCGCGGGACATGGCGCTTAGGTTCGCACGGCGGGGGGTTGGGGGTCCATGGGGTCCCATTATGTGGACTGTGTTTTGGTACGCGGCGGCCGCCGTTGGCCGTCCCTCTGCCCCGGCATCGCGCCCGGGGTGGGGGCCGCGAGGGGGCCTGGGGCCCGGGTGGCGGGCACCCGGCGGATGCCTGGCGGGCGCCTGGCGGGTCAGGGGAGGTAGGTGCGGATGAGGGCGGTGGAGTCCTCGGGAGGGAGGGCGGCGGCGAGGATGGACTCCACCGTGCGGCGCATCCGTCTCACATCGCGGTCGGTCTCGTGGACGACGTTCCCGGCGACGCCGTCGACGAAGGCGATGCAGGGATCGTCCTCCTCCGGGAACTCGAAGAACGTGAACCCCCCGGTGAACGCCGCGCGTTCGCCCGCGTCGAACGGCAGCACGCGGACCGTGGTGCTGGGCAGCTCCGCCGCGCCGAGCAGGTGCTCCAGCTGGTCGCGCATGACCTCCGGGCCGCCCACCGCCAGGCGCAGCGCCGCCTCCCCCAGCACGGCCACCGACTCCGGCGGGGCGTCCCGGCCGAACACCTCCTGGCGCGCCATCCGCACGTCGATCAGGCTCTCCAGCTGGTCGACGGAGAGCCCGATGTGCGGCGCGGAGAGCATCGCCGTCGCGTACGCGCGGGTCTGCAGCAGCCCCGGGACGATCAGGGACTGGTACTCCGTCACCCGTCGGGCCTCCGCCTCCAGCGCGATGTACTCCGCGTAGGAGGCGGAGAGCACGTCGTTGTAGACCGTCCACCAGTTGCTCGCCCGGGGCCGCCCGATGCGGGCGTAGCCCTCCAGCTCGTGGCGGAGCGGCCCGGTGACGCCGTAGAGGTCCAGGAGCCGGCGGAGGTCCTGCGCGGTGGTGTCGCGCCGCGCGTTCTCCAGCCTGCTGATCTTCGAATTGTGGCAGCCGAGGTAGTCCGCGACCTCGTCGAGGGTGAGGCCGGACTCCTCGCGCAGGCGCTTGAGTTCGGCCGCGACACGCCGACGGTGCAGCACGGTCGGTTTGCGTCCAGTCATCCGCCCACTCCTCATGGGGCCGTTCGACGGTCGGTGGTGGTGCCGGTGGTGCGGTGTCCGCGCATGTCATCGCGGGCGCGCGCGCCTGTCGGGATTCGAGTGTGGCGGGCCTGCGGGGCGGACGCGACCGATTGTGCGCCAGGTTCACCCCATCCGGCTTGGCAATTGCGCTTGCCACAAGCGCGGTGCAAGAGGATGCTCTGCTTACGGGAGTTAGTGACAGAGGGTCAGCACATGGCAACGCTCCGCGATTTCGCGTCGCCCGGCAGGGCGGCGGGCATCCGCTCCACCGCTCCGGCCTGCAAGCCCACGGTGGATGAGCCGCTCCGCTGCGTGTGGACGGTGCGCAGCGCCGCCGGGTCGCCGGCAGCGGTCCGGCGCGTGCTGCGGGCGCGGATCGCCGCGTGGGGCGGCGACCCCGAGGTGGCGTTCGACGCCGCGCTGCTCGCCACCGAGCTGCTCACCCACGCCTACCTCAACTGCGGTCCGCAGGCGCTGTGCCGGGTGGAGGTGGAGCGCGAGGCCTGGGGCTTCCGGCTCACGGTCGCCGATCCGCATCCGGCGATGCCGACGCGGCGCCGGCTGGGCGTCTGGGACGAGGCCGGCTGCAGCGTCCGGCTGCTGGAGGCGCTGGCGCTGCGGTGGGGCGCCGAGGCCGGGGGCGCGGAGGCGGCGGGCAAGCGGGTGTGGGCCGAGCTGGCGGTGCGCTGCGCGGCCTGCGGGGAGTGACGTCCGCTCAGTTGCCCGCTCGGTCGCCGGCTCAGTGGCCGGCTCAGTTGTGCGCTCAGTTGCCCGCATCGTCGAAGAGCACCGAGTCGTTGTCGCGCGCGGCCGGACGCAGCACCTCGCCGTGGTCGTCGGCGAGCGGCTGGACGGTGAACGCCGAGGTGCCGCCGAGGTTGGCGGAGAGCATCCGCGCCGCGTAGACGGCCGGGGCGCCGGACGGGGTGGTGACGGTGACGGCGCCGTCCGGGCCCGCCGAGCCGCCGTCGACCTTGGTGGCCACGGTGGCGCCGGCCGGGATGCTGACGGAGCGTCCGTTCACCGCGGCCTTGGCGGGCTTCTTGCCCGGGGCGGTGAGCAGGACGGTCGTGGTGAGGCTGCTGCCGCCGGCGCTGCTCCCGGATCCGGCGGCCTCGCCGCGGGCGCCGACCTCGGGGGCGGCGGCGAGGAACGCGGTGTCGGCGGTGCCGGAGGAGGTGGAGCCGCGGGTCACCTCGGCGCCGGCCGAGACGTCGATGCTGGGCGAGCCGGGCGCGGGCGAGAGCAGGATCGCGGCGGGCTGGCCGTGCGTGATGTCGCCCAGGTCGACGGTGGTGACGGAGCCGCCGGCGACGTCGACGGTGTCGTGGCCGGCCGGGGTGATGACGCCGTTGCCGGTGGAGACCCGCACGTTGAGGGTGGTGTCCTCGATGCCGGGGTTGTAGACGGTGAGGACGGTGTCCTTGACGTCGGAGGAGATCCCGGGGACGACGAGGCCGGAGGCGCTGATCGCGGTGGGGATCCAGTCGCTGCCGTTGTCGGAGTCGACGGACTGCAGGGCGGCGGCGACGCGTCCCGAGCGGGAGAGCACGCTGACGCTGACGGTGCCGGAGGTGGACTTCGTCAGGCTGCGGAGCGGGATGCGCTGGGCGGTGCCGGCCTTGATGATCATGCCCTTGCCGGCGTCGGCGGAGACCGGGCCGTTGTTGTCGGCGAGGTCGACGTCGACGGTGGCGTCCTCGGCGCCCGGGTTCACCACGGTGAGGGTGTCCGGGTGGGAGGAGGCGAGGGAGGCGCCGTTGAAGGTGAAGGCGGTGGCCGGCTGGGGGCAGCCGAGGCCGGAGAGGCCGCGGCCCTTGCCGGAGGTGATGGTGCTCGTCAGCTGGGTGCTGAAGCCCGGGGCGAGGCTGCCGGTGGCGGTGGCGCCGAGGGTTTGGGGGTGGGGGACGGTGGCGTGGGCGGCGGTGCGGGGCGCGGTGGGCGCGGCGCTGCTTGGCGG
>NZ_MLCF01000067.1 GCF_001879105.1 Mangrovactinospora gilvigrisea | reverse complement strand
CAGAAACCGCCCCTCCGGGGCGGTTTGGCCTACGCCGTGTTTCGCTCCGCTTCACACGCCTCCGGCACGGCGGATTCCTCGCTCCGCTCCGAATCCTGATGGCTGGCTAGGAGTGGGGCGGCGGAGGTGCATCATGCTGCTTGACCGTGTAAGGCCTGGGATTCGTGCCCGCCCCCTCCGAGGCCGGCCCCCGCCAACCGCCGGGTGCGGTCTCCGGTTGACGCGTGGTCACCCGAACCGGCCGCATCTCTCACGATCCGCCGGATACAACGGCAAGTGTAGGCGTCTGCCGCCACCGAAAGTCCGCTACCCGGTCGGTCCCTGACGGTGCGAAAGCCATACTGCCAGCAGATGCATCACATGTCTAGTGCTGTGTAGCTTTTGGGGTTTGCAGGCGTTGCCGTCATGACGAGTGTTGCTAATCCTCTCTAGAGCGTGTACTGTAGTTACCAGAAGGACGGCAGGAAGCCCCTCCGAGAACGGGAGTCACCCATGATCGAGCTCACCACCCCGGCGCTCCACCGCACCATCGTGGTCACCGAGACCGTCAACGAGAACGGCGCCGTGACCTACAGCGCCAAGCGCCGGACCAAGAACGACGGCGACCTCCCGATGGGCGACTTCGTCGTCACCCCCGACTCCCGCCTGATCAGCAACCCCCGCGTCGTGTCCATTCAGTTCGGAAGCGGCTCGCGCACCGACCGCATGGACCGCACCAACATCCCGAACATCGACCCCCAGGGGATCTACGCCGTCGGCGAGGTGCACATCAACCCGGGCGAGTGGCCCGCGCCCGAAAAGGGCTGGTTCCTGCGCGACCTTGAGGTCTCCCTCACCCCCACCGGCGAGGCTGTCCCGGCGCCGGACCAGCTGCGCGAGCGGCTGGGCGACATCCTTCGCGCGATCGTCCAGCACTGGATGGAGCGCGACGACCAGCCGATGCTCAGTGCCGCGTGGGCCAACGAGCTTCGCCCGTGGCGGATCAAGCAGCTTGGCGAGAAGCTCGCCGCGCTGGAGTTGGAGGACCAGCTCTCCACCGACGGCGACGCTTCCGAGGAGTGACCGCACGGGTGGGCCCGGAGGGTGACTCCGGGCCCACCAGCCCGCCCCGTGCCCTCTGCCCGCGCCCCTCGGCCGCCCCGGCGCAGCCGGCCCCCAGGGAACATCCGAACGCGTGCGAGCCAGTTGTGACCTTCGCTCCCACCTTGGGAGAGAAGTAGTCGGCGCGCGCCGACCCCCTGAGCGACATGCGCTGACCTCGGCAGATAGCCCGGTCGCGCGGCTTTGCAGTGTCCACCTCAGTGTCCACCTCAGTGTCCACCTCAGTGTCCACCTCAGTGTCCACCTCAGTGTCCACCTCGGAGCCTGGCGCCGACACCAGGCTGCCCAGCTTCGAGACCCTCAAGGTCCACGTCCCCCGCCCCCGTCGAGGTCCGTGCCTCCCTGGCCCCGGACGGCTTCACCGTCCGCGCACCGTGCATGTCGAGGACGAGGCCGCCAACGTCCCCCGGGCGCTCGGCGACCCGTGGGTGATCACCAGGGGCAGACCCTTGACCATCACTGGTTCAAGATCACCGCCCGGCAGGGCAACCAGGTCACCGCCGCCGCCCGCGCCTAACTCGCCTCCGTCGGGATCACGCTCAAGCCCAGCGCCCGCTGGGACAGCCCAACGGCGCCCTGGGGCGCACCCACGACCGCTGAGACCCCGCGTACCGCCCCGCCCGGCGCCCACGGGCGCCGGGCCCCCCTCCCTTCGCCACCCAACCGCTCCACGCCCCAGGAGGCCCCGTGAGCCAGCGCATCGCCGAGCCCGACACCGAAGACATCAGCGCCGAGTTCTACCGGCTGCCCGCGACCAAGCTGAGGCGTGGCATGAGCACCGACGACGGGCAGGACATCCTGAAGGTGGACCCGCCGACCGACGACGGCATCGTCTTCTACCAGGTCTACACGCCCCGCCCCGATGACGAGGAGCTGGACGCGATCAACGAGTCCGAGGCCGTGTGGCGCTTTTGCCGTCAGGACGAGCGGGTCGATCTCGCCGTCTTCTCCGACACCGAGGTGGACGGCCGGGCGGCGCAGCCACGCTGACGCATTGACCGTGGAGGGTGATCTCTCTGCCCGAATAGGGAGTGAGATCACCCCCCATTGACGGGGGGTCATCTCACTCCCGAGCTCGTTGCGCCTCTCGGTCCATCGGGTGGTGCGCGGGCCTATGCATTGGAGGACATCTTGGACGAGCGCTCACAGGCATGGGCGAAGGCGCGCGACATTGTCGCGGCCTACGAGCGGTTCCTGTCGGAGAACGAGGGTCTCGCTGAAGGCTGCGGCTCGCAGTTCGCGCTGCGTGCGTTTGATGCGGATCGGAACGATTTCGAGGCTGACGCGTTGGAGGTGCTCCAGGAGCTCATTGCCGCTGGTGGCTGATAGGGCGTCGGCTTGGTGTGAGGGGTTGTCTCTCTCCCCATCTGGGGGGAGAGATCACGGGGGTGCGCTCGGGAGCGTCGCGTCTCGGGCGGCGAGCGGTGGGCGCGGGGCGCGGGCTTCAAATCGTCTGAAGTTTTCGGCGTCGGGATGTCACACCGGCCCGTTCGCCCGCACCTGTAGGGGGTGACGGGGTTGCATTCGCGCTCGCGTCACGTCAAAGGCCCCGCTGCCGCGTTGGCGGAGCGGGGCCCTGAGGCAGCGCACCCACCTGCTGGCCGGCGGACTGGGCGTGCTGCGGGGAGTAACGATGTCTACGGTAGCCCTCCGCGCCGACACGTGCGCGTCTGACTGGGATGAGGGTCGCGTCCTGCGGTTCCCGCGGCTGACGGGGCGTTGCTGGTTCCGCGTCGTGTCGATCTTGCGCGCGCGTGGTGCGATCGCCGCGCCCGGGTTGCGCTGGTTGAAGTTCGCCTCGCTGTGCGCCGACGTCCACGGGCGCATCGAGGATGTGCCGGGGATGGTTGCGGCCTACCGCAGTGCGCACGGGGTCAGTGAGCGGACGTTCTGGCACGACCGGGCGCGGGCAGTCGGTCTGGGCCTGGTCCGGATCCTCAAGCCGGCGGCGCCGGGGCAGCAGGCCTGCTACGAGCTGCAGCTGCCGGTGGGGCTGGTTCCGAGCGGGCTTCCGGAGGATCTGGCGCGGGAGTTGATGCTGTGGGACGAGGAGCTGCTGCCGGAGTTGGATGCCGAGGGGTCTCGGGTGGGGTGGCTGAGCGAGGCGCACGAGGAGCTGAGTGCGGAGCATCGGCGCCCGGTCGTCTTGCAGACGTCTCCTCTCTCTATGAGGGCTTCCTCCCCTAGGTCCGTAGTACCTGTACCGGTAGGGGTGATCGATTCCGACGAAATGGGACAAGATTCGCAGAGGTTGCGGAGGTCGGAGCCGGACGGGCGTGAACTGGCGGAGGCCCGGGAGGTGCTGAGGCGGTGTGAGCCGCTGTGGCGGGCTCAGCGGGGCTCCGGGTTGGCCGGTGGGGAGTCAGAGGGCTTGGCGCGGGTCGTTGCTCTGGCGCTGCGTCGGACCACGTCGACGGCGGTGGTGGAGGAGGCGTCGACGCAGGTGCGCAGTGGGCGGAGCTTGGCGAGCTTGGTGGGGTTCCGGCTGTGGCGCCTGGTGCGGCGTCTTCCTGAGCATGGTGAGGTCGTTCCGGCGGTGCCGGCGGATGAACAGGGGCGCGGGTATGCGGCGATGCAGCGCGCCGCGGCGCAGCAGCGGGCGCAGGCGCGCGGCGCCCGGGCGGCGGCCGTGGCGCGCATCCGTGGTGCGATGCGGGCCCGCGAAATGGCGGGGGCGCCGCCGGAGGGGCGAGCGGGCGCGGCGCGCCGTGGGGTGGGGGCGCGGTTGTCTCGGGTGGAGCGGGCTGCTCGGCAACGGGCGCGGTGGGCGCGGCGCGAGCAGGTCGGCCCGGATGATCGTGGATGGGGTCCGTGGCCCATCCCTGGAGGGTTGAAATCGTCAGATATAGGGCTGTCTAGGGTTAGATCGACGCCCCTTGACGGGCCATCCGGGGGCACCCTTGACGAGGCACCGGACCCCCTTGACGACCGCTCTGGCCGCCGGCGTGTCTCCGGCCCGGAGGCCGCGGGCCCGACGCAAGGCTTGGCCGACAAGGGGGCAGAAAGTGTCAGATTTCGGGATGTCTAGGGCTGAATCTCTACCCCTTGACGGGCCGTCCGGGGGACCCCTTGACGAGGCGTCGGACCCCCTTGACGACCGCTGTGGCCGCCGGAACGTCTCGATCCGGAGGCAGCAAGCCCGACGCGGTCGTGAGCGCCTGTCAGATCGGGTGCCCGCTCGGGAACGCGGAGCTGTGTGGCCGGGCGCGGGTCAAGCGAGGGCCCGCATCGAAGAGCTCGCGGGAGTGCCTGGGACACCTCCCCCGCCCGGGGACACGGCGCCGGTCGCGGGGCGGGCGGTGGCGGCGCGCCGGCTCGCGTCGGCGCCGACTTGGGGAGCGGCGCGCTCATTCGTGCGCCGCTCATCCGGGGAGCGGCGCGCCGTCTGGCCGCGCCGGTCCGGCGCGGCGCGGCGCGGTCCGCACCCGATCGGCGCGCCGTGGTGACGCGCGGCGCGCACAGAGCTGGCGCGGTGCGCGTGCGTGGTAGCAGCGCGGCGCGCGGCGCAGTGAGGATCGTGCGCGGCGCGCACCCAGTTCTCCGCAGCGCGCCGCCACGGTGCGCCCCCCTGGACGAGAGTCCTCCCCCCTTGACGAGCCCTGCGAGCCCCTGTCGGCCCCCTTGCCCACCCCCTTGACGACCGAGTCCGCGGTGGCAAATCGCCTTGGCAGCGGCCGTGTGGTCTACTCCCCGCCCCTGGCATCCGAACCCTGCGGTCCGGGTGCCGCCCGGCTCTCGTCGGTGCGGTCCCGGACGCGGATCCAGTCCGGCCTCGGACGGGGTGCGGAGCCATCACCCCGCGACTGGAAGCGTCCGGTGGCTTCCTGACGATCCGGCACCAGTCCCGTGGCGCTTCCGCTGGCTCGGTGAGCAACTCCGGACGCCGGCATGGGGGAGAAAGGCACACCGCACACCCTTGACGGGGGCGTCGCGCGCGGTCGGCCCAACGGATGAGTTTTCCCGCGTTTGCCCTTGACAGTGCGCAGGTCGCAGGGCCGTCAAGACTCTGGTCAAGGGTGCGTGAGGAGCGTGGTCGTCGTCTCGCCGGACGACGAAAGGACCGCGGCCGTGACTGCCACTCCCCCCGCCACGATGGCGGCTTCGCGTAGCACCCTGGCGCGCCTGGACGACGACTGGCAGGCGCTTGGCGCCGACCGTCGGGCCGTGCAGGTCGTCGCCGGCTGGGCCGCCGACCACGCCGAGCTGGCGGGTGTCGCCGGCCCGGCCGACGTCATCGAGGCCCTCGGCAGCCTCTACCGCGCCGAGCACTGGGACGTTCACGACCAGGTGCTGCTCGCGCTGCTCGACCGGGCCGCTGGCACCGGCTTCGGCGCCGAGGTGGCGTGGAAGGTGGTCGCGCGCGCCCTGCAGCCCAAGGTCATGCAGATGGCCCGGCGGTTCCGCAGCCCCTGGGGTTTTGAGGAGACCGCGTCGATGTTCCTGGCCTGCCTTTACGAGACGGTGCGGACCTACCCGATCGTTGCGCGGCCGCGCCGGGTCTACACCAACCTCGCGCTGGACACCCTCGCTCTGGCCAAGCGGATCCTGCACGGGCGTCGCGGTGCGGTCGAGGAGATTGCCTCGGATGCCTTGCCGCGCCTGGAGGAGGAGGGCGCGGGGATCGTGCTTGTGCAGTCGGCGGCCGCGCCGGAGCGTCAGGTGGAGCTCGCGCTCGCCTTGGCCCGTGCGGCGGAGTTGCACCTGCTGTCCGGCCATGAGGCCGCGAGCCCGGCGCTGGCCGAGGAGGCCCGCCTGGAGGTGCTGGACCTGCTGGTGTGGGCCATCGACACCCAGGTCCTGTCCCGGCGCGATGCCCAGGTGCTGGCTGCCTACTACGGGACTGCGCCCGGTCGCTCGTCCTGGCGGCTGGACGGCGGCGCCGAGGAGCCGCGGGTGCGACAGCGCCGCAGCCGTGCCCTTCGTGCTGTGCGCCGCGCGCGCCAGGCGGAGCTGCAGAGCGCGGCGTAGGCCTTTCTGACTTCCCCTCACGTTCCGGCGGCCGCCCGGTCGCTGGTGTCCATTCCCGGAGGTTCACCGTCATGCCCCCTTCCGAGTCCGTCTCGCTCCGCCAGGACGAGCGCCTTGTCGCGCAGGTTCGCGCGGCGGTGCAGGAGCTGGCCCATCGCTTGGTCGACTCGCCGCTGGATGCCACGGTCCAGACCGACCTCGCGCAGTTGCTCGCCGCACCCGGCACGCACCGCGCCGTCGCGCTGTTCCACGCCTGGTGCACCCAGCGGCCGCCGCAGGAGCTGCAGTTGCGCACCGGCGCGCTGCTGCGCGCCGCCGCCGTGCGCGCCGCGCAGTCAGGCGGTGGGCGATGAAGGGCCGGACGACGGCGCGCCCTGCGCCGCGCCGCGCCGCCGCACGCGCCGCTACCGGCGCGCCGAGTGCGGTGGCCGATCGGTGCGAGGGCGCGGAGTCGGGTTGGCAGGTGCGCCCGTCGATCGGCCTGGGCGGCAAGCTGGCGCGGCTGGCCGCGTTCAGCGTGCTGGCGTGCGGCCCGCTGGCTCTGGCCGCGGTGATCCTGACCCCGTCTGCGGCGCCCAGCGCGCCGGCGCCATCGCGGGTCGTGCCCGCGAGCACATCGGCGGCGGCCGCGGGCCCGTCGGGGTTCGCCGACCTGTTCGTG
This sequence comes from Mangrovactinospora gilvigrisea, assembly GCF_001879105.1. Lineage (GTDB taxonomy): Bacteria > Actinomycetota > Actinomycetes > Streptomycetales > Streptomycetaceae > Mangrovactinospora > Mangrovactinospora gilvigrisea. The sequence continues at coordinate 75,846 of NZ_MLCF01000067.1, read as the reverse complement.
TCGACCTACCTGAGTGCCGGGCAGGGCACCGAGGACTCCCTGACGCCCTTCCTCGGGCAGCAGGTGACGCTGTCGACCGACCCGGGATCGCGGCGGGCGCAGTCCACGGTGGTCACCGCGCTGACGCAGGTTGCGGCCGGCTACTGGTCGGTGACGGTGGCCGCCGACGTCGTCACCAAGTCCGGATCCGATCAGGGCGTGCACTACTTCCGCGTCGGGGTGCAGGCCTCGAGCGCCAGCGGCGCCGGAACCGCTGCCGCGCCCGCGGGGTTTGTGGCCACCACGCTGCCGGCCGAGGTCGGCCCGCCCCAGACCCTCAAGCCGTCCAACCTGATCTACCAGCGGCAGATCCCGGACCTGAGCGACCCGGTGGCCGCCACTGCGGGCCAGTTCCTGACGGCCTATCTGGTGGCCGGGGAGACCGGGCCGGAGCGCTACACCTCGCCGGGCACCCGCATCTCCAAGATCGATCCGGCGCCGTACCGGCGCTTGGAGGTCACGGGCGTCGCCGACGACGGCGACCCGAGCTTGAGCTCCACCGCGGTCCCGGCCGACGGCACCCGCCGCCACGCACTGGCGCAGGTGCAGGCAAAGGACGCGGCCGGCAACCAGGTGTCGCTGACCTACGCGATGACGCTGACCGCCCGGGCGGGCCGCTGGGAGGTCACCGACCTCGACCCGGCCCCCACCACCTCTTCGCCCACGACCCGCTAGGGAGAACTGCCATGCACTCCACCGTGCAGCTGCTGGCCGCCACCGACATCATCGGCTGGGCGGGCAGCGAACTGAAGTTGATCGTCAAGGTGCTGCTCATCGCGGGGACCGCGATCGGCATCTACCACGTGCTCCGCTCCTACTTCCGCAGCCCGTCGCTGACCAGCATCGTCATCAGTCTGCTGGTGGCGGGTCTGGTGCTGTGGGGCATCAACAGCCTGAACGTGCTGCGCGACCGTGTCGGCAACGAGCTCAACAAGGGCGCCGGCCCCGCGCTCGTCCGCATCGACGCCCCGCGCCCGCCCGCCGGCCCGATCGCTGACGGGGGACGGGCGTGAGCACCGCCGACGAGGCGCTGGTGGGCCGCTGCTACACTCGGGCGCGGCGCCGGCCTCCGGTGATCGGCCAAGTGCCGGGCGGCGGCCGGATCCCCGGCGGCCCCTACACCCTCACCCAGGTCGCGGTCATGGCGGGCATGGCCGCCGTCATGGCGCTCACCCAGAGCCTGTGGGGGCACTTCGGGATCGTCGACCTGGTGCTGATGGCCGTCATCCCCTGGGGATCGGCGTGGCTGCTGCGCTTCGCCCGCGTCGATGGCCGCGACCCGATGCGCGCCGGCCTGGCCCTGCTCAACTGGGCGGGCACGCCGGTCGGAGGCCGGATTGCGGGCCGGGGAGTCGGCCGGCCCCGGCGGGTGCTGCTGCGCGGCAGCTGCACCGTGCACGTCCGCAGCACCGCGGACGAGCAGGCCGCCGCGCAGCAGTCCGCGGCCTCCCCCGCCCCTGCGGCGCCCGCGGTCGGCGAGCCGGCCCCCGCACCGCCGAAGGAGCCGCGGCCGCGCCGCGGTGGTCTGGTCGCGGCCGCCCGCAGCACCGCGCCGACCGGGACTGAGCCGGTCAGCCCCGCCACCAAGGCGGCCGGCCGGCCCGCGCCGCCGGCGTCGGCACCCGCCGCCGAACTGCCGCCCGCGGCTGCGGCCTTGGCAGGGGCGGAGGTGATGGTGCTGCCCAAGGCGGTCGCCGAGCACGCCCCCATCCCACCGACACCGGCACCCGCCGCGCTGGCCGGCGGGCGGCGGCCGACCCCGGTACGGCCACCGGCCGGAAGTCCGCCACGGCGCCCGCGGGCCTCGCAGGTTGCGGCCGGAACCCGCTCGCCGGCCGCGCGCACCCGCCTGCAGTCCCTCCTGGACCAGCTCGACGACGGCACCTGACCCCGCCCCTGCATGCAAAGGACCATCCGATGCGTCTGCCTGTTCGCCACCTCAGCGGCCATCTGCTGTGGACCACCTCCGCCCAGGTCTGGGCCGTCTTCCGGGTGGAGACCGCCAACTACACCTACGCCCCTGCCGCCTCCAAACTCGCCCGCCTCAAGGCCCTGGAAGCCCTGCTGAAGGCCCTGTCCGGGGAGGCGCTGCTGCTGAGCCTGTGCCCGCGGATCGATCCCGGCGCGCTGCTGGCCCGCATCGCCGACGGCATCGACCTGGCCGCCTCGCCGGCCTTCACCGCCGCGCAGGCTGCGCTGCGCGAGCAGCTGGAGGTCGCCGAGCTGTCGGGGCGGGTGGACTTCCTGTGCGTGCCGCTGCCCTCGAGCAAGGCCCGCGGCGCGGCCGCCGCCAAGGGCTCGGCCCTGCACGAGCTCGGCATGCGCCTGGGCGTGCCGCCCAAGCCGGTTTCGGTGGCCGAGGAGGAGGAACGCCTGGCGCAGGCGCGGGCGCTGGCGGCCGGCTGGCCTCCCGGGGTGGCGATGCGCCCGGCCAGCGAAGCGGAAATCCTGTGGATCATCGGGCACAGTGCGCGCCGCGGCCTGGCCGAGCCGCTGCTGCCCGAACCCGGCACCGGACCCCGCCTGATCGGCCGCGGCCGGCGGGTCGCCGCCCACACCCAGGTTTTGCTGGAGGAAGGCGGCCGCCTCGCCGAGCAGGCCGGCGGGCGCGGGCGCGGGCGCACCGGCAACCCGTTCGCCCACCAGTACCTGCGCGCCACGACCCGCCACGACCTTCACCAGGCGTCCTACCAGGCGTTCCTGACGCTGGCGGAGATCCCCGACGCCTACCGGTTCCCCGGTGCCGAGGTCTTCGCCAGCCTGGACACCACGGCCTTCCCCATCGACTACGCGGTGCGACTGAGCATCGAACCGGGAGCGAGGGCCGAGGCGCGGGCGCGCCGCCAGTCGCGGGAACTGGCGGCCCAGTACGAGCAGTACGCCGGCGAGTCGGCCGGTGCGCCCGACTCCCTGGACCGCGACGCGGCGGCCATGCGCGAGTACCGCGACCGGCTGACCGCCTCCTCCAGCGAGGTGGAGGTCCGCGCCACCATCGTGCTGTGCGTGTGGGGTGCGGACGCCGCCGAGGTGGAGGAGAAGGCCTCGCTGCTGGCCCGCTCCTACGGCGCCAGCGAGTACACCCTGGAGCGGCCCTCCGGCGAGCAGGTGCCGCTCTTCCACGCCATGCTGCCCGGCGCCGAGGTGCCGCGGGTGGTGCGCGGCGGCGACTACGAGCAGGTCTTCCTCGCCCGCGACTTCGCCATGCTGATGCCGTTCTCCGGCAGCCACCTGGGGGATGACACGGGCAACCTCTTCGGGCTGCAGCTGTCCGGCGGCGGGGTCCGGCCGGTGCTGCTGGATCTGTCCAACGGGCCCCGCCACGACGCCTCCGCGTCGGTGGCGGCCATCGGCGAGCTGGGCGGCGGCAAGTCCTACGCCCTCAAGTGCATGGCGCTGGGCGTGCTGCTGACGGGCCGTCGCCACGACGAGCCCGGATCGCGGGGCCGCATCCTGGCCATCGACCGCACCCCGCAGGAGGAGTGGGCCCGCTTCGCCGCCGCCTGCCCCGGCACCACGCAGATCATCGCCGTCGACGAGAACGCCCGGCTGAGCCTGGACCCGCTGCGCGTCTTTTCCGGCCCGCGCGCCGCCCGCTACACCGAGTCCTTCCTGACGCCGCTGCTGGACCTGTCGGCGATGAGCATCGCCGGCGTCACCCTGTCCGAGGCCATCGTCGCCACCCAGCAGGGCCCGGCCCCCTCCATGACCGCCCTGGTCGACACGCTGCGCCGGCGCGCGGCCACCCCGGACCTCCAGGAGCCGAACGACTCCGGGATCAGGGCGGCGGCCAGCGAACTCGTCCGCCAGTTGCGCGCCCTGGCCAACAAGGACCTCGGCCGCACGGTCTTCGATCCCGCCCTGCCGGTCATCCAGGTGTCCGACGCCGACGCAATCGTCTTTGCCGTCTCCCGCCTGGGCCTGCCCAGCCGCGAGGAGCTGCAGCCGCACCGCCTGGCCTCCCTGGAGATCGAGAAGAAGTTCGGGTGGCGCCTGATGTACCTGATCACCGCGCTCGCGCGGGAGATCGCCATCTACAACCCGGACGAGTTCTGCGCGGTGGTCACCGACGAGTGCTGGTGGCTGACTGCCAGCGCCGAGGGCACCCAGCTGCTCCTGGAGCTGATCTCCGACGGCCGCAAGCACAAGGCCTGCGCCCTGCTGGGCTCCCCCGACCCCTACGACATCGGCCCGCGCAGCGAGATCGGCGACAAGATCCGCGGCCTGATCTCCCACCGGCTGGTCTTCCGCCACCGCAACCTCACCCTGGCCGCCCGCGCGCTGGAGTTCCTCGACCTGGACCCGGCGGACGAGGACCTGCTCACGCTGGTGTCGGAGGACCTGTCGCCGCTGGATGTGCCCGAGGCCGAGCGGGTGCTGCGCGCCGGCGAGTGCCTGTACCGGGACCTGCGGCGCCGAGTGGGGGCGATGAAGGTCGTCGCGCCGATGGACGAGGCCGTCCAGGCCGCACTGCACTCCACCCCCGGCAAGCTCTCCCCCCGCATCGACACCGCCGAGCAGGGCCTGAACACGGACACGTTCGCCGACGAACTCGACGGGGTCGACGAGCCGGCCGCCAGGCAGACGGCTCCGGCCGGAACCGGAGTCGCCTGATGCTCCGCATGCCCAAGTACCGCGCCATGCGGATGAAGTGGGTGCTGATCGTCGTCGGCGCCCTGCTGGCCTTCGGCGTCGCGGCCGCGGCCGCCGACCCGCACGGCGGCCAGCCCGCCCCGCACCCCAGCTACCTCAACCCGCACCCGAACCCGCTGCACTCCGCCTCCACCTCACCGCTGAACCCCGCCCGCCCGAGCGCCGGCGCCTCGCCCGCGGCCACTCCGGCCCCCTCGGCGCCGTCCCCGTCGGCGAGCTCCGCGCCCGGGGGCGCGGGCGCCGGCGACGGCAGTGGGCTGAGCGATGTGCCCACCGACAGCCCGCTGTATGGCATGTCGCAGCAGCAGGTGGCCAAGCTGCGCAGCTCCAACGACGCCGCCATGGCCAAGAACCTCAAGGCGCTGAGGAACACCAAGCCCATCAGCGCGTTCGACGTCCGCGACCAGCGCGGCATCCCCATCTCCCTCTACACCGTCAGCGGGGACACCGGGGACTGGACCGACTGGCAGAGCAAGACGGCGAACTTCCTCACCATGCTGATCTTCTCGGCCATCAAGTGGCTGACGGGGTTCTTGTGCTGGGCGCTCAGCCAGATCCTGAACTTCTCGGTCGTGAAGATCATCATCACGCCGCTGCTGCACGTCTACGCCACCTTGAACCACATGCTGGGCCGGCTCGGGCTGGCCGCGTTCTGCCTGACCCTTGGCGGCTTCGTCGCCGGGTGGATCGTGGTGTTCAAGAGCCGCTCGCGCGGGTTCGGCGAGATGCTCGTCTCGGCGACGATCGCCGCGGTCGCGACGACGCTGCTGGCCGCCCCGATCCCCACCCTGGTCGGCACCGGCCATGACGACGGGGCGCTGGGCCGTACCCGCGCCGCGGCCCTGCAGGCCACGTCGATGGTCGTCAACGGCCGCGAGACGAACACCTCCGACATCGCCAAGCCGCTGACGAACGCGCTCACCGAGGTGTTCGTGGTGCGCACCAGCCAGTGGCTGGGCTACGAGACGACGTTCGAGGGCCGGTGTGCCGACCAGTACTCCCAGCTGGTCATCAAGCAGGCGGCGTGGGAGCGGACCGCCACCACCATCGGCGACCGGCTCAAGAGCGGCAACATCATCCCCGGCCCCATCGGCTGGACGGTCGACAAGCTCAACGAGTTGTCCCTGTCGCAGGCCCGCCAGATCGGGGCCGCCCAGCCGTCGGCCGCCTTCGAATCCGCGTGCGTACCGGGCAGCGCCAAGGATGCGCACAAGGCGAACGTGGACAAGGTCGGCGCGGCCAGTTTCGTCCTGATCGCCCTGCTGGTCGTCGGCGCGCTGATCGTCATCCTCGGTGGGATGTTCGTCATCGCCCAGATCAAGATCGGTCTGGAGGCGCTGATGGTGCAGCCGGCGCTGATGGTCGGGACCGTGCCCGGCGGCGGCCGCGGCTTCCTGTATCGGCGCATCAGCGAACTGGTCACCGCGCTGCTGGCGTTGCTGCTGTCGCTGCTGTACCTGGCGATCGGGCTGACGCTGATGCGCTACGTGCTGTCCGCCACCAAGCTGCCGCTGCCGGGCGGTCTGGCGGTGCGCTTCCTGCTGCTGGACGTCATCGCGATCGCCGTCATCGTCTACCGCAAGCGCCTGTCCCAGGGGCTGAAGGCGGTCGGGGCGAACGTGCGCGCCAAGCTGGAGCACGCCCGGATCGGCGGCAGCGCCGGCTCGGTGCTGCCCAACGGCTCCCCCGCGCACGGCGGGGGCGGGGGCTGGGGCAGCGGTGGGGGCCGCGGCGGCGGGCTGATGGCCAACGCGGTGCGCGGGCTGACCGGGATGGGCGCCGGCGGCGGCTACGGCAGCCGCGGCGGGCTGATGGGCACCGCCGCCCTGCTGGCCGTCGGCGCCGGCGGCGGCCTGGTCGCCCGGCGCGCAGCCGCCGCGGCCGGACGGTCCCTGACGCCCCGCAATATCGTGCGCCGCCTCGGCAAGATCATCGACAGTCCCACCACGGCGCGCCTGGGCAAGGCGGCCGGCTCCACCGGCCGCGGCGTGCTGCGGCACACCATCGGCCTGCCGGTCTCCGGCCCCCAAACCGTGCGGAACGTCAAGGCCCGGGCCCGGCGGGAGGCGGCCCGCCAGCGCCAGGACCTCAACCACACCCGGCAGCACCTGGCCACCGCGGCCCGCCGCGCCGCCGGCTACGGACGCACCTACGCCCACAACACCGGCGCGCAGTGGGCCGCCCAGCACCTCGCCTCCGCGGTGCGGCCCACGCCGCCGCAGGTGCAGCAGCCGGCGCCGCGGGTGAATTTGAACAGGCCGCCGCGCCGCAACAGCCCGAGCGCCCAGCCCACCCTCCAGCGGCTGCCGGGCCGACTGCGCCGGCCGCCGACGACCAAGCCCGCGGCGCTGCAGACCCCGGCGATGGCGCGGATGTTCACGCTGCTGGATGCGCACCACCGGCACGGCTACCGGCCCATCAACCTCACCCCGCCCAGCTACAGCTCACCGGTGCTGCCGCGGGCCGTCCAGCAGCCGAGGCGGCAGCCGTGAACACCTCGGCGAAGGTGGGGATCGCCGCCGCCGTGCTGGTCCCGATCGGCGTCCTGGCGCTGGTGCTGCTGCTGATGGTCTCCTCGGCCGCCGAAGGCGCGGCCGAGCACGCCAAGGACACCACCCAGACCACCGCCGGCGGCGGTCCCGCATCGGTCCCCGGCATCCCCGCTGTGATGCTCCAGGCGTACGAGCGGGGAGCGGCCCGCGCGAGCGGGCTGCGGCCCACGTGCCGCGGCCTGCGCTGGCAGATCCTGGCCGGCCTCGGCGCGATCGAGTCCGACCACGGCCTAACCCAGTTGGGCCTGAAGTCCGGCCAGCACCGCACCACCGCGCCGAACGGGCAGATCAACCCGCCGATCATCGGCCCCGTCCTGGACGGCCACGGCGTCCAGCTGGTCCGCGACACCGACCACGGCCGCTACGACGGCGACACCCGCTACGACCACGCGGTCGGCCCGATGCAGTTCCTGCCCGGCACCTGGGCCACCGAGGGCCAGGACGGGAACGGCGACGGCGTCGCCGACCCCAACAACGCCTTCGACGCTGCCACCACCGCCGGCACCTACCTGTGCGGCACCAGCGCCCTCGATCTGTCCGACCAGACGGTCCTGGACCGCCGCATCATGATCTACAACCATTCGGCGGCCTACGTCCGCGATGTCACCGCCAAGATCGACCAGTACGACCCGTACGGCGACAGCCCGCAGGCCGCGGCCGCGGGCGCCACCGGCGGGCGGGCGCAGATCCTCAAACGCGCCGCCACCTGGGTGTCCGCCCGCATCCCCTACAGCCAGGGCGCCTACCACGACGGTTACCGCACCGACTGCTCCGGCTTCGTCTCCATGGCCTGGGGACTGGGCACGCCCGGGCTCACAACCGTCAGCCTCCCCCAGCAATCCCACCGCATCAGCGCCGGGCAACTGCAGCCCGGAGACGTCCTGCTCAACACCCAGCCCGGCAGCGCCGGCCACGTCACGATCTTCGACCGCTGGGCGAATGCCGACCACACCAGCTACTGGGCGTACGAGGAGGCCGGCTCCCTCGGAGCCGTGCACCGCACCATCCGCTACCCCTACGACTTCGGCGGTCAGAACTACCAGCCCTACCGCTTCAACCAGCTCGGCACCTGAGCCGGAACCTCCGAACAAAAAGATCTTGCCGCCCCGATGTCACACCGGGCGCCGCCGCGACACCTGTAACGGATGAGAGCCCCGGGGACCGGGGCTGACCAAGAAGGAGGAGCTATGCCTGCTGCGACCGGCCGCACCCGGGCGGGCCTGCGATGAACGGCCTGCCCCTGATCGGTCCCGCCCTCGACTGGCTCGCCCACGGCGGACCCCAGCTGGCGCACCGGGCTGGAGCGCTCGCCGCCTCCTGGTGGTGGCTGCTTGTGGTCCTGGCCGCGGCGGCCGTCGGCTTCGCGCTGCTGCGGCGGCGGGCCGTGCACCGGCTGCTGGCCGATCGCGTGGCTCTGGAGGTTAGGCCCAGCACCAGCTACGACCCGCGCGAGGAAGAGGCGCTGAGGGTGGCACAGCAGATCGCCCAGGGCTCCCGCCACGCCCTGCGTGCCGCCTTCGATGCCCGGGAGGGCGCCGCGATGCGCATCGCGCTGGTCTCGACCGACGGCCGCATGGCCTTCCGCATCGAGGGGCCCGCCGCGGCCACGCGAGCCCTGGCGGCCCAGGGCCTGCCCGGCTGCGAGGTCGAGGTCCTCGATGCGGACGGACGGCAGATCCCACCGACCGTGCACCTGGCCTTCGAGGCCGCCCCCGGCACGCCTTCGGACCCCGACGACTTCAGCTGAAAGGCCCTCATGTCCATCACCCTGCGCCCCGCCGACGAGCCGCCGACCCTCTCCTTCCCGGCGGTCCCCGACCCGCAGCTCACCGCCGCCGAGCCCGCTGGCGATCCCGCTCCCCTGCTGTTCGAAGCGCGCGCTGAGGTGGCGCTGGCCCGGGCGGACCACCTTCCGCTGCGTGCCGTCCCCCTCTCGCCGGACCCCCTGGAGGGCATCGCCCGGGCGCTGGCCTCGGTGCGTCACGAGGACGGTGAGCGCGCCGAGTTGCTCCTGGACCTGGTGCCGGTCAGCGAGGGCCGGGTGCGCAGCCGACGCCGGCGCCTGGCCGCCTCCGCCCGCCGAGGCGCCGGAACCGGGATGATCGGCTCGGACGGTCCGGTCGGCGGCGGCCGCTTCGAGGGCGTGCTCGCGGAGGCCAGCGCCGCCCTGCGCGGCCAGCCGGCGCCCCGCGGCCGCCGCACGGCCAAGGGCAGTGATCTGCGCGCCGCCGTCGGCAAGTTCGTCCCCGGCGTCGGGCCGGTCTTCAGTGTCCAGCTCCTGCTGTACGCCGCTTCCCCCGATCCCGACCGGGCCCAGATGCTGGTCGGTCAGCTGCAAGGAGCGCTGTCGGCGTGGGCGGACCAGAACTACCTGGCGCCGCTCGGCGACCGCTTCCCGCGGCTGGCGGGCGCGGATGCCCCCTGGCACCGCCGCTCCTTCGATCGGCGCCGCGAAACAGGGGCGTTTCGCCCCCGCCGGGACCGGTGGGTGACCGGACCGGAGATCATGGGGCTGCTCAAGCCGCCGACGATCCACAACGCCGCCCCGAACATCGTCCGCTCCGGCGGCGAGGTACCCCCGGCGCCGGTCGGGCTGCCCACCTACACCGGGCAGGCCGATCTGCTGCCGCTGGGCTGGGTGCAGGAATCCGGCGGAGGGTGGCGGCTGGTCGGCGCGCCGATCTCCGATGTGCTGTTCGGGATGCTGCTGGGCAAGTCCGGTTTCGGCAAGACCGAACTGGCCCTGGTCCAGGCCCTCGCGCTGGCGCATGCCGGGCACGGGGAGCTGTTCGTCGACCCGCACCGCGACGCCTATGCGCGGGCCCGCCCCTATCTGGCCCACCCGCACATCCAGAGCCGGCTGTGGGTCATCGATCTGACGGTCCATGACGCGGAGGCGACCGCCACCGCCTGGAACCCGCTGTCGATGGAGGGCCGCACCGAGCGGGAGATCCCCGACGTCACCGACTACATCGTCTCGGCGGTCGCCTCCGCCATGTCGTGGGGCGACGGCGCCGGGCGGGCCAAGTCCATCCTGACCCGCGCGGTGCAGACCCTCGCCTACCTGGGCCACCACGTCAACGGCGAGGGCCGGCCGGACCTGATGCCGACGCTGTTCCAGCTGCGGACCCTGCTGCACGACGAGGAATGGCGCGAGCAGGTCCTGCCGCTGCTGCCGCGGACCCTCCAGGAGTTTTGGACCAAGTCCTTCCCCCGCTACGCCACCGAGGCCGTGCCGGTCGTGACCAACTTCCTGGAGCGGCTGGACTCCTCGATCGCGCTGCGGGCGTTCCTGGGCTCCTCCCGCTCCGCCTTCGATGTGCGCCGGGCGATGGACGAGGGCCGAGTGGTGTTCGTGTGCCCCGAGGGCGGCGGAGACCGCGACCGGATCGTCACCTGCCTGCTGACGTACGAGGTGCTGCGCGCCGGCCTCTCGCGCCGCAACCTCGCGCCCGAGCAGCGCCAGGAGTTCTGGACGTTCATGGACGAGTTGACGGCCCTGGACGGGGCGAGCAAGGGCTTTCTGGCAGCTATCACCGAGCAGTTGCGCAAGTACAAGGTCAAGATGGTGGCCGCGACCCAGATGCTGCAGCGCCTGAGCGGGCCGACCCGCCAGGCCCTGCTGCAGAACTCCTCGCTGCTGATCTCGACCGCGGCCGACATCGACGAGGCCAGCGCCGTGGTCAAGCGGATGGGCAAGGAGGTCACGGCCGACACCCTCACCCGCATCGAGCGCTACAGCTACCTGGTGACCCTCGATCTGAACGGGCGCCGCTCGGCACCGTTCAAGATCCACGGAGGGAGCCTGGAGCAGCTGTTCGCCGCCCAGCACAACCCCGACGGCCTGCCGGCGCTGGACGCGGCGGTGGACCGTAAGCTTCGCCGCCAGAAGATCGGCGACACGCTGGAGCAGTTGGAGACCCTGGACCAGCGCATCACAGACTTCCTGACCGGCAAGGAGGACACCACGCCGCCCGCCGAGGGCGATGCCACGACCGGCGAGTCCGCTCCCATGCGGGCCAGCGGGCGCAGCGTGTCCTTGGACAAGCCCGATGACGACGGCCCCGGCGCTTCGGTGGTGGCCTGATGACCACGTCCCCGCCCGCCTTCGCGCCCTCGCTTTCGGAGTTCGCCTCCGGCACCCTGCAACTGCTCTACCAGCACCGCATGATGACCACCCGGCAGCTGTCGACGCTGCTCTTTCCGCATCGCGGCAAAGGGTCGTACGTCCCCCGGATCCTGGCGGAGCTGCGGGATGCGGGGTTGATCGATGCGGTGCGGGCGCACGGTTCGGGCCCGCTCAAGTCCCGTCCGTACGTGTGGTTTCTGACCGAGTCCGGCGCGGAGCTGGGCTGCGGACCCGAGCAGGCGCAGCGCGCCCACCAGGTCACCGTGGAGTCCGCCAGCGGCCCGCGGCAGCAGCACACCTTGGCCGTCAACGACACAGGGGTCGCCTTCGCCACCCATGCGCGCCGTCTCGGGCACGAGTGCGGCAGCCTGGACTGGGTGCCCGAGGTCGCCCACCGCTTGCGCGATGGCCGGGCCCGCTTCGCCAGCGACCACGTCATCAGCGACGCGGTGCTGCGCTGCACCCACATCGCGCCCTCGGGTCGGCGCAGCCTGCTGACGGTGTGCCTGGAGCTGGACCGGGCCACGATGGCCACCCACCGGCTCGCGGAGAAACTCGACGCCTACGGCCGGTACTTCGAGTACGTGCCCAGCTACGGCGACCGGCCGCGCCGCTCGGCGGCCTCCACCCGGCCCGCCTGGCGCTACCGCTACCCCGCCTTCCCCCGGCTGGTCGTCGTCTTCACCGGCGCCGCCGAGCCGGTCCTGGAGCGGCGGATCCGCGACCTGGCTGCGCTGGCCGCCGCCCAGCCGCGGCTGGCGCGCCTGGCCCCGAACCTGCTCATCGGGGCCACCACGTTGACCAGGCTTCAGGACGCCGGCCCGTGGGCGCCCATCTTCACGCCGCTGCTGCGCAGCGACACCACCGCGCGCGACCTGTTCCTGACCGGTGGGGAGGGCGGATGAGTGCGCCCCCGGAAACGCTCCAGGCCTCGGGCAGCGCCAGCATGGTGCACCTGGCCGAGGTCATGCAGCGCTACGACAAGCTGCGGCACCGCCGGTTCGAGATGCTGCCGATGCGCGGCGCCGGCGCCGTGCACACCGAGGTGCAGCCCAGGCTGCCCGGCGATGCCACCGCGCCCGCGGACCTGGCGGATCTGATCTCTTCCATCGGCGAGGTCGGCCTGCTGCAGCCGGTGCTCGCGGAGGAGATCGTCCGCGAGGGCCGTGAGCCGCAGATGCGGCTGGTGGCCGGCGAGCGGCGGTTGCGGGCGATGCGCTGGGGTGCGGTGCACACCGACAGCCCGCACTTTCAGACCGTGCCGGCAGTGGTGTGCCCGGGGCCGCTGTCGGAGGAGGAGCGGCGGGTCTGGCAGCTGGTGGAAAACCTTGCCCGCGAACCGCTCAAGCCGGGCGAGCAGGCGGCCGCGCTGATGTTCCAGCGGTGCGCGCTGCTGGTCGGCAAGCTGCTTAGGGCCGGACGGCCGGTCCCCCGCGAGGTGTATGCGATCGCCGACCCGATCGAGCGGTTCCATGCGCTGGAGAAGATCCGCGGTACCGACCGGGAGTTGGCCGCGCCGTGGCCGGAGGTCTTGACTCGCCTGGGTCTGCAGCTGGACGAGCGGCGCGCCACCGAGCTGGTGCGCGCCTTCGCGGCGCTGCCGCGGGAGTTGACGCTGGAGATGGACGAGGCGGCGATCCGCCTCAACACGCGCATCCGGTTCGCCCGGCTGCAGCAGGGCCGGGCCGAGGCTGCTGCGGAGATCTGGTCGGCGCTGAAGGACTCCCGCCGCCTGGAGCTGCTGCCGATCGCGGTGACCGTCGGGCTGCAGGAGCCCGGCATGGAGCCCGCCGAGGTTGTGCAGGAGGCCGAGGCCCGCCAGGAGCAGGCCAACGCCGCCCGCCGTGCCAAGCTCGTCCGCGGCGGCCGGGCCGACCAGAGCCAGGACGACAGGGGCCGCGACGATCCGGTGCCGGCCGGCGACGACCGGGAGCCGGCCCCCGAGCCCGACCACGCAGCGGATTCCTCCCCGCACCCGGCTCGGCCGCAGACCGCCGCCGGCAGTGCGCGCTCCACGGACCCGGCCGGCCCCGCCTCCTGCGAGCAACCACCCACCAACGTCACCGAGGCCGTCGACGCCGCGCACGTGCAGGCCGCCCTGGAGGCGATCAAGGCCTTGGCCGCGCAGCTGCGCGCGGGCCGCCACCTGGACCGTTACGACCGCGGCTCCCTCAACCTGGCCGTGCGCGAGCTGCACAGCGCGCTCGCCGACACCCCCGAACGCGAAGGGCTCCCAGCCGCATGACCACCATCCCCCTGCCCATGCCCGGCGTCGGCGCCCCGCTTCCCGGCCGCGGGTGCGACTGCACCCGCTGCGCTTTCTGGGCTGGCCCCGACGGCCGCGGCGGGCCGGCCACCGTCGAGCCGCTGTGCTCGGGCACCAACTCCGACTGCTCCTACTGCGGCTGCGCCGCCACCGAGGGCGCCGCACCGCGCGGAGCCTGCACCAGCTGCCCGATCCGCTGCGGCTCGCGCACCGACATCGCCGCCTGGATGGCGGACGTCAAAGGCACCCTGGCCTTCGACGACATCGCCATCGACGGCACGCTGCCGGCCCTGCCCTCGTTCATTCCGATGACCGACGGCGCCGCGGTCACCGAGCTGGACCGCGACCTGCGGTGGCCGGCCTACGGGATCGGACTGCGCCGCGTCTTCAGCCAGACCACCCACACCCTCCTGCCGCGCTTCGCCGACCGCAGCGCCCGCGACGTGCTGGCTCTGAACGCCGGCCAGAAGGCCGTCCTGGTCGGCTACGGCCAGGATCCGCTCGTGGAGGCGTTGTGGACCCGGCGGCGCCGCGACCGCCTGATCGAGCAGATCGCCGCCCAGCAGTGGGATGTGGTGCTGGCACCCAACTTCTCCGTCTACGGCAACTGGCCGCGCGCCGAGCACCTGTTGAACATGCGCCGCTGCCTGCTGATCTGCCAGGAACTCGCCGACGCCGGGGTGATGGCCGTGCCCAACCTGTACTGGTTCCGGCTGGAGGACTTGGTCCGCTACACCGAGTGGATCGCCGACGCGCCGCCGCCGGCGGTCGCGGTCAACCTCCAGACGGTCCGGGAGAACACCAATTGGGAGTCCTGGGCGCTGCCGGGGCTGTGCTGGCTCGCAGAGAACCTCCCCGCCAGCATGCCGGTGGTGCTGACCGGCCTGTCCCGCCCGGAGCGGATCAGCCAGGCCGTCGCCCTGTTCGGCACCCGCCTGACCGTCGTCAGCCAAAACGCCCACCAGTACGCCCTGCACGGCGCGGTCATGACTCCGGACGGGCGAGAGGACATCCACGCCCGTATCCCCGACGCGTTCGCCGCGACCGTGCGCTACATGGCCTCCTTGCTGCCCGCACGCTGAGCTTGTCGTTCAACTGCCCGTTTCGATAGCCGGGCCATGTGGGGGTTCCTGGGTCTGCTCTCATGCCAGCCAACTCCGAACCGATAGACGGTCTCTCCGGCATGATCAGCCCATGGAGCGAGTTATCGATCTTGATGAAGCCGTCCTTGAGGTGGAACGACGGAGGAGTCTACCCAGGAGTGGCCACAGCATCTGAAGCTGGATCGGGCAGCAGTCGTGGATGCCGACTCCGTCGGAATCGTCCTCACAGGCCTTGGGAGGGAGCTGTCCGTGGTGCTGTTCCGAGGCGGCTGGGCCGACGTGGACTACTTCGCCGGCATCGACGACTCAGGCACCCTGCCCGCACCCGCCATCAGCTCAGCAGTGGCCTTCGGCGACCAGCTCGACTCTCTCGTGGCCAACGTCTTTCGCCTCCTCACAGACCGAGCCGTGTGAGCGGAAACTGCGGACCAGGCTGGACGGCCGGTCAACCACTGCCGCGCGCCGCCCCCTTTGCTGGCGTTGGGGCGATGGCGACGTGCCCGGTCGGAGCCGCGAGGGTAGACGCGTCGTGAAGCAGCCGCGTCGGCGCGGCTGCTGGAGCGCGATCCGCCCTACCACGCCCGCCCACGTTGTGGATGGTGCTGGCCCTGGACACCGGCCGGATCGGCCCGGGATCGCACCGTCGGAGACGCTGAGGCTGATGACTATGAGGCGACCTCGCGAGCCCCAACCCGTGCCGGTAGCGCCAGCCCCGGCGGTCGACGTGGTAGGCATGTTCCTCGCCGGGGTGACCCTGGGGCCCTTCCTACAGGCCCTGGCCACTCGCGCGGCCACCACGACCTACGACAAGGCGCGTGAGCTGCTGCACCGCAAGACCCATCCCGGCCCGGGCGGGCTGCGGCTCCGGGTCGAGCACGCGGACGGTGAACAGGCTCACTTCGAACTGCCCGACCACGTCCCCGACGCCGCGCTGCGCGCCCTGCTCGAGACCGACCTGGAGGCCCTGGGTGCGGCGCCGAAGCGAGACGGTCAGCGTGATCTGGAACGAACAGTCCGCACGCTGGGAGCGGCATGTCCGCCGCAGCTGAGATCCGCCGCAAGGGCCAGCGCGGTTCGCTCTCGTGCTGTCGCATCCCGAGCGGGCCGGCGGCCGCTACGGTAGAGGCAGGTCTTTTCCACCGCTCGGCAGCACGAGGAGCACCGCAGTGACCGCACAGCCGCTGGAGCCGTCAACCGGCGCCGACCGGGTTCCGCGCACCGTCGACGGGATCGCCCAGGCGCTGTCCGGTGCCCGCCGCATGGCTTTCTACCGCGAGCTGGGTCTGGCCACCGCCGAGACCGCGCCGGCGGTGGTGCGCCGCTGGTGGGCCGAGGCCATGCTGGACACCGACCCCGCCCGCGACGCCATCCGCGCCCAGGTCGACAACGGCACGCTCCCGCTCTCCAGCTGGGACGAGGTCATCGCCAAGCGGCGCGCGCTCGGGCTTCCTGTTGAGTGACGGGATCGACGACGAGGGCTGGCCGTGCATTCCCTCCAAGCAGGTCCAGCAGATCCTCACGGATCCGAGCGTGCCGCCTCAGCTGTTCAGCGAGGTGATCGCATTGACCGTACGCATCAACGAACTGCGCGGGGAGCTGCCGGAGGCCACCGCCGATCCCGAGTGGCCGGCGATGCGGCGGGTGGGCATCGGCAAGGACGGCGCGCTGGGTGTCGCCGAGTACGTGATCATGGCGGATGCCGATGAGCCGCACGTCGTGCTCACCCGGATCCAGCTGATCTGAGCGGCGGGCGCGGACGGAGTGTAGTGCCGGCACGCGCCCGCCGGGTTGTGCTGCGGTTACGAGCCGAGGCCGCAGTCGGGCAGGGAGTTGGTCTCGCTGGAGATGGCGGTGTCGCGTACCCAGCCCCACCCGTCGTGCTTGGTGGAGGTGTCGCCCTGGGTCCACAGCCAGCGGTGCGGGTGCGGTCCGCCGACGTACGGGCCGCTGTCGATGCGGCAGAGGAACCAGCTGTGGGTGGAGTACATGTTGCCCTCGTGCGCCGACGGCGTGGGCATGTAGTTGGAGTCGTAGCCGACGACCTCGGCGCCGTAGGTGTTGTAGCACCACCACCGGTTGTTCGCGCCCTTGGTGCAGGCGCTCGCAGCGCTCGCGGGCGCTGCCGCGGTGACGGCGATTCCACTCGCTGCCACAACGGCAACGGCAACGGCCCCGATCCTGGTCTTCCATCCTCCGCGCATGGCGGCCGCCTCCTCGTGATGTACGTGCATCCGGAACACGCCAAAGCATCGGCGGTGCCATGCGGCCGGAGCGAGACCCTTGCCGCTGGGGGAAAGCCCCAGTACACGGCGTTGCTCAGGCCGCACTTGGCGGCTTCGCGCTGGTCTCTGGGGCTGTACGGCCGGGTTTCCGGAGGCGCGAAGGCGGGCGATTCACTCCGCCGCTGCGTTACTGCCCATCGACACTGACCAGTCATCAGCTCTGCTCTCGAGCTCGGGCGTCCGGGGCACCGCCTCCTTGCCGCTTAGGATTTACTGCTGTAATGTTTCGCTAATAGCGTAGCGACTCCTCCTAGCAGCGCTCCGCCGCGTCCCGACCGCAACCGCGGGGGCCGTGGCCCGCGCCGGAGAAATTTGTGGGCACCGCGGTGTCACACAGCCACCCTTCCCGACACCTGTAGAGGACGAAGAGCAACGAAGGAGAACTGACTGACATGACTACTCCCCTCTCGCCGACACCGAGCGCCGGCGCCCCCGTCGACCACAGCACGTGGACCATCCGGGTCCTGACCGTCTGGCACCCCGCCATCGGCCTGGCCATCGACCCGGTGGCCGTCCTGGCCATCGACACCGCCGCCGGCGCCGATCCCGCCCAGGTCGTGGTGTGGGTTCCCGAGACCCACAAGGCCGCGGCCCCGTGGCGCGAGCGGCTGGCCGGGCGCGTCAGCCTGGAGCAGGTGGCCGTCTGGGACCGCGAGGATGGGGTCTGCCAGGTCGCCGAGGCTGCCGTCCCGGAAGGATCCCTGGACCTTCGGCACGCCGCCGAGCTCGTTCTCGACGAGCTCCTGGCCGAGGTGATCCCGTCGCTGCCGCCGCGGCCTGGAGAGTGATGGGCACCAACGGCAAGACCAGCCACGCCGCGTACAGCATCGAGCCCAGCAGCAGCTCGGACAGCGTCGATGCCTCCGCGGGGCCGGGTTCGCCGCAGCCCGATGAGGCCGGCCCCGTACTTGAAGAGAGCGTGCCGGCCGATCTGGCGCAGGCACTGGAGGACCTGGAGACGATCGCCTCCGGCGGTGAGGGCGCGCTCGGCGGCTACCCGGAGGTGCCCGAGGACCCACTCGAGCAGTTCGAGGCGTTCGCCGCGCAGATTGCGGCCGCGCGCGAAGCCATCGAGAAGATGGCGGCCGACGGCGCTCCCCCCGAGGTGGTGCAGGCGCACCTGGACCAGCTGCGCGCGACCTCACTGGCCTACCTCTCGACGCTGACCCCGGACCAGCTGCGGGAGATCGCCGCCGCTCGGGGCTTCGAACACCCCGCGCTGGTGGGCCTGTCGGGCACGGGCCAGCATCCGCTGGTGCACTGGCTGGACCCGTACTACGACGCCGGCATCACGTCGAAGAACAAGATCCAGGCGGCGGCCCTGACCCGCTACGACCAACTGGTCGCCGGCCAGACAGTCGCCGGGATGACACTCGCCGACCTCCACACACTCGAAGGCACGACGCCCCCCGTGGGAACGCCCGAGGGCACCTGGACGGCGAGCGTCGCCCAGGTCGATCAGGCACTCAAGGCGCATGAGGCGGCCCAGCAGGCCGTCGTCGCCGCCAGCGAGGCCACCACACCGGAGCAGCTGAAGGCGCTCCTGGATGCCGACGCCACCTTGGCAAGCGCCCACTGCCCGGGGCTCCTCGAACTGGAGAGCCTCCAGGCGGGCAAGAAAATGGTCACCCATCATGCGCTGGCAGCAGGGGCGACGCCGGCGTCGGTCAAGCCGCTGGCCGATGCCGCGCTGGAGGCCGGCGAGATCTCGGAGGCGGAGCTCAACACCCTGACGCCGTATCAACTGACGGCGCTGATGAGCGGGACCGGGAAGGAAGCGGAGGCCTACGCCGAGATCGCCGCGCAGCGTCAACAGGACCTGGACAAGCTGGCCGCGGCCACTGCGGCCGTCCAGGCCGGCAAGGAAGACGGCAGCGCACCCCTGGCCCTCCCCGATCTGGCCTCGGGCCCCGAGGCCACAGCCACGGTAGCCGGATGGCTCGAGGCCGCCAGCACCGTCGGGCCACTGCAGCAGCACGTGCTGCCGTGGGCGTCGAAGTCACTCGGTTCCGCCGGCGGTCTGGCTCCGCTGGAGGCGCTCGGCGATCCGGCGGCCCTGACGGTGGAGTTCAAGGCGTGGGGCAAGGCGCAGAAGCTGTCGGACCTTCGTGCGCTCGCGGCCGAGATGGGGATGCCGGACACCCAGCACGCCTCGCGGGCCCATGTGCAGAACTATCTGGCCAGCCACTTCAACCCGCACATCGACCCCGCCGCGGCCATCGCGGGTGCTCAGGCGTCTGCGGCCGCGAAGAAGAACGCGGCGAAGATGCTCGGCAAGACCTCCGCGGCCGCGCCGAGCCAGCCGCCGGCTGCCACGGGTGCAGCGGCACCGGTCTCCTCGCCGGCATCCGTGCCGGCCGCGAAGCCGGCATTGAAGGCTCCGGTCAAGCCGGCGCCGCCAGGTTCCTTCCAGGCCAGAGTCCAGGCGATGGTGGCCAGCCTGGGGCATGCGAAGGCCGCCGCCAAGGAGGTTCCAGCGCGGATCGACACCGCCGCGGTCGAGGCCATGCCGCTCGATGCCGGCACTGCCGCGCACCTGGGCGGCACCTACGGCAAGAGCCTGCACACCGCGCCCGACGGGTCGAAGTGGCTGTTCAAGTCCGATCACCACGGCGGAGTGACCGCGCGCGCCGAGGCCGCGGCCTCGCATCTGCTCTCGCTCGGCGGCACTCCGGTCGTTCCCGTCTACGCCAAGGAGGTCGGCGGGCAGAGCGGCACCGTCCAGCCGCTGCTGATTGGCGCTACCCCGTTCCCGTCCAAGCCCGGCAGTTGGTCGCAGGCGCAGGTCGATGCGATCGTCCGCGACCACGTCGCCAGCCATCTGGTGGGCGACCACGACGGGCACGCCGCGAACATGCTCCTGACCCCAGGTGGGGCGATCGTGCGGGTGGATCGTGGCCAGGCGTTCAAGCACGCTGGCAGTGACAAGCTCGCGCTCGGCTACGCCCCTTCGGGCGGGGGTTCGCTGGACCCGCTGCACCACAAGCTGTATTACGCCTCGCTCAACGGCCAGTTGGCTCCCGGGGTGAAGGTCAACCCCGCCGTCGCCCACCCGGTCATCAAGTCCTTCGAGGAGATCCCGGACGCCCAGGTGCGCGCGGTGCTGCACACCGCCGCCCATGAGGGCGCCAAGCCGGGCAGCAACGCCGCCTGGGTGCCGGCCATGCGGGCGCGTGCCGCCAAGCAGCACAAGATCGCCCAGTCGACGGTGACCTCGAAGCAGATCGCGGAGGCCTTCCTGGATTGTGCGGTGGAGCGGAAGAACAGCCTGCGGCAGGAGTTCGCGGCCTTCTACGTCGATGAGCTGCAGATGCCGCACGCGGCGTCGCTGAAGTACGGAGGTTAGGGGAGGCCATGGGCACCAACGGCAAGACCACGCACAGCGCCTACGGTATCAGCCCCACCGCGCTCGCCCCGGCGCTCGCGCCGCCGTCTGGCGTGCCGGCCGACGCGCTGACCGAGCCTGGGCTCCTCGACAACGCCGTCGAGGAGACGGCAGCAGAGGCCGCCGCGGCGCCGGCGGCGGAGGCGGGTCTGGCGGCCCCCGAAGCAGACGGCGGGGGCGACGGCGGGACGGACCTGGAAGGAGCCAACGCGGCTGCGGGTGAGACGGATGAGGGCGAACCTGCCGGGCTGTCCGACCTCGAGCAGCTGCTGGAAGAGCCTGACCCGCCCGAGCAGGAAGCTGCTTCGCCCGATCTGGGCGAGGAGTCCGCACCTGCGGAGACCGCAGCCGAGATGGGCACGCAGGAGGCCGAGGATCACCAGGATCCGCCGCTGACGCCGGTGCCCGATGCCCCGCCGGCCGGGTCACCGACGGGGGTTCCCATCCTGGTGGGCGGGGCGGACTTCGTGAACGCTCAGGCGACCTTGATGGCCTACGCCGCTCCCGACGGCCCTCGTGAGGTGCTGCTGGCCCACGTCAACGAGGAGTCCGAGAGCCGGCTCCTGGAGTCGCTGGCGGTGCCCCAGATGGTCGAGGCGGAGGTCGAGGAGACCGTGCAGGCCCGTGTGCCGCTCGACGAGCAGCACCAGTTGGCGGAGAAGGTCACGGCCGCCACCAGCTCGCTGCAGCACAAACTCGACTACGGCCTCCCGGCCTCCCAGTCCACGCTGGAAAAGCACCAGGAGGCGGCCAAAGCTGTGCAAGCGGTGCTGGACACCCCCGGGCTGAGCGAGCAGGACCAGGCCATGGCCCAGTACTACAAGGACCAGGTCGATCTGATCGGCGCGAAGATCGCCTCCGGGGGCGCGCCGCTGCCGCACTTCTTCCCCTACACCACCGAGACCACCCAGATGGTCGTCAAACAGGTCCCCGGACCGGCTCCCGAGGACACCTTGGCCGCGCAGCAGCGGCAGGCCAGCCGCATCAACGCCGAACTGTCGGCCGAGAGCGGCGACGCCTGCTGGGACGGCCAAGCGCGCTCCTCGGCGAACGGCACCGAGTACGCGATCGATCTGGGTGAGGGATGGAGCGCGGTCTACCGCCCCTACAGCGGCAACGACGTGAGCACCACGGAGTTCAGCATGCGCGGCCAGCTGGAGGTGCACGCCCCGCCCGGTGCCGGCCACGGCAAGGAGCTCGTCGGCCGCCTGGAGCAGCTGAACCTCATCAACAAGCCCATGACGGCCGCCGAGGGCGAGTGGACCTATCTGACCAACAACGTCACCGCCCAGGACCTGCGCGACGCCCCCGGCATGGCCCAGGCGTTCGCCACCACCCAGGGTCTGGAGGACATGCATGTGCAGGAACTGATCCAGTCCCGGGCCGACAGCCTGATCGGCTTGGACGGGGACACGCTGCACCAGGAGGTCAAGCGCATCCACCTGGAGGCGGCACACCGCTCCCTGCCGCAGCGGGTGCAGGTGCTGCGCGAGGCGGTCGCGGTGGCGACCGGCCACGGCAGCGGGCAGCAGTTGGCGGCGAGCCCCGGTTACCAGCCCACACCAAACCTCTCCGGCCGATGGCTGACCTGGTCTCGGTTCGACGTCGCCCACAATCCCGCGCCGTTCCAGAAGGCGTTCGCCGGCAAGGCCTTGTTCCATGACGTCGGCGGGCTGGGCATCGCGGACCTGTTCAAGACCGGGGTACTGGCCTCCACCGAACGCCGCGCCACGATGGGGATCCAGACCGAGGTGGGCATGTCGGAGCAGAGCGACAAGTACAGCGGCGGCGCCAACAGCGTCTTCCTGCGCATCAGCCACTCCCCCGCCCACCTGGGTGCGGGGCGGCTGGTGTGGGACGATCCCAGCGTGCTGCTGCGCCGCTCGGACTACTACGCCTACGACGAGGACAACTACGGCATCAGCCCGGGCAAGGCGAAGGCCCTCCACGGCATGACCCGGGACCCGCTGCAGATCGCGCAGCACCACCACAGCGGCAACGAGATCATGTTCCGCGACGGCATCGACCTGCTCGGTGCCGAGGCCCCCAGCCGCATCATGTGCTCCGCTGCGAGCGAACGCGACAAGCTCCTCGCCCAGTTCGCCGACCGCGGCATCACACACCTGGGCAGCCGCCCCGTCGAGGAGGTTCTCCGCCTTGCCTGACCCCACCGCATCCACCACCGGCCGGCCGCCCTGGCTCGAGCGCCTGGCCGTCCTGATCGCCGGCGACCACGCGGCCAGCGGCGACCCGGTCGACGCCGGCGCCCAGATGTCGGTCGCCGAACCGGACGGCACCGAGGTCTTCCGCGCCGCCCTGGCCCGCCACCACCGCATCGATGACGAGGACCCCCACCTGATCTGGATCCGGCCCCTGCTCGGCGGCAGCGAAACACTCAAGGACGGGCCGGTGTTCAACCTCTCCCTGGTCCGACGCCGATCCCTCGGCTGGGACACCGGCGAGGTGGTCGACGACACCGTCGTGCTCCACCTGCGCTCCGGACAGGTCGCCACGGTGGGACCGGCCGCCGGCGAAGAACTGGCCCGCCTCCAGCGCTGGGACCGCTTCACCTTCCGCCTCACCGCAGCCGAACGCCGGGCCCTGGCCGCGCTGGACGCCGACTCCTGGCACGGAAGCTACGCATGATCCTGCTTGCCCACCATCCCGCCCCTGCCCCGCCGTGACACCTTGAGGAGACCGACATGAGCCAGCTGCGCGGCCACCCGCTCACCACGGCCCGTACCCGGGCACTGCGCAGCCCGCTGAGCCCCAGTCAGGCCCGCCTGCCTTTGGGCTTTCCCTGGCTGCGCCAACGCGTCGCGCACTTCGTCGACGTGGCCGAGCGGGACTGTGAACTGATGGTGGATCTGCAGGCCTACGCGGCGGCCACGGGCATCACGTTCGCCGACAATTGCGCGGCCCAGGTGTACTGGGGGCCGGTGGAGCAGCGCCGGCCGGTCCCGCTGCTGGCGGTCAACCTTGCACTGGTGCCCACCTGCGGCGAGGCCGACCAGGTGCTGGCACACGAGTTCATGCATCTGCGGTGGCCCTCCTATGGACACAAGGCCGTCGCGTTCCAGCGGGCCCAGGGCCTCCTCGACCGGCTCGCCGCCCCCGTTGCAGTCTAAGGTTTCGTGATACATAATTGCGTTAATGTCTGCACTGTCCGCTGTCGAAGGTGAGTCCGCCATGTCCCAGGTCGCCGCGTCGCTGCGCACGCTGCGCGAGCAGCACGGCCTGACGATCCCCCAGCTCGCCGCGGCCTCGGGCGTGCAGGCCCGCGCGATCCGCGCCTACGAAGGCGGGGAGCGGACCCCCCATGGCGCCAGCCTGGCCCGCTTGGCGGACGCGCTGGACGTGGACCCGGCCCGGCTCACCTCCGGCGGCACCCGGCCCACGCCCACCCTCGCCGACCTTCGGGCGCGGGCCGGCCTGAGCCAGCAGGAGGCCGCCGACGCGGCGGGGTTGACCCGCCGCGGCTACGGCATGGCCGAGTCCGGGTCGACCAAACGATTGGCCCCGCCGGTCGCCGACGCCCTGGCCCGGGCCTTCACCACCACCTCTGCAGCAGTCCTGACCGCTCACCAGGCGGCGCAGACGTCCGCGCTCCGCGACACATCCAGGTCCGGATCCGACCCGGCGCCGGCACCAGCGACCGCGGACCTGCCCCCGGGACTGACCACCGTGGCCGCGACGGCGGCCTGGTACGGCGTCAGCCCCAAGACGGTGCACGGCTGGTCCCAGGCCGAGGACTGGCCGCAGCCCCAGCGTGCCCTGTCCTCGCGCACGCTGTACTACCCGGTCGACGCGGTCGATGCCTGGGTGCGCCGCCACCGGCCGCGCGCGGCCGAAACTGCCGGAACCCGGCCCCCCGCCCCGACCGTCGAACCCGCCACCGCCAGCGCGGACGCCGCCGGCCACGACGCTTCCGCGGCCGCGCAGCCCGTCGAGCCACACGCTCAACCACGCCGGCTGGAAGGAAGCGTCACGACCCGGCAGCTCGCCGAGCACCTCGGCGTCGACCTGCGGCGCGTCCAGACCTGGACAGCCGACCCCGAGTTCCCGCCCCCCGACGGCATACGGCGCGGCCGCGGCCGCCCCTCACCCACCTACCCGGGCGCGGACGTCGAGGCGTGGGTGCGCGAGCACCGGCCGGCGGTCGCCGGCAGCGGGCTTCCGGCCCTGCCTGATCGCGATGCCGGCGTCCTGATGGACCTGCTGGAGTTCGGCCGGGTGTTGGGCGAGGCCTGGGGCGCTGAACCGGTCCGCTACCACACCATGCGCAGCTACCAGAGCCGCCGTCAGATCCCGCCGCCTGACCGCGTTCCGGGTGATGGTCTGGCCCCGCCGGTCATCGACCCGATGTGGTCCTGGTCGACGGTGGCGAGGCACGTACGCTCGCGGCCGCGTGGCCCGCGGCGAGGACACACCGACTAGGAGAGGCTTGGCGTCGTGGCTTCGGACGCCGCGGCCGCGGCGCCGGATCGCTCAGGGTTGCTCCCGGGTAAGGTTTGCCCAGCGTGCATCAAATGACGGTGGATCAGCAAACCGGCTTTAGTCGGCGACTTGGTGTCCTGAGCGGGGGTAATGGGCGTGGGGAACACAGCGACCCGAAGCGGGCAGCCGCGCAGTGTGGCGGATGAGGGAGCTGTCAGGAATGAGGCCGTCGGCAGGCCGTTGGTCCTCTTCCCGGCACGCGACAAGATCAACGGCCCCATCGTCGACGCGATGCGGAAAGTCCTCGATGCCAAGCCGTACGCGGTGACAGAGCTGTCGACGGATGATCCGGATACGTTCGCGGCCGCTTTCCGAGCACCGCGTCCCTTTCTGCTGGTCGATGCGCACAGCTGGGTGCAGCCCGGGTGGGTTGGTCTGGGTTGGAGGGACACGCCGATACCCCAGTTGGGCGCTCGCGTGCTGGTGCTGGGCTGCTGCAAGGGTGCGCAGCAGGAGATCCGTCGGACGCTGCGCGCGGGTCTGCAACGCCCCACTCCCGTCCTGGCCTGCACTGTCGACGAGGCGAAGTACAGTCATGGCCCAGCGCTGTGGCCGCACGTCCTTGAGCGTGTTCCGGATCTCGTCGCGACGGCCAGCGACCCGGACGCTGCCTGTCTGATCTTGAAGGAAGCTCTTGCGATGGCGCACTGGTCCGACCGGCGCCGCCGACTGGAGCCGAAGTGGATGGTAGACGTGCTGCAGCCGCTCGGACGCCCCGCGAACACACACATGTGAGATGGGCCGCCCCGTCTGGGCGCCTACGCGTGGCGTTCGCGCGACTTCTGTGGCCGTGGCGACGCGAACAGGGACGGCTGCGTGTCGAGGGCGTGTAGCCAGGACCGCAGACGGGGGAGGTTGGTGTCGGGGCCGTAGGCCAGGAACGTGCCGTCGACGGTGTCGCAGCCGAATCCTTCGGCCAGGCGCATGCGGCGGAGGCTGTTGACGCGGCCTATGTGGACTGCGAGGCCCAACGACTTGGCCGTGTGCGCGAGATGCCATGCCGCAGGGCTGGTCTTCCACTCGGTGCTACCGGCCAGGAAGAGCACGTCGATCTCGTCCCAGGGGATCAGGCCGTCGGCTTCCGAGCCGTCCTGGGCGGCGAAGGCCACGGGGATGCCGAGGGCGCGGATCGGTGCGAGCCAGGGGATCGACTCGGCGAGGGTGGCTTCGGCGTCCATGGGGACGTCCGGGGCGACGGCCCACAGGCAGCGCTCGGCGCCGTAGTGGTCGACCGTGGCGGCGAGCCACGCCATCCACGCGTCCGCTCCGGGCCAGCCTTTGCCGAACTTGCCGTTGTCGCAGGCGTAGAGGGCGCCTTCGGGGATGCGGTTGCCCTGGGCGGGGGTGGTCATGCACCCCAGCAGGCCCGCGCTCATCGCGGCGCGGGCCTCGGGGCCGGAGGGTGTGGCCAGGTAGCGCACGGCGGATGGCGTCCGCTCAGCCGCGCCACGGCTGGTTGAGGCGCCGGCGGGCGTCCTCCTCCAGCGCATCGGCCTCGGAGCCGTGGACGGACTCGTAGGCCGCGAGGTCCATGGCTTGGCTGCAGATGGCGGCGATCTCGGGCGCGCTGCGCTCGGCGAGCCGGAAGAGCAGGCACATCGCGGAGGCTCGGAGCGGTACCTGCTTGCTGACGGCGACGACGACGGACATGATCTCGGCGTCGGTGGCCGGGTGAGTCGCGCACCCGGTCGCCAAGCGGGCCAGGATCTCGCGGCAGTGGACTCGGTAGAGCAGCGGCTGCTCCAGCCCTGCGATGGGGCGCAGCAGTGTGAAGGACTTCCACAGGCGCTTCGCGGTCGTCTCGTCCGGCGCGTGGGCGCAGGCGGTCTCGATCTCCTGCTCGGCGATGGCCATGAACGGGAGCTGCTTTTCGACCGCTTCGGTGACCGGGCGGAGCATGGCCTCGATCGGTGTCGGGCTGGTGGTGGGCACGGTGGCTCCTTGTGACGGCGGTGGGCGGCGTCCGGCCGCTGGGTTGGGGCAGCGGCCGGACGCCGGGCTGGAAGGGGGGCGGGTCAGCGGGCGGTGGTTCGGCGCAGCCAGGAGGGCCGGGAGACCCGGCGGCGGCGCGCGGCTGGGGTAGGGAGCGCGGGCAGGGCCTGGGTCAGGAGCGGAGGCGTGTGCCCGGACAGGTGGAACAGCGCGCCGTACAGGTCGCGGTTGTGGTGCAACAGCAGCGGCACGGGGACGGTGGCCCGGACCTGGGCCAGGGCCTGATCGGGCGTCAATTCGGCGGTCAGGACGAGGTAGCGGGCGGCGACGGCAGCGGTGCGGCTGCGCCCGGCGGCGCAGTGCAGCAGCACCCGCTTGCCCTCGCGGCGCAGCGCCTTTACGGTGCGGGCGGCCTGGTCCAGGACGTAGGCGGGGTGGGCGTCGGCGCCGGGCCGGTCGGTGAGCCAGACCGGGATGTGCTCGGCGTTCGGGGAGTTGGGGAGGATCGGGCCGGTACCGACCCGGCACAGGGAGACCACCGCATCGACGGAGAGGCCGTCCATGGAGGTGGCGGCCAGGTTGCCGAGCACGAGCCCGGGGTCGGCGGGCAGGGCTGCCGTCCAGGGCTGCCGCTCGGACGGGGCCGGGGCGAGGCGGCGGGCGGTGGGCCAGCCGCAGTTGTCGTCCCAGCCGCCCTGGGCGGTCAGCACGGCCATGCGCGTGAGGTCGGCGGCGCGAAGGCCCGGCCAGCCGTGCACGGTGCGCTGCCAGGCGAGCGGGACGGCCGAGGCGCCCCAGCGGGCGCCGAGCAGCATTCCGGCGATGGCGGCGACGGTGTCGGTGTCGTTCCCGGCGCGGACGGCGGCCTCCAGGGCCTGCTGGAGGTGCTGGGCGGGGAAGGTGCCAGCGGCGGGGTCGTGGCGGGGGATCGGGGTGCGGGTGATGGCCGACCACGCGGCCTGCAGTGCGGTGACGACCCAGCCGTTGGGGGTGAAGGCGTGCGGCGGGCGGCCTTCGGCCTCATCCAGCCGGGCGCTCCAGATGCGGGCCTGCTCCGGCGACAGCAGCGCCAGGCCGTCGCGCACACCGCGGAAGGAACCGGTGAGCACGGCCTGCCGGACGCCTTCGCTCCACAGGATGCATGCGGCGACGCAGTCGGGGTCGGGGTGGGTGAGGCTGCTGACCGCGATCGCCGTGCGCGCGGTGGCGGCCGGGTCGTTCAGGTGGGTGAGGCCGAGGATGCCGGTGCGCATCAGCGAGCCGTTCCCTGCGGCGCGGGAGGTGCGGTGGGTGTGGTCGATGGCGTGCGCGATCAAGGCGCGGGCCGGCTGGCGCCGGTGGTCGGAGCGGCGGCGGGCGCCGGTCAAAACGGCGCTGGTCTGGGCGCCGATGTCGGTGGCGCCGTGCTGCTGCCAGGCGTGGAAGCCCAGGGCGATCTCGTCCAGGGCGGTGCGCGGGTCGACGCCGCGCGCGGTCGTCTTGGCGATGACGGCGTGCATCTGGGTGTCGTCGCTGTACTCGCCGGGGGCGTAGGGGCCCAGTCCCCCGCCCACCATCTGCGGCTGCTGGTGGGGTCGGAGGGCGGGTGCGAACTCGTAGGGCACACCGAGGGCGTCACCGGCGGCGGCACCCAGTAGGACACCGCCGGCCCGGTCCGTCTGGGCGGGGCTGAGGGGCGCTTCGGGCGTGCGGGGGCTGGTGGAGGGCATGGGAGCTCCTGGGATTGGGCGGGGGTTGGCGGGCCGTTCGGCGGCCCCGACGAGACTTGAGATTGCCATAATGGCACTTCTTCGTCAATGGCGTTCCGCCGAGCCGCAGAGCCGAGCCGCTTCAAATGCCGTCATGAGCTGGAGATTTGGCGATCACATGAGGCTGCGATCGGGTGTGTCGAACATGCACCTCTTGCCATCACGAGGTTCACAGCTGTATTGTTTCGTTTAATCGTTGGGGCGCCGGAGGTTCCGCGTCCCGGCCCCTGTCGTTGCTGGGCCGCTGCCCGCACGCCCGCAATCCGCCTGATCGTCCGTCAGGAGTGCATCCGCATGCCCGAGTCCTTCTCTCCCGCCCACCAGGTCGGCTCCGGCGCTCGCGCCGAGACCGCCTCGGACGCCTGCCTGTGGACTCCTCCCACCCCGCGCGAGCTGGTCGAACTACGGCAGCGCATGGAGGAGTACCAGCGCGCCGAGGAGGCCCGGATTCCCCTGGCGACCGCGATCTCGCTCGGGCAGAACTCGGTCAACCCGCTGGTGGCCGGAGCGGCGAACCCTGACCTCGCCTCCGCCGCCGTGCTGGGCGCCCAGGAGGCGGAGCGGCTGGCCGATGCGCGGCTGTACCTGGTGGATGCCAAGACCACGGCGGCCGCCGTCGCCGCCGCGGCCACACCCCCCGAGGAGGTGATCACCGCAGACCGGCCGGTCTCCCCCAACGGCCTGATGGTCTTTCAGACCCCGATCGGCACCTATCCGATGAACAACCCCTTCAGTGGGTCGCCGCTGCGCGCCCCGATCGTCGCGGTCTCCTGGGGGCTGTGGCAGGCCGACCCGGCCGACAGCAGGGTGCGGTGGTCGACGAACACCGTCGGCGGCACCTTGCTGCTCCCGCCCGGATTCCGCGGCATCTGGTTGACCTTCTACACCGACTGCACCGCCGCCTTTCGGGCGATGGACCCCGGCACGCTCGTACTGGACTCCTCAGGGCAACCCACCACCGCAGGCGCTTTGGTCCGCGAGCTCTCTGCCCCCGGGAGCCCCCGGCTGGTGTGGGACAACGAGACGATCATGCCGCTGGGTTTGCCGTTTCCTCCGGCCGGAACGCCGACCGGCACCACCGGCATGTGGACCCGCACCGTCTACCGCCTGTGGGAGCTGATGACCCGGGACGGCTCCGAGGCGCAGGTGGAGACCGCCGTCGTGCAGCGCGATCGCGCCGAGCGCAAGCGCGACCGGCGGGCCGGGATCACCGGTGACGGGGACGTGCGGGTGGGCACCTACCGGCCGCGCACCCCGGCAGTCGACACCGAGGCCGACCACCAGCCCACCGCGGCGCGGCGAACCGCCTCCACGCCCGAGGAGCGGTGGACGGTGCCCCCCTACCGCCAGAACAAGTGCCTCAACCCCCGGGCCCACGCAACCGGCGGCTGCACGCACGCCGACGTCACCGTCACCAAGCACGTCAACGGCCCCAAGGGGCGCCCGGTCCGGGTCTCACGCGGCCCGGTCAACCTCGTCAAGCTCCCGGCCCACCCACCGCGATAGCCCGCCCGCCGCGCGCAGGCCGCCTGCGCGGCCGCCCGCGTGCAGCGGGACCCCAGGGTCGGCGGCGTCGAGCGACCGCCCGCCTCCCCAGGGACTCCCGCACCCTCCCTCTCTCCCCCCTTGGAGTTCAGATGGCCCTCTACGGGATCCCGCCCGCCGGGCTGCGCCGGGCCCTGGCCCCCGATGACGGCGGCACCCACGCCCACCAGATCGTCGAGCAGGCCCACGGATGGTGGGTCGAGCACCACGGCGGAGCCGGCGGGCCCGCCGCGGCGGTAGGTGTGGTTGCCGCCGTCGCCCTCGCCGCGCCCCGCTCGGCCGAAGGCCCGGACCATGGCTCGGCGCTGCTGCCGCTGGACGACGACGGCGTCGCCGCGGTGCTGCTAAGGGTGTGGAACGGGCTGTGGTTCGCCGCGCCGACGCTGGCCGATCTCACCCGCCCACTGCACCGCTGGCTGGCCGACGCGGACCGCACGCAGACGGCCGGGCTCGCCAACTTCACACGGATCCTGGTGCGCGCCGGGCTGCTGGAGTACTGCAGCGACATCCGGCGGTGCGAGAGCGAGGACGTGCTCGGGCTCCTGCTCCAGCGCTTCCGCAGCCGAGCCGAGCGCCAGCAGAGCGGGGCGTTCTTCACCCCGGCCCGCGCCGCCGACGCCCACGCCCAGATCCTCCTGTCCCCTCCCCCGCCCTACGGCGCCCGGTTCCTGGAGCCGTGCGCGGGCACCGGCACGATCGTGCGGGCCGCCGCCGCGACGCTGCGTCATCAGGGCCTGGACCCGGCGCAGTTCCACTGGTGGCTCAACGACCTCGACCCGATCAGCGCGGCATGCTGCGCGGTCAACGCCGTGCTCTGGCGCCTCGGCCCGAACGTCACGGTCTCCTGCGCCAACGCCCTTCACGGCATCGACGGCATCGAGGCCGAGGTCCACGCACGGGCGGAGGCCGCGCTCCGGGCGCGGACGCGCCGCCCCGTCCTGTACCCGGCGGTCGCACACGCCGCCCACCCGAGCCGCTGACCGCACCCCGCGGCCCGGACCGCCCCATCCCGGCCGCGATCTGACGACCCATCGGCACCCCCGCCCGGGGGCCTGCCGCCTCCACCCGCCGAAGGAGACCCCGCATGTCCGCACACCATGAGATCCCGCCCGGGCGCGGAAGCGTCCGCATGCTGCTCGACCGGGGCGTGCACCCGGCGACCCGCTTGCCGCTCCTGCCCGGGACCAGCTGCGAGGACTGCATCCACCGCCTGGCGCCGACGGCGCCCCGCGGCCGTCATCACCGCTGCGCCCAGGCGGTCTCGCGGCGCCGCGGCCCCAATCTGCCCCCGGGTATGCCGGGTTGTCGGCGCTGGACCGCCGGCGCGTAGGGACACCCACCCCTGCAGTTGCCTATCCTCTCGGGTGGCTGTACTTTGCTGATTGTCGGGGCCTGCGGGTTCACTGCAGTCCCCGGCCGCGGCCGAGAACCAGCAGCCCGATCGGAGAGCGCCATGCTGCCCGCAGGTTCGAGCGAGCGCACCTCGCTCGCCGAGATCGCCGAGCGGTACCACGTCACGCCGTGGACGGCCCGGCAGTGGGCCAAGGAGGCCAACTTCCCCCCGGCGATCGCCACCGGGGCGGGCGGGAGCGAGCTGCGGGAGGCGGAGGCGGTCAACGCCTGGGTGCGCACGCACCGCCCCGGCTTCTGGGCCGTCGGTCAGGCCGGCGACAACCCGCTCGGCCTGCCCGCCGGCGCACCGGATGACCTGCTGACGCTGGCGCAGATCGCCGAGCTGATGGGCCAGGCGCTGGGTGTCGAGCCGCCGAAGGTCACCGCCTTGCGCTCCTCGGTCTCCAAGGGCGACTTCACCCCGCCCGACCGCACCCGCGCAGACGGCCTGGAGCCGCAGGTCTCCCAGGCCATGTGGCGCCGAGCCACGGCCTACAAGGAGATCGAGCGGCCGCGGGAGTTCCGCCGGCGCCGCGCATCCGGCGAGCGCCCCGCTCCCGCCCCGGCTTCCCCGAAGCGTCCCGTGCCCACGACCGGCGTCCTGGATGTCGACGGTCTGGCGCGCCGCTACGCCGTCAGGCCGGCGACCGTCCAGGCCTGGGCGCGCACAGCAGGGTTCCCGGCCCCGGAGGCCGAGGGCTGGTGGCCCGTGGAGGCCGCCGATTCCTGGGTCGGCGTCAACCGGCCGCAGTACGGACCGAAGCCCCGCGCCGCCGCGCCGGCGCAGACCGAGCCCGCCTCGGAGCGGGACGACGCCACCAGGCTGACGTTGGCGGACCTCGCCGCCCGGTTCGGGCTGCCCGAGCGCACCGCGGCCGGGCCCAACTGGGCGGGTGCACGCACCACGCGCGACCGGCGCGACGGCGCCGCCCGGCGGGCCTTCCCCGCCCCGGACGCCGACGGCACCTGGCCGGCGGAGGAGGTCGACGCCTGGGCGGCCGAGCACCATCCCCGCGACGCCCAGGTAGCCCAGCTCGCGCGCCGCTACGGCGTCACCGCCCGGACCATGCGCGGCGAATCATGGATGCGCGCCCGCGCTGAGCACGACGAGCGCGCCGGTGCCGACAAACCGGCCTTCCCCGCCCCGGGCTCAGACGGCACCTGGTCGGTGGAGGAAGTCGACGCCTGGGCAGCGGACCGCCATCCCCGCGCCGCGCGACGCGCCCGCGCCGGAACCTCCGCGATCGTCCCCCCGCCGGCCGGCGACCCCGACGACCTGCTGACCCTGCGCGACTTCGGCCGCATCCTGGGACTGGCCACTCGGGGCGAGCCGTTGGGCATCGAGACCATGGACTCCTACCGTTCCCGCGGCCAGATCCCGGCACCGGACCGGACCCGCGGCGACGACCTGCGGCCGCGCGTCCACGAGGCGATGTGGCTGCGCAGCACCGTCGACGCGTTCGCCACCACCCGCCCGGGCTCCGGCCGGTACGGCCGACGCACCTGAGCCCGTGCACCCCGCTTTCGCGTAGACCGCACCGCACCGCACCCCAGATAAGGCGCAGCTGACGCGGCGACAGGCCCGCCCGGTCGCTGCGGGCGGGTGATCCCTGCTTCGCCCCTGGACCGCCCCGGACCTGCGGCTCTGCGCGGTTCCCTACAACTACATAGTTGCTAATTCTTTCTAGTCTATGTATTGTTAGCATTCGGTGGAGGCGGCTCGGCCTCCCACCGCTCCTCGTCTGCTGCACTGGCGCGCTTTGCTGCCGCCGATGCCCCTGCCTCGGGAGAGGACTCATGGCATTCACCATCACGGACATGGCCGCCAGCGTCGCTACGAACACCGCGGAAGCCATCCCGGCCGGCTACGCCTTCGACGTCGGCGTCGCGGAACCCGCATTCACCCATGCGCTGTCCGCCGTCGATTTCGAGTTCGGCGCGACGTTCCTCGGCACCAAGGCCGAACTGCAGGCGATGGTCCGCCGGTTCGCCGCACTTATCGAGCTGCTCCCTGAGGATCGACCGGACGGCACCGTGCGGTCGCTGGTCGACCTCCGCAAGCTCGGCGAGGACGGCTATCCGCTCGACGTGACCGACTGAGGCGCATCCCATGGCCAACAAGCTGACGAAGGACCTGGAGCGCCGCCACGCCGCAGCATGCGACCTGATCGCCTCGGACAAGCCGTTGGACCGCGAGGAGCAGGAACAAGTCCTCACGGACTTCCAGGCCTCCTCCACGGCTCGCAACGGCCTGGACGGAGCCTTCTTCACCCCGCTCGGTCTCGCCAACGACCTGGCACTGCACGTGTCCGGCGACCGGATCATCGACCTGTGCGCCGGGATCGGCGCACTGGCCTGGTCCTGCCAGGACGCCTGGGGCCGCCGCTCGTTGGGCCGCGCGCCGCGCGAGTTCGTGTGCGTCGAGCGCAACCCTGCCTACGTCGAGGTCGGCCGCCGCATCCTCCCGGAAGCACAGTGGATCTGCGGCGACGTCCTGGACCTGGTGGACCGGACCGACCTGGGGCCGTTCGACACCGCCATCGCCAACCCCCCATTCGGACCGATTCCGCGCATCCGGGACGCTCCCGGCTGCTCCAGCCGCCGCTTTGAGTACCACGCGATCGCCACGGCGTCCCGGCTCGCCCGGCGCGGCGTCTTCGTCAGCCCGCAGCAGAGCGCACCGTTCCGCTACAGCGGTCGGCACCGGTTCCTCCAGGAGCGCGACCGCGACTGCGAGCGGTTCGAGCACAGCACCGGGATCCGCATGAACCACAACTGCGGCATCGACACCACGGCCTACCGGGACGACTGGCAGGGCGTCAGCCCGGCCGTGGAGGTCGTCGTCTGCAACTTCGACCGCCAAGCGTGCGACGCGCGCTGACTGCCGAACGGTGCCACCTCTCCCCGCCCCGCGCAGTCGAGAGCCGGTCAGCGGGGCTCACCGACCGCCACATCCAACGGAGCTGACCATGTCGCACTTCTCCGCGCTCGTCCTCCTGCCGCCGACCGACGCCCTCGCGGACACCCTCACCAGCGCCCTAGAGCCCTTCGCCGACGACGGCGCGGATCCCGACCGCATCGGCCAGTGGGAGCACTGGATCCCCGGCGGCCGCTACGCCGGGCACTTCCATCCCCCCGCCGCCAACCTCGACGACCCGCGGCTGCTGCGCACCCAGCCCGCCCGCGACGCAGTCGCAGGCGGCCCGCTCCACCTCCTGGACCTCCTCCAGGCGCGGGCACAGGCCCGGCGCTGGGCCGCCAACCGCCACGCGGGCTTCCTCGCCCGCTCGCAGCACCTGCCGACCGGCGCCCCGTGGCGCAGCTTCCTGACCCGGCACCGCGCCGCCCCGGAGGCCTTGCCGCTGCACCGCGCGGAGCAGCAGTTCACCCAGCAGCCGCAGGCGGCCCAGGCACGCAAAGCGCTGCACCCCAGGCTGCTGGTCGACCTCGACGCGGCGCTCGCACTGGATACCGACGCCTTCGCCGAGCGGCATGCCCGCCGTGCCCTCCCCGCCACGGCGATGGTCGACCTGAACGGCAACTGGAGCATCGACCCGGCCTTCACCGATCGGGTGAACTGCACCGAGGAGGAGTCGAGCGCCTACATCGAGGAGTGCAACGACCGCCTCGACGCGGCACCCACCGACACGATCGCCGTGTGCGTCGAGATCACCCGCTGAGCCGACCCGCCAAGCCGCCCAGGACCGCGCCCTCCGCCCGGTCCTGGGCGGCTCGCGCTGTCCGGGCTCCGGATCCGAGGGCCCGCACAAGGGGCATCAGCCGGTCAACCGCCTCCGCACCGGCCGCCCGCATTGGAGAGTTCCAGCCACCCCTAAGCTGTCGACCATGTGTTCGTGATGAGGGGTCAACTCACTGTCCAACCAGGGCCGTTGAATGTTCACTTGCAAATGCACGTGCGTCTGCTGATGCAGAGGGCAGATGATTGACAGCACACCGTGATGGCTGAAACGGTGTCTCCACTGTTTGCCACGGGGGTGACCAGTTTCACCGCAGTGCGCACACGTCCGTCCCGGCGCAAGCGCGTGCCTGGGCGTGGCTGGCACGGGGAGGGAACAGCCAAATGGGGTCGCGCGGAGTCCGAGGTTTCTCAGCGCAGCTGCTGCGCGAGCGCCGCACCGCCCTGCAGCTGTCCCAGCACGCCCTCGGCGCGAGGATCGGCAAGGACCGTCACGCCGTCATCCGCTACGAGATGGGCCGGCATCTTCCCGAGCCGCGAAGCCTATTCGCACTCGCCCGCGAGCTCGGCGTCCTGCCGACCGATCTGCTGGACCGGCCGGTTCACGACCTGTCGTGGATGAGGTTGCGCGCCGGCTTCGAGCAGAGCGACGTCGTCCCGCATGTCGAGGGCTACCCGATGCTCGAACTCGGCCGCGTAGCCCTGCAGCCGGACGTCGCGGACACCCTCGCCGGCCTGTTCAGCAGCGACTCCTTCCAGGTGACGACGCCGGCCGTCTACGCGGCGCACCAGGCCATCCGCATCGTCCGCGGCCGGGGGCCGGCCTCCGATCCCAGCCGCGCCAGCGCCATGCCCCAGAGGCTCAGATGACCCGCCCGCCGCCGTCGGCGCGAGCGACCGACTTCAAGCCCACGGCACCGGCTTCCCTACCAGCCGGCCAGCCAGCCCGACCTGCACCCACCCACGAGGGGGACCAGTGACGTCAACCAGTCGCACCACGAACATCCGCGTCGTGGCAGCGGTCGGGGCCCTGTGCGTCGCGGTCGGCCTGACCGGCTGCAGCAGCAACGGTGCAAAGGTCTCGT
This sequence comes from Mangrovactinospora gilvigrisea, assembly GCF_001879105.1. Lineage (GTDB taxonomy): Bacteria > Actinomycetota > Actinomycetes > Streptomycetales > Streptomycetaceae > Mangrovactinospora > Mangrovactinospora gilvigrisea. The sequence goes on along the minus strand of NZ_MLCF01000067.1, from coordinate 39,544 downwards.
CGAAGGACTCCAGCACGCCGAGTGCATCTGCATCGCCCAGTCCTTCGCCTTCAGCCTCCGAGGACGCGAAGATCACCGGAGCATTGGACGACTACACCAGTTCCGTGGTCACGACGCTCCATACCAACAGTCCAGAGGGCACACGCCTCATGCAGGTCACAGGAGGCGATGCCCTGACCGCGATCCTGGAGCAGCTTGCTGCCGACAAGCGCGATGGTGTGATCTGGCAGGGACAACCGGTGGTAACCGACGAGCAGGTCTCTTCGGTGGATATGAAGCACCGGCCACCGCAGGCGACAGTTCGTCAGTGCTTCGACAGCCGGCATTGGTATCCGACGCTCAAGTCGACCGGGAAACGAGTAACCCTCCCGCAGCAACCACTCAAGTACGTCGTCGAGGCTACGATGCGTCGCTCGACAACCGGCCAATGGGTCGTCGCGGAACGCCTGGCGAACCGGAACCAATCATGTTGACAAGGCGGGGTGGCTCGACGGCGGCCATTCTCATGCTCGCCCTAGCGATCTCCTGCAACATGGGCCCCAGCTATGCCACAGGTGATGACGGGGTCACCGCGCCGCACGGATGCTCTAGCTCGGGCTTCGTTTGTTACGGAGCCACCTCTCCGGGGAAGCCAGGCAGCCCAACGCCCTCCAGGCCGGGGAAGCACGACCAACAGAGCTCATCGTCAACGAGCTCATGTGGGTTGAAGGCCGTCAACCTGCCGTGCAAGGACCCCTACCTGGGCGACGCCGTAGGCATGTGCTACTACCGCCCGGCGAATGCCTCCGACATCACGGCCCAGGGGCGTGGCGTCACCCTCCCGAAGAAGGATCCCAAGGCGAGCCCCTACCTGAAGACCTGCTACTCCGCCGGTGGTACTCAGCAGTCGTCCGTCATCGTGATGCTCGCGAATCCGCCCGGCAAGGTTGCTCCTCCAGACCCAGCAGTGCTGGCGCAACAGGCCTTCAACAAGATGAAGCTCGCGGCCCCGGGCATCCACTTCACCCCAAACAACGGCAAGGCCGGAATCGTGGGGATGCCAGTGTGGATGTGGATCGACGACAGCCCCACCGGGTGGGGCCCGCAGACAGGCACCGCCGCAGCCGGCGGCATCTCGGTGACCGTGACCGCCAAGGTGACCAGAGCGTTGTGGGACATGGGCGACGGCGACAGCGTGCCCTGCACGCAGCCGGGCGAGCCCTACAGCAAGTCCTACGGCAACGCGATGTCGCCGCAGTGCGGCTACCGCTACCAGCAGACCGGCAACTTCCGGGTCCAGGTGACGACGCACTGGTCGGTGACCTGGACGGCGACCACGGGCGAGACCGGCCAGCTGAACGACCAGAACCGCACCGCCGCAGCTGCGGCCAAGGTCGCCGAAGTCCAGTCCCTCAACAACTAGAACGTCCTGGCAGGAAGGTCTACGAGGTGCGTGCTGACAAGACGGCGGAGGTCCCGCCGCAGCAGTTCCTGGGCGCCGCGCCCACCGCGGCGCCCGCGCCCGCTCCGCGGCGGCGGCGCCGGCCCGGGGTGACCGCGCTCGGCCTGGCCCTGGTGGTCGTGGGCGCGCTGGGGGGCACTGCCCTGGTCACGCAGGCCGGGCATCGGGACGAGGTGTTGGCGGTGGCCACCACCGTGCACGTGGGACAGACCATCAGCAAGGCGGACCTGCGCATTGCTCACCTGCCGTCGGATCCCTCGGTCAAGACCGTGCCGCTGTCCCAGGCCAAGACGGTGATCGGCAAGTTGGCCGCAGTCGACATCCCGGCCGGGAGCCTGCTGACACCGGCCTCGACGACCAGCACGAATCCTCTGACGGCCGGCAAGCAGACCATTGGGTTGCAGTTGAAGCCTGGTCAGCTTCCGGGCGAGGCCCCCGCTCCGGGCACGCACGTGCTGATCGTTGCGTCCGGGAACACCGGGGACGGCGCGAGCAGCGGGAGCGGGTCAAGCAAGGCATCGGGCAGTGCCGGGTCGATCCAGGGCGTGGTGCTGCGTGTCGGCGCGGCCGATTCCAACGGGGCGCGCGTGGTGGACGTGGCGGTCGATCCCAGTGATGGGCCGAAGGTGGCGTCCGAGGCGGCGAGCGGTGTCACGCTGATCACGGATGCGAGCTGACGCACCATGAGCGTGATCACCCTGCTTTCAGCCCGCAGCTACGGGACCTCGACCACCGCCCTCGCGCTGGCCTTCACGTGGCCGCGGCCGGTGCTGTTGGTGGAGGCCGACCCGGCTGGCGGCACCATCCGCGCCGGGTTCTTCGAGGGCGACTTGGGTGTGGAGCGGGGGCTTCACCATCTGGCGGAGGCGCATCGTGCAGGGCGGCTGGCCGAGGCCTTTGAGAACCACCTGATTACGTTGGAGGAGGGGCGGCTGCTGCTTCCGGGGCTGACGGATCCGCTGCAGGCGCAGGGGCTGGTGCGTACCTGGGAGCCGCTGTCTGCGGTCTTCGCCGGGTTGGAGAGCGCTGGACTGGATGTGCTGGTGGATGCCGGGCGCGTCATTCAAAGTGCCGGGCAGCTGGCGGAGGAGTATCCGGCCGCGGTGGTCTACCGGTCGGATCTGGTGATGATGGTGGCGCAGTCGCATCTGCCGTCGGTTGCCGCGACGCGGCCCGTGCTGGCGTCGCTGACTGCTGCGCGTCGGCAGCACGCACCAGCTGGGCTTCCGCCGGCCCTGCTGATGCTCGACAACGGCCCGGTGACTGCGGGAGAGGCGGCTCAGCATCTGGGCCTGGGCGGGAACATGGTGCTGCAGCTGCCGTGGGACGAAGAGCGCGCCAAGGTCTTCTCGCTCGGTCGCGGTCGGCGCGCGCCCGCGCCGAAGCGCTCGCCGCTGATGAAGGCGGCGGCCCAGGTGGGGCAGGCGATGTGCAACGCGGTGGCCAACGCCCGCCAGCAGCAACCGGTGCAGTTGCCGGCCCGCCGGGCGGTCGGGCTTTCGCCGCGCGAGGTGGCCACGGCACTGGCACAGGCCCGGGGGGTGTCCGGTGGCTGAATCCGAGGAGGACGCACGCGGCTGGCCGCTTCAGGCAGCCAACGGCCACACCCAAGGCGCCAACCGCAATCCGTACAAGAACGGGTCGGCCGGCACCGGGGCGGCGCTGCCGATCCCGGCCTACCCCCTGCCGCCGCAGCCGGTCGCTCCTCCCCCGCCGCCAGCCCGCCAGACGCCGGCAGCGGGGCAGGCGCAGGACCTTCACAACGCTGTGCGGGCGGCGCTCGCCGGTGTGTCCACTCGGCCCGAGCCGCAGGCGCTGCCCGCCGCGGTGGTCGAGCCGGAGGTGCGCCCCTTCACCGCGGACGTGGTGCGGGAGTTGCAGCGCCAAGTCTCGGACCAGATGGTCGCGGAGGAGAAGGATCACGACGGGGCTGCCTTGTCGGAAGAGGACCGGGAGCAGCGCGGCCGGGCCCTGATCCGCAACGCGGTCGCGCGCTGGGCCACCGAGGAGTCGCAGCGCAAACGGGCTCTGTCGGAGCAGGCGGAGCGGGACCTGATCGATTCCGTCTTCAACTCCATCTTCCGGGCCGGACGCCTGGAGCCATTGCTGCGGGACCCGGACATCGAGAACATCTATATCCGCGGCACCGAGGCGACGGTGGACTACTACGACCGGCCTCACCAGCCGGTCGGCCGGATCGCGGGCAGCGAGCAGGAGGTCATCGACCTGATTCGCGGTCTGGCTCGGCGCGCCGGCCAGGAGCGGGTCTGGACGCCGGCGCGGCCCACGCTGGACCTGCGGTTGCCGGACGGCTCACGGTTGGCGGCGGCCGCTTGGGTGACCGAGCAGGTCGAAGTGACCATCCGTCGACATCGCATCCTCCACCACGGCCTGGAGCAGTTGGTCGCCTGGGGGACGATCGATGAGACGCTGGCCGCGTTCCTGGCGGCGCTGGTGCTGGCCCGCAAGAACGTCGTGATCGCCGGGAGCCAGGCGGTCGGCAAGACCACTTTGCTGCGGGCGATGGCGCGTCAGATCCCCATGGAGCAGCGGGTGGTGACGCTGGAGACCGAGCGGGAGCTGTGGCTGCACAAGGACGAGGGCCGCACGAACGTGATCTCCTTCGAGGCGCGCGAGGGCAACGGCGAGTTCCTGCCGGACGGCCGGCAGGCCGGCGAGGTGCCGCTCGACCAGTTGTTTCGGCATGCCCTGCGGCACACCAATCAGCGGACCATGGTGGGCGAGGTGCGTGGCCCCGAGGCGCCGCAGATGGTGGAGGCGATGACCTCCGGTGAGGGTGGCTCGATGGCCACCATGCACATCAACACGGGCCGCAATGCTCTGCCTCGGTTGGCGCGGCTGTGCGCGCAGTTTTCCAACACCACCATCGACAACGCCTTCAGGGCCTTGGCGGAGTCCATCGATTTCGTCGTCATCCTCCGGATGGTCGATGAGACGCCGCTCGGCGGGCGTCGGCACCGGTTTGTCTCGGAGGTGCTGGAGGTGACGGGGTTGGGCGATTCCGGTCAGCCTGCGACGCAGTTCGTCTTCAAGGCTGGGGAGCGCGATCCGCGGGCGGTGCCCTATGTGCCGCCCAACTGCCTCGCCGACTTGGAGCGGGTCGGGTTCGACAGGCGCCTGCTTGCGCAGCCGGGTGTGGGCCGCTGGCGGGCGATGGACTTCAGGGGGCCGATGTGACGCTGCAGATGCTGCTGACCGCGTTGTGCGGGGCGGCGTTGCTGGGTGGGTTGTTCGCCGCCGTCGCGGGCTTGGTCGGTTGGGCGGATCGGGAGAGTGCGCGGCGCCGCGGCCCGTTGGAGCGGCGAGCGGTGCGCTTGTGGTTGCGGGCCACGCAGGGCGGCAGCGTTTCGGGCACCCGTCGGCTGCGGGCCCTGGGCGTCGCGGCGTTGGCGGCGATGGTGGTGGTGTGGGCGGTGACCGGGATCCCGGTGGCCGGGGTGATCGTCGGTATCACGGTGCTGTTCGGGCCGGCGCTGCTGCGTCCGGGCGGCAATGCGACGAAGGCGATCGCGCGGTTGGAGGCGCTGGAGCACTGGGTGCGGCGTCTGGGCTCGATCCACGAGGCCGGCATCAGCCTGGAGCAGGCGATCGTCCGATCGCTGGACACCGTGCCGGAGCCGATCGCCGAGCCGGTCACCACACTGGCGCGCCGGTTGACCGCCGGGTGGCGGCCGGCGGATGCGTATCGAGCGCTGGCTGATGAGCTGGATGATGCGGCGGCCGACAGCGTGTGCGCGCTGTTGTGGCTGCATGCCAACGATCACTCCTCCGGCTTGTCTCAGGCGTTGCTGCGGCAGGCGAAGTCGACGGCTGAGCAGGTGGAGATGCGCCGCAAGATCGAGGCGGATCGGGAGAAGCCGCGGGCCAATGCCCGCTGGTTGACCGTGATGTGCCTGGGTGTGTTCGCGGTGTCCCTGGCCACGCACTACATCACCCCGTACCGGACGCCGGTGGGGCAGGCGGTGATGGCGGGTCTGGCGGTCGCCTTTGTTGCGGTTTTGGGCTGGATGCGGCGGATGGCCGCGCTCAAGCCCGCTCCCAGGATCTTGGATCGGACCACGCGCACCGACAGCGCTGCGGACCGGCAGGCGGGGTTTGAGGAGGCGGGTCGGTGATGGGTTGGTCGGTACCCGCGATGGTGACCGGAGCACTGGTGGGGCTGGGCCTGCTGGTGGTGCTGCGGGAGTTGCTGCCCAGCCGCCCCGATGTGGGCGACGTGCTGGCCCGGCTGGACGCCTCCGCCCAGCACAGCGGGACGATCGCCGCCGCGCGGCCGGGCCCGCAGACCGCGGCGGGGATGCTCGACAAGATCGGCCTCGTGGTCTTGGCGCACACCGGGCTGCGGGTGCGCGTCCCGGACCGCGACCTGAAGCTGTTGGGCCGCACTCCCGAGCGGCACCTGGGGACCCAGGTCGCCGCGGGGCTCTACGGGTTGCTCCTGCCGCTGCTGGGCAATGCGGTCCTCACTGTGGCCGGGCTGTCCCTGGGCTGGTCGGTGCCCGGGTTCGTCGCGGTCGGCCTGGCCGTGCTCTTCTACTTCATCCCCGACCTGTCCGCGCGCGGCCAGGCCAGCGAGGGCCGCAATGACTTCCGCTACGCGATCGCCGCTTTCCTGGAGCTGGTGGCGCTCGAGCGCGCTGCGGACGCCGGTCCCGCCCAGGCCCTGGAGCGCGCCTCGAACGCCGGCGACTCCTGGGTCTTCGCCCGTATCCGGGAAACCCTGTCGCAGGCGACTCTGCAGGGCGTGCACCCGTGGCGGGCATTGCAGCACCTGGCGGAGGAGCTGGCGCTGCCGGAGCTGCGGGACGCCGCCGACATCGTCTCGCTGGCCGGTGACGACGGGGCCGCGGTCCAGCAGACCCTGCACGCCCAGGCCCGGTCGCTGCGCGTGGCCACCGCGGCGCAGGAGGAGACGGAGGCCAACCGCGCCAGCGAGAAAATGATCTTCCCGGTGACGATGCTCGTCCTGCTGATGACCGTCTACATCGGCTACCCGGTGGCCAACGCCCTGATCCACAGCTGAACTCGGCGGTCTCTCCGCCGACGCACGCAGAATCCTTGGAGGGGTTCATGAACGCACTACTGCTGATCGCCTGGACCGCGCTGAAGGGCCGCGCGCAACTCGCACGGGACACGGCGCGGGAGAAGGGGGCGATCTCGACCGAACTGGCCATCGTCGTCGCCACGCTGGTGGTCATCGCGGGGATCGTCGCCGGGATTTTGGTCGCCAAGGCCCGCGCGAAGGCCGACGCCATTCCCTAGGCCGCACGTCTCGACACAGCCCGGCCTCCTTGTCTCCCCGCCCCGTGCGGGCCGACCCGCAGAAGGGACTACATCCGTGGCCCAGCACCTGGACACGTCGCGGCCATCCGCTGCGGTGCGCCGCCTTGCGGCGCGTCTGGTGCCCGCAGTGGGGCGCAGGGAGCAGGGTTCGGCGTCCATCGAGGCGGCCGTCGTCGTTCCGGTGGTGCTGCTGGTGCTGTTCATGACCATCCACGCAGCGCTGTGGTTCTACTCCCGGGATGTGGCCATGCACGCGGCCCAGCAGGGCGTGGACGCGGCCCGCCTGGACGGCGCCTCGCTGGGAGCGGGGGAGATCGCCGCCCGCCAGTACCTGTCCCAGGTGGGTGGGCTGACGACTTATCACATCGGGATCAGCGGCGGTCGGCAGATCAGGGTGACGGTCACCGGCGCGATGCCGACGATCGTGCCGGGCCTGGTGGTGCACATCAGCCAGTCGGCGTCCGGGCCGCGCGAGGTCTTCACCGGCAAGCAGAACGGATGACGGGGGGAATGGCCATGCGGCTGATCAGGCACGGACGCGGCGCGGGATCGCGCGGGAGCCTGTCGCTGGAGGCGGCGATCCTCGCCCCGGTGATCTTCGGGATTCTGGGGCTGGCCATCATGGCCGGCCGGGTCGCTCTGGCCCGCAGCGCGGTCGACCTGGCGGCCCGCTCGGCAGCACGCGAGGCCTCGCTCGCGCGGACCGCCGGCGACGCCTCGGCGCGGGGCCATGCGATGGCCGTGCAGGTCCTTGGCCAGCAGCACCTGAAGTGCGCCGACAGCGGGGTCAACATCAACGTCAACGGGTTCAGCACGCCGCTGGGCACCTCGGGCATGGTCACGGCCGGCGTGCGGTGCACCGAGAACCTCTCCGATGTGATGTTCGGGGTGCCGCTGCCGGGATCGGTGACGCTTGCCTCCACCTTCTCCTCGCCCGTCGATGCCTACCGGGAGCGCTGATGAGGATCTGTCACCTGCTCACCCAGCGGCTGTCCCGCTGCCGAGCAGCGGCCCGGCTGGCCGGTGAGCGAGGAGCGATCTCGTTGCTGCTCGCGGTGACGGCCATCGGCCTGTTCGCGATCATCGGTCTGGCGGTCGATGGCGCCGGCAAGGCCGAGGCCGTCGACCGCGCCAAGTCGCTGGCCCAGGAGGCCGCCCGGGCCGGGGCGCAGGCGTTGGATGTGCCGGATGCGATCGCCGACGGTTCCGTCCAGGTCGATCGCGACCAGGCTGCCGCCGCCGCGCGCCGCTACCTGACCTCCGCTGGGGTCCAGGGCACCGTGGGGATCGCCGACGGCGGCCGCACCCTGTCGGTGGCCGTGCACGACACCTATCATCCCAAGCTGATCGGCATGCTCGGCATCAACTGGCAGGTGTCTGGGCAGGGCCGGGCGGAGCTCGTGTACGGCATCGGAGGAGTACGCCAGTGACCCACCCGGGTTTTCCCAGTAGCCGTCGCAGGCTTCGGGCGCTGCCGGCCGCCGTTGGGGCGCTGGTGGCGCTTGCCGCGCTCCTGGGCGGCCTGCCGTACGCCCTGCTGCGGTTCGGTCACCTGCCCACCAGCGGGCCGGCCTTCACCCAGCTGCTCGCCTCCTTCACCTCCATCGACGACGGCAGCGTGCTGCTGACCGTCCTGAGCCTGGTCGGGTGGATCGCCTGGGCCGTCTTTGCGCTGTCCACCGTCTTGGAGTTGGCTGCGCTTCTGGCCGGGGTGCGGATCCGCCGGCTGCCGATGCTCGGCGGCTCGCGACGTCTGGCCTCCACCCTGCTGGGCGCCCTGATCCTTTTCGGATCGCCGGTGGCCCAGGCAGCCAACCCGGCCCAGGCCGCGACCGCTTCGGCGCTTCCGCAGGCCGGCACGGGGGCCGCGCGCACCCATCAGACCCCCGCCGTGCCCGCCGCCGCGACGGTGGGGCCGGCTCACACGGTGGCGGGCACCGAGACGCTGTGGGACATCGCCGAGCAGCACCTGGGCGCGGGCCAGCGCTGGAAGGAGATCGCGCAGGCCAACGAAGGCGCGGTCATGGCCGACGGTCAGGTCTTCGACGCGGGTCAGGCTCTGCAGCCCGGCTGGGTCCTGGCCCTGCCCACCACCGCAACCTCCGCGACGGCCACCACCCCCGCCGCACTCCCGACGCCCCCTCACGCGCCGTCGGCGGCCCCCGCCGCGACACCAGGCGCCGGGGGCATGCTGGGCGCGGACCACGTCGACGTCACTGCGGCCACCGTCCCGGTGCCGCCGGCCGCCGCCCAGGTGACGGTCCGCCAGGGCGACTCCTTGTGGAGCATCGCCAAGGCCCGCCTGGGCGACCCGGCCCGCTATCCGCAGATCGCGCACCTGAACCACCTGAAGAACCCGAACCTGATCCTGCCCGGCTGGATCCTGAAGCTGCCGCACGCCAAGCCGCCGGCGGCCCAGGCCCCCCACCGGCAGACGCGGCCCACCGCACCCGTACCGCACCAGACGGCGCCGGCGCCCTCGCACACACCCGGTCCTGCCGCCTCCCGGCCGCACGCCTCCTCGCCCGCGCAGCAGGGCGCCGGCGGACTCACCACCCACTCCCCCGCGCCCACGACGTCGCGGCCGGCCGACCCACGCATCCCCGCAGCGACCCCCGCACCGTCGCAGCACCACGCCGCCCCGACCACACCGGCACCGCACACCACGGGCCACGCGGGCGCCGGTCTGGCTCCCCACTCGCCCGCGGCCACGCCAGGCAGCGCCTCCCGGCCGCCTGCCGACCCGCGCCAACCGGCCGAGTCTGCGTCCCCCGCCACGCCGGCGCCCTCCGCTGCCGGGCGGGCGCAGGTCAAAGCTCACTCCGATACACGCGTGGTGGAAGCCGCGGCCGCCGGCGGCGTGCTGGCCGCCTCCGTGCTGCTGCTGCTCGGCTCCCGTCGCCTGGTCCAGCAGCGGCGCCGCCGCCACAAGCAACGCATTCCCATGCCCGACGGACCGCTCGGCGACTTCGAGCAGCAGATGCGGGTCGCGGAACAGCCCCTGATGGAGGTGGAGCTCGTCGACCGGGCGCTGCGCACCCTGGCGGCCCACCTCAAGCAGGCCGGACGGCCGCTGCCCGAGATCGCCGCCGCCGTGCTGTCCGCCCACGGCGTCGAGCTGCGGCTGGCTGAACCGGCGCCGCCGCTGCCGCCGTTCCGCGCCGTCGACGGCGACCTGGGGCACTGGCTGTGCCCCCCGCGCAGCACCGAGATCCTCGCCGCGGCCGAGGCGCGGGAGTTGCCCGCGCCCTATCCGGCTCTGGTGAGCATCGGCCACACCGAGGACACCGGGGACCCGGTCCTGGTCGACCTCGAGGCCCTGGGCATCCTGCAGCTGGACGGCGACCAGGACCAGGTCCACGAGGTGCTGCTGGCGCTGGCGGTCGAGCTGGCCGCCAGCCAGCTGACCGACGGGATCGGAGTGGTGGTCACCGGTACGGGCAGCGAACTCCAGGAGCCGTTCGCGCACCTGACGCACTATGCGACGTCCGCCCCGGCGATCGCCGAACTGGCCGTGCACGCCTCCTTCCAGCGCGACGCCCTCGCCGCGAGCCCGCACGCAAGCCTGCGCGAGGCCCGCCTGGAGGCTGTCGGCGCCGACGCCTTCACCCCGACTGTGCTGCTGTCCGGCGCCGCGCTCGGTTCTACCGACGCTGCCCAGCTGGCCGCCATGGTCAGCGAGCAGCCGCGCAGCGCGGTCGCCGTGGTCGCCTCCGCCGATCCGGCGCTGCAGGTGGCCGGGACCTGGATCCTGCCGGCCGAGCCCGACGCCGCCTTCGACCTGCCGGGCCTGGACATCCCGGTGGTCCTGCAGCGGTTGGAGCCCGACGCCTACGCCAAGCTCCTGGCACTGCTGGAGACCGCGGCCCGCACCGATGACGTGCCCGCGCCCAGCTGGGCGCAGCCCGAGTCGGCCCGGCCCGCCGCCCCTCAGCCGTTCCCCCACGGGAGCGCGGAGGCAGGGAATGGCGGGATCGACCCGATTCCCGTTGGCGATCTGGATACCCGGAACGCTCCGAGCGCTTCGCAGGGCGAGGACGACGACAGCTTCGCCGTCTCCCCACCCGCGGCGCCCACCCTGCCCGATGCTGCAGACGCGGAGGCCGCCGCGTCGCCGGGAGCCGTCTCGCAGCAACCCGACGAGGCCGAGCCCGAGGGGCCGATTGGCCGCGCTGCGCATCTCTCGCTCGCGCACAACAGCCCGGTCCCGCAGGCGGATCAGGACGCTGCGCGGCACATCCTCACTGCCCTCCAGCAGCCGGTCCCCGACAGCCCGCATCCCACCGTGCTGCTGCTCGGCCCGGTGGAGGTGGCCGGTGCCCGCGGCACCGTGGAGCCCGGCCGCACCCGGGCCCTGACCGAGACCGCCGCGTGGATGGTCCTCAACCCCGGGCTGACCTTCCAGGCCATGGACGAGGCCGTCTCCCCCGGCCGCCGCGTCACCGCCGGCACCCGCAACACCACGATCTCCAAGCTGCGCCGCTGGCTGGGCACCACCGAGGCCACCGACGACCAGCCGGCCCAGCCTTACCTGCCGCCCATCACCGGCGGCGCCTACGCCCTGGGGCCGCTGGTCTCCTGCGACTGGATGCTCTTTCAGGAGCTGTACCAGCAGGGCATGCACCGCAGCGGCGAGGCCGAGGACCTGGCACTGGCCCGCGCCCTGGCGCTGGTGCGAGGGCGGCCGTTCGCAGGCATCGACCCCGCCCGCTACGCCTGGGCCGAACCGGTCATCCAGGAGATGGTCTCCTCGGTCCTGGATGTCGCCCACGAGCTGGCGGTGCGCCGCCTGGAGGCCGGCGACTACCGCACCGCCGCGGCGGCAGCTACCAAGGGCCTCGGCGCCCTGCCGGACGCAGAACTGCTCTTCCAAGACCTGTTCCGCATCCACGCAGCCAGCGGCGACAGCGAAGGACTCCACCGTGCGATGCTCAGGCTGAATGCCATCAACGAACAGCTGGGCGTCGACCCTCAGGAGGAAACCGTCGAACTCCTGGAGGAGCTGCTGCACGGCCGTCGCCGCGCCTCGGCATGATGGGCCGGCAGCACCGCCGCGACGCTCGCAGGCCAACGCCGGCGATTCCTTGGGGCGGCTGCGCGCCGCGTGAGCAGATGCCGAGCCGGGCCGGAGCTGCCGTTCCTTCAACGAGGCACGGGTCCGGCCACGGCGCCCGCTGGCGCCGAACACCCCTCTGGCCGCGGTCCCGTGACGCGGCCCCGGGCGATCCGCGGCGGCGGATCGCCCCAGGCACCGGGTGGTCAGTTGCCCCAGAACAATTCGATGATCTCGCGCACCGCTTCGCGCGCGGCTCCCTCCGCAAGCCCTCGGGCGATGGAACTGCGCAGCCCAGGCTTGTGAGTTTCCTGTGCGGCCACCGAGGCCGGGTCGGGCACTGCCGCCTCGTGCTCATCGCGTCGCGCGTCGATGACGCGCCGGAAGACAGCCTTGATCTTGTTGCGCATAGAGACTTCCCTCGAAGGACCGTCGAGGGGCGTGAGAGGCGCCGAAAGCCCTCCCGGACGGGGGCACGCGTGGTTCCTCCCCGCGCCCAGGGCAACGGGAGAGGGATCTCAACTGCAGGCGGCAGCGGCGAGCGGCGATTCGAGCCGCGGCAGTGCGCGTGGGTATACCGAGCATGACGCGAGCCGAATGCCAAGGCACATCCACAGCAGCACGTGCAGGACCGCCAGCGGCAGAACGTCGAGCCTCAAGGGGACGCGGCGCCGGGTGTGTTGGCGTTCGGGGAACCACTGCATGCCCTCTACTATGCCGCGCACCACTGACACTGATCCCGGGCGAGAGACGGCGACCCGCCCAGGGGGCGCTTGTAGGAGGCGGCTGCGGATCCGCACGCCGCCACCTCGGAGGTGTCGGTGGGCGGGCCTAGCGTGACCGGGATGACGACCCGTTCCGCTCGCCCGCGGCAGGGTTGGTTCCGGCGTCGGCCGCCGGTGCCGCTGGTGTCGCACGATCCGCATCACCGGTCGGCCGGCCGCGGCGAGGGCTGCCTCGGCCACGGCCCTCCTCCGTCGGCCGCGGAGGCGTTGGAGGACCTGCCGGAGCCGCGCAGGGAGAACCTGTTGTGGCGTCATCTTCGGTGCTGCGACTACACCGAGGTCGAGGAGCTGGTGTGTGAGCAGAGCCGGTATCGCTGCCCCGTCGACGCGGAGTTGACACCCGAGGCGGTGACGCCGCGGGTGGCCGTGCTGGGCGACGACGGCCGCTACCATCTGCGGACCGGGCCGCGGATGCTGTGCGACCCTGGCGGGCCCGCGGCTGGGCCTCTTGAGCACCGCCAGTGGTGCCACTGGTGGGGCGACGGCATCCGCTATCGCCTGCAGCCACCGCGCGGCTCCGCCGCCGCGCCGGGACACGACGGGGTCCGCGCGCACGGTTGGACGGTGACGCTGACCGACCGGGTCCGGGATCCGATCGAGGTTCCCCTGCGGGAGCGCTGCCCGCACCAGGTCCGCTGCGGCCAGTGGCCGCCGCCGCCCAGCACGACCAAGGCCGGGCGGCTGCGCGCCCGACTGACAAGCGAGTTCGGGCCGATGTGCGGAGCGTGCGGGTCCCGGTTGGGCACCGAGGTTGACCACGATCACTTCGCCGGGGCAGTCCGCGGCCTGCTGTGCCACCGGTGCAACAGCGGGATCGACACCTGCCCGCACCCGACCGGCTGCCGGTGGGCCGAGTACCTCAACCACCCGCCGGCAGCCCCGCTGTGCCTGCGCTACAGCCACCACCGGGGTCTGCTGCGCGTCGAGGACCGCAAGGTCGCTGCCGCCGGGTTCGACCCGTTCTTCGCGCTGCGGCGCCGGCCCTTCGACTGGAGCAGAGCTATCGCCCCGTCGGAGGCGGTGCCCGACCTGACCGCGATACTCAGGCGAGGCCGGTTCCGTCCGCTCGCCGGCCACCTGACGGGACGGCTGAGGCGTCAGCCGTAGCGCCCCGCAGGGCTCCGGGCGCGGCGATCCGCGCGATGGAAGGCATTCTCCGCTCGGATCGCCGCGCGCCGCTCGACCTTCCGCTTACGAAGATGCGTTGTGGGCGGCTTCCCGCGGTCGATACGGCAGTCCGACGCCTCCGGTGATCTGCCGCCAGCGCCGGGCGAATCCTGGCCGTTGCTTGTCCTTGGCGCCGGCGGGCGCGGCCACGATGCAACCGTGGGCGGCAGGGTAGGTGTCGGCGATGTGCTCCAGGTAGTGGGCGCGCGCGATGCTGCTGGTCTCCCCACGGCGCAACGGGGCCTGGTGCTTGTGGGCGACCTTGCGGACCAGCAGCTCGGCCGTGTCCCGCGGCCCGGTGTAGAGGGTGGTGACGGCCCGCCAGGCGGGCCCCTTGGCGTGCTCGTCGCGGCACCCGGGGGCCGGAGTGCGGCAGGTGGGGCCGTGCTCGGCGCGGCACCCGGGCGTGCGCTTGGCGTTGTAGATCCGGCGGACGTCGTAGACCGCCCAGTCAACGGCGTCCAGATGGGCGTCGAACTTGTCGAGGATGACGGCGTTGGCGGGATCCTCGGCGAGCCGCCCGTACAGCGAGGCGGTGGCGTACAGGCTGGAGTTCTCGTTCAGCGCCATGGCGGTGTACTCCATGGCCAGCACCTGAACGGCGTGCTCGGGAAAGCGGCGCAGCCGGGCCTCGTGGCGCTCGCGGGAGGCGGCCACGCCACTAAAGGGACACTGCGCGCAGTAGCTCTTGTTGAGGATCACGCCGAGCCGCTCGTGCAGGATCTGTTCGACCCGCGCACGGCCCCACCCCATCTCAATCAGCGGGTAGATGGGCGTGCAGGCGGTGCGGGCCTGCGCGGTCAGCCGGCGGTCCTTTTCTGCGCGGCCGCGCTCGTCGGCGTTGTAGCCGATGGCGCGGCGGTAGGGGCGGGCGCCGAACTCCTGGCCGGCCCACTTGTCCAGCGGCCATCCCTTGAACTTCAGCGAGCATGTCCTATGACCGTTGGCGACCATGGGAACGGTGCCGGCTGCGGTGAGCTCGTCCGACAGGCGCCAGGGGCCGGCCGGGTACAGGCGGGTGGGGGCGCGGGAGTCGTCCAGGACCAGGATGCCGTCGGCGTCGCGGGGTCCGCCGCGGGCGAGTTGGACGTAGCGGACGCCGGCGCGGCGCAGGCGCGGCAGGATGTGGCGCTCGACGTCGGCGATGGTGTCGTCCCACTCATCGCCCGTCATGGCGGTGGCCACGATCAGGTCGGACAGGTCGGGGCGCAGCCCGTGGAAGGTCGGGCGGGCCAGGAAGTCCAGCAGCACCGCGGTGGAGTCGGCGCCGAGGCCGTAGGTGAGCAGAGTGGGCAGGTGAGGCATGGTGTCCTCGCGGTCTGAGGGCGGGTCAGGGTCCGGCCGCCACGGCCGCGGTGGCCGCGGCGCCCGTCGGGGTTAGCGGCGGCGATCGTCGCCGCCGGCGGGCAGCCCGTTGCCGGGGTGGAACTTCCGCGGGTCGATGTGGGTCTGGGCGGTGCCGTCGGGGCTGTCCTCGGGCGGGGCGTCGATGCTGCAGGGCGAGGGTGCGCAGCTCTGTCTTGGTGCCGGTCAGGACGCCTCCCGAACAGTTCAGGTCGCAGAGCAGCTGGAGGGAGTGGGAGTCGAGGACATCGGTGGGCTCGGCGAACTCGTGGATCTGGTCGCCGGGGATCCGGTGAGGGCCGCAGACTGGCGCTCGTAGTCGGTGCTCATGCGTCCCGCTCAGCGGTGCGGTGGGAGCGGGCGGCAATGGGGTCGTCGTGCTCCGTGTGGGCGATCAGGAGGTCTTCGGCGGCCTGGTCCTTGCCGAAGGCGCTAAGCAGGTCAGCGGCCGTTTCCGCCTCGGTGCAAGTCATGGAGCAGTGGTAGGTGTCGACCAGCTCGACCAGCAGGCGCTGCCAGTACTCGACGAAGTCCGCTGCGGCTTCGATCCGGGCGCGGTCGGTGGTGCGGTGATCGGGCAGGGTAGCTCTCCTCGGGTCGGTGCGGCGCGCGCCTGGGTCAGGCGTCGTCGCGTTCGTGCGCGAAGTGGCCCATGGCGTTGGCGACGAGGTCGTTCGGGTCCAGGCCGACGCTGTCGGCGTACAGGACCAGGTCGGCGATGATGTCGGCGATGACCTCGGCGTCGCTGCTGGTGAACGGGTTGCGATAGGCACTGATCAGGGCGACGGCGCGCGCGCTGGCGGTGGCGGCGCGGATTCCCTTCGCATTCACGCGGATCATCCTCTGAGGGGTCGGGCGCCGAGGCGCCGATGGCGGACGGCGGGCGCTGCGTCAACGGGGCAGCCGGTCGCGCTACTGGTGCTGCGTCAGCTCGTGGCAGCACACGCAGACATGGACGGGGTCGCTGAGCGCGGCCCGAAGCTCGTCGGTGTCCAGGGTGGTCTGGGTCGCGTTGTTCACCCACTGGGCCTGCGTGCTATCGCCGCGGATCTGGGCGCACATCGGCTTGAGGTGGATCTCCCATCGCGTGCCCGACGACTTGGCGATCTGGGCGTACCACAGCAGTCCGTGAATGGTCTGGTTCCCCTCGGGGTGTCGGTCGGGTGCGGGGCGGTGGGCGCCCTGGGGGGGCGCTCACCGCCCGGCGCTACAGCGGACCTACTGTCATTTCGGTGGGCAGGTAGTTGTCACCGCGCTGCGGGCAGGGGTGCGGCCTGGGTCGACAGGGGTTAGTTCTCGGCGGCGGGGCGAGGCGCGGGGATGGTTTGGGCGGGCTGGTCGGCGGCGGCGATGGCCTGGAGGGCGGCCGCGGCCTGCCGGGGCGTCAACTCGCGTGCTTCCAGATCGACCAGAGCGGTGCCGTGATATTCGTTGGCGTCGATCGTGGCGCGGGCGAAGGCGTGGAAGGGGTGGGTGCGGCTGCCGGGGGCGGGGCGCGCGGTGCCGTTGAAGCGCACGGATCGTGGGCCGTTGGGAGTGATCTGGGGCTGGCTGGGGGTAGTGCCGATCGCGTCGGCGATCTGCTCGGCCGCCTCGGCGATTTGCATGTTGGCCTGCCGCTGAAGGGCGAGTCGCAGCTGATACTGGACCAGGGCCTTGCGGTAGGGGGGCAGGAGACGTCGCGTGATCTCTCGGGCCATGGCGCTTGCGGTCCGGGTGTCGGCCACGCTGATCGACTCGAACCTCAGGTCGTGGCTGTCGCGGTCGACGCGGGCGTCGTGCGGGTCGTTCGGCAGTCGCCCGTCGAACAGGAAGCGGTTGCTGTCGAAGGGGGTCCAGAATTCGATCGTCTCGCCATCGGGGTGGGTGAACAGGTACGGGAGGTGGGGAGATCCGGTGGCGGTGGTCATCCACTGCGGTCCAAGAGCGGTAGCCAGGGTCGAGGCGAAGTCCGGGGTGGGAGTAGGCATGGCGTGATCCTTTGCGATCCGGGAGGGCAGGGGTGGGTAGCCCACGGTCGGCTAGTCAGGGCGGCGCGGGTTTCAGGTGGGGCGTCGTGTCGGCGGCCTGGCGTCGGGTCAGGAGCGCCTGGTTCGTGCGATGCCGCTGGCGTGTCGAGGTGGGCGCAGCGGTGCGGGTCAGTCCCCGCGATGGGCGCGGAGCCGTTCGCGTCGGCCGCGCAGCCGGTTGATCAGGACGGGGGCGGCTTCCAGGGCTTCGCGGCGGTCCAGGAGCGCGTTGAGGACCTGGGCATACCGGGTCGGCGACATCCGGAGTTCGCGGCGGACGGCGTCCTCGCGGGCGCCGGGGGTGCGGAACGTGCGGGCGGCCATGGCCAGCACCTTCCGCTCGGTCTCGGTCAGCAAGCGGCGGGCGGTCATCGGGTGACGCGTTTGATGTCGGCGTAGACGAGGGTGGCCTCGTCGACGGTGTCCCAGGGAAAGGCGCGTTCGCCGGTGTGGAGGGTGAACTCGTAGCGGCCCGGCGGGATGTCGACGAGGGTGACGCTGCGCCCGATCCGGTCGATGCGGCCGCCGCGAGCCATCCACAGGTCAGCGTCGGCGACCGAGTAGGCCCACAGGTCGGTGACGATGGTGGCGAGCCGGTCGGTGTCGGGCAGTGTCGGGTTGTCGCTCGCGTCGTAGGCGGGGGTCGCGATGACATACCGGTCCTGCCCGGTGCGGTAGAGCCCCGGGCAAGTGTCGTCGATCGCGCCGTAGGCGCAGCCGAGGTCGGCCATCGCCAGGGTGGCCTGGGCTTGCCCCAGGAGGGTGTTGTAGTCCGCGACGTCGCGGCGGTCCCGCGGGAAGGCGTCGCGGAGGTCGTCGGCGACCGCGATCCGGCCCGACGGGACATCGAGAGTGATGGTCGTGGTGAATCCGTCCGGGTAGGCGCACGGATCCTGTGCGCGGACGCGGCCGTCGGCGGCGACGAGGCGGGGTGCGGTGTCGCAGACGGTGCACGCCTCCGAGATGCCGGTGTGCCAGACCACCGTGCCGTCGGCGTCGCGGGCATGGACGTTGATGGTGGTTCCGTGGCTGAGACGGTGTCCGTTGCTGTCCAGGGGCATGGTCTGGACGGTGATCGTCATGTAGCCGGTCCTTTCCTGTGGCCGGGTGTTCGGCAGCGGACGTCAGTGCGCGCCGGGACAGCCCTCGTGGGGGGCACGGCATGCGTGGACGCCGAGCGCGGTCACGCCGCCTTCGGCGCGGGACAAGAGCGCGAAGCCGGAGATCAGGGCGCTCAGGGTGGCGCCGCGGTGGCGGCCGCCGAACTGGAGGTCGTCGCCGTGGGAGCCGATCTGGCGGGCGAACTTCTGGGCGGTGCGCATCATTTCCGCGCGGCCCAGGTCGGGCTGTTGGCGGATGGCCAGGGGGACGGTGGCGAGGAGGATCTCGCGAAGGTTGGCGTTGAACGGGGCCTCGGCGGTGGTGGCGGGGACGGCCACGACCAGTCCGAACGGGCCGTGGTCGGTGGGTGGCGGTGACGTGGTCAACGGAGGCCTCCACAACGGGGATCGGGGGGGATGGGGGGCGTCGGTCGTGGACGCGGCTCCCGGTCGCCGGGAGCGCCCAACGAGCAGCACAATACATAGCCAAGAGAGTATTAGCAACTCATGGGGTATGGGTGTGTCCCCTGTTGCACGACCGCGGACGCGACCAGGACGGGCGGTCCGGCCCGGGCGCGGCTACGTCTGCCGGGAGGCGGTGGACGTCGTGGGCGGCGCCAGGGCGCGGGCGCGCACGGCGCTCAGCATCTGAGGCTGCAGGCCGGCGCGGCGGGCGACGCCGGCGATCCGTTCGGCATCGTCGGCGCCGTCCTGCGGGTCGTTCCACGCCAGGATCTGCAGGGCCAGGCCGACTTGGGCCAGCCGCGGCGCCGCCGCCGATGCGTCGGCGGCCGTATCCAGGCGGGCGCGGATGCGCGCGCGGGCCGCGGCGCGCCCGGCGCGCAGATGGGCGGTGGCATCCAGCACGGTGTGGCCGCCTTCGGCGGCGGCCTGCTCGGCGGCGGCCGCCCGGGCGGCGAGCGCGACGTCGTCCGCATCGGCCGGCAGGCCTGCGGCGCCGGGCTCGGGGCGGGCGGCGAAGTAGGTGGTGGCGGCGATCGGCACCGGGCCGCGGGTCCGCGCGGCGTCGCGGTAGGCGTGCAGCCAGCGGCGGGCTCCGACAAGCCTCGCGCCGGGCCGCACCGGCCTGCCGCAGCGCAGCTGCATGGCCCGGGCCAGCGGTTGATCCAGCCGTCGGGCGGCGAGTTGGCGGGCGGCGCGGTCCAGCTCCGCGGTCCCGGCGCTGCGCCAGGCGGGCTCGATCAGGTGGGGGGCTGCGTCCATCGCCTCGGCGCAGTCCACCAGGTCCGGATGGTGGGCGCACGGGTCGAAGTCGGCCGAGGCCGCCTCTTTGCGTCGGCAGGCTTCGGCGATCGCCTCGCAGGCGGCGGCCGCGGTGCAGCTCCAGTCGAGGGCAGCGGGGCATCCCGGCAGGTCGATCAGGGTGGCCAGCAGCAGCGCGGCGGTGGGCGCCAGACGGTGAATCAGGTGGTTCGCCTGGTCGGCGGTGCGGTGTCCGACCAGCGGCCACACCATGTTCGGGCAGTGCTCGGGCGGGGCGGTGAGGGTCGCGTCGGGCACCCAGACGCTGGTGCCGGGCCCCGGCGGCGGGAAGTCCTCCGCAGCCGGCTGCCCGGCGGCAAGGCGGTGCCACGCGATCGTGAAGCGGCCCGTGGGCAGGTGGAGATGGAACCGGAGGTGGCGGGTGGGCAGGTCGAAGGCGTAGCCGCCGGGGACGGGATGGGGTCGGGCCGGCCAGTCGCCGGGGTCGACCGGGACGGGGCGCAGATGGCGGGCCACGGTGGTGGTCATCGGCACGGGCCTTTCTCGGCGACGGGTCGGCATCGGACCATCAGGGCTTGGTGTGGAGGCGGCGGGTGCCGTGGCGGATGGCGGCGGTGGCGCGCTCCAGGTCCTCGGCGGTGCGGCGGAGCACTGCGGGCTCGAGGTAGCCGGCGTCCAGGACGCGCTCGGCCGCAGCCTCGGCCAGCGGCCGGTGCAAGAGCTCCTCGCGCTCGAGATGGGCGGCGAGCCGGTCGTGGGCGAGCCGGACGAGCGCGTCCATCTCCGTCCGGTAGGCCGTCAGGCGGGCCGTGACCGGGTGGCGGGCGCCGACCGGCTGCGGCTGTTCCTCGCCGGTGCGGATGGCCAGCGCTGCCGCGTCCCACAGCAGGCGCGCCCCCAGATCGGCGACGGCACCCAGCTCGGCGTCCTGCGGGCAGCCGGCGGCAAGCTGGACCAGGTCCCGCTGACCGGCCGCCAGAGCCGTAAGGACGGCGGGCGGGTGGGCGAGGGTTCGCACGCGCCGGCGAGCCAGCCGGTCGGCGATGCGCACCGCCGAGGCCGGCAGCAGGCCGGCGGCCGCCGCGGCCGCGGCGGCAACCGGCAGGGGCGCGCCGAGGCCCACCGCGGTCAGACCGGCGTAGGCGGCCAGGCCGAGCGCGCCCAGGCGCCCGGTGCTGATCGCCGGTCCGCCGGCGGCCAGTTGCACCAGCGTGGCCGGCCCGCGCCGCATCCAGCGCCGCGCCGCCCGGGCGCACAGGCTCGGCTGCGGCGGCAGGACGCCGAGTTCGACCAGGAGCGGTGCCTGGCCGGACAGGTCCCACACCCACCAGCCGAAGACCGTGGCCTGGGGGGCGCGTCCGAGGCGGGCGACCGTGCGCGGATCATCCGCCCGCCCGGCGGGCAGGGCCTGGCGGTAGCGGCCCAAGGTGGCATCCACCCGGCGCTGCTCGGCCGCCAGGCGCTCGGTGTCGCCATCGAAGGGCACCGCGAAGGCCTCCTTCGGCACGTCCTGCTCGGGGCGGCGGGGCCCGGGGGCGCTCACGCGGCCACCGGCAGCGGCGGGTAGGGCGTGAACGGCTTGAGGGAGCCGGCCGCGGTGCGCCACACCGCGGTGCGGGGGTGGTCGCCGGGCTCCCGCCAGCTGTGCAACTCCTCCACGCGCGCCTCCTCGTGGGCGTGCAGGAAGGACTGCAGATCGCGGCTCTGGGGCGGGGCGCCCAGCCAGATGCGATCGGCGAACTTGCGGCCCGGGTCGGTGCCGAAGGGCGAGGTGATCAGTACGACGTGCATCCCGCGGGTGCGGGTCAGGGCCGCAAGGATGCTGCTGCCAGCCAGCGGGACGCGCTCTGCATGGTCCACCACCAGCATCCGGGGGCGGTGCTCGCTCGGGCAATGGTGGGCCTCGAGGGCCTGGAGGAAGGCCGCTGGGCGCATTCCGAGGCCGTCGAGGACGGTGCTGCCCCACCCCATGGAGCGGGCAGCCAAATCGAAGTGCCGGGCCAGTTCGGTCTTTCCGCTGGCGGCCAGGCCGGAGATCGCTACGTGGCCGGTGCCAACGGCCAGGGGCAGCACCAGGTCCAGGTCGTAGTCGACGCCAATCGGGATGTGCAGGACGGCGGCGGCATCGTGCAAGTGGGCGCTCATCGAGCTCTCCTTGTGTCGGTGCGCCGGCGCGTGCGGCGCTCTCGTCCGCTACAGGTGTCGTGGAGGCGTCCGGTGTGACATCCGGGCCGCAGATTTCTTTCTCCACGGGCCCAGCGCCGCCCGACCAACAGGCCCTCCAGGGGGGCGCGAAGGCGGCGCGAGGTCGCGGCACGGCACGGGGCGGGAGAAAAAACCTGGGGCTGCGATGTCACACCGGGCGCGTTGGCGACACCTGTAGCGGGTGAAGGCCCAGCAACAGGAAGCAGGTGCAGACCGATGGCGGTGACCGCATGGCGCCAGGACCCGCAGGCGCGGCCGGCCACGACCGTAGCCGGCCGCTGGCGAGCCGGGCGGGCGGCCGCCGCGGCCACGGTGGGGCTCGGCGCGCTGGCCATCGCCGCGATCGGCGGGGTCGGCAGCTACACCGCGCTGCGCGCCATGGCCGTGCAGAAGGGCTTCGGTGCGTTCGCGACGGTCTATCCGCTGGCCCTGGACGTCGCGGTGACGGTCATCCTCTGCCTGGACGTGGTCTTGACGTGGCTGAAGCTGCCGTACCGGCCGTTGCGCTACACCGCCTGGCTGCTGACGGTGGCCACTGTCGTCCTCAACGGCGCCCTGGACTGGCCCGATCCCATCGGCACCGCCATGCACGCGGTCCTGCCGATCCTCCCGGTCATCGTCGTCGAGGCCGCACGGCATGCCCTGGCGGCGGCCAGCGGCACCGGCCGGCCCGAGGCGGTCCGGCTGATCCGCTGGGTGCTGGCGCCGCGTCAGACCTGGCGGATCTGGCGGTGCATGCAGTTGTGGCAGATCACCTCGCTCGCCGACGCGCTCGAGCGCGAGCAGCGCCGCGCGCTGATCGTCGCCGAACTGCGCGACCGCCACGGCCGCCGCTGGAGGCACCTCGCCGATGTCGCCGAACTGCGACCGCTGCGTCTGCTGCGCCTGGGGCTCCTGCAGCCCGACTCCACTCCCGCCTGCGAGAACCCGGCCGACCCGCTGCCGACGATCGAGCAGGAGAGCGCGCCGCCGCAGCAGCTCCCCCGCGCCGCAGACCCTGCCGGCGCCCAGACCGCCGAGCGGGCGCCGCATCCACCGTCCGGTCCATCCCCTGCGGCCGCCGACGCCTCCCGCGTCGCCCCGCCGGCCAACGGCGAGGAGAGCGCGGTCCGACCGGGCAGCAAGAAGCAGCGCGCCGAGGAGCTGTACCTGGAGCGGCAGGGCAACCACCGGCTCTTGACCCGGCGCGAACTCGCCGACCGCATCGACCTGAGCGAGGGCACCGCGCGCCGCTACTTCCTGGACTTCGAACGTGCCCACGGCGCCATCTGCGCCGATACCGTCACCCTCGAAAGGACCTCGTGATGTTCACCCCGAACGCCACCGAGCGTATGGCTGCTCGCGGCGTATCTGCCCTCCCCTGGCTGCGCCCCACCGCCATTGACCCGAAGACGCAGTGGCGCGCCGAGGCCCTCGGCAATCCTCCGAACTGGCAGTTGGCCATCGCCCATCCCCTCAGCACCACACCGTTTGTGTTGGACCACGAGGCGGTGCTGGACGGCCTGGAGGCCATCGCCCTGCGCGATCCCGCGACCAGCCCATGGGGCCCGGAGTTGACCTGCATCATCCAGGAGTGCGTGGTCGGGCGGTGCACGCTCGAGGAGCTGCCCGCCGCGGCGGCGGCTGCCATCGTCCTCGCGGCGCTGTACGGGCCCGAAGGCGCCTTCCTGGCCCACGCCGAATCGGTGCAAGGTTCGGCAGCGGAGCAGGACGAGGACGCGCCGGACATCGCACCGCCTTCGGCGGGCCCGGACGCGTGCCACCTGGGCGCATCATCACAAGGTGTGGCGGTGCGTTAGCAGCAGCCAGGCCATCCAGCCGGGCTACCGCACGGTGGAATGGTCCGGGTCCGGCGCAGGCGCTTCGCGGCAAGCCGTGGCTTCGCCATGCACTGGGGCGCCGTGACCAGACGCCTCGTGCCATCGGCGGCGGTGCTCGTGGGGCGAATGGGCGGACTCCAGGTGGACGGTCAGCTCGGCGACGGCCTGAGCGCGGGCACCGATGCCGGCGCGGTCGGCGGCCTGGCGCCGCTCGGCGTCCACCCCGATAGCGGCAGCACCCGCGGACCGGCGGTGGTTCGGGGGCGCGAGTGGTCACGGGTGCTCCAACACCCGGGCTGCGGTGATCGATACGCAACAGCTTCCGGGTGTCCTCACCGAAGGCCGTCGCGACGGGCGGTCGGGCGACGGGGAGCGGGCAGGGTGCCGCGGCCCATCAAACGGGCGGGGGCGCCGACCAGACGGGCTGCCTCGGTGGAGACTTCTTGGTAGCTGGCCCACCACCACTGCAGATAGGGAGTGCTGGCCGGCACCCACTCCCTCCCGGTCCACACCTGCTCCATCCACGCTGCTCCCGTACCCGCAGTACCGAGCGCCCACTGGTCCTGGTGCTCGCGGTTGCGATAGAGCACCAGCCGGGGTGCCTGGGGTCCCCACGGATGGTCCGGGCACGCCACCTCGAACGCCATCGGCTGCAGCACCGCCGGCGTGCCGTCGGTGATCTCCAGTGCGGCCGACTCATTGGGCGGTATGGCGGCGAGCGGGGGCAGCGCGGGGCCGCTGGTCTCGCGGTAGGTACGCCAGGTGTCGGCCAGCGCATCCGGGTGCAGCAGGGCCAGGTGCAGGCGCGGGCCGAGTCGGCTCGCCAGCAGCGCGGCCTCCACCGGCGGGTCCTCATCGTGAAGGTGGATCTCTTCGACCAGGGTGTGGGCCACTTCCGCGAAGTCCCGGAAGAGCAGCTCTACGGAGGCGCCCAGGCCGGTGCGTTCGGCGCCGACGGCGTGTTGGCTGGCGGCGATGACCAGCAGTCCGGTGCGGGGACCTTGGTGGTGGTCTTCATCGCCCTCGGTGGGCACGGCGCCGGGGCCGGTCGGCCAGTAGCGGTCGTCTGCCTCTTCACGCATCCACAGGCAGGTGTCGATCAGCAGCACGGGACGAGTGGCGCGTTCAGTGCAGACGTGTGCGTACAGCTGGCCGACGGTCAGCGGGATCGCGGTCATCGCGGTTACTCCTTGGCACAGTTGGCGGGGGGGGTGCGAGGTCTCGGTGGGACCACCGCGGTGCGGGGGCGTCCGGCAGGAGCGGCTCCCCCTTGGTCGGGGGTCCCATACCTGGTCACGAGGGCGCGGTAGTGGTCGGGCGCCCCAGGTCGGCCAGGCGGCGGCGCAGCCGTGCGCTCCATCTGGCAAGGAAGGCGGTGTCGTCGTCGGTGAGGGGGGTGCCGAGGTCGGTGACATACTCCATCCCGCAGTCGGCGGTCAGGTCGCACAGCACCACGGCCCGCGGATGGCGCTGCAGCGTCATGCGGAGGAAGGCGCGCGCCAGGTCCTGGGTGGAGATGCCGAACCTGCGGTGGATCGCCGGCAGGTAGCGGTTGATCGTCTCCGCGCGCTCGTGCCCGCCGCTCCGGACTCCTTTGTGTCCGCCATCGGTCACCACCGTCTGCGGGGCACGGGCGCCCCGGCCGAGCAGGAGGCCGTGGGCCAGCGGATCAGTGGCCAGGAGGGCGAGGCCGTGCTCACTCGCCAGGGCAACCGGATCCCATCCGGTCGGGCCGGGAGCGGTGAGGGCGTTGCAGTCGGCGACCAGGCAGGCGGGCGCCGCGGCGTGGATCAAGGCGTGGATCAGGGCGGGTCCGTGGATGGCCGTGCGGCTGCTGGGCCGGGGCGGTCGGTGAGGGGACTCGGGCAGTGCGAGGGCGAGGTGCTGGAACAGCCCTTGCTGATGCACGGCCTGCAACTGGGCGCCGATCAGGGCGGGTTCGGCGTGGGCGAGGTCGGTGACGTTCAGGGTGAGGATGTCGAGGTGGTCGGTGTTCAGCGTGGTCAGGAAGCGGTGGAGGCGGCGGCGGAAGGGGGTGGGTGCCCAGTGCGCATCCGGGCTGAGCATTCGGGTGGCGGGGATGGTGGCGGCCACCACGACCTGGTCGCGTACGACGTTGCGGAGGAAGTGGCCGGCCAGGCGCTGCGAGGCGGCGGTGGTGCCGACGTCAAGGACGGTGGCGCCCAGTTCGTAGGCGAGCTGCATCGTGGCCAGGGCATTGCGCTCGAGAATCCCGTCCCAACGCGGCGCCCCAGGAGGAGAGCCGGGCATGCGGCAGCGAAGGCCCAACGGGTGCGAGGACAGCCCCGCCGCCAAGATCCTCCGGCCGTGCGCGGCGGCGGCGCGGGCATCAACGTCCGCCTCCGGTGGCGACAGCGGGTGAGCGGTGCCCACGTCGTTCATCGACCGCACGCACGGATCGGCACGCACCCGCGCGTGGACCGGGGGCGGCCCGGTCAGTGGTGGTTCGGGGTGTGCGCGCATGGTGTGCCCTCCGATCCTGCGGTCGAGTGGGCGGCGAGGGCAAAAAGGTTCAGGGCACTCAACTCTCGCGGCGTGGGGCCAAGGGCGGTCCACTCCGTCGCGAGCGCACGGGGCTCGGCCGGCCAGGCGTAGGTGGGGTCAAGGCGGCGGATCGCGGCGGCCAGTTGGCTGTCGAGGGGGTGGACGGACAGGTCGCCGCTGTAGTCGGCGGCCGCCCAGGCCGCTGGGGTGTGGCCCAGCCCGCCGTCGCGGCGCAGGCAGGTGATCAGAGCGTGGCCGGTCATTCGCTCCAGCGAGCCGGCGCGGCGCAGGTAGAGGTGGGCTGCCAGCTGCAGCGGTTCCAGGAGACGTTCAAGGCGGGCTCGGTTCGCATCGTGGGGCGTCAGGTGTAGCACGGTGGCCGGCGCGGGGGTGCAGTGGGCGAGGGTGTCATCGGGTAGCTGGACCGCGCCGAACAGGCGGCACCAGAGGCGGTAGGCCGCTCGGGCGGTGACGGGGGCCGGGCAGGCCGTGCGGATCAGGGAAGCGGTGATGGCGTCCCACAGGCTGGGGTTGGGCACCCGGACCACCCAGGTGAGTCCCGAGAGCGCGTCGCGGACGGGCTGCGGCAGACGGGCGGGCAGCCGCGCCGCTGAGGTGCGGAACAGCGGGACTGTCGGCTTGAGGCGGGGATCGCTCTGCCGGGTCTGGTCCAAGATCCGGTCGCGCAGGTGCGCCCCGTCCCACTGCAAGAGCCGCAGCCGACCGTCGAAGAAGAGCAGACGCTCGGTATCCCCTTCGGCAGGCGTGTCCCAGCCGGGGTGGTCGGTGAGCAGCACGAGGGTCATCGGATGAGGCTCTTTCGGCGTGAGGGGAGATCAGGGCAGGTGGGTGATCAGGCCGGCGAGGATGCACAGCAGCCCGGCCAGGCTGCCGAGGCCGGCGCAGCCGAGGGTGGCGTGGCGCCGTGCCGCGTCCGGTGAGCGCGAAGCGTCCGGGTCGTGGGCCTGGGCGCGGCGGGCCTGGCGGCGGGCGTTGAGGATCGCGACGGCGAAGAAACCCGGCACGACCACGCGCATGAACAGGTAGTGGCAGATCATCAGCGGCTACGGCTTGAGGCCGACCCCTCCGTACATCGCCACCACGGCGTCGTCGGCCTCGGCCGTGTTGGCGTCGGGGGCGGGGTTCCAGCGGTGCACCAGCTTGATGCCGGGTGGGGCGATGTCCAGACCCGATCGGGTCAGCAGGTCGGCGACTTGGGCGGCGGTGCGCATCACCACCGGTATCCCGGCCTCGGTGTAGTGGCCGGCCACCCGATCGGCCGCGGCTCCGGCGGAGTCGGCGGTCGGCAGGGTCACGGCGACGTAGCTCTTGGGTGGTAGCGCCTGCACCAGGCCGCGCAGGATGTCGCGGGCCTGTTGCTCGTTCACGAACTGCAGCACGGCGAGAAGCAGCACCCCTACCGGCCGGGTCAGATCCAGGGTCTGCCGGACCGAGGGGGCGGCCAGCAGCTCCGGCAGGAGCCTCATGTCGGCCTGGACGTAGTCGACGCGGCCCTCGGGCGTGCCGCGCAGCAGGGCGCGGGCGTGGGCCAGCACGATGGGGTCGTTGTCGGAGTAGACCACCCGCGCCTTCGGGTACAGGGTTTGGGCGACTTCGTGGACGTTGGGGCTGGTGGGGATGCCGGTGCCGATGTCCAGCAGCTGGTGGATGCCGTGGCGGACCAGCCAGCGGGTGGCGCGGTGCATGAAGGCCCGGTTGGCGCGCATCGAGGACCGCAGGGCCGGCCAGGCCTGAAGCATCTTCTCCGCGGCGGCGCGGTCGGCGGCAAAGTGGGTCTTGCCGCCGATCACGTAGTCGTAGATCCGCGCCGGATGGGCCCGGTCGGTGTGCAGGTCGGTCGGCGTGATCGCGGGTTGGTCGTAGGGAGGCCAGCTCATCGGGAAACGTCCTTCGAAGTCGTCGTCGTGCGGTGAGGGTTGGTGGGAGTGGGGCCGCCGGCCCCTGTGGGGGGAGCCGGTGATGGAACCGGCAAGGGGCCGGCGGCCCCGAGGGGGCGGGCCGTCGATGGTCGAGGGCGACGGACCGCCGTCTGGAGGGGGAGCCCGCGGTGGGGCGGGCTCCCCGTCTGGTGGTGGGTCAGATGCGGTCGAAGTACCGGAGCCGCTCCACGTCGCTCACCTGGCCGGTGAGGGCATCGAGTTCGGTCTGGGCGACCTGGACGAGGTGTCCGATCACGTGCCGTCCGAGCAGGTCCCGGGGCGTCGTCTCCTGGCGCATCCGCGCCAGCGCCTCCGCCAGGCTCCCGGGCAGCGGCGCGAGCGCGGCATCGGTGTAGGCGTTGCCCTGGACCGGCGGGGGCGGCTTGGCCGGACCCATCAGCCCGTAGCGGATGCCCGCCAGGACGGCGGCGAGCGCGAGATAGGGGTTGGCGTCCGCGCCGGCGGTGCGGATCTCCAGGTGCCGGTTCGGGCCGTGCCCGGCGATGCGGATCGCGCAGGTGCGGTTGTCCATTCCCCACGAGGCGGCGGTCGGGGCGAAGCTGTCTGGGACAAGGCGCTTGTAGGAGTTGGGGGTTGGGGCCCACAGCGGACCGGTCTCCGGCAGGATCTCCAGCAGACCCGTGATCGCCTGAAGTGCCTGGTCCGACAGCTCCCCGTCCGTGTCCGCGAGCACGGGATGGTCGGGTTGGCCGTGGCGGGTCAGCGACAGGTGCAGGTGCAGGCCGGAGCCGACGCCGGTCTGCGGCGCGGCCATGAAGGTCGGGCTGAGTCCGAGCTGGGGACCTAGGGTGCGCACCGCGTGCTTGAGCAGCAGCAGCGCATCACAGGCCGCCACTGCGTCCCCGTGCCGCAGGGCAACCTCGACCTGCCCCAGTGCGGCCTCGGTCTTGAGTGACTCCCAGGGCAGCCCGGTGTCGCCCAGATGCCGGCGCAGCCGACGCACGAACGCCGAAATCTCCGGCGGGTGGTCGAGGGAATAGTCCAGGTTGTGACGGGCCGCCGGCACCAGATGCCCGAAGCCGTGCTCGGCGTTCTGCTCGTAGGTGCCGCGGTAGCAGGTGAACTCGATCTCCAACCCGACCGAGGGGATCAGGCCGTGCTCAGCGGCGAGCAGCGCGAGCTGCTCGCGCAGGATCTGACGCGGCGCCACTTCCAGAAGCGACCCATCGGCCCGCACGGGGTCGGCGAACACCAGCGCGGTGTGCGGCATCCACGACAGCGCGGTGACGGCTTCGCGGTCCGCGCGCAGCACCATGTCGCCGTAGCCGGTGCTCCAGGAGGCGAACGCCACGTCGTGGCCCGGAGCCATGTCCAGGTCGGTCGACAGCAGATACGCGCAGGCCTCGGCCGTGCCCGTGAACTCGTGGGCGGCGAAGTCGGTCGCGTCGAACAGCTTGCCCTTGAGCCGGCCGAAGACGTCCGGGACGGCCAGCAGCACCGTGTCGATGCGTTCGTTGCTGATCAGGGCGTCCAGATCCTCCACGAAGGTGCCGCCGTAGCGGGCGCGCGGGGACTCGGCCATCACACGACCTCCTCGACAGCCATCGGATCCTCCGCCTTGGCGGCCGGCAGGGCGTAGGTGCGGCGGCCGGTGACCAGCCACATCACCACCGCGAGCAGCAGGGCTGCGGCCAGGGCGATCGGCGCGTAGTTGAACGACTTCGGCGTCACCGGGGAGCTCTGCGGCAGGCAGAACAGCACGGTGACGACCACCACCCAGCAGATCGCAATGATGTTGATCGGCGCCGACCAGCGGCCCAGCGACCACGGCCCCGCCTGGAACCGGCGGCCTGCCCGCCGGCGCAGGATGACGGGGATGATGTAGGCCGGTGTCATACCGAGCACGTTGATCGCGGTCACGGCGCCGTAGGCGGTCGTCGACCACAGGGCAGGCAGGGCGAGCACCGCGGCCACGGTGCAGCCCAGCCAGACCGCCCGGGTGGGGGTCTTGGTGCGCGGGCTGACGTGGTGCCAGAAGCCGCTGCCCGGTAGGGCGCCGTCCCTCGAGAACGCGAAGATCATCCTCGCGGTGGCGGCGGTCTCGGCGTTCCCGCAGAACAGCATGGCCGCGATCACTACGAGCAGCAGCAGTTTCGCGCCGGTGGCGCCGAGTGCGTCCAGGAAGATCTGCGCCGGCGGCACCCCCGTTGAGCTGCCCACGGTGCCGGTGTAGTCCTGGAGGGCGAACAACAGCCCGGCCAGCAGCGCGAACCCGGCGATCCAGGAGACCCAGATGCTGCGGACGATGCCGCGGGCGGCCTCGCGGCGGGCGTTGGTGGTCTCCTCCGACAGGTGCGCGGAGGCGTCGTAGCCGCAGAACGTGTACTGCGCCAAGAGCAATCCCAAGCAGGCGACGTAGAGGTTGTTGTGCCAGCCGGTGCCGTTGACGGTGTGGGCGAACACGAAGCCGGGAGAGCGGTGGTGGGCGGGGATGACGGCGAGCAGGAAGACGATGATGAGGACCCCGAACAGGTGCCACCACACGCTGATGCTGTTGAGGATCGTCGTGATACGGATGCCGGTCAGGTTGATCAGGACGTGCAGCAGCAGGATGGCAGCGAACAGCGCGAAGGTGCGCCCCGGCGCGGGGGTGAGGTCCCACTGGATCTGGGCGAAGGCGCTGACGAAGGTCGCGGCGCCGAAGTCGATGCTGGCGATGCCGCCGAGCAGGCCGAGGAGGTTGAGCCAGCCGGTGTACCAGCCGGCGGCTTTGCCGCCGAGTCGGTCGGCCATGTAGTACAGGCCGCCGCTGGTGGGATAGGCGGATGTGACTTCGGCCAGGGAGGCGCCGATGGTGAGGACCATGGCGCCGACCAGCACCCAGCCCCACATCATCACCGCGGGGCCGCCGGTGGTCAGCCCGAAGCCGAACAGCTGCATGCAGCCGGAGATGACGCTGATCACGGAGAAGGAGATGGCGAAGTTCCCGAAGCCGCCCATCCGGCGGTCGAGGACCTGCTTGTAGCCGAGTTCTCTTAAGTACTGCTCCTCGGACTTCGCCGAGGCGGACTCGTAGGGACGGGACATCGAAACGGATACCTCCGTGCAGGAGAAAGTCGTGCGGGGACAGAGATGGCGCCGTGGGATGCGCCTGAGGTCCGGCGTTGAGCGGGGGTCCGCGGGCGGCACCAGGCCCGGTCACCACTGCTGCTGCCCGTCGGCGGCCTCGGCGGCGCTATACGCCTGCTCGCGGGCTCGGCTGATCTCGTCCGCGATCAGTTCCGGGCGGGGAGCCAGCTGGGCCCAGGGCTGGGAGTGCGCATAGGGCCCCATCGCGGCGAACACCCGCGCCGCCTCGGCCAGGCGGTCGGCGCGGGTCAGGGCGTAGGCCAGGTGCGACAGGTCCGCGATCGACCGGGTTCGGCCGTAGGCGAACCACTGATTCAGGGCCCGGTCGGTATCCGCGCGCACCTGCCAGGCGCCGCGCCAGTGCGAGCGGGACAGGTCCGCCACCCCGGGCCGGGAGCCGTGCTGTTCGGAGGCGACATGCCCATACAGGGGCAGGACCAGCGGAGCCGTTCCGGGCAGGGCAACCTCGGCGGCCCATTGGGCGAACTGGTAGGCCGCACCCGGCATGGAGCGGCTGGACCAGAACTGGAACATCCTGATGTACGCCTCGCGGTTGAACGGGTCCCGCGCGTGCGCTTCGTTCAGCAGCCGCCAGGGGCCTGCGGGCAGCAGCTGATCGGGGCCGGAATGCTGATGCTCGGGCTGCCCGGGATCGAGCTGGGCCAGCGTGAGCAGGCAGATATAGGGCAGCGGATCACTCGGCATGCGCTGCACGATCGCCCAGGCGGCCTGCTCTGCCTCCGCGCGCAGCCGGGGGGCGTCGATGTGCTGCATCCGGTGGAAGGAAACGGCCCGCTCGGCGGCCACCCGCATCGCCATCACCTGCGCGTCGGGGTTGTGGGGTTCTTCGGCGAGCCAGGAGGCGACCAGGTCGGTGCGGCGCGCGGCGGCGGCCAGCACCTGAGTGCGGGAGGCCCGCAGTCCCCAGTCGGTTCCGGTGGCGGCCAGCAGGTCCCGCGTCAGCACCCAGTGTCCGACGGCGGCTTCGGCCAGCGCCGCGCGTAGTGCCGCATCGGGGCCGGCCGGGTCGAACAGCACCCGCTGCTCGGAGCCGGGCTGATGCGCGGGTCTCGTCGGCGCCATCAAAGGTCCTTGTCGAAGGGGATGTTGGAATCGGGGTCGGCCGCCAACCCGATGCGGGAGCAGGCCGGCTGCGAAGCGGCCCACGGCCGGCCGGCTGTCCGGTGCGCATGCGGCGGGAGCGAGATCTGGAGCGGCCATGGGCGATCACGCCTCCTTCACGGTGTCGCGGGCCAGCGGGTGGATGCTGGCGGGCAGCGCGGCGCCGGGATCCGCGGGCTCGGCGTCTTGGAGCAGCGCGGCGACGATCTCGGCGAGCAGGTCAGGGTCGGTCAGTTCGCCGCTGCCGTCTGGTGGGTTGAGCCAGTGCCGGCCGGAGCGGGTGGTGCCGGGTATCGGCACCAGCAGGGTGGTGGCCGCCGCCCGGTCGTAGGCGCTGCCGCCCGCCTGCCACGATCCGGCGGTCCCGGGTGGGATGAGGATGTAGACCGAGCCGGTGTCGCTGTCGGCCAGGAGCGGTCCCATGGCCGCCTCGCGCTGCTGCAGCTGCTCCAGCACCCGCGTCCCGACCGGGGCGGGCACCTTGAGGACGTCGAACAGGGTGCCGACGACCAGCGGGGACTGGCCGGAGTTGGCGAAGTCCTCCAGCACCAGGGCCGGCAGCGTGCTGGTGGCGGCAAGCCATCGCAGCGCGTTGGCGATCGGATCGGGACGGTTGGAGGCGCAGTATCGGCGGGTGTTCATCACCCCTCCTCGCTTTCGGGGCTGCGGTCGGCGGCGGCGTGGTCGCCCGGCCTGGATCGCGCCGGATCCAGACCGGTGGGGGAAGACGGGGAGACAGGAGTCGCTGGACCGATGTCCACACTGTCGGGTGGGGGCGGCCCCAGGCATACGGCGGTGCGCACGCGGCGCGCCCCGGCGGCCTCCAGGGTGCGGCGGGCCGCAGCCAGTGCGTGTCCCTCCGGATCGGTCCAGGCGATGACCAGGACGTCGGCGTCCGGGACGGGGCCCACCGCGCCGAGGTTGCGTAGTTCGCGGTAGGCCGGAGGCTCATCGGCCTCAGGGGTGGTGGGGTCCAGCTGCCCGGGGTCGAACGCTCGGACCCCGGCGACGGCCAGCCGGTCAGCGATCAGTACGGCCGGAACCATGCCATGGCGCAACACCCCGACCACGAGCGACGGCTGACCGTCCGCTGCGATGCGTAGGGCCAGTTCCGCGGCCATTTCCTCCATATGCGGCAGGCTCACCCCGCCGACTTGGCCTGCATCGTGCCGGCCGTTCGGCTTCCGGCCCTCCGGTCCGAGGGGAAGTCCATGGGCGGGTGCTGTGCGACGCCTTGTGCTCACGGCTGCAAGCCCACCGGGGCTGCGGCCGGGCCTGTAGGGGATGGATCGCTCAACTTCCTCAACTTCCCGCGAACCTGCGCATTCGGCTGAAACACGCAGGCAGACTGAGGGGCATTGACGCAGCCTCAGCAGGAAGGGGTCGCTATGGCGCCGCGTCGCGTGCGCGAGCCGAACCTGCTGCTGGCGCAGCTGCTGGCCGAGGCCGGTTGGAGTCCCGGCCGACTGGCCCGAAAGATCAATGCGGTGCTGGGGGCCGGGACCGTTGCGGAGACCGCCCCCTATCACTGGCGCGACGCCGGAGCCGTCCCCCGCCCTCCGCTGCCGGACCTGACCGCGCGCCTGCTGGGCGACCACCTGGGCCGGACGGTGCTCGCACGCGACCTGTGGGGTCGCGACCGCGAGGCGATCCGACGGCTGCCGGAGGCTGCGGACGGCCTGGTGCAGCCGTTCACCCGAGACGGGCTGGACCACATCGTGGAGACCTGGGTGGCCGAGGCATTGACCGACCGGCACACCGTGCTGGCCGCGACCGGTGCCGGCCTGCTGGCCGCCGTCGCCGTCTACCTCGACGCCACCGTGCCCGCCCCCCGCGGCCGAACAGGGGCACATCCCGACCTGCCCGCCGCCGGCCCCCTGGTGGACCAGGTCGAAGCCGCCCTGCCGCTGCTGCAGCAACTGGATGACGAGCAGGGCGGCGCCCGCCACCTTCCCTACGTCGGCGCGCAGATGCGCGCCGTCGCCCTGCTGATCAAAGACGGCGGTCACCGACCGCACATCGAGACCCGCCTCATCCAGGCCCTCGCCGAGATCGGCCAGCTCGCCGGATGGATGGCCTTCGACGCCGACCGGCACGGACTGGCCCAGCGCTACTTCATCTCCGCGCTGCACGCTGCCGACGCCGTCGCGGATCGCGCCCTGGCCGCCCACATCCTTGCCGACCTGGCCTTCCAGGCCGCCAGCCGCAACCATGCCGCCGACGCCCGCGCGCTGAACGACGCCGCCGAACGATCCGCCCGCGCCGCCGACCAGGCCCGCACCCTGCTCGATGCGCCGCCGCAGCAGCAGGTTGAGCCACGGTGGATGTACTACCTGTCCCCGAGCCACCTCAACGCCCAAACCGGCTACGCCCTGATCTGCCTCGGCCGGGCCCAACTGCACGACGGAGCACGGCCCGCGGCCGCCCGCCGCGCCCTCAGGCGAGGTACCGCACTGCTGGCCACCGGCGCCCACAACATCGGCCCCACCACCTACGGCCAGCGGCGCGCCCTGTACGAAGGAGCGTGGCTGGCACTCGGCCAGCTGGCCGCCGGCGAGCTGGAGGCCGCGTGCGCCACCGCCGAAGGTGCCCTCGCCCGCTTGGAGAGGGTCAACTCGCCCCGAAGCGCCAGTCTGCTGGCCCAACTGCACAACGAGTTGACCCGCCGCACACGCAACCCGTTCGCCGCCGACTTCGCCCCCCGCCTCGGCCGCGCGCTCGACCTCTACCACCGGCAGCATCCCGCGCGTTAGCGTCCCGGCATGAGCCCCAGCCGCGTGATCGTCCTCGGAGCCGGCGTCATCGGCCTGACCACCGCCGTCGTGCTCGCCGAGGCCGGCCGTCCCGTCACCGTCGTGGCCGCGAAGTTTCCCGGTGCCACCTCGGCCGCGGCCGGGGCCAGTTGGGGCCCCTACCTGGTCGAGCCCGCCGACCAGGTCGCCAGGTGGAGCAGCCACTCCCTTGCGGTGTTCACCGACCTGGCCACCGCCGCTCCCGGCAGCGGAGTACGCCTGGCCTCCGGCACGGACGCCTCGCGCGGCGTGTCCACCGCGCCCGCCTGGGCGCGTACGCTCCCCGGATTTCGGCCCCTTCGGACCGAGGAACTGCCCGCCGGCTTCGCCAGAGGGCACCGTTACACCACACCGCTGATCGATATGCCCCGCTACCTGCGCTACCTCGCCAAACGAGCGGCCGATGCCGGCGCGGTGCTGGTCCGCGACACCGTCAGCGGCCTCGCCGACCCCGCCGCCCAGGCCGAGTCGATCGTCAACTGCACCGGGATGGGCGCCCGCACGCTGGCCGACGACCCGACCGTGCGCCCGATCCGCGGCCAGCACGTCGTGGTCGCCAACCCCGGCCTGATCGACTTCTTCGAGGAGGACACCGGCACCTCGCCCGACCTGCTGTGCATCTACCCGCACCGCGACACCGTGGTACTGGGCGGCACCGCCATCGACGGCAGCGCCGACACCGCCGGCGATCCGGCGGCAGCCAAGGCCATCCTGGAGCGTTGCATCGCCGTCGAACCCCGACTGGCCGGGGCACCGATCCTTGAGCATCGGATCGGGCTGCGCCCCACCCGCCCCACCGTTCGCGTCGAACGCGAAGGCAAGATCGTGCACAACTACGGACACGGCGGCGCCGGCGTCACCCTGTCCTGGGGCTGCGCCGAGCACGTCCGGGCACTCCTCCAAACCTGAGCAGCCCGTGTGGACCAGCCCATTCGGCACCCCGCCGAGACGGGCATCGTGGTCGCACTCACCGCCGCGACTTGGCGTCGCGAGCCTCATGGTTGGGGCCAGCCGGGCGTCTGGCTCCGGTGGTCACCGACAACGGCGGCCAGGACCTGATGCAGCACCGCCGGGTCGGTGGCCGACAGGCCGCCAGGCGGCACCAGCCAGTCGCGGCCCCGCACGGTGAACCCGGGCGGCGGGCACAGCACGACCTCATTCGCGGCAAGGACCCGGACCCCGGCGGCTGCGGGCCAGGCCAGGCGTTCGGCGGCGCGCGCCGCCAGCAAGAACACCACGGCATGCGCGGCCGCGTCGTTGAGCACGGGCCCGATGGGCTCGCGCCGCCCCTGCAAGCGCTTGATCACTGGGTGGAAGAACTCGGCCGGCAGCGAGACTCCGCTGAAGACGTCGCCCACCCGCAGCGCCACCAGCCCGCTGCTCGTGCTGTAGCTGCGGTCGGCGGCCTGCAGCAACCGCAGGAACTCCCGCCAGTTCACCGCCCGAGCGGCCAGGTGTTGGTTCACCGCCGGGCCTCCAGGGAGTTTGGCCGATACGGCGTGAACGGCAGCAGCGCGCCGACGCCGAGGGTGCGCTGCACACCGGCGAGCACCGCAAGCCCTTTGGCCAGGGGTCCGAGGGCCCAGCGGTGGTTGTCGACGATCATCGATTGGCCGGGCATCACCTCCACGTCCTCCTGCACCTCGCAGATGGCGTCCTCCACCGCCGCCAGATGCCCCTGCACAGCGGGGCTGAGGTCCATCCGGGCTGCTTCCTCCAGGCGGAACACTGCACGCCGGGAGGCCATCGGCGTGATGATCGCCGAATAGTGCGCCGGCCCCGGATAGGTCAGCACGGTGCGGCACGGCGTCGTGGTCGGGAGGTGGCGGAACTTCGCGCTGCCGGGCCGGGCCAAGGAGTTGGCTGCGCCGGGACAGGTGCGCTTCAGGTGCGCTATCAGGGCGGCCCCGTCCAGCACGCGGCAGGCAATCGGCGCCTCGGTCCTGGCGGCATGGGTGACGACCAGAATCCGCGGCGGTATCGGCAGGTGAGCCTGGTAGCTGCGCAGGCCGATCGGATCGCCCCGGTCGATCGGCACCAGTTCGGTCGGGTCGCCCAGACCGGAAAGCGAGGTGAGCACCGCGCCGGCCAGTCGGCGCTGCATCTCCGCACTGCGCCCGCGCACGCGGGGCACGGTCACCAGGCCGTGGATCCGGAGCTGCTCGACGGCCTGGGCGCCGAAGTGCTGGCCGCGGGCCAGCTGGTGGTCCTCAATCAATGAGCTCATCACGATCTCCGGGGGATGTGGGTGTCGAGCGAAGGAGGGAGGAAGGGAACGGGAAACCGGGTTCGATGCCGTCCTCGTTCCGGTCGCCGGCAACGACCGCGACGGTGGCCAGCTGGCCGGTGACCGTCGCGGTCGGATAGCGGTGGTTGTCGATCAAGAGGGCGTGGCCCGGGGGCAGCGCGAGGGCGCGCTTGCGGCGACCCAGTTCACGCCGCAGGCAGGTGAGCACCACCCGCTCGGACGGCGTGAGATCGGTCGGGGCCATGGCGGGAAGGCGCAGCAGGGCGCGTTGGTGCGCCGGCGCGGTCACGATGGGCCCGCCGAGGTCAGGGCGGAGCCAGCGGTCCGGGTCGGTCAGCAGCTCCAGAGACCACGGCTGGCGGTAGTTCAGGTGCAGCAGGGCGCGGCGGGCATCGGCAAGCGCGAAGACTGCGGGCTGCATTGCGATGCCCAGTTGAGCCAGGAGCATCAGCTGGGGCGGCTTGGCGCGGTGCGGCGCGGCGGTCGTGAACCGCCGGTGGGGGCGGGGCCCGGTCGGCCCGGGGACAACCGGCATCGGGGCGTATTCCGCCATCGCCTCGGCGGCGAAGGCGTGGGCCTCGGGGATGGTTCGCAGGCCGGTGATCGCCACGATCCCGGCGTCGACCATGAGCCGGACGCTGCGCAGCGGGGTTCCCGGGTGGTGGGCGTCTAACTGGAGGCTCACGGCTGGCTCGATCCAGGGGAGTTCGGGGCGCTCGTGGCAGCGCGGGGGTGCGGTGCTCGGCGCGCGGGGCGGGCGATGCGTACCTCGGCCCACACGCGGGCGCGGTGGGTGGTGTTGTTGTCGGCGTAGCCGAGCCGTCGCGAAAGCTCGCCGGCCTCGGTCAACGTGCGGCGCAGTTCGGCCTGGTCGGTGGTGGCCGCGGGCAGAGCGGCATCGATGGTGATGCGCACGAAGTCCGCGCCGATGGCCAGCTCCAGGCGAGCGGGGCGGTGGGGGTGGCGCAGCGCGGTGTGCCGGGCCAGGAGCGCGGCGACCGTTGCTGCGGCCGTCTTCCCGCGGCGTCCGTGCAAGGCGGCCAGGGTGAAATTGCTGGCAGCCTCGGGGTTCGCCTCGCCCGGCATGGCGCAGCATCGGGTGCACAGCTCGCCGTTCCCGGCTCCCGGGGTGTCAGCGGAGGGTCGCGGCGGCAGCAGTGCGGGGCTCATCTCGGCTCCCCCACTTTCGCGGTGGTGCTCCAGAACGCGCCTGCGGCGGTGATGCGGTGCCGGATGCGGGCGCAGGTGATCGGGCTGGCGGTGACCGCCCAGGTGTCGCAGGTGAGCAGGCCGTCCACCCGGTGGCAGCCCGCTGCCTCGATGTGGGCCAGTACGTCGTTCAAGCGCGGCTGGTCGAGCAAGCCGTGCGGGATGCGGTCGACGTACTCGCCGGCCACCCGCCAGCCGTGGCCGGCTGCGTGGCGGCGGCAGTCCTCCAGGTAGTGCTCCACCGGCCCGGACGGGGTGGTGCGCGCATACAGGGCGACGCGGACCGCGCGCTGCGGCGCGTGCCGGCGATAGGCTCGGCCGGCCAAGGCCCCCAGGGCGCCGGGCAGTTCGGCGGCCGGGCGGAGTGCGGCCAGCAGCTGGGCCCGCGCCGCGGTCGGGTTGGTGAGGACCGGTGCGGGGGTCAGCCACGGGCTGTGCTCGCGCGGGGCCGGGTCGGGCAGGTACACCTCGCTCCCCGGTTCGGGGGCCAACACCAGCGGATGCAGTTCGGCGATCTGCAGGCCGGGGCTGGCGGCCCAGGTGGCCAGCGAGCCCGGCGGCAGCAGGAGAACGAACAGCTGGGTGTGCGGCTCGTGGTAGGCGGCGGCCCGCCAGCGCAGGCCGGCCACGACGCTTCGGCAGACCTCGCGGCTCACCCGCAGGACATCGACCGTCTCGCCCACGCGCACGCAGGCGACGCCGTCTCGGTCCCAGGAGCGGGCCGCCACCATCCGGGCGTGGCCGGCGGCATGGGCCAGCAGCGGCTCGCGGTGCGCAACCGGCGCCGTCATCGCCGGGCCTCCCGAGCGCCGTTGCCGTCAGCGGGGCGGGCGGGCGAGCCACCGCGAAGACGGTCCCCTTCCGGTGGCGTGCTGCGCGCGGGTGCTGCGGCGATGCCCCCTGGGCCAGGGGTGCGGTGCGGTGGCGGCGCGCTGAGGTGTGTCGGGAGCCGACGCTGCATCAGGACCTCCACGCGATGGCGCGATCTCCAGTGATCGCACTGGGCAATTCAGACCGGTCTGATTGCTGATAGCGGCAGGATCGCATATCCCTGACTCCGAAAAGTGCGATTCGCAGATCTCTTGCCGCGACGGCACGGCAGACTGACAGTGAATGCACTCG
Organism: Mangrovactinospora gilvigrisea; assembly: GCF_001879105.1. Classification (GTDB taxonomy): domain Bacteria; phylum Actinomycetota; class Actinomycetes; order Streptomycetales; family Streptomycetaceae; genus Mangrovactinospora; species Mangrovactinospora gilvigrisea. The sequence goes on along the minus strand of NZ_MLCF01000067.1, from coordinate 64 downwards.
GGCGAGGAGGCGTGATGGCGGGAGGCAGTCCGCAGAGCAGCAAGCGCAAGGAGCGCCTTGGCCG
>NZ_MLCF01000066.1 GCF_001879105.1 Mangrovactinospora gilvigrisea | reverse complement strand
TTCATAACTTCATGGCCTTGGGCTAAAGCCACAAGGGTCGCGTTCAGGTCGCCGAGAAGGTCTGGCAGTACCACGCAGAACACGTCGATGACTTTGGGCTGCCCGCCGGCCGACTGCAGAATGTGGCGGGCGCCGAGGTCGACGCCGCTCCACCAGCGCACCCCGCGCCGGCCCCAGGCGTCGATCCGGTCGACCTCGTCCCGCAGGCGGCGCAGCTCTGCATCGGCGTCCTCGGGGTGCTCCCAGGTGCGAAGGAGCTCCTTGATCACCTTCACCGGGGCCGGCTTCAGGTGTTCCAGGACGGTCAGGTGGCCGCCGCCGTCCAGCTCGACAGCCAGTTCGACGTGCGGGAGGTAGCGGATGCCGGCGCAGCGCCGGCACAGGTCGACGAAGTGGCCGTAGACGGGTTCGAAGGGGGCCAGGCGGGCCACCAGGCGGCCGGTGGGCGAGCGGTAGACGTACGCCCAGTCACCTTGATCGAGGCTGGACCAGCCCAGGTGGTCCAGGCAGGCGCGTACGGCGCCCGGGGTTCGCAGGCCGAGCAGCGGCAGGGCCTCGGGATCGCGCATCGGCGGAGTCTGACACGGGCGGTGCCCGGCTCGCGAGCAGGTTTTGCGATCCGAGGCCGCCGACTCGTGGACAGGGTCGCGGGTGGCCCAACGGCTGCTTCCCTTCCGTGAATCGGCGGCACCGGATCCAAAAGCCTTCTCGCGCTCCGCTCCATGTGTCACACCCGCCCTGGTGCCGGCACCTGCGTGGTCGGCTCCGCGGCCGTCCTCCCCGAGCCATCGGGACGCAAGCGCTGACTTCCTGACGTCTCGACAAATAACCCGTGCGTAACGGTTGCCACGGCAGCGGAAGATGCCCGAGAGTCACTGGCAAAAAGATCGTCAGACGGGGAAGGGGCGTTGCATCATGTCCGAAGTGCCCGAGGAGACCAGGCAGTCGGGCCCGTCTCGGCGTCTCGTTACGGCTGCCCTCGCATCCGGCCTGCTGGGCGCGGGGTTCGCGGCGGGGACGCCGGCGGCGAGCGCCGCGGAGCAACGCAAGGGCCGCGGCAACGCCGCCCGCCACGACGTGCTGTTCGTCAGCGCGCACCCGGACGACGAGGCCGGGAGCCTGTCCACCTTCGGCTACTGGCGCGACAGCCGGAAACTGCGCACCGGCGTGGTGACCATCACCCGGGGCGAGGGCGGTGGCAACGCGGTCGGCCCGGAGGAAGGCGCGCCGCTCGGGCTGCTGCGCGAGGGCGAGGAGCGCTCCGCGACCGCGCTGGCGGGTATCGAGGACATCTTCTACCTCGACAAGCCGGATTTCTGGTACACGCTCTCGGCCCCGCTCACGGAGCGGATCTGGCACAAGCAGGACACCTTGGAACGCGTCGTCCGGGTGTTCCGCATGACCAGGCCGACGACCGTGGTAACCATGAACCCGCGTCCGTTCAACCAGCACGGCGGGCACCAGATGGCGGCGCGGCTGGCGATCGAGGCGTTCTTCCTCGCCGGCGACAAGCGGGCCTTCCCCGACCAGTTGGAGTGCGAGGGGCTGCACGCGTGGCGCCCGCAGCGGCTGCTGTCCCAAAACTCCGCCTTCAGCAGTCTCCTGGGGCCGGATGCGCCGAAGCAGGCCCGCACCGACCCGGACACCGGCCTGCCGGTCATCGGGGTGTGGTCCGGTCACCTCTCGCGCGAGCACGGCACGTCCTGGGCGCAGGTGGAGCGGGACGCGGTCCGGATGTATCTCAGCCAGGGCTGGGGCGCGTACCCGCCCGAGGTTCCCACCGATCCCGCGCAGCTGGGCTCGGACTGGTTCAGCGTGCTGGCCGAGAACGGCAGGAAGATCACAGCGCCGGCCCGCGAACAGAGCGGACTGCGGCCCATATTCGCCGAGTACCGCGACTGGACGCGGACGGTGGGGATGCCCTGGCTGGCCAACAACGCGCAGCCCGCCTACCCCACCCCGCCGTCCACCACGATTCCCCAGGTGGCCGCCGCCCCCGAACTCAACGGCGTCGAGGGCGACGGCGAATACCCCGGCCCGGAGTTGCCGCTGCAGTACTGGCAGGGAGACCAAGCGACACCCGACGACTGCTCGGCGACGGCGAAGATGTCCCGGTACGGGGACGACCTCTATGTGCTGATCTCGGTCACGGACGACCGGGAGGGGGCCAGTCTGGACAAGAGCGACGCCAAGCGGCACTGGCGCACCGACTCCGTCGAGATAGCCCTCGACCCCCGCGGCAACGCCGACGACACCTCGGTCACGTTCAAGACCGGCATCTTCCCGTTCACGGCAGAAGGCGGTCCGGCAGCGGAGCGGGACGCCGACAACCACCAGGGCCCGGCCGAGACGACCGCGCCCGGCATGCGCGTCGCCTCCACGGTGAGCGAGCCGTACAAGGGCTACACGATCGAAGCCAAGATCCCGCTCGCGGAGCTTCCGGCCGCGGCGGACCCGCAGCGATTCGCGGCGAACATCATGGTGTACGACTCCGACACCCAGGACAAGACCGGCCAGACCCGCCTTGCCTGGGCGCCGTACGGCAGCGCCCAGGCCGATACCTACGTGTGGGGCACCGCCCGCCTGGAGGGCTACACGCCCCCGCCGGACCGTCCGACTACCCCCGCCGAGCCGGTGATTCCCACGGAGGCGGCGCGCAGTGCGGACTCCCGCGCCAGCATCGACCAGGCCCGTCGCACCGGCGTCCCGCTCGCCGGAGGCCCGCTCCCCTGCAAGCGGCCGCTGAGGTAGCACCTGGCGGCGGGGCCGGACGGCTCCCCCGGCGGAGTTCCAGGTCGGGACCTTCACTCCGCTCTGCGTCCCATGACATCGTTGATCCTCGGCGCGCTCGGGATCCCGCCGGCCTCCAGCCGCGCGGCCGTCTCAAGGCCCAGCACAAACTGTTCGCGCATCCGGGACGAGACCGCCTTGGCCACGAACCGACCGCGGGGGTGGGTGACCGCGAAGGCCGCGGAGTTCATCCCGCCCTCGATCACCTCCCGCGGCCTCGCTCATCCCCCGGTTGCTGGCCCGCACCGACACCGCGCCCGCCGGCACCCAGGTGACCAACTCCTCACGGCTGCTGGCGATGACGCGGTGCGGCACCGCACTCCACAGCACGCCGCGGCACCGCTCCTCGATCACGATGACCGCACCCGGGGCGAACACCGGCAGCACACGCATCCCGGCAGGATGCCCGGCCCCGGCCACCCCATGCATCCATGGACCGGCCCGCGAGACACCGCCCTCCCGGCCATGCCCGCCGGATGACACCGAGTCAGCCGCGGGGACGGATCGGGCAGGGGCGGCCGCAGCACCTCGGCGCGCCCCACCCGCGAAGGCAGGACGCCCGGATGCCGACGCCATCGGCGGGCAGTCGTGTTCGGTTCGGGCCCGGCAAGGTGAAGTGACGAGAACACGGCGAGGCGGCCTGGGCACGTTCGGCGTGCAGGACGGCGCCGAGGCCGGAGGGGAACCGGGCGACGCGGACGATCACGTATGGGACAGGTCCGGTCGTGACCGCACCCACGGTCCGCAGAATCAGGTGAGGGCGGCGGCCAGGCAGGTGAAGGCGGCGATGATGACGGCGACGCGGACGTAGTGGAAACGGTCCCAGCGGGCTATCTGCTGCTTCCAGTCGGCCGGCCGGTCGCCGGCGGTCCAGGTCTTGACCCGGTTGTTGATCGGGACGAGCACCGCGACCGACAGGATCACGCTGAGGACCAGCAGCGCGGCAGAGGCGATCAGGAGTCCGGCGCCGCGCTGGTGCCATCCGGCCACCGTCCGGATCACGACCAGGGCGAGCGAGGCGATGTACCAGGCCGGCATCACGGCGCCGCCCACCCGGGCCCCGTGGGTGCGGCCGCGCAGGCCCGTCTCGCCGGGGAGCGCGTTGAGGATCGGGTTGCTGAAGAAGGGGACGGAGAACTCCACCCCCACCATGACGCCGGTGACGACGATGGTGATGGTCTCGAGTGCGTTGAGCATGGGAACGCCTCCAGTTCCTAGCAGTGCTAGATAGTGATGCAAAGCTAGCACTGCTATCGCTCGCATGTCTAGCGCCGCTAGTGGAAGTTGGCGCCGCAGTCCCGTCGGGCGGACGGGGCGACGGCAGATGGCGGCGCCGCAGCACCGACCAGATGCCCTCCACCGTCACCCAGGTGTTCGCGCCCGCGGTCTTCCAGCGTGTGTTTCGGGAATCGCCGCGCTCCACACTGCATTTCCGCACCTGGCACGACGCCATCTACGAGGACCTCGACCGGGGGGTCGTCGACCTGGTGTTCTTCGCCCGATCAACGCCACTCACCGCCCTGCACACCGAACATCTCCTCGACGACCGGTTCGTCTGCGTGCTTTCCGCCGACCACCCGCTCGCCGAACGTCCGGCGATCGCCCTGGAGGAGTACCTGGACGCCACCCATGTCATCGTCGGCACCCTCGGCGAGCGTCAGACCGCGATCGAGCAACGTCTGGACGACCTCAGAGAGCGCCGCCGGGCCGGACTGACCATCCCCTACCATTCCCTGGCCCTGCGCTCGGTCCCGGGCACCCGGCTGATCCTCACCCTGCCCGCGCGGCTACTCGTGGAGCAACGCCCGGACCCCGGCATCCGAATCCTGCCCGCCCCCGAGGAAATCCGCCCACTCGGCTACCAAATGGCGTGGCATCCCCGGCTCGACGGCGACCTGGGGCAGCGCTGGCTCCGCAACGCCATCCGCGCCGTCACCGCCGAACTGCCGGAGCCGGCACAGCACTAGCGACTGGCTCCTGCTCCCCTGCGTGGTGCTGCCGTGGGCCGTCGAGCAGTACGGCGCCGCGCTGGTGCCCACCGGCTGACGCCTCGGCTTCAGCCGGCCGCCGACTCGTCGTCGTCCTCGTCCAGCTCCGGCGCATCCGGGGCGCGCAGTGGGCGCAGGGCGCCGGCGGCCGGGGTCGAGGCGGTGAAGCTGCAGCGGCCGAGCAGTTTCAGGTTGCGGTGCTTGAGCGGGGGCAGGCGGGCGATGCCCTGCGTCCCGCAGTTCGTGACCCTTGGCGCGGAGCTGGGTGACGGCGGCGTTGGGGTACATCGTGGTCCACAGCACGATGGCGTTGAGGACCAGGCCGAGCGAGCCGAGCTGGTCTTATCCGAACAACTGACCTTGTTGGTGTGCTGTCGTGAGGGGCCGACAGCCACCGGCAGCAGCGGTATCCCGTCCCCATGAGGTGTCAGCAAGGCGGCGGCCTGACGTACGAGGGACGGGCGTGTCGAGAACGGATCCGCCAGGAAGCCTCCGCCATGTTCGCCGCCGGCCAGGACAATCCCCCGCCCTCCGACCGAGGCGGTTGTGTTCTTGAGGCTGGTGCTCGTTACCGCTGATCTGCCGGCCCGGGCGAGGCGCGTTCCCGTCGCCCGCACCGGAGCGGTCAAGACGGCGAAGGCGCTCGTCGCCGACCGGTTCGCGAGCGGCGCGATCGACGGGTACGGCTACCACCGCCCAATGTCGGCGCTCCACATCGACGCACCCAACCAGACCGAACACTGGCAGTGCCCCAGTCGGCCCTCGACACACTACTACTTCTACGTAGTATTACTACGCGGTGGTAGTAGTCAGTTGGATCTGAGGAGCCGTCATGCCGCGAACCGTCTCTCATCCCCTGTTCGCCCGCCTCTACCCGCGCATCAACGCCTTCGCCGAGGCGCACGGATCGCTCGACCACCGCCGTGAGCTGCTGGAGGGTATCCGCGGCCGGGTGGTCGAGGTCGGCGCCGGAGCGGGCGCGAACTTCCGCCATTACCCCGAGCACGTCGAGCAGTTGATCGCCGTCGAGCCGAAGCCCCGGCTGCGCGCGCTCGCCGAGCGGGCGGCCGGCGACGCGCCCGTCCCCGTGGAGGTCCAGACCGGGCTCGCCGAGGCGCTGCCTGTCGCCGACGGCTGCGCGGACGCCGTGGTGCTCTCGCTGGTGCTGTGCACCGTCCCCGATGTCGCCGCGACGCTCGCCGAGGCCGCCCGCGTCCTCAAACCGAATGGCGAGATGCGGTTCTACGAGCACACCGTCTCGCCGCGCCCGCGCCACGCCCGGCTGCAGCGGATGCTCGACCCCGTCTGGCGGAGGCTGGGCGGCGGCTGCCACCTGGCCCGCGACAGCGAACGGGCCATCCTCGACGCCGGGTTCGCCATCGAGCGGGTGCGCCGCTTCGACTTCCGTCCGAACGGCCGCCGCAACCCCTCCTCCCCGATGATCATCGGGGAGGCGCGGCCGAGCAGGGCGATACTGGAGAGGGCTGAGGCATGACCGGTGCAGGCGAAAGGGGGCGGCCCGTGGCGCTGGGCGCACTGGAGTCGGACGTGATGCGGGTGCTGTGGACGGGTGACACGCCGCTGACGGTCCGTGAGGTGCTGGTCCGCCTCAACGCGGCACGCGGCGGCGAGCCGCTCGCCTACACCACCGTCATGACCGTGCTCGTCCGCCTCGCCGCCAAAGGCGCCGTAGAGCGCACCCGCCGCGGCCGCGGTTTCGTCTACGCTCCACTCACCACCGACGAGGCCGGTATCGCCGTGGCCGACGTGCTGCGCCGCTACGGCGGCGCCGCGGTCGCCCACTTCTTGGCCGCCGTGGAGACCGCCGACCCGGACGCCCGGCGCCGCCTGCGGCGGCTCCTGGACGAACAGGACGGTGGCGCGTGACGGCCGCCCCACGCGGGCTGCGAGCAGACGGCGCGTTCTGGGCCCTGCTTGCGGTGGGCGCCCTGGAACGCGCTGCCCTGGCGACCGCAACCTGTTGCCTCGCCACGGAGCTGGCGGCGCGGGCCGCGCGGCTGGGCGCGGTCGGCCTGGTCTCCGGCTCGCCAAGCCCGTTGCCGGCGGTGGCGGCGGTCGCGCTGACGGTCGCAGGCGCGTAAACGAGGCCGACTCTGCGCCAGCCACGCAGGAACTACAGCCGCCCAGCCGACGGACGGCCCACGCCACCGCCGATCATCGATGTGCGGATCGGCGGGCTGCGCCTGACGGTCAGGCACCTTCCCATCAGGCTGCTGTCGGCGCTGTTCACGTCGCTCTCGGTGGTCAGCACGCACCTGACGACACGCTGGTCGCCGGCTGGCGGGGGCGGCCGCGGCCGGAGCACCGGCCCACCGACCCCAGCAGAAAGCACGCAGCCTGACGGTGGGTTCCACGGGTTCATGCCGGGTCAGCAGCAGGAGCTGCCGGTGGTGTTGGCGCAGCCGTCAAGCCGGCCCGAGGCGCCTGCTTCGTCGCGTTGTGGGGGCCGAAGGCCGGCGATCGTTCCCCTCCTGCGATCCAACAGATACCGCTTCCCCCGAGGAACCGCTTGTGCTGGACGCCGCCGGCCTCGTGCAGGACTGGGAAGCTGTGTCAGAACTCGCGTTGAGTGACATTCCGTGACCGTCGAAGTCCGGGCGGCAGGACGCTTCCGCAGCCGCACGATCCTGCCGACTCTCGCCCACCAACCGATGCGACCGACACACCGACAGCAGCAGTGCGGCGCGCAAATTGTGTGGTCCGAGACTTGGTGCGCATGTGAGGCTTGTTGCGTGGTCAACCAATCAGCACCGTTCGTCGACGATCCGGCTACCGATCCGGTGCTGCTGAGGGTGCTGGCGGCCGCCGGTCTACCGGCAACCGGGCGCTTTCTTCCAAGGGCCGGCTGGGTCAGCCGCGTGTGGGTCGGCGATGAGTATGTCGTACGACTGAGCAACGGACGGTTCCGCGACTCCTTTCGCCATGAGGCCTCAGTCGTCAACCTGCTCGCCGGCAGCGAGGTCCCCCACACCCGGATCCTCGCCCACGGCGACGGCCCGGACGGGCCGTGGTGCATCTCCGAACGCCTGCCCGGACAAACCTTGCACGAGGCATGGCCGGCGGCGGACTCGCACACGCGCCAAGCAATGATCGAAAGCCTCGGCCATGCGTTGCGCGCACTTCACCGCGTTCCTGTGCCGGCCGACCTGCTGCCGCCCTGGCTGGCCGACGCGCTCGCCGGCAAGCCGTGGCCTGCGTTCCACCCACCCGTAGTGCGTGCGGCCCTCCAGCAGGTCGAGGCTGCCCGGCGGCTGCCCGGTCACGACTCGCGCCTGCTCGCGGACGTCGCCGGGTGGATCCAGGAGCGGCTGGCGTTGTTCGCCGCCGACGAACCCGTCCTCGTCCATGGTGATCTGCATGGATCCAACGTGATGGTCGACCAGGGACGCGTCACCGGTCTTATCGACTTCGCGGAGGCGCTGGCCCAGCCGGCGGATGTCGAGCTCGACATCATCCTGCGCTGGTGCGCGAAGGCGCGAGACCTCCCGCCCACACCCGACGGGCAGGGACTCGACGAGGCCACACTCACCGAGGTCCCCGGATGGCTGCACGGCGCGTATCCGGAGTTGTTCGAGCGCGAGCATCTGCACGAGCGGTTGCACTTCTACGACATGTACGAGGAGCTCGCGCTCTACGCACACCACCCCCAGCCTGATGTACGCGAAGCAACGCAGGACCGCATCGCTCGCCTGCTTGCCGGCCATAGCCATCTGGACGGACTCGTCTGGTAGGTCGCGATGGACGAGATGGCCCTCGCCAACCTCGACTACGGGAGGCACCACTCCGATATCGGCCAGCCGGGCGTCGATCACCAGCGCCTGCGTCCCCCGCCGGGCTACCCGGGTTGTGCCCATACTTCCGAGCGGATCGCCCACGTCCCAGTCGGCGGGGTCAGGCAGCAGGGAACGCGCATATTCCGATGTGAGGCGAACCGTGTCGACCATGCGCGGCAGTACAGCAGCCGTGGGGCGAACCGGCGAAGAGGATTCCGGGGACCTTGGCCATCGAAGTCGCCCTGCTTCAGAGGCAGCCTGCGCTGGCGGAGCGGACCTCACTCGGGCCGTAGCCCGGAGTGGGTGCGGCTGCTAACGTCCGGACCTGACAAGTCCATACACGCCTTCAGAAGGTCATGCCCCGATCGACCGATCGGTGCAGGAGCTCGGGCAGCTTCGGCTTAAGAGCGTCTGAGGTCACACCTACCAGCACCCGCACAGCGGGCAGTGGTCGGAGTGATTTCGGGTGCTCTTTTTCGTATGCCGGGGCGGCCACCGCCAACCCGGCGGGAAGAGGGTAGGCAATGAGCAACGACAACGCGCAGCACCATCAGGTCACTGCGCCGGCCGCAATCTTGGTAGCCGGAGGGCCGGGCTCGGGGAAGTCCACTGCTGCGCAGGTCCTTCGAGAGCGGGGGGTGGACTCGGTCGACCTCGACTTCGGATACGCGCGATGGGAAGACGCGGACGGGAGTCCGGTTCCGTTTCCCGCGGAGCCGACCCGTGGGTGGCTGGACGCGCACCGATGGCAGTGGCAGGTGGACCTGCTCGACGCCGCGCTGGCCGACCGCGGCTCCGGGCCGACGGTCTTCACGGGCACTGCACGCAATATGTTCGAGCTGTTGGATCGGTTCGATCTCGTGCTGCTCCTGCGGATGGATGATGCGACCCGCAGGACCCGGTTGGCCGATCCGCAGCGCGCCAACGTCTTCGGACGTGTCGGGGACACGGCGGCGTGGTCGGCCTGGTGGCACAAGACCGTTGAAGACGAACTGCTGAAGAGACGGACCCAGGTGATTGACGCGGCCGAACCCATCGATTCAGTGGTCGCAGACATCCTGAGGTGCCTCAACCGGTGAGTCGACCGACCTGTTGGGACACAGGCACTCAGACGGGTCCGAGGCGGGTGTGGGGCGGTGCAGGCACCTGGGCGCGCACCGGCATGCCGGGCCGCACCTCGCCGCCGACCTGAACAACACTCATGATCCCGGCCCGGCGGACGACTTCGCCGTCACCGTCGCGCAGCAGCACCTTCTTCAGCAGTCCGCGCCAAAACCGGTCGATCTGCCCGCAGGGGTTGCGCAGCCCGGTCACCTCCACCACCGCCTCCGGGCCCAGCTGCAAGCGGGTGCCCGCAGGGAGGGCCTGAAAATCACGTCGCCGCCCCGGGCGCGGCGCCGGTGCGGGCCACGACCCATTGCCAGCGCTCCTCGCCCTTGGCGATCAACTCGTCCACCAGCAGCGTGAACCCGGCGTCGGCCAGATGGCGGCGGTTGGCGGGCATGTCGTGGCTGGAGAAGTAGACCGGGGCGCCCAGCCACTGCGCCACCTCGCCGTGGGCGGCGCCGGTGCCGAAGGAGGCCAGCAGCAGGCCGCCGGGGCGCAGCCAGCGGGCGATGGCGGCCAGCATCCTGGGCTGCTCGCCCAGTGGCAGGTGGTTGAAGCAGTAGAAGGCGGTGACGGCGTCCACCGAGCCGTCCGGGAGGTCGAGCGCGGTCATGTCCGCCTTGCGGAAGGCAGCAGTGGGCACGTTCCAGCGGGCGTGGTGCAGCTGGGTGGCGGACAGGTCGACGCCCAGCACCCGGTAGCGGCGCGCGAGGGCGGCGGTGGCCGGGATCCCGGCCCCGCACCCCAGCTCCAGCACGCTCGCCCCGACCGCAAGCTGCGCATCCAGGTGCGGCAGGAACGCCAGCCGCGGATCGTCCTGGACGCCCTCGACGTAGGCGGCCAGGTACGCATCCGCCTTCGCGTCGTAGAACGCCTCCACCGTCTCCTGCGGCACCTCGCTCATGGCCGTCAACCTAGGCATGGCGCCGACCAGCCGTCACCTCGATTTCTCGTGTGCGGTCTCAGGGGCGTTCCCAGGCGCCCTCGTTGACGGGGCTGCGGTCGCGCAGCGGCTGGCCCTCTTCCCGTTCGGCAGCCCCCCGTTCCAACGCCTCGTCGGCGACTTCCGGCGCCGCCTGGTCGCCGAGGCCGCCGCCAGCGACCTGCCCGGCCTGATCCTCACCTTCGTGCCGGCCCACGACCAGCCCGAGGACCGCGCGGCCATGTTCGCCCACGCCCAACCCTTCCGCGAGCGCGGCGGCCGGGTGCTGTGCCTGGAGCTGCCGGCCGACCAGGACGAACGGCTGCACCGCAACACCTGCCCCTCCCGGCTCGCCGCCAAGCCCTCCAAACGCGACCTTCAAGCATCCCGCCGGCGCCTTGTGGAACTGGACGCCACCCACCGCCTCACCTCCCGCCCCGGCGAACTCGCCCCATGGGCCGAGCACCTGCACATCGACAACACCCACCAAGAAGCTGCCCACGTCGCCACACAGACCATCGCCCACTTCGACCTGCCCGCAGCACACGAACCCCGGACCGCAGCCGAAGCCACGCCCCCTGACACCACGTGACCCATGTCCGTTCCGGAACCCGGGCGCCGGGCACCTGCTCGGCTCGCGCCCTCAGCGGTACCGTCCGCCCAACACGTGACACTCTGACATTCTCAATATAGATTGTCAGAGTGTCACGTGATGATGCCGCCGCCAAGCGCGCCCGGATCGTCGACGCCGCCGTCGACGTCTTCAGCCGATACGGCTTCCGCCGCACCTCCATGGAGCTGCTCGCCGACGCCGCTGACGTCTCCCGCCCCGCCCTCTACCAGCACTTCCGGAACAAGAACGACGTCTTCACCGCAGTCGCCGAACTAGTCGGCGACCGCATGGCCCAGGCCGCCCGGCATGCCCTGGAAGGCGGCTCCGGCACCGCAGACCGCCTCCACGCCGTCCTGTCAATCAAGCTGGAGACCGCCCTCGGCGTCACCGACTCCGGCCACCTGGCCGAACTGGTCGCCGAGGCGGACACCAGGGCCCATACAAGCCGCGCCCCCGTCGAGCAGCGCCTCGCCGACGTTCTGACCGAAGTCATCACGCACGCCGACGACCTCGACCCGGAAGCCGCCAGCATCCCGCCGCACGACGCGGCGGCACTGCTGCTCGACGCCACGGCCGGCATCGGCCGCGCAACAGACCCCCCGGAAGTACGGCGCCGCCGCCTGCGCCAGTTGGTCGACCTCACCGTCCGCGCCCTCGGCGGCGCCACCCCCAGGAGTTGACCGATCCTATGCTGACCACCCTCCTCCTCGCCTTCGCCGCCGGCTTCTGCGCCGGCAACGGCCTGCCCTACTACACCGCCGGCAGCACCGGCGAGAAGTCCAGCCCCTCGCCGTGGCGGGAATCAGCCGCGGGCAACGTCCTGACCGGCTCCTTCCTGCTGGCGGCCGCCGCCGTCTGCTGGCATTACGCCCACGTCTCCGACCACCCCGCAGCCGGCTGGCCCGCTACGGCCGTCGGCGTCGTCCTGGTCGGCCTCATCCACGCCCGCCTCTGGCGACGCGACCCCTGGCACCGCAACACCCCGCCCGACGCGCAAAACTGACCGCGCAGCAGCACGCCGCCATCACCGCTACCCCACACGTCCTGGCAGGTCCCGCGGCTCGGCCCTTCGGCGGGCACCTCGCTGCTGCGGACGGGCACCGCGAACGTCGAGCCGGCGTCGGGCACGGTGCCGCGCGGCCGAGCCGCGCCCGCGAGCCTGGTCGGCGCCGACATCGGCCCGGTCGTGTTCGGTGATCCGCACGAGTGCTCCCCCCGACCGGGACGCATCGGTGGCGCGCGAGCCAGACACGGAAGGAGGGCGGCCGGGCGAGCGCGGGGACTCGTCCGGCCGCCTCATCCGCCTGACGGTGGACCAACCCGCCTCCGAGGCCGAGGAGTCGGCCGGCCCGGGCGGCGGCCGGCGGTCTGCCGCGCGCCTCCGAGTCCTCCAACTCCAGGCTGCAGGCGAGGTGGAGCGGGTCAAATCCCCTGGAAGCGGGTCCACACATTACGGAGGTGGGCGGCGCCGGCCAGGCGCAGGGGGGTTGCGCCCTGGGCGGTGGACAGGCGGATCCGGACGGCGGCGCCGCCTGCGGCGAGGCGGACGGTCTGGCGGATGGACTGGTCGGCGAAGCCCTGCTCGGCCCAGATGGGGAAGCACGGTGGCGGGGCAGCGCCCTGGCGGGGTCGGAGCAGGGCAGGGCCCCGGGGCGGGGGGTCCGGCAGGCGAACCGCTCGTCCCGGGCCCGTCCCGGTGCGCGGGGCCGGTGGCGCGGGTCTAGTCGGCCGGGGCCGTGCGCCACTGCCCGGCCGGGGAGACGCCGGGCAGCGGCCGGCCGATCAGGGCGAGCGGGATGAAGAAGTTGACCTGCCCGATCGCCATCGCGAGGGTGGCCAGCGCGGTGGTGTCGTAGTGCTCGGCGGCCCGCGCATACAGCTCGTCGGGGACGCGCTCGCCGGCTTGAGTCGGCGTCAGCACCGCCTCCACCAGCTCCAATGCCACCCGCTCGGCCACGGTGAAGTAGGGCGCGTCCGGCCAGGACGCCACCGCGGTGATCTTCTCCTCCGGTACTCCGGCCCGGCGAAGGTTGCCGGTGTGCAGCACCGTCAGATAGGTGTTCGCGACCAGCTGCCCGGCCCGCAGATGGACCAGGCCGATGGTGCTCCGCGGGACCGCCCCGTTCCCGATGATCTTAAACAGGGCGGCGCCGACGTCGCCGAGCTCGGGGACCAGCTGCTGGGGGTCGGAGAACCGGGAGGTGAGCCCGTCGGGGGTGGTGTCCGTCGCGTTCATCGGGAGTTGTCCTTTCGGTGTTGCGGGCCGCTTCCCGCCCGCCTGATCGAGGAGTTCGCTGCACTGGCGTCTCGTGCGGGGCGAATGCGACCGGAGCGGTCGCCCTTCTTCGGTGGGGAGGCCGACCGGCAGGCCCTCACCTGCCGGGGACCGTCACCACGACCTTGCCGACCTGGGTGCCGGCCTCCAGGTAGCGGTGCGCCTCGGCGATCTCCTGAAGCGGGAAGGTGCGGTCGATCACGGGCTGGAGCAGCCGGCGGGACAGGCCGTCGAGGACGAAGTCGACGGCGGCCTTGCGGCGCGCGACGTCCCGGGTGGTCTCAAACAGCTCGAAGCCGCGCAGGGTCAGGCGCTTGCCCAGGACGTCCATGACGGGCAGGGTGATGCTCGATCCGTCCATGGCGCCGTAAGCGACGATGATTCCGCCCGCTGCCGCGGCCTCGGCGAGGCGGGCGGTGGCCGGGCCGCCGACCGGGTCGAAGGCGACGCGTGCGCCGGCTCCGCCGGTGAGCGCGTGGACGCGGGCAACCATGTCCTCCTCGGCCGTGGCGATGACCTCGGCCGCGCCGGCGGCCAGGAGCCGGTCGCGCTTGGCACCGGTGCGGGTCAGGGCCACCGGCTGGGCGCCGAGCATGCGGGCGGTCTGGATGGCGGCCAGGCCGACGCTGCTGGAGGCGGCGGGCAGCAGCACGGTGTCGCCCGCGCGCAGTCCGGCGGCCTCGACGAGGCCGCCGTAGGCGGTGATGTACGGCATCCACAGCGCGGCCGCCTGCTGCCAGTCCAGAAGGTCCGCCGGGTGCTTGACGACCGCGTCGGCGGGGGCGAGGACCAGCTCGCCGTGGAGGGCGTACTCGGTCATGGGGAAGGCGGGCACGACGCTGACGGCGTCCCCGACGGCCAGGTGGCCGACACCGCCGCCGACCGCCTCGACGGTGCCGGATGCCTCGTAGCCGATGCCGGAGGGAAGGACCGGATCGATCACGTACGTGCCGGAGCGGAACATCGCCTCGGCCCGGTTCAGGCCCAGGGCGCGGGTGCGGATGCGGACCTCGCCCTCGGCGGGGGCGGGGATCTCAACGTCCTCGACGCGCAGCACCTCGGGGCCGCCGGTCCGGTCAAAGCGCACGGTTCGGCTCATGGGGGGACTCCAATCAGACGGGGATGGGCG
>NZ_MLCF01000065.1 GCF_001879105.1 Mangrovactinospora gilvigrisea | reverse complement strand
TGCGGACGCTGCGACAACTGCACCGGCGTCGCGATGAGCACGGACGTGTCGGCGGAGGGATTGGCAGCTGCTCGAGCGGCGTTGGGGCGGCCGGGCGTGGAGGTGGAGCCGCGGCGGATGTGGCCGACGGGGATGCCGGCGCTGGGGGTGGAGGTCAAGGGCCGCATCCCGGCGGGCGAGCAGGCCGGGGTGGGGCGGGCGCTCGGCCGGCTGTCGGACATCGGCTGGGGCTCGCGGCTGCGCCCGCTGTTCGCCCCCGGCGCGCAGGACGGCCCGGTTTCGCAGGAGGTGGCGGCGGCGCTGGTGGAGGTGTTGGCGGACTGGTCGCGGGGTGAGGGGGCGTGGAGCGGTGCGGGGCGGCCGGTGGGGGTGGTGACAATCGCTTCGACTACGCGGCCGCTGTTGGTGCGTTCCTTGGGGGAGCGGCTGGCAGCGGTCGGGAGGCTGCCGCTGCTGGGGGAGTTGCTGCCGGTCGGACCTGGTGCGCCAGGTGGTGCGGGGGGTAACAGTGCACAGCGGTTGGGTCGGTTGTGGGACGCATTCGTCCCGGGACCGGGCCTGGTGGAGGCGATCGGCGCGAGTCCGGGGCCGCTGCTGCTGGTTGACGACCTCGTCGACTCCGGCTGGACGATGGCCGTCGCCGCCCGCCTGCTACGTCGGGCTGGGGCAGCAGCCGTTCTTCCAGTGGCCTTGGCCCAGCAAGGCTGAGGTGTCAGCTGCAACACCACTAACAACTGATGCACGTTCATCCAACGAGTCAGGCTCGCGGTAGTAATCTCCCGTCCGCCCACTTGCCGGTCGCCGTCTTCATCTACGTGGACCGGTGTCCGGCGCGGTTCAGGATCGGGCTCGTGGCTAGGATTGCCGTTGCTGTTGATCCTTGATTACCTTCTAGTCGCTGCAGGGGGGCCGGTGCGCCACGATCTGGACCACTTCGATGATGTCGGCGGCTGCCTGTGCTACTGCCAGGACTGTGTCGACCCCTCTGACGGGACCTGCCGCTGCGCGGAATGCTTGTGCGGTCGTGAGCCTGACCCGTTGTCTCCTGCGTACTCCGCGTCGCCCGGTGGGCGCGCGACGCCGAAGCAGCAACCACCAGGTTGTGGCCGATGCGGCGAGCCAGTTGTCCGCAAGGGCAGCCGAGGCCGCTTCCCCTCGCTGTGCCCCACCTGCTCGGCCCCCGCGACGGAACCACTGTTCGGCTACGAGGCAGAGGAGGAAACCGCTGTCGCTCAGCTTCCCCACCTGCGACTGGCAGAGACCCAACCACCATTGCCAGATGCTGAACCTTCTCAAATAGAATCACGCGACAACCAAAGCTTGGTGGGAAACCAGTACTGCTGCGTCGAACCCGACGAATACTCATCGCAAGGGAGTTCTGAAATGGCTCAGCAAGTCAAGACGATTCTGATCGACGACCTGGACGGGAGCAGCGCCACAGGGACCGTCAGGTTCGGTTACCAAGGCGTTGACTATGAGATCGACCTCAACGACGACCATCAGAAGGCACTTGAGGAGTCCGTCCGAGAGTGGATCGGCAACGCCCGGCGTACCGGTGGGCGGAAGCAAGGCGTGAGGCCGGCCTCCGGAGCGTCAGACACGTCCGCCATCCGCGTGTGGGCCAAGGAGAACGGATACCAGGTCAACACTCGTGGACGTATCGCTGCTGAGATCGTCGAGGCCTATCAGCGGGCGCACTGACCGAACCCTTGACTGCTTCGTCGAGACGGCCCAAGCGCTGACGATGCGGCTGGCCGTCTCGGCTGCGGTCGCAGGTCGTCCTTTTTTAACGCGAGCCAGTTGTCCGCAAGGGCAGCCGAGGCCGCTTCCCCTCGCTGTGCCCCACCTGCTCGGCCCCCGCGACGGAACCACTGTTCGGCTACGAGGCAGGGGAGGAAACCGCTGTCGCTCAGCCATGGCAGCTGTAGATCGGAACTGACGCGGCGTCGGTGCTGTTCAGCGGCGTGCGACCCGAATGTGGGCAGCAGGGCGGCCACCGGCATCCTGATGGTTTGTGACGCCACATCAGGCCGCCGTGGCCGCTGCCGCCACGATAGACCCCGACCTGCACCGCCGACACCTGGACGAGGTGTTCGCCCAGATCGCCCCCTGCTTCCCGCGCCGCGAGTCCCGCCAGGGTTTCCGGCAGCTGATGACTGGGATGCTCATGGAGGTCGAGGACCGCAACTGCTGGAGCCTGGCCGAGGCCCTCGGCCACCCCGGGCCCCACCGGCGGCAGAACCTGCTGTCCCGCGCGGCGTGGGATGACGCCGAGGTGCTTGCGGCCACCGCCCGGTGGGCCATGGACCAACTCGGCTACGCCGACCCGGTGCTGATCGCGGACGAGACCGGGGACGCGAAGTCCTCCACCGACGCCGTCGGCGCCGCCTTCCAGTGCTCCGGAGCCCTGCGCGGCGTTGCGCTGTGCCAGGTGGCGGTCCACCTGACCTACGCCACTGCCGCCGGACACGCCATCGTCGACCGCCGGCTGTACCTGCCCGAGCAGTGGGCCGCCGACGACGAGCGCCGGGAACTGGTACACGCCCCCGACGAGATGGCCTTCGCCACCTCGGCAGACGCTCCAGATGCTCAATGCGGCGCTCGCCGCCGGCATCCCGTGCGGCTTCTTCCTGGGCGATGAGGTCTACAGCCCGCTCTACCTGCGCAAAGGCTGCCGGGAACTGGGAGTCGGCTACGCGTTGGCGGTCAAGTCCGACCACCGGATCACCACCGGCCGGGGCAAGTTGACCGCGAAGGGCGCGGTGGGGCGGCTGCCGGCCGCAGCCTGGCAGCGGATGCGGACCGGGACCGGCTCCAAGGGCGCCCGCGACTACGACTGGGCGATGATCGACGCGATCGCCGACGATGTTCCGGCCGGTCAGGCCGACGCCGGGGTCTCGGTGCTGCTGGCCCGCCGGCACCGCTACACCGCGAGGTCTCCTACTTCCGCTGCTGGTCGCCTGTCCCGGTGTCGCTGGCGAGGCTGGTGGGGTTGATCTGCCGCAGGTGGAGGGTGGAGGAGGACTTCGCCGTGGCGAAGGGCGTCGCGGCCCTGGACTCCGGGCAGGTCATCACGTGGGTGTCCTGGCAGCGGTGGAGCACCGCCAGCCTGGTCGCGCTGATGGTCCTGGCCGTCGGCGCGGCCCTCGAGCGGGTCGGGCCGGAGACGGAACTGGTGCCGGTCTCGGTGTTCGAACTGGTCCGGCTACTGCGGGTGTTGGTGCTACCGGCATCGATGCGGGAGCCGGCGCATGTGCTGGCCTGGTCGGCGTGGCGCCGGCGTCACCAGTACGCGGACACCGCACCATGACCAGGCGCCTCACGAACTACAGCTGCCATGTGAGTAAGGGTGGGAACTCAGGAGAATCTACGTGCAATTAGATATCACATTTGCATACATCTCTATATGCGTTTCAGCTACCCTAGTCGCCGAAAATCCCGCTACGGAAGATTGAATATCTGGCACGGCAAGATCGGTCAGACTAGACACTGATTCTGCTAGATCTTCGAGATTATCTCGGATGAATCCTGATATCCCGTCGATGACCAACTCGCTGCATGCCCCACGGTTTAGTGCTAGCACTGGAGTGCCAGCGGACATAGCTTCTAGCATCACGAGCCCTAGCGGCTCTGGCGGATCAGATAGAAAAACGAGCGCGCTGCTTGTTTCTAGCAGATGACTCCGAGCCGGCTCGCGGACCTCACCAATCCACTCTACTCGATCGTCACCGAATCTTCCAATGATCTCGTGTCGGAACCAGGCTTCATTTCTGCGGGCAAGAGGGCCAGCGAGAACCAATCTCTTTCCGGACATTTCTGCGAGCTCACATGCCTGTTGGACACCCTTCTCGGGTCGGACCTGGCCAAGCATCAGGAGATTAGCATTCCTCCTCTCGCGCGAGGTCCCAAGCTTTACAGGAACTATCGGGGGGCTCCATCCGGCAAATCCGACAGAACCAAGATGATTCTTCTGGAAACTTGATATGTACGCAAAGGCTGGCTCTCCGATTACCGGTAGTAGATGATTCGTGTGAAGGGTGGTAATTAGTGGAGTACGGAGATTATTGCTGAGCCAGATTGCCGCTGCAGGATCGTGATTGTGCACGATGTCACACTCCTCCAGTGCGGCTAGATGCTTCCGTAGTTCCTCCGGATTTGAAGTCCCTCGGCGGCCGGTAAAGGGAACAAAGCGATTTCCCTCCCCAGAGAGTGTTGAGCCTTTGGCGACAACTGGGACGACTTGCGCCCTGCCGTGCAGCGAACCTACGAGGTTTGCGACAATCCGCCCTATTGCCCCATATCCGTTTGGTGGTGTATGTTCACTCTGGAGCGCAACGAGACCTATTCGCATCACGTACATTGAATACCATGCGCGCACTCAATGCTGCAAGGGTATTGGAGGATCCGTGCACTACCGATACTATCGCAATTAGGACTTTCAGTGCGAGGAGTGCAGTTCGGGAGCGGACGATCACGATTCGAAGAGCGCGATCGCATTGATGGGGGAGGGGTCAAAAAAGGGCCTATCCGGGAAGTGTTGCCACATAGCAGGCATCAGACACGAAAAGGCTTCAAGCGAAATTGAGCCCGTTAAGGAACTAGTCGAATAGATGAGAGTTCTGGGCCCGATGATTTGAGGGCCACTAGGACTATTGAAGCGCTGTTGGGTTATAGGGAAGAAAGGTTAACAGATTCGTGAACCGGATGCAAAGAGTAACCATCGCGGACGTGGCTAAACTCGCAGGAGTCTCGAAGCAGACGGTCTCACGAGCAATAAACAACAAGGGCGATATCGGTGAGTCCACGAAAGAGAGAGTGCTTGAGATTGCACGGAACCTGGGCTATCGTCCGAGTCGCTTCGCCCGAGGTTTGCGCATCGGTGAGTCCGTTACGCTGGGGCTTCTTCTATTCGATCTTTCAATTCCATACTATCCCGATTTGGCATCGCAGATACTCCAATCTGCAGGGAAGCAAGGTTGGAATGTCGTAATTGGCGATGCACAGGGTGAGTGGCGGCGGGAGCTTGATGTGCTCCAAGTTCTAGCGCGCCAAGCCGACGTGTTGATCGGCCAGGTTGGAAGTTCGGATACTGTGTTGTTGCGCGAGTTTCCAGGATTGCCAATGGTGCTGCTGGATCATGATGCGGGGAGTTCCGGATTCGGTTCGGTGTGTATTGACTTCATTTCTGGTATGCGTCAAGCAGTAGATCATTTGATCAAGATTGGCCGTCGTCATATTGGAATTATTGACGGAGTTAAGTGGGATCGACCGCCGAGTCCGCGCCGCATCGCTGCAGAACAGCGGTTGAGGGAGCATGGGCTTGTAACTGGCGACGAGTGGTCTGCTGCAGCAAGCCCTCATGCCGTAACTTCAGGCGAAGCGGCGCTCGCGGAGCTGCTAACTCGCCAGCCTATCATTGATGGCGTTATCTGCTTTAATGACCAGCTTGCAATTGGTGCTATGAGAGAGCTGAAGCGTGCTGGGCGCAACGTACCGGCGGATGTTGCAGTAGTAGGCTTTGACGGTCTTCGAGTCGGAGGGCTCGTTGAGCCCGCTCTCACATCCGTCAGAATCGACAATCGACAGCTCGCCGAACTTGCAGTTAGAGATGCTATTCGCCTTCTCACCGTGCCGAAGGCTCCTCAAAAAGAGTCGCTAGTGGTGACCCCTAAGCTGATTGTACGTTCATCCGCGTAATAGAGTCCAGGCGTGGGTGCGAAGTGCGATATGCGCGTATCTCGCTCGGTCGGTGAGGAGTCATCACGATAGTGCTGGATACATCGAGTTGGACGTGAACAAGTAGGGTTCACCACCAGGGATGATGTGGTTATCGACACCCCATCGCCCCGGAGGAACTCCGCCTTCCCTCCCATCCTCTCTGATCACCGCTGCCCGTGACGACCTGGCCCTGGAACTGCCGGCCGAGCTGATCACTCTGCCCGAAGCCCCGCGGGTGCGGACGCATCTACCCGCAGGCCTCGCTGCTGGCCGTCGCGATGTGCGGCCCTCTTCCCATCCTCTCCACCGTCGTCGCACTGCTCGACGGTGGGACGGGCTGGCGGGGTGGACAGCCCCAGCCCCTGGGTAGTCATCTAGTCGCAGTCCTAAAACCGGTTCACTTCGAGCGCACCCCCACCTCTGGCTAAACCACGCTCAGCCCCGTTGGCAGGGCCATTCCAAAGTCCAGTGATCTTGTGAATCTGCAGGCTGCGGCGCCGTGGTGGGGTTCGGATCGGCCGTGACCAACGCAACGAGGCTCCGGTTGATGACGGTGACCAGCCAGTCACCCATCCACCGGAGCCTCGATGTGTCGCCAGTCTGCCAGCCCGTGCCTGATCAAGTCGCCTACCGCAGCCCAGCGTTCGATTGCCGGGCTGGTCGATCGGCTGGCGCAGCTGCCCGACCCGCGTGATCGCCGCGGCCGGCGCCACGGCCTGGTTCCGGTGCTGCTGATCGCCTACGCGGCGGTGCTGACCGGCGCGAAGTCCTTCGCCGCGATCGGCCAGTGGGCGGCGCCCCCGCCGCAGGACGCCCTGGCCCGGCTCGGCACGCGCACCGCCACCGCGTTGGGCGTGTGCATCGCGCCCAGCGGCGGCACGATCCGCCGCATTGTCCTGGCTGCCTGCCCCGGAGGACTCGCCGACCTGCTGGGATCCGACCCGACCGGCGAGCAGACCGTGGCGGTCGACGGCAAGACCGCGCGTGGCTCGCGAACCGCCGACGCCCCGGCCGCCCACCTGCTGGCCGCCTTCACCGGCGCCGGGCAGGTGGTCTCCCAGCTGCGGGTGCCGGACAAGACCAACGAGATCACCGGCTTCGCGCGGCTACTGGCCCCCTTCGACCAGGCCGGGGTCACCGTGACGGCGGACGCCCTGCACTGCCAGCGCGAGCACGCCCGGCTGCTGGTCGAGGAGTTCGGCGAGCACTTCGTCTTCACCGTCAAGGGCAACCAGAAGGGCCTGTTCGCCCAGCTGAGGGTGCTGCCGTGGAAGATGGCGAGCAGCAAGTTCTACGACCGCAGCATCGGGCCCGGGCGCAGGGAGACCCGGGTGGTGCAGGCGCTGACCCTGGACGCGGCCGATGTGGACTTCCCCCCATGCGGTGCAGGTGGCCAGGGTGGTGCGGCACCGCACGAGCCTGGCGACGAAGAAGCGGTCGCGGGAGACGGTCTACCTGGTCACGGACCTGACAAGTCGGCAGGCTTCGCCGGTGCGGCTGGCGTTCCTGGTGCGGTCCCGGTGGGGCATCGAGAACAAGTTGCATTTTGTTCGAGATGTGACGTTCGGGGAGGATGCCTCGAAGGTCCGCACCGGGCGCGGTCCGGAGAACATGGCGACGCTTCGCAGCTTCGCGATCGGGGAGCTGCGGGCGGCGGGGTACACCAACATCGCCGCGGCCCTGCGGGAGGTGTCCTACGCCGCGTTCACCCGGCCGCTGGAGCTGCTGGGCATCGGCTGACCTGCAGCGACTCACGAGCCGTCAGACTTTGAAATGACCCTGGCCCCGTTGGCCAGCGCTCCGGGCGGCTCGGGTCAGACGGCCATGGCGGCGGTGCGGGTGGTGCCGTCGGCGGGGTCGATGAGCAGGAACGCGCCGGTGCGGCGGTTGGCGGCGTAGGCGTCGACGGGCAGCGGTTCGGCGGTGCGGACGGTCAGGGGGGCGATCTCGTTGAGGGCCAGTTCGCCGGAGTCGGTGTCGATGGCGGTGACGATGCCGCGGACGGTGCGGGTGCCGTGCTGGATCAGGACCTTCTCCCGCGGGCGCAGCGGGGTTTCGTGCAGGTGGCAGGCGGTGGCGGTCAGGTCCTTCACAGCCTGCGGGGCGGCGGGGGTGGGGGCGATCAGGTCGCCGCGGGCGATATCGATCTCGCCGGTCAGGCGGACCGTCAGGGACTGCCCGGCGCGGGCGGTCTCGGCCGGGCCGCCCAGGAGGTCGATCGCGGCGATGGTGCTCTGCTCGCCGGACGGGAGGACGGTGACGGGCTGGCCGAGGTGCAGGGTGCCCGATTCCAGGCGGCCGGCATACCCGCGGTAGTCGCTGCCCGGGGGGCGGATGACGTACTGGACGGGCAGGCGGGCGGGGGCGGTCAGCTCCTCGGTGTCGTCGACGGGGACGGTCTCCAGGTGTTCCAGGACGGTGGGGCCGGCGTACCAGTCCAGGTGCGCACTGGGGTCTACGACGTTGTCGCCGTGCAGGGCGGAGATGGGGATGGCGGTGACCTGGGGGATGCCCAGTTCCTTGGCGAGGGTGGTGAACTCGGCCTCGATGGCGGTGAACATGGCCTCGTTCCAGTCGGCCAGGTCCATCTTGTTCACCGCCAGGACCACGTGCGGGACGCGCAGCAGGGCGGCGATGGCGGCGTGGCGGCGGGTTTGGTCGACGAGGCCGGTGCGGGCGTCGACCAGGACGATGGTCAGTTGGGCGGTGGAGGCGCCGGTGACCATGTTGCGGGTGTACTGCACGTGGCCGGGGGTGTCGGCGAGGATGAAGCGGCGCTGGGGGGTGGCGAAGTAGCGGTAGGCGACGTCGATGGTGATGCCCTGTTCGCGTTCGGCGCGCAGGCCGTCGGTGAGCAGGGCGAGGTCGAGGCCGTGGTGGCCGCGGGCGGTGGAGGCG
>NZ_MLCF01000064.1 GCF_001879105.1 Mangrovactinospora gilvigrisea | reverse complement strand
GCTGCCCGTTGAGGGGACGTCCTTCCACGGCTCACCA
Source organism: Mangrovactinospora gilvigrisea (assembly GCF_001879105.1). Classification (GTDB taxonomy): domain Bacteria; phylum Actinomycetota; class Actinomycetes; order Streptomycetales; family Streptomycetaceae; genus Mangrovactinospora; species Mangrovactinospora gilvigrisea. The sequence continues at coordinate 57,739 of NZ_MLCF01000064.1, read as the reverse complement.
CCCCCCTTGCGCGCTGTCCGGCGCCGGGGCCGGCCCGAAGGTCGCCGGCACCCCCGGCGACGGCGGACGGACGGGCGGCACGCCCCAGTACGCGGGCACGCCCGACGGCGGGACGGTCTGGGGCGGCGGGACGGGTTGGGAGGGAGGAGCCGCCTGGGCCTGCTGGGGTGCCGTGCCCGTCCCCAACTCCCGCTCCCGGGGCGCCGCCAGCATCCGGCGGCGCTCCTCGGCCCGCGTCCGCATCGTGTCCGCCAGGCTGCGCGCCGCGCGCATCAACTCGGACCGCACGAACCGGCGGTCGCTGCTCTCCCCGGCCCCGTCCGACAGCACCCGGGCATGCGCCGGCGCGTACGGCAGCGCGCCGAGCACCGGCACCCCGCCCAGCTCCTTCGCCACCTCGGCCGTCCCGTACGGTCCCTCGCCCACCACGACCGCGCCCAGGTGGGCCGCGCCCGTGCCGTGCGCCTCCAGGTCCGCGCGCAGCGCCTCCAGCCGCGGCTGCGCGGCGGCGATCCCGCGGAGCGTGGCGCGCACCACCATCAGCACCGCGTCCGCCCGGCGCACCAGCGCCGCGGCGGCGCCGGAGGCCCCGCCGCGCCCCAGGTCGACGAGGACGTCGACGCCCACCGTGTGCCACTCGCCGAAGAGCCGCGCCAGCGGGTCCCAGGTGTAGGCGAGCCCCGGGGTCTGCGCCGGGTCCGTGACGCCGGGCAGCAGCAGCCGGGTACCGGACTCGTCCGGCGACAGGTCGATCAACTGCTCCCAGACGCTCGCCGCCAGCAGCCCGCGCCGGTCGGCGACGGCCAGGTTGCGCAGCCCGTACGCGCCCTCGACGCGGCCCTGCAGCGCACCGGGCAGGACGGCGCCGCCGTCCGGGTCGCACTCGGCGAGGAGCACCCGGCGGTGCTCGGTCAGCGGCCAGGTGAGGAGGAGGGCCAGGGCGGCTGTGGTGACGCCGGGGGAGCCCGGTGTGCCGGCGAGCGCGACGGTGGCCATCGTCCGCATCACCGCCCGGAGATGACGACGAGGAACTTCCCGGAGGAGACCACGGGCGCCAGCTGGTCGATGCTCGCCGGGTCGACGGCGACGTCGACGACGGTGGTGCCGTCGGTGTCCTTCTGCCCGACGCTGACGACGGTGGCGGTGTAGCTCTTGCCGGTGGTGGCGTCCCCGTTGGCGTTGGTCGGCGTCGACTCGATCATGACGCTCTGGCCAGGGCTCAGCTGCTCGGCGGGGAGTTGGCCCTGCTTGGCGGCGACCGGGAGGACGTGCTGGCCGGGCTGCACGATCGCCTGGTGCGTCAGCATCGACTTGGTGAGCAGCGAGCCGGCCTTGAGGTCGGCGGTGGCGCGCATGGTCAGGGCCTTGTCGTAGCTGGACGCGCCGACGGGGGAGAGGCCGGGGTCGAGCGATATCTGGACCTCTTTGAGGTCGCTCGCGTTGAGCTGCTGCCCGGTCGGGACGTCCTTCGCCAGGGCGAGGACGGCGACGCGCTGCCCGGTGCGCTGGTAGAGCACGGCGCCGCCGAGCGCGCCGGCGGCGATCAGGGCGATGGACAGCAGGATCACCGCGGGCCGGCGCCGCCGCGCGCGGAGCGCCTTCGGCGGCACGACGGCGGCGGGTCCGGTGCCCGCGCCATTGCCGTTGCCGTTGCCGTTGCCGTTGCCGGTGCCGGCGGACCCGGCCCAGGGGGCGGCGGTACCGGCGGTCCCCTGCTGTGTGGTGTGGTTCTCCACGTCCCCTGCCTCGCTTACTCGTTGACGACCTGCAGCTCGCCCACCCGCAGTTGGGCGACGGCGGCGTCCGGGGTGACGGTGAACTGCCCGCCGAGCCCGTTGGTGCTGTTCCAGTTGACGGTCCACGTTGCGGTGGCCCGAATGCTGTACTCCCCGCCGGGCTGGTTCGCGGAGGAGGTGGTGTAGGTGTGCCCGCAGGTGGGGGAGGGCTTGTCCCCGTACGAGGCCTGGTACGGAGTCCCCGCGCCGTGGCAGGTGATGGTGGTCCCGTCCCCCATGTCGTAGGTCAGGGACGCGACGCTGGCGTGTGCGGTGACTGTGACCCCCTTCACGGCCGCGGACGTCGACTGGTCCCCGATCGACGCGCCGCCATCACCGAGCCATACCCAGACGGGTAGGCCCACGAGGGCCAACTTGCCCGCTCCGGGGGCGGTTTCGATGGATGGGGACGGAAGCGTGAGGGACGATCTGGCGGCCTGCTCAAGTTCAGCGTGCGTAGGCGCGGCGGCTGCCGCGGCGGCGGCAGGGGCAAGCAGGTTCCCGGTGCCGCCGCCGCCTCCGTTGAGGAAAGCAGTGCCGCTCGGGCAGCCCTGCACGGTCAGGCCGCCCGGGTTCCCTTTGCGGGACGGATCGGAAGCGGGCACGTTCGCCGTGTAGGCACGGTAGCTGCAGGGGTCGGAGCTTCCACTGCTGGAGCTCCCTGACCCCGATCCCGATCCTTTGCTCCCGCTGTGCTGGGCAGTGCACACCACGCCGACCGGAGTGCTGACGCATTTCCCGCTGTCGGCGACGGCTGTTCCGCCGGAGACGATTGCCCATGCGAGTGCCAGGGCGGCTATCGCTCCGAGCGTTAATGCCTGCCTCAGCATGGCTGGTCCTGGTGGAACGTCATTGTCGAAACGCGCCAGTCACTTCCGACGGTTCGCACGGTGGCATCGGCCTGGTATCGCAGGATCTGCTTCTTCGGCTTGACCTGCTTCCCCGAAGCGGACGATATGACCTTGTAGTTCCGGAAGTCGAGGCAATCATGGATGCTGACCATGCTCGGCTTCGAAGGCGGCGAGTTGAGCGCTACCGAGGTGGCGGTCGGGTTGAGAACGGGACCTCCGCGGGAAACCATCCCCATGTGCTTCATCTGGACGAGAGTTCCGTACAGCTCGCCGATCGCCTTGTCGATCGTGTATTTGTCGGGTGCGGTGTCGTTCGGGTTGCCGCTGGCCATTGCCGCGTTGCGAGTCGTCCAATAATCGCGGTACGCCGCCAGCGCAGCGACCTTCGCCTTCGCAACCGCCGGGCTGTCCGTGTCAGTTGGACTCGCGCTCGCGTGCGCCACCTTCTGCGCGTCCGACGACTTCCCCCCGCTCAGCTGGTCCACATGGTGGCTGCCGCAGGCCGTCGTTCCCAGGGCCAGCGCCGCCGCGCAGATCGCCGTGCTCGACCACCGGGCCGCGCGCCCCCTGCACAGTGCGGACTCCACGTGACTCACCTCGACCCCACAATCCCCGGCGGTGACCGAACGTCAGCGTAGAGCAACGATTCGAACGCCCGCCAGGTCTAGGGCCCCTCCCGCGACCTTGCCCACCGCCATACCCCGCACTCACCTCCCCTAACCCCGGCATTCACGTTCCCCGACAAATCGACATGGCCATGCCCGGACGCCAAATCCCGGACAGATCAGGCGGCTTGGGCCTTCCGATAGGTCCGCCCGGACGGCGACGTCCACGCCACCCGGCCGTCCCCCTCCCTCCGGACCCGCCAGCCCGCCTCGTGCCGCAGATGGTGGTGGCCCGCGCACGCCGGGCCCAGGTTGGCGACCGACGTCTCGCCGCCCCGCGACCATTCCCGCAGGTGGTCCAGCTCGCAGCGCGCCGCGGGCACGGAGCAGGTGGCGAAGGTGCACTCGGGGTCGTTGAGGCGGACGAGGCGGGCCATCGCCGCCGGCGGGCGATAGCGGGTGCGGCCCACCGAGACCACCTCCGCGGTGACCGGGTCGGTGACGATCCGACGCCATGTCGCCTCCGGCGCGTGCGCCAACTCCCGTGCCAGGCCCGGCGTGATGGCGCCGTGGCCGTCGAGCTCGCCCGGCGCGTCTGTCCGTCCTGCAAGGACATCCAGCGGCACCGTCACCCGGATCTCCGTGGCGACCACCGCGCGGCTCCCCGTCGTGGTCAGCTCCAGCAGGGCGTCCGCGCGGCGCTGGGCCAGGGTGCGCTCGTCACCGGCGGGCACCGCCTGGCGGGCCCGCGCGTCGACCGCCGCGTAGATCCGGGTGGCCTGCTCGGCGGGCAGGTACGCGCCCAACTGGCTCATGCCGTCCTCGCGGTCGTAGACCCAGACGTCGCGGTCCTTCTTCCGCGTCCGGTGCCGGGCCTCCGCGCCCTCGGGATCCACCGCGACGATCTGACGCCGGATCATGCGATCGGTGGCTGTACGGGATTGGGCCGGGGCGCGGCCCGCCATTTTGGCGTCCACCGCGGTGACGGCCTCGTCGTTGCCGAGCGGCCGGGTGTGTGTCGCGATGAGGCGGGCCTGCGCGGGCGAAATGGCCCCGAGCTTCAGCTGCTTCAGCGTTTGCGGGAGGCGGCGGACGAGTTCCGTCGCGTCGGAGCAGCGGGCGTCCGTGGTGGTGGCCGCCTCGTGGAGGTGGATCGCGATTTCCTCGATCCGGGAGGCCGATTCTCGTGGATCCTCGCCGTCCTCCAGATGGACGGCCGCGGCCAGCGCGGTGTGCAGATGGGCCTGGATCCAGGACATCGCCCGGGCGAGCGCCGCGGCCAGCGGGACGGCGTCGATCCCGGAAAGCGTCTGGGCCTCGGCGGTCGCAGCCAGCTCCGGAAGCCGGGCGGGATCGAAGGGCTGCTCGGCGAGGTTCCAGAGTTGTCCGGCTGAGAGGGACAAGGCCATGGGACACCCCTTTCGGGGAGAATTGCGGTGCCGTGGGATTGCCTCCATTATCTCTGAATCCGCAGCACAATTATGGGTCCTGGAATAAGTCATACCGGGCCTGTGGATAACTCCATTCCGCACCGGGGGCTGGCGTCCGGGCCCGCCTCGCGGTTGGGTAGGGCCGTCGTGAGCATGAGCAACACCACACACAGCAGAGGGGGAGCCGGGCATGGGCGCGGACAGTGACGCCGATGTGCAGCGGTTCGCCGTCGCCAATCTGCGGCGGCGGCCGGAGCCGGTCGAGGTGGGCGGGTTCGTCGTGGGCGTCGACCCGGCGACCAGCAATCCGTTCGTCAACTACGCCACCCCGCTGCCGGGCAGCGAGCCCGATCCGGGTGACGTCGCCGGGATGGTGAAGGCGTTCCGGGACCGCGGGCTGCGGCCGCGGCTGGAGTTCGCGCCGCTCGCCGTGCCCGAGGTGGAGGCGGCGCTGCGGAAGGCCGGATTCGTCGTCGAGGAGGAGCACGAGGTGCTGCTCTGCGTCCCGGAGAGCCTGGCCCCGCCGTCGGGCGCGGCCGGGATCGACGTCGAGGTGCCCGAGGCGGACGCCGACTTCCGGGCCGTCGACGCCGCGCTCTCGGAGGCCTTCGACGGCGAGTTCCCGCCGTCGGACGAGGGCGTCGCCCGGCTGAAGCGCGCTCAGCGCAGCGGCGGGGCCGTCCGGTTCGTGCGGGCGGACGACGCGGTGGGGTGCGCGGGCGCGGGCTCCTGCTCGGCGCCCGCCGAGGGGACGGCGGAGATCGCGGGCATCGGCACCCGTCCGGCATTCCGCGGCCGGGGGATCGCGGCGGCGGTGACGGCGGGGCTCGCCGCGGCGATGTTCGCGGAGGGGCGGGCCCGGTCCGTCTGGCTGGAGTACTCGGGGGACGGCTCCCGCCGGGTCTACGAGCGCGTCGGGTTCCGTCCCGCCGGCCGACGTCTGTACATGTCACTTCCGGACCTCTAGACGGACTGCTGGACGGACTGCTGGACGGACCGCCGCACAGACCGCCGCACGGACCGCTGGAGCGGCCCCCGACCCGCGCCGACGTTCCCTTCACCGGTCCCGTAATGTCGGGGTTGCAGAGGCTTCCTGATGGCGGGACGAAGGGACGGGCGCGGGATGGTCGACGTGCAGATCCAGCGGCGGGCGGGCGGGGAGCCGGTGCGGACGGACCGTCCGCCCCGGCATGCCGTGGTCCTCGGCGGGGGCATCGCCGGCCTGCTGGCCGCCCATGTGCTCACCGTCTACGCCGACACCGTCACCGTGGTCGAGCGCGACCGCTACCCGGACGAGCCGGTGCCGCGGGCGGGGGTGCCGCAGGGGCACCACATCCACGCGCTGATCGCGGGTGCGCACCGGCCGCTGGACGCGCTGCTCCCGGGGATCACGGACGAGCTGGTGGAGCGCGGCGCCGTGCGCATCGGCCAGCCCGCGGACGTGGTGCAGTGGCAGGGCGCGTGGACGCGCCGCTTCCCGGCGTCCCACGAGGTGCTGAGCGCCAGCCGCCCGCTCATCGAGGACCAGGTCCGCAAGCGGGTGCTGGGCGCGAGCCGCCGTCAGATCACCGTGCTGGAGGGGACGGAGGCCGTCGGGCTCACCGGCACCGCCGACCGGGTGCGCGGGGTGACGGTGCGGGAGCGCGAGTCCGGCGAGAGCCGCGAGATCGCCGCCGACCTGGTGGTGGACGCCTCCGGGCGCGACTCGCACGCCTTCCGCTGGCTCACCGACCTGGGCGCCGAACCGCCGATCGAGGAGCTGGTGGACGCAGGCGTCGGCTATGCCACCGCGATCTTCCGCCCGCGCGGCGCCGCCAAGGACGCCACGCCGGAGGGCGCTACGCCAGAGGACGCCAAGGCCAGCGACGCCAAGGACAGCGACGCCGAGGCCGGGCCGGGCCGCAGCGCCAGCGACGCCGCCGGGCTGCCGTACCAGGGCGTCTACCTGGTGATGGGGCCGGACGACCCGCGCGGCGGTGCGCTGCTGCCGATCGAGGGCGGCCGATGGATCGTCACCCTGACGGGCCTGCGCGGCGAGGAGCCGCCCACCGACGAGGCGGGCTTCCGGGCGTTCGCCGCCGGGATGCCGCAGGCGGTGATCAGCGAGGTGCTGACCGGCGCGGAGATCGACGGCCCGGTGCGCGGCTTCCGCGGAACGTCCAATGTGCGGCGCCGCTACGAGCGCAAGGGGCGGCGTCCGGCCGGGTTCCTGGCGCTGGGCGACGCGCTGGCGAGTTTCGACCCGATCTACGGCCAGGGGATGGCGGTGGCGGCCCGTCAGGCGGTGGCGCTGCGCGATGCGCTGGCGGGGCTGCACCGGGTGCCGACCACGGCGCGGGTGCAGCGGGCGCTGGCCGGTGCGGCCGACCTGGCGTGGCGGGTGGCCGCCGGTGCGGACCGGTCGCTGCCGGGCGCGACGGCCGGGGCGACACCGCTGGTGGACCGGGCGCTGCAGGGCTATGTGCGGGCCGCGGTGCGCCGCCGCAACGGGGACGAGGAGGTCAGCCGGGCCGTGCTGGAGGTGCTGACGCTGACGGGCGGGCCGTCCGCGCTCTTCGCGCCGAAGGTGGTGCGGCGGGTGCTGACGGGGGCGGAGCCGAGCACGCCGGCGGCGGTGCCGCTGGAGCGCGAGTAGACGCCGGCCGCCTGAACGCGGAGATCATCCCGGAAATCATCAAGGGCCCGTCGACGGTGTCGGCGGGCCCTGGGGTTTCCGGTTCGCGGGGAAGGCGTGAGCGGGGTCGCGGCTCAACGGCTGTGACGGGCTGCGGGGCGCGTCAGCGGTTGCGAGCGACGCGCGAGCCGCGTCCGGAGCGGCCGCTGCGGGCGGCGCGTCCGGGGCGGGTGGCGCGTCCGGTGTCGGGGTCGATGCGGGGGCGGAAGACGCTCTCCTCGCCGGTCGGCGCGGGGGCGACGGGGCCGTGGGCGAAGCCGGCGGAGAGGCCCTGGTCGGGCTGCGCGGCCGGGGGAGCGGGTTGGTCGTAGGCGGACGCGGGGGCGGAGGCGGACCCGTAGGCGGACGCGGACTCGGCGAGCCGGGCCTGGTGGCGGGCGATGTCCTCGAGCTCTTCCTCGCCGGGGGAGAGGGCGATGATGAAGAGCAGCACCACCGAGACCAGGCAGACGCCCAGGATCAGCGGCAGCAGGATGGAGTCGGCGCTGATGCCGCCGACCGCCGCGGTGCCGTCGCCGACGAGCTTGACGCGCAGCGCGTACATCCCGACGTAGTGCATGCCGGTGACCGCGACGCCCATCACCACGGTGGCGCTGAGCACGGTGTACCAGCGGTGCACGCTGAGGGTGAACCAGAGCGCGGCGGTGGAGGCGACGACGGCGATGACGACGGAGGCGCCGAACAGCAGCGGGTCGTAGGAGAGGTGGGCCTGCATGTCCATCGCGTACATGCCGGTGTAGTGCATGGCGGCGACGCCGAGGCCGGTGAGGACGCCGGCGGTGGCCAGCGGCAGCACGCGGCGGCCGCCGCGAAGCACGATGGCCAGGCCGAGGCCGACGAAGACCATCCCGATGACGGCGCTGAGCAGGGTGAGGGGCAGGTTGAAGGCGATCCGGCGCCCGGAGATGCTGAAGCCGAGCATGGCGATGAAGTGCATGACCCAGATGCCGGTCCCGCCGATTGCCACCGCCGCGAGCGAGAGCCAGCCGACGCTGCTGCGGCCGACGGCGCGGGCCCTCGTCATCGCCAGAAGGCCGAGGTGGCAGCCGAGACAGGACATCAGATACGCGAGTACAGGGGTCACCGGGCCGTAGGTGAATTGGTGGACTGTGGCCATGGGACAGCATTGTCCTGGGTGTTCAACGGTGCGTTCGATTCCGTGCGCAGATCGTGATGGACCCGTCATCTCCGAAGGATCGTCAGGAAACGGACTCTGACCCTCCATCAGGGACGGTTGCCCGACGGGTTGCCCCACGGGTTGCCCGACGCGCGGTCCGACCGGCGGTCCGGTTCTCGGGCCGAGGGTCTGAGCGCCCGGCGGAAACCGGGGTGACGGAACGGGGCGGCGCCTCCGATGATGGAGGCATGAACCCGTCGCGTCCCGCAGCCCGCCGAGCGGCCGCGCCGCCGCGCCCCGCCACCCGTCCCGCGGTGCCGGAGGCCGAGGTGGTGTGGCGGTTCTCGCGTGCCTCGGGGCCGGGCGGGCAGCACGTCAACACCACCGACTCGGCGGTGGAGGCGCGCTGGGACGTGGTGGCCAGCGGGGTGCTGGAGGGGCCGCTGCGGGACCGGGCGCTGGCCCGTCTGGGGCCGCGGCTGCTGGACGGCCGGGTGCTGGCGGTGCACGCCGCCGAGCACCGCTCGCAGTGGCGCAACCGTCAGGCCGCGCTCAGCCGGCTGCAGGCGCTGCTGGACGAGGCGGTGGCGCCGCCGCCCCCGCGGCGCAGGCCGACGCGGAAGAGCCGGGGCGTCAACGAGCGGCGGCTGACGGACAAGAAGCGGCGCGGCGACGTCAAGAAGGGCCGCCGCGGCGAGTGGTGACGCGCGAGGTGACGCGCGAGCGGTGACGCCGGGAGTGCTGACGCGGCGAGCGGTGACGCGCCGGGGGGCCGTCAGCCCAGCTGGTGGTAGCGGCCCCGGAAGTAGGCGAGCGGCCTGCCGTCCGCGCTCGGGGTGCGGGCGGCGAGCACCCGGCCGATGAACAGGGTGTGGTCGCCGGCCTCGATGCGCTGCTCGGTGCGCGCCTCGACCCAGGCGAGCGCGCCGCCGAGGACGGGGGCGCCGCTGTGCTCGCCGCGGTAGTAGGCGATGTCCTCGAAGAGCAGCCGGTCGCTGATGCGGCCGCGCAGCGCGAAGCGGCCGGCGATGTGGCGCTGGCTGTCGGAGAGGATCGAGACGGCCCAGCACGGCTGGCGGTCCAGGACGTCCTCCATCCGGGAGCCGGTGCGGACGCTCACCATGACGAGCGGCGGTTCCAGCGAGATGGAGAGGAACGCGGTGGCGGTCATGCCGACGTCCTCGCCGCGCGGCCCGTCGTCCGGGTCGAAGGCGGTGACGAGGGTCACTCCGCCGGCGAGGCGGGCCAGGGCGGCCTTGAACTCCTCGACGCCGGCCTGCGGTTCCGCGGCATCGGAACGGGCTTCCACGAACGCTCCTTCTTGGCTGTGCACCCCTCGACTGTAGGCCGCGCGGCGGCCCGGGCACATGGGTCCGGAGGAGGGGTCGGGGCTCGGCCCTTGGTCGAGGGGCGAATGGGTCCGGAGTACCGGATACGGCTTCGCATATGCCATGGGCGAATTACCCAGGATAGCGGCGTTCCAGAGAAGGTAAAGATTCCGGACGACATACGACTCGAATCCGGAAGTTTCGGATCGGTATTGCGCGTCCTGCCAGGCACCGGGAGTGACCGAACGGCCGCGAGTGGTGCATTCTTTGAGCGGAGGCCCCTTGCGGCCGCGGGTGGCACGCAGTGGCGGGACGGAGGCGGGAGTGGAGGGTGAGTCCGCGGTGATGTCGTCGTCGATGGACACCCCTGTCTCCCCGCTCGTCCCGGAGCAGTCCGGCGGGCCGCGCCGCGCGCCCCAGCAGAACGGGGCCGGGTTCGAGAGCCGCGCCGCCGGCGGCACCGACCCCTACGTCCGGCTCTCCTCGCTGCGCGCGCTGCACGGCGCCGTCGCCAACCTCAATGTGCACCGGCCGCTGCCGGACACCCTTCAGGCGGTCGCCGAGGGCGTCGTCGCCGGCACCGACTACCAGCTGGCGGCGTGTCACCTGGTGCGCCCCGGCGGCGATCTGATGGTCGCCGCGGTGGCCGGCACCGAGGACCTGCGCGACAGCTACCTGGGCACCAGCGCGCCGCGCGCCGCCTGGGAGCAGATGCTCGCCGGGGCCGAGCGGCTCGGCTCGCTGCGGTTCATACCCCAGGAGCGCGGCGGCCGGTTCCTCGGCAACGGTGTCCCGCGCTGGACGAACCCCGGCATCACCGTCTCCTCCGACCCCACCGAGTGGCAGCCCGGCGACGTGCTGATGGTGCCGATGCACACCGCCTCCCGGGAGCTGCTCGGCGTGATCACCGTGGACCGGCCGCGCAGTGGTAGGCGGCCCGGGGCGTGGGTGCGGGAGAGCATGGAGCTGTACGCGCTGCACGCGGCGATAGCCCTCACCAACGCCAACCTCCGGCTCGGCATGCAGCGGGCGATGGCCCGGCTGGAGCGCGAGCAGAAGGCACTGAGGGCCAGCGAGGAGAGCTTCCGGCAGGCGTTCGAGTACGCGCCGAGCGGGATGGCGATGACCGAGCTCTATCCCGGTGAACGCATTGGCAAACTGCTGCGCGCCAATGACGCGTTGTGCCGGATGCTGGGGAGGAGTGCGACCGCTCTGCGTCGCTTCGCGTTCAGCGACCTCGTCCATCCCGAGGACCTGCAGACGCTGTTGGACGCCCCGCCGGGCGGCGGGCTCGCCGAGGTGCGGCTCTCCCGCCGGGACGGCACCTACATCTGGGTGTGCCTGCGCAACTCGGTGCTGGTGGACACCGGCGAGGGGCCGCACTACCTGCTCACCCACGTCGAGGACATCGACGAGCGGCGCCGCGAGGAGGAGGCGCTGGTGCACCGCGCCAGCCACGACTCGCTCACCGGGCTGCCCAACGCGGCCGAGCTGCGGGCCCGTCTGGAGCGGATGCTCCCGCAGCTGCCGCATCTCTCCCCGCTGTCGCTGGGGGGCGCGGTCCCGAGCGGAAACGATCGCTCGGTGGCCGTCATCTTCTGCGATCTCGACGGATTCAAGCCCATCAACGACCGTTATGGGCACCATGCCGGCGACGCGGTGCTGGTGGAGGTGGCCCGCAGGCTGCAGCAGGCGGTGCGGGTCGGCGACACCGTCGCCCGGCTGGGCGGCGACGAGTTCGTGGTCCTCGCCGACCATGTGGTCGAGGAGGAGGCCGCGGACCTGGCGGCGCGGCTGGAGCAGGCGGTGACCGCGCCGATCCTCCTGGAGGGCGCCACGGGGGTGTCGGTGCGGGTCGGCGTCAGCTTCGGAATCGGCTGGGCGGCGGCGGGTATGACGGCCGATCAGCTGCTCCAGACGGCTGATCAGCGGATGTACCGTCAGAAGCGCGGCCGGGCCCGCTCCCGTCGCGGCTGAGGGCCGGGCCGGCGCTCCGCGGGGCCGGCGGGGCCGGTATCGGCCCGGGTACCCGGGCTAAAGACGAGATGAACGGTGTCCGGAAAAATACGGACGGTCCTGTGGCGAAGATAACGGACCGGACGCAGGCGGCATTCGGCCCTGGCTCGGAGAGGTAGGGTGCCAGGCGGCCATCTGTACCCGCCGGAGTTGGGAGTTGACGACCGCGATGACGGCCGGCACCAACGGCCTGCCCGACGAGCAGGACGACCCGTTCGCCTACCTCTACCGCCCTGACGGCGGCGAGGCCGGGGCAGCAGGGGGCAGCTATGACGCGGGCGCCACGTACGGCGCCGGTGTCGAGGCGGCGCCCGGCGCCGCGGCCCCGGGGGTCCCGCGGACCTCCTACACGCAGGCCACCCAGGTCGGCCGCCACCCGGCCGGCTACCAGCAGCAGCCGGCGCCCCCGGCGGCCTACCCGGAGCAGGGGCCCGCGTACCAGCAGCAGATGCCCCCGCCCCGCTACGTCCCGCCGGAGGAGACCGGCGGGCACCACGGCGGCGGCGGTGGCGGGCCCAGCAAGGGGCTGCTCGTCGCGGGCGCCGGTGTGATCCTCGCGGTGGTCGCGGGGGTGGTCATCGCGATACTGCCCGGCAGCGGCGGCGACGGGAAGGCGAAAGCCGGGTCCTCGCCCACCGCCAAGGCGCAGTCCGGCACGCACGCCCCGGCGAAGAAGCCGACCGGGAAGCCCAAGTCCGGCTCCCAGTCGACGGACGCCACCAAGCTGCAGCTCTCCGGCGGCGCCTCGCTGGCCGGCAACCACAAGGGCGCGCTCAGCCCCGGCGGCCAGTTCGTGCAGGGCATGGGGACGGTCGGCGCCACCGCGGGCTGGCAGGTCAACACGGCCACCGCCGGGCAGTACACCCTCTTCGTGCGGTACGCCAACGGCGGCGACGGCGACGCCAAGGACAAGGCGTCGGCGTCGATATACATCGACGGCAAGAAGACGAACACCATGGCGCTCAAGGTGTTCGGCGGCGCCAAGCCGAGCTGGGAGAACTGGCAGACCACCTACTCGTACATCCAGCTGAGCCCCGGCCGGCACACCATCCAGATGAAGTGCGACGCCGGCGAGGTCTGCACCTACAACATCGACCAGATGAAGCTGGCCCAGGGGCAGCTTCAGGGCGATGCCTCCGGCTGGTGAACCGCACCGCCGCGTGCGACGCGGCGGTCACGGCCGGATAACGATCAGCTGTTGTCCGCGCCACTCACCCGCAGCCACTCACCCGCAGCACCTCGCCCGCGCCCAGACCGAAGCGGGCGGCCGCGCTGCCGCCGTTGACGGCGAGGGTGAGCAGGCCCGAGGAGTCCAGGTAGGCGACGGCCCCGCCGACGGGCACGTCCCCGAACGTGGTGGCGAGCGGGACCTCCCCGCCGCCGTCCGGCGCGCCCGCCGCCCCCACCCGCACCCGCGCGCCGGGGCCGGGCACCAGGCCGAGGCGGTCCAACAGGGCCGCGTCCAGGCCGGTCTGCAGGTTGCCGAAGCGGTCCACCGTGACGATCTCCGTTTCGGCGGCGCCGCCCGGCAGCAGCGCCAGCCGCGGCTCCGGGAGCCGCACCAGCGCCGCCGCGTCCAGCTCCGGGCCGACCTCGGCGAACGGGGTGCCGACCGCGAGCCGCGCCGCCACCGGGGAGAAGACGTCCCGGCCGTGGAAGGTGCGGGAGACCGGGTGGCGGTGCAGGGCCGCGTTGCTCAGCTCGCGGGCCTCCGCGACGCCGCCGAGCGCGTCGGCGGCCGGCAGCAGCAGGCCGTTGTCGGGCCCGACGAGGCGGTGTCCGGATTCCGTGGACACCGCGATCGCGCGGCGGGACGTCCCCACCCCCGGGTCGACGACCGCCACATGGACGCCCGCCGGCGGCAGATGGGGCAGCGCCTGCGCCAGCAGCGCGGCGCCCTGCCGGATGTCGCCGGGCGGCACCAGATGGGTGACGTCGATGATCCGGGAGTGCGGGGCGAGGGTCGCCATCACGCCGTGGCAGGCGGCGACGAAGACGTCCTGGAGGCCGAAGTCGGTGAGGAACGAGAGGCACGGGGCGGTGCCCGCGGCAGTCGTGGACATACCGGCAGGTTAGGCGCTGCGGTCCCGCGAGGGGCGCGGGGAACGGCGCGAGTGGGCAGGGCGGACCCGCGGCGTCAGCGTCCGTCCCCCGGCGGCCCCGCGCCTGAGCGGGCTTAGCGGTAGGCGCGGGCCTGGAGTTCGAACAGCTCCGCGTAGCGGCCGCCCGCCGCCACCAGCTCCTCGTGGCTGCCCCGCTCGGTGATCCGCCCGCCCTCCATGACGACGATCAGATCGGCCGTCCGCACCGTGGAGAAGCGGTGCGACACCAGCAGCGTGATGCCGCCCGTGCGGCGCGCCGCCGCGCGCGAGGCGTCCGCGAACCGCGCGAAGAGGGCGTGCTCCGCCTCCGGGTCGAGCGCCGCGGTGGGCTCGTCCAGCAGCAGGAGCAGCGGGCCCTCCCGGAGGAACGCCCGGGCCAGGGCGAGGCGTTGCCACTGCCCGCCGGAGAGGTCGGCGCCGTCCTTGAAGCGCTTGCCGAGGCGCTGGGCGAGGCCGTCCGGCAGCCGCTCCAGCAGCGGGCCGGCGTCGGCGCGGGCGGCGGCGCCGCGCAGCGCGGGCTCGTCGCCGAGCCGGGGCAGGTCGCCGACGCCGATGGTCTCGCCGGCGGTGAACTCGAAGCGGGTGAAGTCCTGGAAGCCGGCGGAGAGCCGGGCCCGCCAGGCGTCCGGGGCGACGGCGGCGAGGTCGGCGCCGTCCGCGGTGATCGTCCCGGAGGTGGGGGAGTAGAGCTTGGCCAGCAGCTTGACGAGGGTGGACTTGCCGGCGCCGTTCTCGCCGACCAGGGCGACGGTGGCGCCGGCCGGCAGGTCCAGGTCGATGCCGGAGAGCGCGGGCCGGTCGGCGGAGGGGTAGCGGAAGCCGACGCCGCGCAGCGCGATGCCCTCGGCGAGGCGGGTCGGCGCGGGCCCGGTGGGGGCGCGGCGCGCGGCGTCCTCGGCGTAGTCGCGCAGCCAGCGGTAGCGGCCGAAGACGCGGGCCATGTTCCCCGCGGTGCTCATGCTGTTGGCGAGGGAGGCGACGATGCCCTGGACGGCGGGCGTGAGCGTGACGACCAGGGCGACCTGCCCGAGGGTGATGCGGCCCTCGCGGGCGAGGGCGACGGCGAAGACCACCGAGGCGGCGTAGAGCAGGCCGAAGGCGAGGACGGTGAGCGCCTCGGCCCGCCCGCCGCGGCGGAAGGCGGTGCGCTGCATCCCGTTGAGCTCGGCCGCGAGCCGCTCCATGCGGCGCAGCAGGAACGGGCGGAGCGCGAAGACCCGCAGCTCGATGCCGTGCGCCGGGTCGGCGGCGGTGCGCACCAGCTCGCGGTGGACGCGTCCGCGGGCGGCGCCCTCCTCGACGGACCGCTGCCGCAGCCGGGCGGCGCGGGTGGCCGCCCACATCCGGGCGAGGCCGAAGAGCGGGACGAGCAGCAGCAGCGGGTGGACGGAGGCGAGCAGGCCGAGGGAGGTGACGGTGGAGACGGCGGTGGCGATCGGCGCCATCAGGTAGAGCGCGGAGTGCGCCATGTCCTCGACGTCGTCGCGGACTTGGGAGAGCCGGTCGGCGACGGCCGGGTCCTCGTGGTGCTCGATGCCGGGGACGAGGCTGTTGACGCGCAGCAGCTCGCGGTGGACATGGCCGTGCAGCCGGTCGTAGAGGCCGGACTCCAGCAGCAGCGAGAAGGCGTTGACGACGGCGACCCCGAGCAGCGCGGCGACGATCACGGCGGCGCCGACGCTGATGCGCGGGCGGTCGTGCGCGGTGACGCCGTCCAGCAGCCGGGCCAGCCCGAAGGACTGCGCGGGCGCGGCGACGGCCTGCACGGTGACGCAGACGGCGAGCAGCGCGGTGTGGCCGGGGGCGGCGCGCAGGGCCGTCTCCGGCCACAGGGCGAGGGCGCGGAGCGCGCGCCGGGAGCGGGAGGCCCGGTTCATGCCGCGTACCGATCGGCCTGGGTGCGGAACATGGTGGCGTACTTCCCGTCGGTGGCGAGGAGTTGGGCGTGGGTGCCGTGCTCGGTGACGCGGCCGCCCTCCAGGACGACGATGCGGTCGGCGTCCCGGACGACCGAGAAGCGGTGCGAGATGATCAGCGAGGTGACGCGGGAGGTGAGTTCGAGGTAGCGCTCGACGAGGGCCGCCTCGGCGCGGACGTCCAGCGCGGCGGCGGGCTCGTCCAGGATCAGCACCCCGGAGCTGTGCGCGGTGGCGTGCAGGGCGCGGGCGAGGGCGATGCGCTGCCACTCGCCGCCGGAGAGGTCGGTGCCGTTCGCGTGGGCCTTGTCGAGGACGGTGTCCCAGCCGTGCGGGAGGCGGGCGACGAGGTCGGCGGCGCCGGCCCGCTCGGCGGCGTCGTCCAGGGCGGCGCGGTCCGCGGGGTCGCCGCCGACCTCGCGCAGGGCGACGTTCTCGGCGGCGCTGAGCGGCAGCCGCAGGAAGTCCTGGGTGATGGTGGAGGCGCGGCGCTGCCAGGCGGCGCGCGCCTGCGGGGAGAGGTCGGCGAGGGAGACGCCGTCCACCAGGATCCGTCCGGAGGTGGGCAGATGAGCGGCCGTCAGCAGCTTGACGAGGGTGGACTTCCCGGCGCCGTTGACGCCGACCAGGGCGAGGGCCTCGCCGGCGCGGATCGTCAGGTCGAGGTCGCGGAGGATGTCGCGCCGCTGCCCGGGGTAGCGGAAGGAGACCTTCTCGAAGCGGATCTCGTGGTGCGGGGCGCCGTCCGGGAGCGCGGCGGTGCCGCCGCGCTCGGGGGCGCGCTCGGCGATCATCCCGGGGAGGCGCCGCAGGGCGCGCAGGCAGACGCTGCCGCGTCGGGTGACGGAGACGACGTAGCCGCTGACGTCGGTGGCGAGCCGGAGCAGCGCGCCGACGACGGAGGTGGTGGCGGCGAGCGGGAGCGCGCCGTCGGCGGCGGCCGCGGCGGTGAACCAGATGGCGGCGCCGAAGACGGCGAGCCCGCAGGTGGAGACGAGCGCGCCGCGGGCGGCGGTGGCCCGGCGGACGGCGTTCATCGGGGCGGAGGCGGTGGTCCAGCGGTCGTCGTAGCGGTCGGTGAGCCAGCGGCCGAGGCCGAAGACGCGGAGCTCCTTGGCGGCGGGGCCCATGCCGAGCCCGAAGTGGTACTCGGCGTCGCGGTGGTGCTCGGACTCGCCGTGCCAGGTGTCGTCCTCCCGGTAGAGGATCCGGGCGTGGTAGCTCTCGGTGGCCCACAGCGCGGCGAGGGCGAGGACGGCGAGCCACCAGTGGAAGAGGACGCCGATCAGGGCGGCGGCGGCGAGCGCGGAGAGGCGGTTCTGCAGCATCCGCTGCGCCTGGTTGGCGCCGTCGCGGATGGTGTAGCCGATGAAGCCGGCGGCGCGGGTGTACTCGTCCTGGACGGCGGGGTCCTCGAGGTGGGCGACGCCGGCGGGGGCGAGCATCCGGTCGGAGACGTCGGCGGAGACGGCGGTCTTGACGACGTTCTTCAGGTGGTAGCGGCCGTGCTCCCACAGGACGGGGACGACCTGCGAGACGGTGAAGAGCGCGACGAGGACGGCGAGATCGGCGGTGACGCGGGCCGTCCACCCGTGCCGGACGGCGTCCGGCAGCGCCCCCACGAGGCGGCCGGTGGCGACCAGCACCCCGGTCTGGGCGGCGGTGGTCACCACCGACCAGAGCAGATTGACGGCGGTCGCCCCCGGCGCGACTCGCATGCTGTAGCGAAGGAGACCCCACACGGCTGCACACCCCCGGTAGTCGGTGCTGG
The DNA here is from genome assembly GCF_001879105.1 of Mangrovactinospora gilvigrisea. GTDB lineage: Bacteria > Actinomycetota > Actinomycetes > Streptomycetales > Streptomycetaceae > Mangrovactinospora > Mangrovactinospora gilvigrisea. The sequence continues at coordinate 40,154 of NZ_MLCF01000064.1, read as the reverse complement.
CACTGTGGCCTGCGCCATGAGGGATGTAAAGGCGGGCGCGGAGCCGCCGGAACGCCGTGTGCGGGCGGCCTCGGGCCTGAGCCCCGGCAGTCGGCCCCCTCCCTTCGCGCCGGCCCTTCGGACGGCCCGCGCACCCTTCAGCGGCGCGTGCGCACCCTTGGGGGAGCGGAGGGCGGGCCCGCCCACTAATTACCGTGTGATCCCGGTCACATGACGGTACGTAGGCATCCCCGCGAGCAGCCGACGGCGCCTTCACCGCGCCGACCCCGGGCGGGGTGCCGGCGTGCCGGGGTGCCGGGGCGGAGGGGCGGCGGACAGCGGCCCCGGCGCCCCCGCCGGCTAGTGCGCGACCTTGGCCAGGTGGGCGATGACGTCCGCCGTCGCGGCACGCGCCGGCTTCAGGTACTTGCGCGGGTCCACCAAGCCCGCGTCCCCGTCCAACACCCCCCGCACCGCCCCCGTGAACGCCACATTCAGCGCCGTACCGATGTTGATCTTCACCATCCCGGCCCGCACCCCCGCCGCCAGCACCTCGTCCGGCACCCCCGACGACCCGTGCAGCACCAGCGGCACCGGCACCGCCGCCGCCAGCCGCGCGATCAGCTCGTGGTCCAGCGACGCCGACCGCGAGGTCATCGCGTGGCTGCTGCCGACCGCCACCGCCAGCGCGTCCACACCCGTCGCGGCGACGTACGCCACCGCCTCGTCCGGATCCGTCCGCGCCCCCGGCGCGTGCGCGTCGGCGGGGCCGTCGCCCTCCTTGCCGCCGACCCGGCCCAACTCCGCCTCCAGCCACATCCCGTGGCGGTGCGCGAACGCCGCCGCCTCCGCCGTCGCCGCCACGTTGTCCGCGTAGGCCAGCTTGGAGGCGTCGAACATCGCCGAGGAGAAGCCGTGCTCGGGCGCCGCGTGCAGCAGCGCCTCGTCCTCGACGTGGTCCAGGTGCAGCGAGAGCCGCGCCGAGGAGTCGCGGGCGACGGCCGCCGACGCGGCGGCGATCGGGCCCAGCCGGCCGCCGTGGTACTTCACCGCGTTCTGGCTGATCTGCAGGATCGCCGGGAGCCCGGCCGCCTCCGCGCCCGCCGCTATCGCCTCGGCGTGCTCAAGGGTGATGACGTTGAACGCGGCGACACCGCGTCCCGCCTCAGCCGCCTCGGAGACCAGTTCGCCGGTCGTCACCAGTGCCATGTTCGGCAGTCCTTTCCCAGGGCGCGGCGGATATCGCCAGCCGCGCCGTCAAACGCTCGTACACGCCCCGGTCGTAGTCGCCCGCCACCGGGGCGGCGACGGTCGCCGCCGAGAGCGCGACCGCGCGACGCAGCCGCCGCTCCCAGTCGAGACCCTCGACGAGGCCGGTGAGCAGGCCGGCGACCGCGCTGTCGCCGGCTCCGATGGGGTTGCCCGCGATCCGCTCCGGGGCGGGCACATGGATCGCGGGCGCGTCGCCGGCCACGGCGACGAGTCCGTCCGCGCCGAGGGAGGCGACGACCGCGCCCGCGGGCAGCGCCCGGGCGGCGGCGACGGCGGCCTCGGGACCGTCCACCGGACCGTCCAGCCCGGCGAGTTGGCCCAGTTCGTCGGCGTTGGGCTTGACCAGGTCGGGGCGGGCCGCCAGGCCGCGGGCGAGCGCCTCGCCGGAGGCGTCCAGCAGCACGGGGACGCCGGCGGCGCGGGCGTCGGCGACGAGCTCGGCGTAGCCGTCGGCGGGCGCTCCGGGCGGCAGCGAGCCGCAGAGCGCGACGGCCCGGACGCCCGGGCGGGAGGCCAACTCCCGGACGTGCGCCCGGAAGGCGGCCCACTCCGCGGCGGAGACCTGCGGGCCGGGCTCGTTGACGATGGTGGCGTCGCCGCTGCCGTCGACCAGGGTGACGGTGCGCCGGGTGGCGCCGGCCACCGGGTGGAGCGCGTCGTCCACCGTCGGCGCGGAGGCGGCCAGTTCGGCGCGCAGCTCCTCGCCGACGGCGCCGCCGACGAGGCCGGTGGCGACCACCCGGTGCCCGAGCGCGGCGGCGATCCGGGCCACGTTGAGGCCCTTGCCGCCGGCCCGGGCGGTGACCGCGGCGGCCCGGTTGGTGGTGTGCAGCCGCAGCGGGCCGTCGCCGGCGAGCCGGTAGGTGATGTCCAGCGCGGTGTTGGGGGTGACGGTGACGATCACGGGGCGCCGTGCACCCAACTGCCGCCGCGCATCACGGCGACGACCTCCAGGTCGTCGTCGAGGACGACGAGGTCGGCGCGCTTGCCGTCCTCCAGCGTGCCCAGGTCGCCGTCGAGGCCGAGGAGCCGGGCCGGCACCAGGCTGAGCGGCACCACGGCCTGCTCGATGGGGATCTCGTTGACCTGGACGGCCCGCTTCAGCGCGGTGTCCAGCGTCAGCGTGGAGCCGGCGATGGAGCCGCCCTGGACGAGGCGGGCGACGCCGTCCTCGACGTTGACCTCCATCGGGCCGAGCATGTACTTGCCGTCGCTCATGCCGGCCGCGGCCATCGCGTCGGTGATGTAGGCGATCCGCCCGGGGGAGCCGGTCGAGCGCCACACCAGGTCGACGACGGCCGGGTGGAGGTGGATGCCGTCGGTGATCAGCTCGACGGTGACCCGCTCGTCCTCCAGCAGCGCGGCGATCGGGCCGGGGGCGCGGTGGTGCAGGCCGGGCATGGCGTTGAAGAGGTGGGTGGCGACCGTGGCGCCGGCGTCGACGGCGGCGAGCGCGGCGTCGTAGTCGCTGTCGGTGTGGCCGACGGCGGCGATGACGCCGTTGTCGGCGAGCAGCCGGACGGACTCCATGCCGCCCGCGAGCTCGGGGGCGAGCGTCATCATCCGGGCCGCGCCGCGGGCGCCCTCGACGAGCTTGCGGACGTCCGCTGGGTCGGGGTCGCGCAGCAGGTCGGGGTTGTGGGCGCCGCAGCGGTGCTGGGAGATGAACGGGCCCTCGAAGTGGACGCCGGCCAGTTCGCCGTCCTCCACCAGCTCCGAGAGCATCGCGGCCTGCCGGACGAGGTCGTCGAGCTCGCCGGTGACCAGGGACGCCATCGTTGTCGTGGTGCCGTGCGCGCGGTGCAGGGCGACGGCGGTGCGCGCCTCGTCCGGGTCGGTGGTGGAGTAGCTGGTGCCGCCGCCGCCGTGGGTGTGGAGGTCGACGAACCCGGGCACGATCCAGCGCCCGGTCAGGTCGACTGCCTCAAGGCCGTCGGGTGTGCCGGCGGGGGCGGGTGCGAGCAGGCCGTTCTCGACGAGCAGGGGTTCGGTCGAGACGCGGCCGGGCCGCACGACCCGGGCACCCCTCAGCAGCAGACTGCGGTCCGCGGTCATATCGGGCAGCCAAACCTTTCTGGTGGTCCGTCAGGGGTCCCCCGCTAGTGGCCTGCGCCGTGCAGGTCCCAGGCGAGGAGTCCGGCGCCGAGGCATCCGGCGGTGTCGCCCAGCCGCGCCGGGACCAGCGCCGGGGGCGCCTGGAACCGGGCCCGTTCGGCGACGGCCCGCCGGAGCGGTTCGAACAGGGTGTCGCCGGCCTCGGCGAGGCCGCCGCCGATCACGAAGGTACTCGGGTCGAGCAGCCGCAGGCCGGTGACGATGCCGTCGGCGAGCGCATCCACCATGTACTGCCACACGGCTGCCGCATCGGGGTCGCCGGCCTCGACCGCGCGGGCCGCGTCGGCGGCGCTCGCGCCGGGGCCGCCGCCCGAGGCCGACCAGGCGCGGGCGACGGCCGAGGCGGAGGCGACGGACTCCAGGCAGCCGAGCGCGCCGCAGCCGCACTGCGGGCCGTTGGGGCGGATCTGGATGTGCCCGATCTCGCCGGAGGCGCCGTTGGCCCCGGACTCGATCCGGCCCTCGATGCCGATGGCCCCGGCGATGCCGGTGCCGAGGGCGAGGAAGAAGTACCGCTCGATGCCGCGGGCGGCGCCGATCCGCCCCTCCGCGAGCCCGCCGCAGCGCACGTCGTGGCCGAGGGCGACGGGGACGCCGCCCTCGCCGCCGAGGCGGTGGCCGAGCAGGTCGCGGAAGGGGACGCGGTCCCAGCCGAGGTTGGAGGCGTAGACGGCGACGCCGTTCTTCTCGTCGACGACGCCGGGGACGGCGACGCCGGCGGCGACCGCGGGCACGCCGAAGCGCTTCTCGCCCTCGGCGCGCAGATCGGCGGCGAAGTCGAGGACGGCCTCGACGACGGCGTCGGGGCCGCGCTCGCGCCCGGTGGGACGGCGGGCCTCGTGGAGCAGGGTGCCGTCGGCCGCGACCAGGGCGGCCTTCATCCCGGTTCCCCCGACGTCGAGGGCTATGACGTGCTTCAAGGGTGTTTCCGATCCTCCGTCAAACGGCGTGCGGCGAGCCTTCGCCGCACAGTCTCGCCGAGCCGTCCATAAAGGTCTAGTCCACCGCGGCCGCGGTGGACGTTCCCGCGGCGACTACTTCAGCACGACCGACCGGGTCAGGTTGCGCGGCGAGTCCGGGTTGTAGCCCTTCCCCTCCGCCAGCGCCACCGCGAGCCGCTGGATCCGGACCAGGTCCGCCATCGGCTCCAGCCCGCCCGCCTCGGAGTCCGCGATCAGCGTGCCGCCGGTCTCGGCGACCTGCTCCCGCAGCCCCTCCGGGACCGCGCCGAGCGCCCAGGAGACCCGGCCCGGACCGGTGATGCTGATCGGGCCGTGGCGGTACTCCATCGCCGGGTACGCCTCGGTCCACGCGCCGGCGGCCTCGCGCATCTTCAGCGCGGCCTCCTGCGCGAGCCCGATCGTCCAGCCGGCGCCGAGGAAGGTGAACTGCTCCGCCGCGAGCGCCGCCGCCGGCAGCTCCTCGCGCAGCGCGGCCTCGGCGGACGCGGCCGCGCGGGCCACCCCGTCCGCGTCGCCCAGGTGCGCGCGGAGCAGGGCGAGTTGGGTGGTGGCGTAGCGGGTCTGGACGACGGACTGCTCGTCGGCGTAGTCCAGGACAAGGATGTCATCGACGGCGTCCATGATCGGCGTCTTGGGGTCGGCGGTGACCGCCGTGACGCGCGGACGGGAGCCGCTGCGCTCGGCGCGGAGCCGGTTGAGCAGCTCCAGCACCTCGGTCGTGGTGCCGGAGCGGCAGAGCGCGACGACGCGGTCGTAGGTGCGGCCGGCCGGGAACTCGGTCGGCGTGAAGGCGTCGGTCTCGCCCTGGCCGGCGCGCTCGCGCAGCACCGCGTAGGACTGGCCGATGAACCAGGAGGTGCCGCAGCCGATGACGGCGACGCGCTCGCCGGGCTCGGGGAGCGCGGCGAGTTCGCCGGTCCCGGCCGGGCCGGCGGTCGCGGTCTCGGCCGCGCGTCGCCAGCACTGCGGCTGGGAGTCGATCTCCTGGGATGTGAGCGAGGAACTGCTGCTGGGCATCGTTCTCTCCTGGCGTCGCGGGCAGGGGACGGGTCAGAATAGAGCTGTGTGATTGTGCTTGATTGATAGCACTTGTGAGCACAAACCAGCAAGAGGGCCACTCGTTAGAGGCCCCGGGCCCCGGTCGCTGGCCTGGTGTGCAAGGCTTCGGCCGGAGGAACCGGAAGTCGCGCGTTTCTGCGTAGAGTCTGCGAACAAGCGAACGTGCGAACCGGCGGACCGATCAGAGGGGTGACGCGGGTGTCCCGTTACGAGCGTTGGAACGCGCTGCTGGAGCTGCTCGCCGAGGACGGGCGGCTGGAGGTCGAGGAGACCGCCGAGCGGCTCGATGTGTCGGCCGCCACCATCCGCCGGGACCTGGACCAGCTCGCCAAGCAGCAGATGCTGACCCGCACCCGCGGCGGCGCGGTCGCCCACAACGTCTCCTACGACCTTCCGCTGCGCTACAAGACCGCCCGGCACGCCACCCAGAAGCAGCTGATCGCCCAGGCCGCCGCCGAACTGGTCACCCCCGGCTCGGTGGTGGGCCTCAACGGCGGCACCACGACCACCGAGGTGGCGCGCGCCCTCGCCGTCCGCTCCGACCCGCCGCAGGGCGAGAAGCGCTCCGCCTTCACCGTGGTCACCAATGCGCTCAACATCGCCAACGAGCTGGCGGTGCGGCCCCATGTGAAGATCGTCGTCACCGGCGGGGTGGCCCGGCCGCAGTCCTACGAGCTCATCGGGCCCCTGGCGGCAGGCGTGCTGGGGGAGTTGACGCTGGACATCGCCGTCCTCGGCGTCGACGGCATCGAGCCGGCCACCGGCGCCAGCGCCCACCACGAGGGCGAGGCCAGCACCAACCGGCTGCTCGCCGAGCGCGCCGACCAGGTGGTGGTGGTCGCCGACTCCAGCAAGGTGGGGCGCCGCGCCTTCGCCCGCATCTGCGGCCCGGACCGCATCGACGTCCTGGTCACCGACTCCGGCGTGGACGAGGCCGCGGTGGCCGAGTTCACCGATGCCGGGGTGCGCGTCATCACCGCGTGAGAGGAGCCACACGGCCCGCACGCTGTGAACCCTGTGAAACTCGCGTGTCATATGTCCGACATAGGTGACTGGTCCGACTCGATCCCTCGTCAGATCCGGTAGCCTGCCGCGGAACGAGCCGACCGCGGAGGGCCGACCGCGGAGCGACGGCAGCGGGGACGGAAGGGAACGCTGAGGGGAACGATGAGACGGCGAGGCACACACGGGGCAGGACCGGGGCGCGCCCTGGGCGGCGCCGTGGCGGCCGGAACCCTCGTCGGCGCCCTCGCACTCGGCGGCTGCGGCAGCCCCGCCCCCTCCGGCGGCACCTCCACGACCAGCAGCGACGCGGCCCCCACCAGCACCGCCAGCACCGGCGGCCCGGTCACCCTGCGCCTGATCGCGGCCGACTACGGCGGCACCGGCGCGGCCTCCACCAAGCACTACTGGTCCACCGTCATCGGGCAGTTCGAGCACGACCACCCCGGCATCGGCGTCGACGTCCAGCTCATCCCCTGGTCCCAGATCGACTCCCAGGTGTCGGTCATGGTGAAGAACAACCAGGTGCCGGATCTGCTGCTCTCCGACTCCTACGCCTCGCTCGCCTCCAGCGGCCAGCTCCTCCGCGCGCAGGACGTGCTCTCCGGCACCGTCCGCGGCGACCTCAACAGCACGCTGCGGCAGGCCGGTTCGATCAGCGGCGTGCAGTACGGCATCCCCTTCGGCGCCCGCCCCCACCTGCTGGTCTACAACAAGGACCTGTTCCGCAAGGCCGGCATCGAGAGCGCCCCCGCCACCTGGGGCGAGCTGAAGGACGCCGCCGAGAAGCTCAAGCGGTCCGGCACCGACACCCCCTACGGCATGGCGCTGGCCACCGGCACCACGGCCGGCAGCGCGCAGAGCGGCGCCCTCGCCGAGGCCACCCAGTGGATGCTCGGCAGCGGTGCCTCCCTCACCGACGGCGACGGGCAGCTCGCCCTCGGCGGCAGCAGGGAGTCCGGCGCGCTCGCCTGGGTGCAGAAGAACCTCGTCACCGGCGGGCTGACGGGCAGCCAGAACCCGTCCGGCGTCAACGAGGAGGCCCTGGAGTCCCGCTTCCTCGCCGGCAAGGTCGGCATGATGAGCGCCGACCCCTCGCTGGTGCGGCGCCTCACCGCGGCGAGCACGGGCAAGGGGGCGGCCCTGCAGTACGCCACCGCGCAGATGCCCGGCCGCACCGGCGCCCAGACGTCCGCCCTCACCACCAGCGACTGGATGGTGGCGTTCAAGAAGAACGGCAACCAGGACGCCGTCAAGCAGTTCCTCGACTTCCTCTACGCGCCCGAGCAGCAGGCCGCGTTCACCGACGCCGGCGAGGGCCTGCTGCCCACCACCGGCCAGGGCCGCGACACCGTCACCGCCGAGCGCGGCGGCGACCTCACCCCGTGGCTGGACGCGCTGCGCGGCTCCGTCACCGCCTACCCCGAGGGCGCCACCGGCTGGTCCGACGTGGAGTCGGTGCTGCAGAACGGCACCGGCAAGGCGCTCACCGCGGCCGTCGGCGGCGGCAACGGGCCGGCGGCGGTCGTGGAGCGGCTCAGGGCGGCGATAGCCGCGGCGAAGCAGTCCGAGACGGACACGTAAATGCTGACGGACCGGGAGCGGGCGGTGCTCGCGCTGGAGGGGCGGACGTTCCGCGGTCCCGGCGCCAAGGAGCGCGCGATACGCGAGGAGCTGGGCATGTCCCCGACGCGCTACTTCCAGGTCCTCAACGCCCTGCTCGACCGCGAGGAGGCGCTGGCCCACGCGCCGGTCCTGGTCAACCGGCTCCGCCGGGTCCGCGAGGCCCGCCGCCGGCACCTGCACGGCTGACCGGGCGGCGGACAGGGCGCTCAGGCGAGCTGGTCGGCGACCGCGGACAGGAACTCCGCGAGGCCGGGCACCCCGTCGACGATCACGTCGGCCATCGCGGCCAGCGCCTTCACCGGCGCCTCCCCGGTCTCCGCCGCCACGTACACCAGGAACCCGCCCCGCCTGCGCACCTCCCGGAACGCCGGCACGTCCCCGAGGTCGTCCCCCGCGTAGAGCACCGGCGTCCCCGCGGCCCCGCACAGCGACGCCAGCGCCGCGCCCTTGTCCACACCCGCCGGACGCACCTCCAGGACCATCCGGCCCGGCTCCACCACCATCCCCACCTCGCGCGCCAGCGCCCGCACCGGCCCGTCCAGCAGCGCCAGCGCCCGCACCGGGTCGTCCGTCTCCCGGACGTGCACCGCCAGCGCCCGGCCCTTGTCCTCCAGCCGGACGCCCTCCGGTGCCTGCTCCCGATCGGCCGTCAGCCGCTCCAGCCCCGCCCGCAGCTCGGCCAGTCGCCCGGCCGGCACCGCCTCGCCGACCGGCTCGACGCGGCCCGCCGCCGCGTCCCACCGCTCCGCGCCGTAGTGGCCCAGCACCACCATCCGCTCCAGCCCGGGCACCTCCGCGAACCCGCCGTACTCCACGGCCAGTTCCGCCGGACGGCCCGTCACCACCGCCACCGTGCCGATCCGTTCGCCGAGCCGGCCCAGCGCGGCGACCGCCGCCGCGTCGCCGCGGGCGTCCTCCGGGCGCGGCACGATCGGCGCCAGCGTCCCGTCGAAGTCCACCGCCGCCACCGCGCGCGACGGCTCCGCGCCGAGCAGCTCGGCCGCCTTCCGCACCCCGTCGTTCGTGCTCACGCCGTCCTCCGTGCCGTCATTCATGCCGCAGCGCCTCCAACTGGTCCAGGAACCACTTCTGCGGCGGCAGGGCCACCGCCGCCGCGGCGAGCCGCTTGCTCCGCTCGGCCCGCTCGTCGTCCGGCATCTCCAGCGCCTCCCGCAGCGCCTCGGCCGTCATGTCCACATCGAAGGGATTGACCGGGACGGCTTCCCCGCCCAGCTCCGCGAAGGCGCCCGCCTCCCGGCTCAGCACCAGCGCGCAGCCGTTCTCGGAGGCCACCGGGATCTCCTTGGCCACCAGGTTCATCCCGTCCCGGATCGGGTTGACCAGCGCCACGTCCGCGATCCGGTAGGCCGCCAGCGACCGCGGGAAGTCGTCCTCGACATGGAGGATCAGCGGCGACCAGTCGGCCGTCCCGAACTCGTCCTCGATTTCCCGCGCCACCCGCTGCACCGCCGCGGTGTACTCGCGGTACTCCGGCAGGTCGTGGCGGGAGGGGTAGGCGAACGCGACGTGCACCACCCGGCCGCGCCACTCGGCATGGCGGCGCAGCAGCTCCCGGTAGGCGAGCAGGCCGCGGACGATGTTCTTCGACAGCTCGGTGCGGTCCACCCGGACGATCACCTTGCGGCCCGGCCCGATCCGCTCCAGCAGCGCGGCGCGGCGGGCGTCCACGTCCGGGCGGTAGGCCCGCTCGCGCAGGAACTCCGCGTCGGTGCCCAGGCCGTGGACGCCGAGCTCGGTGGTGCGGCCCCGGTGGGTGACGGCGAGGCTCCCGCCGTCCTCCGAGACGTCCGCGCCCAGCACCGCGCGGCAGCAGTCGGCGAAGGCGCGCGCCCAGCGGTCGGTGAGGAACCCGGCCCGGTCGGCGCCGAGGATGCCCTCCAGCACGGCGGCGGCGACGTCGTCGGGCAGCATCCGGTAGTAGTCCGGGGGCGCCCAGGGGGTGTGCGAGAAGTGGCCGATGCGCAGGTCGGGCCGGAGCGCGCGGAGCATCGCGGGGGCCAGCGACAGGTGGTAGTCCTGGACGACCGCGGTGGCGCCGTCGGCGGCCTCCTCGGCGAGCGCCTCGGCGAAGGCCCGGTTGTAGTCGAGGTAGGACGCCCACTGCCGGCGGAAGTGGGCGTCGAAGACCGGCTGGGTGGAGCCGTCGTACATCAGGTGGTGGACGAACCACAGGGTGGAGTTGGCGATGCCGTTGTAGGCGCGGCTGAAGGTGCCGGGGTCGATGTCCAGCATCCGCACGGGCTGGTCGCCGACGTCGAGGCCGGCGAGGTCGAGGCGGCCGTCCGGGGCCTCCCGGGCGGCGTGCCGGTCGGCGTCGGACAGGGCCGCGCAGACCCATCTGCGGTCCGGCCCGCCGCCGGCGGCGGAGAGCCCCGAGACGAGGCCGCCGCCGCCGCGGCGCGCCTCCAGCGAGCCGTCGTCCCCGACCCGGAACGACACCGGCCCGCGGTTCGAGGCGGCCAGGACCGATGCGCGCACTCCACTCATGAGCCGAAACCTAGCCACCCGGCCCGCCGCTGAAACCCCCTGCCGGTGCGACCCCCGCCGACCGGCGGACCTTTCCACGGACTGGGACGCGGTTGATCGCCCCCACCCCCCGTCGGCTACAGTCGGTCGCGAGAAACAAACACGGCAGGCGTCCCCGGAAACGGACGGCGCGGCCGTCAACGCTCATCCAGAGGGGCAGAGGGAACGGCCCGTTGAAGCCCCGGCAACCCTCCAGCCGATCCTCACGCTCATGCGTGTGAGGCCCCGGCGGGGAAGGTGCCAAGTCCGTCCTGTGGCGAGATACGCCCGGGGAAGATGAGGAGAAAGGGCCTCGTTTTGGCTGTGTCAGCCGCACCCCGCACGTCCTCCGGGACGTCCGACCCGACCACCGCCTCCGCTCCCGACTTCGGCAACGCCGTCGCCCTGGTCTGCCGCGAGTGCGGCACCCGCGTGCCGCTCGGACCGTCCTTCGCGTGTCTGGAGTGCTTCGGGCCGCTGGAGATCGCCTACGAGTTCCCGGAGATCACTCGGGAGCAGATCGAGGCCGGCCCCGCGAACATCTGGCGCTACGCGCCGCTGCTGCCCGTCCCCGCGGACGTCGCCTCCCGGCCGAACCTGGAGCCGGGCCTGACCAAGCTGGTGCGCGCCGAGAACCTGGCGCGCGAGCTGGGCGTCACCGGCGGCCTGTACGTCAAGGACGACTCGGGGAATCCCACCCACTCCTTCAAGGACCGCCCGGTCTCGCAGGCCCTGGAGGCCGCCCGGGCGTTCGGGTTCGACACCCTCTCCTGCTCCTCGACGGGCAACCTCGCCGGGGCGGTCGCCGCGGCGGCGGCCCGCGCGGGGCTGAAGTCCTGCGTCTTCATCCCCTCCGACCTGGAGCAGGCCAAGCAGGTGGTGGCCGCGGCGTACGGCGGGCACCTGGTGGCCATCAAGGGCAACTACGACGACGTCAACCGGTTCTGCACCGAGCTGATCGGCGACGAGATCGGCGAGAACTGGGGCTTCGTCAACGTCAACCTCCGCCCGTACTACGCGGAGGGGTCCAAGACCCTCGCCTACGAGATCTGCGAGCAGCTGGGCTGGCGGCTCCCGGACAACCTGGTGATCCCGATCGCGTCGGGCTCCCAACTCACCAAGATCGACAAGGGCCTTCAGGACCTGATCAAGCTGGGCCTCGTCGAGGAGAAGCCCTACAAGATCTTCGGCGCCCAGGCCAAGGGCTGCTCCCCGGTCTCGACCGCCTACAAGGCCGGCCACGACGTGATCCGCCCGGTGCGGCCGGACACCATCGTGAAGTCGCTGGCCATCGGCAACCCGGCGGACGCCCCGTACGTGCTGGACATCGCCCGCCGCACCGGCGGCGCGGTGGAGGACGCCACGGACGACGAGGTGCGCGACGCGATGCGGCTGCTGGCCCGCACCGAGGGCATCTTCGCCGAGACGGCGGGCGGCACCACGCTCGGCGTGACGCGCAAGCTGATCGCCGACGGGCGGATCGACCCCGCCGAGGAGACCGTCGTCCTCAACACGGGCGACGGCCTCAAGACCCTCGACGCGATCGCCGACACCACCGGCGCCACCGCCGTCATCGACCCGACCCTGGACTCCTTCCGAGAGGCTGGCCTCGCATGAGCGTCAACGTCCGCATCCCGACCATCCTGCGCACCTACACCGGCGGCCGGTCCGAGGTGCCCGCCGACGGCGGCACCCTCGCGGAGGTGCTGGACGCGCTGGAGAACAGCCACCCCGGCATTCGCGCCCGCATCCTGGACGACAACGGCAAGCTGCGCCGCTTCGTCAACGTTTATGTGAACGACGACGACGTCCGGTTCTCCGAGGGCCTGGAGACGGCGACGCCGGACGGCGCGGGCGTTTCGATCATTCCCGCGGTGGCGGGCGGCTGCTGACGCCCCATAGGGCCGGCCCAGGGCCGGGCTCCGGAATACCTTTCCGGAGCCCGGCCCTTCGCTTTACCGGACAACAAGGGCGATGCACGAATGTCATGACAGGGGCGGTAGGGTGGCGGCGAGGAAGCGGAATCTCTGGGCCCGCGCAGTCCCCGGCCCGAATTGTCTCGAACACGGCACGCGCGTGCGTCTGCGTGCGGGGGGCGGGATGCGAGGCCCGTCCTCATTCGTCCGGCCCGCTATGCGCCGCAGGCCCTTTTCCTCCCGTTTCGTCGTTTCCTGATCGTTGATTTTTCTGTCCCCCGCGACCTGTTGCGCTGGGCATTGGTGCGGATACATTCAGCGTCGGTCGAGGCTCCACCGCACGCGCCGCATGCACCGGAGAGACGAGACCCGGTTCCGTGCAGTGCGGAATCCGTGACAGGGGCCGGCAATAGGGGAGTTGGTAATGGCTCAGGGCACCGTCAAGTGGTTCAACGCGGAGAAGGGCTACGGCTTCATCGCGGTCGACGGTGGGGCGGACGTCTTCGTCCACTACAGCGCGATCCAGATGGACGGCTACCGCACCCTTGAGGAGGGGCAGCGGGTCGAGTTCGAGATCTCTCAGGGCCAGAAGGGTCCGCAGGCCGACATGGTCCGCGTCACCGGCTGACCTCCCGCTGGCCGCGCCTTCGCGACCACGACTTCAGGGCCCGCCCGGCTTGCCGGGCGGGCCCCTTCGTTTCGGTTCGTTCTTGCACTCGACCCCCGCGAGTGCTAATCATGGGCGTTAGCACTCTGAGGTTGAGAGTGACAGTGGACCGAGCGGTGAGGCCCACGGGGGCGGCGGCCAGGAAGCCGTCCCCGGGTGCCGTCCGTCGCGGGCGCCGGCGCGGTCCCGGGTAGAAGCCACCCCGTCCGGGAGGACCACTTCACATGGCCAAGATCATCGCGTTCGACGAGGAGGCGCGGCGCGGCCTTGAGCGCGGTATGAACCAGCTCGCCGACGCCGTCAAGGTCACGCTTGGCCCGCGTGGCCGCAACGTCGTCCTCGAGAAGAAGTGGGGCGCCCCCACGATCACGAACGACGGCGTTTCGATCGCCAAGGAGATCGAGCTCGAGGAGCCGTACGAGAAGATCGGCGCCGAGCTCGTCAAGGAGGTCGCCAAGAAGACGGACGACGTCGCCGGTGACGGCACGACGACCGCGACCGTCCTGGCCCAGGCCCTGGTCCGCGAGGGCCTGCGCAACGTGGCCGCCGGCGCCAACCCGATGGGCCTCAAGCGCGGCATCGAGAAGGCCGTCGAGGCCGTCGCCGAGCAGCTCGGCAACATGTCCAAGGACGTCGAGACCAAGGAGCAGATCGCCTCCACGGCCTCGATCTCCGCGGCCGACACCGAGATCGGCGGCGTCATCGCCGAGGCGATGGACAAGGTCGGCAAGGAAGGCGTCATCACCGTCGAGGAGTCGCAGACCTTCGGGCTCGAGCTCGAGCTCACCGAGGGCATGCGCTTCGACAAGGGCTACATCTCGGCGTACTTCGCGACCGACATGGAGCGCATGGAGGCGGAGCTCGAGGACCCCTACATCCTCATCGCCAACTCCAAGATCTCCGCGGTCAAGGACCTGCTCCCGGTCCTGGAGAAGGTCATGCAGTCCGGCAAGCCGCTGCTGATCATCGCCGAGGACGTCGAGGGCGAGGCCCTGTCGACGCTGGTCGTCAACAAGATCCGCGGCACCTTCAAGTCGGTCGCCGTCAAGGCCCCCGGCTTCGGCGACCGCCGCAAGGCCATGCTCGGCGACATCGCCATCCTCACCGGTGGCGAGGTCATCTCCGAGGAGGTCGGCCTCAAGCTGGAGAACGCGGACCTGAACCTGCTGGGCCGCGCCCGCAAGGTCGTCATCACCAAGGACGAGACCACGATCGTGGACGGCGCGGGCGAGACCTCCGCCGTCGAGGGCCGGGTCAACCAGATCCGCGCCGAGATCGAGGCCTCCGACTCGGACTACGACCGCGAGAAGCTCCAGGAGCGCCTCGCCAAGCTGGCCGGCGGCGTCGCCGTCATCAAGGCCGGCGCGGCGACCGAGGTCGAGCTGAAGGAGCGCAAGCACCGCATCGAGGACGCGGTGCGCAACGCCAAGGCCGCCGTGGAGGAGGGCATCGTCGCCGGTGGCGGCGTGGCCCTGCTGCAGGCGTCCAAGGACGCGTTCGCCAAGCTGGAGCTCGAGGGCGACGAGGCCACCGGCGCCGGGATCGTGCGTCTGGCCGTCAGCGCCCCGCTGAAGCAGATCGCGATCAACGCCGGCCTCGAGGGCGGCGTCGTTGCGGAGAAGGTCAGCAACCTGCCGGCCGGCCACGGTCTCAACGCGGCCACCGGCGAGTACGAGGACCTGGTCGCCGCGGGCGTCATCGACCCGACCAAGGTGACCCGCTCCGCGCTGCAGAACGCGGCGTCGATCGCCGGTCTGTTCCTGACGACCGAGGCCGTCATCGCCGACAAGCCCGAGAAGGAGGCTGCGGCCCCCGCGGGCGGCGGCATGCCGGGCGGCGGCATGGACTTCTGATCCGTCCCGGATCTTGAGCTCCACGCGTCACCAGGGGCGGTGCGCGCCGGTTTCACGACCGGCCGCACCGCCCCTTCCGCGTCCGCGCGGCGCCGGGTTCGGGCGGCCGGTCAGGCGGACGCGAGGTCGAACCCGACGAGCGTGTCCCGCAGGGTGACGCGCTCGCCCGCGGCGATGCTGCCGGCGACGCTCGGCACCGCCACGACGCGGCATCCCGCCGCGACCGCGGCCGTCACACCGGTGAGCGTGTCCTCCACGGCGAGGCAGTCCTCCGCGGCCACCCCCAGCTCGGCCGCCGCCTTCAGATACGGATCCGGCGCCGGCTTGCCCGCGCCCGCCTCCGCCCCCGCGACCATCACCGCGAAGCGCCACGCGCCCAGCGCCGCCCCCACCACATGCTCGGCGAGGTGCCGCTCGGACGCCGTCACCAGGGCGATCGGCACCCCCAACGCCCGCGCCGCGTCCAGCAGTTCCAGCGCGCCCGGGCGGACGGAGACGCCCTCCGCGCGCACCCGCGCGGTGAACGCCGCGTCCAGCGCCGCCTCCGTCACCGCCGCCGGGTCCGCGCCCAGCGCCGTCAGCGCCTCCGACGCCTCGGGAAAGCCCATCCCGGCCAGCGACTCCACCGCGGCCTGCGGCGTCCCCTCCGGCAGCAGCGCCGCGCCGACGGCCAGCCACTGCCGCTCGGTGCCGACCAGCGTGCCGTCCATGTCGCACAGCAGCGCGGCCGGGATCACTCGGTGATCCGCAGGACCTTGTGCGCCGCCGCCTGCGCCCGGGGCCGCACCACCAGCAGGTCGATGTTGACGTGCGGCGGACGGGTCACCGCCCAGGCGACGGTCTCCGCGACGTCCTCCGACGTCAGCGGGTCCGGCACGCCCGCGTAGACCTTCGCGGCGGCGGTCTCGTCGCCGCGGAAGCGGGTCACCGCGAAGCCCTCGGACTGCACCATCCCGGGGGCGATCTCCACCACCCGGACGGGCTCGCCCAGCAGCTCCAGCCGGAGCGTCCCGGCCATCGAGTGCTCGGCGTGCTTGGCCGCGACATAGCCGCCGCCGCCCTCGTAGGGGACCAGCCCGGCGACCGAGGAGAGGATGACGACCACGCCGTCGCCGGAGGCGATCAGACGGGGCATCAGGACCTGGGTGACGTGCAGCGTGCCGAGGACGTTCACCTCGTACATCGTCCGCCAGTCCTCGGGGTCGCCGGCGGCCACCGTCTCGGTGCCGATCGCGCCGCCGGCGTTGTTCACCAGAACGGACAAGCTGCTGGAGGCGCCGAACTCCTCCGCGAACCAGGCGCCGAAGGCGTCCACCGCGGGGCGGTCGGTGACGTCCAGGGTGCGGGCCGTGCCGCCGATCTCCTTGGCGAGCGCCTCCAGCCGGTCCAGCCGGCGGGCCGTCACCACCACGTGGTACCCGGCCGCGGCGAGCGCGCGGGCGGTCGCCGCCCCGATCCCCCCGCTGGCCCCGGTGACGACCGCGGTCTTCCTCTCAACATCACTCATGGGGCTCACATTAAACGCCCCGGCATCCCCTCGGCCCGGAGGGCCGGGCGGGATGCCGGGACGTGGGCGGCGCACCGTGCGCCGCGACGGCCGCGGGCTGGGCGCGGGCCAGGCGCCAGGCGCGGGCTAGGCGTCGACCGCGGCCCGCTCCGGCGCCGCTATGGCCGGCTCCTCGTCGGCCTCGCCGGCCCCCTCGCCGGGCGTCGCAGCCGGAGCGTTCAGCTCCGCCAGCATGGCCTTGCTGAAGCCGAAGAAGTACGTCGCCGCGAAGCCCGCCGCGTACCCCACCAGCAGCCCGATCCCGTAGATCGCGGCCGCCGGTCCGATCCCGCGGCTGCCGTCCAGCAGCGGGAACAGCGCCCAGCCCGACGGGCCGATCGCCGTCGAGCCGACCGTCGTGCCCAGCTGGCTCAGCAGGCCGACGAACCCGCCGCCCAGCGCGCCGCCCGCGCAGGCGGTGACGAACGGGCGGCCCAGCGGCAGCGAGACGCCGTAGATCAGCGGCTCGCCGACGCCCAGGAAGCCGGCCGGCAGCGCCGAGCGGATCGTCCTGCGGATCGACGCGTTGTTCTTCAGCCGCAGGTAGATGGCGACCGCCGCGCCCACCTGGCCGGCGCCGGCCATCGCCAGGATGGGCAGCAGCACGGTGTAGCCCTGCTGCTCGATGAGCGTGGTGTGGATGGGGATCAGCGCCTGGTGCAGCCCCAGCATCACCAGCGGCAGGAAGAGCCCGCCGAGGATCAGCCCGGCCGCCGCGCCGGCGTGCGCGAGCAGCCAGCCGGCGCCGTGCCCGATGCCGGTGGAGATCTGCCCGGCGACGTACATCAGGACGAAGAGCGTCACCAGGCCGGAGACCAGCACCGCGAGCGTCGGGGTGACCAGCACGTCGATCGCCTCGGGGACCACCCGCCGCAGCCACTTCTCCAGGGAGGCGCAGAGCACGGCCGCGCCGAGCGCGCCGATGACGCCGCCCTGTCCCGGGCTCAGCTTCTCGCCGAAGGCGGAGATGTCGGCGACCCCGGCGTAGACCACGATCGCGCCGACGGCGCCGCCCAGGATGGGCGTCCCCCCGAACTCCTTGGCCGCGTTGTAGCCGACGAACACCGCGATGAGGCTCATGAAGCCGCCGCTGATGGCGCCGAGCGCGGGCTGGATGGCGGGCAGCCAGTGCAGGTTGGTGATCAGCCCGTTGACGCCGGCGACGATGCCGCACGCGATCAGCGCGGGGATCAGCGGCACGAAGATGTTGGCGATGCGCCGCAGGAAGAGCTTGAACGGGGTGGCGTTCCGCTGCTTCTGACGGGCCCTGATCGCGGCGCCCTCGGCGGCCAGTCGGGCCGCGGCGTCGTCGCCCGCGGTCCCGGTCCCGGTCCCGGTCCCGGTTCCGGCCGCCGGCGCGGCCGCACGCCGCTCCTCGATCAGCGTGCCGAAGGCGTCGGCGACCCTGGTGACGGCGCCCGGCCCCAGGATGATCTGGTAGGTGTCGTCGTCGACCGTGCCGAGGACGCTGCCGTGGTCCTTGATCTGCTGGTCCCGGACCCGCGCGGGGTCGGCGATGCCCAGCCGCAGCCGGGTCATGCAGTTGGCGACGGAGGTGACGTTCTCCGGGCCGCCGACGAGGTCGAGCAGATCGGCCGCGGTCTGGCTGTACTTGTCCATGGTGGTGCTCAGTTCAGTGCGTCGTTGCAGAGAGGGTGGGGACGTGCCGGAGGTGCTTCAGGAGGCGCCGCGGGCCGCTTCGAGGGCGGTGCGCAGATGGCCGTCCGACTCGAGAAGGAGGCGGGCGGCGGTCTCTCCGTCGACATCCCCGAGGATCACGAGGATGGCGTTCTTGACCTCGCCGCCGGTGGCGGCGAGGGCGCTTTCGATGGCCGCGTCGTCCGCGCCGGTGGCGAGGGCGACGATGCGGCGGGAGCGGGCCTGCAGCTTCTTGTTCGACGACCGCACGTCGACCATCAGGTTCCCGTAGGTCTTGCCGAGCCGGATCATCGTGACCGTCGAGATCATGTTGAGGACCAGCTTCTGCGAGGTGCCGGCCTTCAGCCGGGTCGAGCCGCTGACCAGCTCGGGGCCGGTGACGACCTCGATGGCGTGCTCGGCGGCGGCGCCCAGCGCGGAGCCGGCGTTGCAGGCGAAGCCGACCGTCAGCGCGCCCTTGGCGCGGGCGTGCCGGACGGCGCCGATGGCGTAGGGGGTGCGGCCGGAGGCCGAGATGCCGATGACGGTGTCGTCCGCGGTGAGGCCGAGCGCGTCCAGGTCGGCGGCCGCGGCGGCGGCGTCGTCCTCGGCGCCCTCGACCGCGTCGGTCATGGCGCTGCGGCCGCCCGCGATGAGGCCGACGACCTGGCCGGGCGCGGTGTTGAAGGTGGGCGGGCACTCGCTGGCGTCGAGGACGCCGATCCGGCCGGCGGTGCCGGCGCCGGCGTAGACGAGCCGTCCGCCGCGCCCCATCCGGGCGGCGATGCCGTCGATGGCGGCGGCGATGGCGGGGATCTGCTCGGCGACGGCGGCGGGGACGGCGGCGTCCTCGGCGTTCATCCGGCGGGCGATCTCCTCGGTGGGCAGCCGGTCGATGTCGGCGAGGTCGGGGCGGACGGCCTCGGTGGTCAGCGTCTCCAGCTGCGCGCGCAGTTCGGCGTACGGGGCGGTGCTCATGGCGGGCGGCTCAATCTCTCGGGGTGCGGGTGCGGGCGTCTCTTCGGGGTTCAACGGCGGGTGCCGCCCTCGTCCAGGGCGGTGCGGTGGCGCGGCGCGAGCGCCTCGTAGGAGGCGGCGAGGCCGCGCCGGGCGGTCTCGTAGGTGCGCTGTGCGACGCCGATGAACAGGCAGTCGATGACGAGCAGTTGGCTGGTGCGGCTGCTCATCGCGGCGGGGCGCAGGTCGCTCTCCTGCCCGGCGGCGGTGGCCAGCACGTGGTCGGCGTACTGGGTGAGCGGCCCGTCGGGGCGGGAGGTGACGGCGACGGTGGTGGCGCCGTTGTGGAAGGCCAGTTGGAGCGGCTCGACGACGTCGACGGTGCCGCCGGAGTGCGAGACGCCTATGGCCACGTCGCCGGGGCGCAGCTGGACGGCGTCCGTCATGGCCTGGTGCATCTCGCCGTGGGCGTGGGCGACGAGGCCGATGCGGAGCAGCTTCTGGGCGAGGTCCTCGGCGACCAGGGCGGAGGCGCCGATGCCGAAGGCGACGATGCGGCGGGCGTCGACCATGGCGGCGACGACGGCCTCCAGTTGGGCGGGGTCGAGTCCGGCGGCGGTGTCGGCGAGGACCTGCTGCTCGTCGTGGGCGAGCTTGGCGACGACCTGGGGGAGCGGGTCGTCGAGGGCGATGCCGGCCATCACCTCGGGGCCGGCGTCGGTCTCCTGGCGGGCGGCGAGCGCGGCGAGGGCGAGGCGCAGGTCGCGGTAGCCGGGGTAGCCGAGGCGGCGCGCGGTGCGCACCACGGTGGCCTCGCTGGTGTCGGTGCGGTGCGCCAGCTCGGTGACGGTGAGCCGGGAGCAGCCGGCGGGGTCCTCGGCGACGGTCTCGGCGATGCGCTGCATGGAGCGCGTCATGGAGGGGAGCAGGGCGCGGACCTTGGCGCGCAGCGCGTCGGCGGAGGTGGCCCGGGGCATGGGTCCTTCGCTGAAGTTTTCTTTCTTCGGTGCGGCCATACTGTGAAGATAATTTTCTGAGGTGGGACGTCGCAAGTACTTTGGTCATCTCGTCGATGTGATCTGTGTGAGGGGTGAGGCTGGGGTTATGGAGAACAACGAGGAGCGCGGGGATCTGGAAGGGGTGCTGCACGCGGCGCGGGCGCTGGTGCATGCGGACCTGGAGGCGACCGGGGTGTGCGAGGCGCCGGTGGTCTCCCTGCTGGAGGAGGCGGTCCGGCATCGCCGCTGGTGGGTGGAGCAGTGGCCGCAGGGCGCGGAGTTCCTCGCCGGTCTGGTGGCGCAGGACATGCAGGACGCCCTGCTGGAGCGGTACGGGCGCTGGCCGGTGTGCCCGCTGCACGCGGAGGACGGCGGGGCGGCGGATCTGCATCCGCTGTCGGTGGAGCCCGAGTTGGGTCCGGACCCGCGGTGGGTGTGCGGGACGACGGGCCGCGAGGTGGCCGCGGTGGGCTCGCTGGCGGACGCGGACGTGCGGTGAGGCGGGTTGCGGCGGGGGCGGGGCCCGTTCGTATGGCACGCTAAGCAGGTGTCTAGACCAATTCTGTTCGAGGTCATTGCGACCGGTGCGGACGACGCCCGGGCCGCGGTCGCCGGCGGCGCGGACCGGCTGGAGATCGTCCGCGACATGGCGGCCGACGGGCTCACCCCGGACCCGGCCGGGTTCGCGGAGATCCGCGCCGCGGTGGACGTCCCGCTGCGGGTGATGCTGCGCGCGGAGGACTCCTTCGCGGCGGGCGGCCCGGAGGGCGTGGACGCGCTGCGGGACGCGGCGGCGGCGCTGCGGCGCGAGGGCGCGGAGGAGTTCGTGCTGGGCTTCCTCACCCCGGACGGCGAGGTCGACGTCGACGCCGTGAAGGGCGTCGTCGACGCGCTGGAGGGCTGCCGGTGGACGTTCCACCGCGCGGTCGACCGGGTGCGCGACCGGGACGCGGCGCGGGAGGCCCTGGCGGGCCTGCCCGGGCTGGACACGTTCCTGACGGCGGGTTCGGCGGACGGTGTGCCGGCGGGCATGCCCGTGCTGGAGCGGGAGGCGGGCCGGGGAGGGCCGCGCCTGCTGGTCGGCGGCGGGCTGAAGCTGGAGCACGTGCCCGGGCTGAAGGGGTTCGGCGTCGACGCCTTCCATGTCGGCTCGGCGGTGCGCGGCGGCTCGTGGGCGGCGCCGGTGGACGCGGCCAAGGTGGAGGTCTGGCGCACCGCCCTGGACGGCTGACGCGCGGCCGCGCGGTGCCGTGTCCGCCGGCCCGCCGCCCCGGCACCCCACCCGGGGCGGAGGGGCGGCGAAGAGGGACCGCCGTCAGGCGGCGAGCTCCTCGGGCAGCGGCACCGAGTGGACCACCGTCAGGCCCGAGACGGCACGCGTCAGCACCACGTACAGCCGGCGCAAGCCGGTCCGCCGGTCCGGCTCGCCCTCGACGATCAACGACGGCTCGTCGACCACCACATGGTCGTACTCCAGACCCTTCGCCAGCGACGCGGGCAGCAGCGTCACCCGCCGCTCCTGCGTCGTCTCCGCCCCCGGGTCGTCCAGGAACGCGACCCCCGCCGCCTCCAGCGCGGACCGCACCTGCGCCATCCGCGCGTCCGCGACGATCACCCCCACCGACCCCTCGTGCCGCAGGGCGCCCCGCACCGCGGCGGCGACGTCGCCGTCCTCGCGCCGCGTCAGCGACCCCAGCGCCTCGCGGACGGACGACGCCGGCGCCAGCCCCTCCGCGATGTGCGGCAGCAGCCGCGACGCGTAGTCGATGATCTCCTTCGGCACCCGGAAGCCCGCGGTCAGCTCCTCCACCGCCGCGCCCTTCTTGCCCAGATGGAGGAGCGCCTCCTCCCACGAGCCCGTCGCCCACGGCGTCGTGCCCTGCGCGATGTCGCCGAGCACCGTCGCAGACCCCGTCGAGCAGCGCCGGCCCACCGCGCGGTACTGCATGGGGGAGAGGTCCTGCGCCTCGTCGAGCACCACATGGCCGAGGCTGCCCGTGCGCTCCACCAGGTCCAGCGCCTCGTCGACCAGGACCAGGTCGGCCGCCGTCCACGGCGCGGTCTTCACCCCGCGGGCCGGCTTCGCCCAGCGCACCGCCGCCTGCTCGTCCTCCGTCAGCAGGCCGTCCGCCGCCGCCGCGAGGAACTCCGCGTCGGAGAGCAGCCGCAGCACCAGCTTCGCCGGGTCGACCGCCGGCCACACCGCCTTCACCACGGCCTTGACCGGCGCCGAGCGGGCCACCGCGTTCTGCACCCGGTCGTCCGGCGCCTCGCCGGCCAGCTCCATCCGGGTCAGCACCGCGTGCGCGATGCGCTGCGGGAGCGCGTCGCGGGCCGCGCCGTAGCGCATCTCGCGCTCCAGCAGCTGATCGACCAGCTCCTGCAGTTCGTGCTGCGGGACGCGCCAGCGCCGCGAGCCGCGCACCAAAACCAGCGACTCCTCCACCCGGCCGACGTGGCTGCGGACCGCGCCGCGCAGCACCTCGGCCATCCGGGCGTCGCCCTTGAGGCCGGCGGCGCGCGCGGTGTCGGTGCCGCGCACCGCCAACCCGGTCTGCTTGCCCACGAGTTCGCCGACCGTCGCCTGCGCGACGTCCAGCTCGCCGAGCGAGGGCAGCACCTGCTCGATGTAGTGCAGGAAGGAGTCGTTGGGGCCGACGACCAGCGTGCCGGTGCGCTTCAGCCGCTCGCGGTGGGAGTAGAGCAGGTAGGCGACGCGGTGCAGGCCCACCGCGGTCTTCCCGGTGCCAGGGGCGCCCTGGACGCAGAGCGTGTCGCCGATGTCCATACGGACGATGACGTCCTGCTCGGGCTGGATGGTGGCGACGATGTCGCGCATCGGGCCGACGCGGGGCTTCTCGATCTCGGCGGCGAGCAGCCTGGAGGCGGTGGCGGCCTCGGCCGGGTCGGTGAGGTGCTCGTCCTCGTAGGCCGTCAGCTCGCCCCGCTCGTAGCCGAACCGGCGGCGCAGCGCGACGTCCAGCGGCTCGGTGCGGCTGGCCCGGTAGAACGGCTGGGAGACGGGGGCGCGCCAGTCCAGCACCATCGGCTCGCCGCCGGCGTCGTGGACGTGGCGGCGGCCGATGTAGTAGCGCTCGGGGCCGTCGTCCTCGCCGGCCGGGGCGCCGCCCGGCGGGTGCAGGTAGTCGACGCGGCCGAAGAACAGCGGGAGTTCGGCGAGGTCGGCGAGGGTCTTGATGCGGTCGCGGACCTCGCCGCGGACCACCTCGGCGCTGACCCAGGAGGCGGCGATGTCGGTGAGGTCGAGGTTCTCGAAGTCCTTGCGCATGGCGCGCAGGGCGGCCCGGCTCTCCCGCAGGTGGGCGCGTTCGAGTTCGAGCGGGTCGTCGGTGGTGGGGCGCACTTCGTCAGCCTCCGCGTGGGCGTTGGGGTGGTGCGTGAACGCGGTGAAGAACGCCGAGCCGGTTTCCGTCCGGCCGGCGCCCTGCGGAGGCGGTGCGTTCGCAGGGCGGAACGCACCACGTTACGGGCCCTTGGCCCGCCCGTCCAACCTTTAAACCCGGTGCGGCGGCCCGGTCAGTCGCGGCCGGCGAGCAGGTCGTCGGCGTCCACGATGCGGTAGGCGTAGCCCTGTTCGGCCAGGAAGCGCTGCCGGTGGGCGGCGAAGTCCTGGTCGACGGTGTCGCGGGCGACCACCGAGTAGAAGCGGGCGACGCGGCCGTCCGACTTCGGGCGCAGCACCCGGCCGAGGCGCTGGGCCTCCTCCTGGCGGGAGCCGAAGGTGCCGGAGACCTGGATGGCGACGGCCGCCTCGGGCAGGTCGATGGAGAAGTTGGCGACCTTGCTGACCACCAGCACGTTCAGCTCGCCGGTGCGGAACCGGTCGAAGAGCTTCTCGCGCTGGGCGTTGCTGGTCTCGCCCTTGATGACGGGCGCGTCGAGGTCGGCGCCGAGCTCGTCCAGCTGGTCGATGTACTGGCCGATGACCAGCACCTGTTCGCCCTTGTGGCGGGCGACCAGCGCCTCGGCGACGTTGCGCTTGGTGGCGGTGGTGGAGCAGTAGCGATACTTCTCCTCCTGCTCGGCTGTGGCGTAGGTGAGCCGCTCGGAGTCGGTGAGCGAGACCCGCACCTCGACGCAGTCGGCGGGGGCGATGTAGCCCTGCGCCTCGATCTCCTTCCAGGGAGCGTCGAACCGCTTGGGGCCGATGAGGGAGAAGACGTCGGACTCGCGGCCGTCCTCGCGCACCAGTGTGGCGGTGAGGCCGAGGCGGCGGCGGGCCTGGAGGTCGGCGGTGAACTTGAAGACGGGCGCGGGCAGCAGGTGCACCTCGTCGTAGATGATCAGGCCCCAGTCGCGGGAGTCGAAGACCTCCAGGTGCGGGTAGACGCCCTTCCGCTTGGTCGTCATCACCTGGTAGGTGGCGATGGTGACGGGGCGGATCTCCTTCTTCGTCCCGCTGTACTCGCCGATCTCCTCCTCGGTCAGCGAGGTGCGCCGGACCAGCTCGTGCTTCCACTGGCGGGCCGAGACGGTGTTGGTGACCAGGATCAGGGTGGTGGCCTTGGCGCGGGCCATGGCGGCCGCGCCGACGAGCGTCTTGCCGGCGCCGCAGGGCAGCACCACGACGCCGGAGCCGCCGTGCCAGAAGCCCTCGGCGGCCTGCTCCTGGTAGGGGCGCAGCTGCCAGCTGTCCTGGTCGAGCTCGATGGGGTGGGCCTCGCCGTCGACGTAGCCGGCGAGGTCCTCGGCGGGCCAGCCGAGCTTCACCAGCTGCTGCTTGATCTGGCCGCGCTCGGAGGGGTGGACGGCGACGGTGTCCGGGTCGATCCGGGTGCCGACCAGCGGGGCGATGCGCTTGCTGCGCAGCACCTCCTCCAGCACGGGCCGGTCGGTGGTGGTCAGGACGAGGCCGTGGGCGGGGTCCTTGCTGAGCGTCAGCCGGCCGTAGCGGTCCATCGTCTCGGCGACGTCGACGAGCAGGGCCTGCGGCACGGGGTAGCGGGAGTGCGTGACCAGGGCGTCGACGACCTGCTCGGCGTCGTGCCCGGCGGCGCGCGCGTTCCACAGGCCGAGCGGCGTCACCCGGTAGGTGTGGATGTGCTCGGGCGCCCGCTCCAGCTCGGCGAACGGCGCGATCGCGCGCCGGCACGCCTCGGAGTCGGGGTGGTCGACCTCCAGCAGCAGCGTCTTGTCGGACTGGACGATCAGGGGACCGTTGGGCACGGCGGTTGTCCTCTCGACGCGGGGCTGGAGGCGGGGGCGACCCTCCAGTGTGCCTCATCCGGCGAGGCGGCCGGAGTTTGCTCCCACGATCGGCTGAAGTTCACCTCGCATGCCGCCAAGAACTGGCTATCGTCGTAGTACGACGAGATGCTGCCTCTAACGACAACAACGACCGCATCGTCAGGGGGTCGCCATGCTTCTTCGCTTCCAGGTGACCAATCACGCCTCCATTCGCGATGAACAGGAGCTGTCGCTCATCGCGGGGGACGACCGAGGGGCTCGCGCGCAGAGGCCCGTGCCCGGCGCGGCGTCACTGAAAGCTGTCCCAGTCGCCGCCATCTACGGTTCCAACGCATCGGGGAAGTCCAATCTGGTGGACGCGATGAGCTGGATGCGCCGGGCTGTACTCGACTCGTTTCGCCGCTGGGATCCGTCCGGCGGAGTGCCCCGCAGGCCATTCCGCCTGCGTCCGGATCCCCAAACCCACCCCAGCACCTACGAACTCGACTTCGTTGTCGACGGCATCCGCTACGAGTTCGGATTCACCGTCGACGACGCCTGCGTCCTGGAGGAGTGGCTGGCGTGCTTCCCCGAGGGCAAGAGGCGCGCGCTGTACACCCGAACCGGCAGCGATCCTGCTTCGCTCTCCTTCGGGCGTTCGCTGACCGGACGTCGCAAGACCATCTCGGATCTCCTCCGACCCAACAGCCTCTACCTGTCTGTGGCTGCCGCACAGAACCACGAGCTCCTCGGCCGCCTTCACCGATGGTTCCGGAACGGAATGCGCACGGCGACCGATGGCAACTTCGCTGCCCGGCTCGACTACACCGTCGGGCTCCTGCGCCGCCGAGACACCGGAAGCTCCACCTTGGTGGACCTGCTTCGGTTCGCCGACCTCGGAGTCGAGCATCTTGAGTTCAGCCGGCACGACGAGAAGTATCTGGCGGAGTACAAGCGGGTCACGACGGCGCTCAGCGAGGCGCTCGGACGTCCGGTCAAGAACGACGGGCCCGAGTATCGGGTCACTGTCCAACATCGAACCGAGGAAGGCGTGTTCGATCTGGAGCTGAACGAGGAGTCCAGCGGAACGCGCACCTGGATCGGTATGCTCGGACCGGTCCTGGGGGCGTTGGCGGCCGGCAGCGTCCTGGCCGTGGACGAACTCGACGCTCGCCTTCACCCGTATCTCGCCGACGCCCTTGTGGGCATGTTCCAGAACGCGGATCTCAATAGGCACGGCGCGCAACTGGTGTTCACGACCCATGAGGCGTCCCTGCTCGGGCCTCATGCGCGCACCGAGTTGTCCCGGGACCAGGTCTGGTTCACCGAGAAGCCGTTGGAGACGCTGGCAACCCGGCTGTTTCCGATCACGGACTTCTACGTCCGCGACTCGCCGGACTCTCGGGACAACCTTGAGAGGCGCTATCTCTCGGGTCGCTACGGAGCGTTGCCGCATCTCGACGACGAACTGCTACGGCGGGTCGCTGCGGATACCGCGGAAGGAGGTGCGGGTGAGGCGGGGGAAGCCGTTGGGACGGAGGTCGGCGAGACGGCCGGAGTTGCGTAGGATCCTGATCTACTGCGAGGGGGAGTGTACTGAGCGCCAGTATCTGCTGGGTCTGCGCGCCGACCTGAGGGGGCTTCCGGTCAAGGTTGAGATCGGTCCCCGCCATGGCGTGCCGACAGAACTGGTTCGCGCGGCGACCAAGCACCAGATGCGTGCCGCGCACTGCCGCGAGGACCGGTTCACTCCGTACGACGAGGTGTGGTGCGTCATGGACGTCGAGGCACCGAGCGCTCATCCGGACCTCGCCGACGCGCTGCGTGAGGCGCGCGCCGCCGGGCTCAGCGTCGCGCTCAGCAACCCGTGCTTCGAGCTGTGGTTGCTGCTGCACTTCCAGGAGGTGCGTGGATATCGCACGTCAGAAGCGGCGCAGAAGCTCCTCGAGACGCATGCCGGGTGCGGCTATCGCGCGGATCGCAAGTGTGTCGACTACGAGGTGCTGCGCCCCCTTCACCCCGTCGCAGCCCGCCGGGCTGCGGACCTGCGCGGCGCTGCCCCGCTCAGCCCGGAGGCGCCTCGCGATGTCAACCCTTGGACCGATGTCGATGTGCTCGTCAACGGGTTGCTGGCCCAGCGGCGAGAGGCGCGCCGCTGATACGGCTGAGTGCCGCTGCGGGAGAAACTGTCGGCACGGCGGGGACGGAGTGGCGGATTTGCCTGCAACAGGCGGAGAACGACAACCCCGCGGCCTGGAGGGGGAGTTCGGGATGGATCGGTTGCGGCGGTCGTTCCGAGTGGCGCCGGCGGCGGAGGGTGATAGTCGGAGGGTGCGGGGCCGGTCGCTGGTCGC
The DNA here is from genome assembly GCF_001879105.1 of Mangrovactinospora gilvigrisea. Classification (GTDB taxonomy): domain Bacteria; phylum Actinomycetota; class Actinomycetes; order Streptomycetales; family Streptomycetaceae; genus Mangrovactinospora; species Mangrovactinospora gilvigrisea. Next base: position 12,497 of record NZ_MLCF01000064.1, on the reverse strand, counting down.
CCGCACGGTCGTCCGCGACACCGGCGGCTCCGACACCAAGCAGTGGTTCGGCAAGGACATCGTGGTGATGGGCGGCGACCACTGGGCCGCAGGGCTCACCGACACCTGAGCCCGCCGCACCGGCTGCTGATCGCCACCACGTACCTGTCGTTCCTGCTCCGCGGCGAGTACCCGGACAAGTCCGGCGCCCTGCTGGCCCTCGCCGGCCCCGCCGAGGACCTCTGCCGAATGCTGCGCTGACGGCGCGCTTCAGCGCGGGGCGCGGTAGCGGCGCATCTTCGCGCGGGCGCCGCAGACGTCCATCGAGCACCAGGTGGAGCGCGCGCCGTGGGAGCGGTCGTAGAAGGCCCAGCCGCAGCGCGGGCCGGGGCAGGCCTTCAGGCGCGGCCAGTCGCCGGAGGCCTGCGCCCGGTGCACCGCGCCCAGCAGCACCGCGGCCACCGCCCGGGAGCCCGGCGCGGACGCCGCCTCCGGGTGCACCGCGCCGTCCGCGTCGATCCGCCAGCGCAGCGGCCCCGCCGCGGCGCTGAGCACCTCGGCGGCCTCCCCGGCGGGTCCGCCGCCCGGGGTGTGGGCGAGCAGCAGCGCGCGCAGCGCCTCGCGGACCCGGACGAGGCGGGCCAGCTCGGCGGGCCGGACGGGCCCGCCGCCGCCCAGTCCCTTGGCGTGCAGCCAGCCGGCGGCGTCCTCGGCGAGCAGGTCGATCCCGTGCTCGGCGTCGAGGGTGTTCACGAAGTCCTGCACCAGGCGCAGCGGTTGGGGCGCGGGAGCGCGCCCGCCCGGCTGCGGGAGGTCGAACGGCCCGGGCCGCCCGCGGCCGGTCATGCCGGGTCCCGCTCGGCGGCGCCGGTCATCCGGTGCAGCGCGAACGACCGCACCGCGTCGGTGAGATGGTCGTACGCCTCCACCCAGCCGCCCTCCACCCGGGCCGGCTCGATGACGCGGCGGGTGGCCCGGCCCTCCTGGGAGACGTAGCCGATCAGCACCTGACCGCCGGTCAGCGCGGCGGCCTGAAGGGTGGCAAGGATGTCGGCGGCGGGCGTGCGGGGCACGGGCGCGTCCGGATCGGCCGCGGCGGCGGTGCCGTCCGGTGCCGCGCCGGCCGCCTCCTCGCCGGCCCGCACCGCGCGGACGGCCGCGGCCAGCAGCGCCGCGTCGGGCGCGGGCGGCCCCTCGTGGACGGGCTCCGGCGGGCGGCGCGGGCCGGTGCGGCGGGCGTCCCGCCGGGCGACGACCACCTCCCCGGCGGCGGACTCGGCGGCCGGGGCGTAGCCCAGCTCGCGCAGCCGCGCGACCAGGGTGTCCGGCGCGGCCTGCGCGGCCAGGACGGTGGGCGCCAGGCGGCGCAGCCCGAGGCCGGCGGTGCGCCGGTCGGCGAGCAGCTCGCTGAGCACGGCGTCGTCGTCGCAGCGCAGGTACGCCCCGGCGGTGCCGACGCGCAGCAGCCCGTGGCGGCGGGCCACGTCGTCCACCAGGTAGGCGAGCGGCTGCGGGACGGGGGTGGCGGAGTGCCCGGCGAGGAAGGCCTGGATGTCGGCGGCGGTGAGCCCGGCGTCGAGGCCGCGGCGCACCGACGCGGGGGTGAAGCGGTAGACGGTGGCGCCGCCCTTGGACTCGATGTCGGCGAGCACGCCCATCCGCCGCCCCACCTCGGGCACCAGCGGCCCGGGCGCCACCGCGGTGAGGTCCGCCTGCAGCAGCACCTCCCGCACCGGCTCCGGCAGCAGCGGCTCCAGCTCCACGGCGGCCATGGCGGCCGCGGCGGCGGCTGCGGTCGCGCCGCGCGCGGCGGCCTCCGGCGCCGGGGCCTCGTCCGGGGCGGGCGGGGGGACCAGGACGCGGGCGTAGCAGGCGAGCGCGGCGCGGCCGGTGACGCCGAGCAGCCCGGCCTCGGCGACCGCCCAGCCGGCGAGCTCGTCCATGGCCGCGGTGTCGCCGCCGCCGCGCAGCGGGCGCCGCCACCGCAGCCGGGCCGCGAGCGCGCCCGCCGCGGGGGCCGACCCCGGCGGCAGCGCCGCCAGTTCGCGCAGCACCGCCCCGCGCACCTCGGGCGCCGCCGCGCGGTTGAGCCCGTCGCCGAGCACGTTCAGCACCCGGCCCTTGGCGTCCCGACGTCCCGTCAGCCCCGGCACCCGGGTGCCGGAGAGCCAGGCGCCGACCAGCCGCGCCCACCGCTCGGCGGCCGGCAGGCCCAGCCACTCGTCGTAGGCGGGGGTCGGCAGGAACACCTCGCCCAGCTCGTCGTCCTCCCCGAAGGAGGCGAACAGACCCGCCGCGTACGCCAGTTCCAGCCAGAACGCGGCCTGCTCGTCCGGCACCTCCAGCACAACCGCGGCGCGCCGCAGCTCGCGCACGCCCATGCCGCCGGAGCGCAGCACCGGCGGGCCGCCCGCGTCCCACGGCTCCAGCAGCTCCTCGACGAGCCGCACCGCGGTGAGCGCCTCGCCGGCCGCCGCCGCGTCCACGGTCGCCGCGCCGCGGTCGGCGGCCTCCACCGGCGGCGGCGACGGCTCCAGTTCGCGGTGCACGCGTCCGCCGCGCAGCGCCAGCGCCACCTCGCGGGGCAGCACCACGGTGTCCGCGCCGGCCGGCAGCAGCAGCCCGCGGGCGAGCAGCCACTCCACCCCGGTCCGCGCCTCGGCGGCGCGCACCGGGCGGGCGGCGTCCCGCACCTGGCCGGTCGGCGGGCCCCACACCAGCTCGCCCAGCGCGCCGCGCGCCGACTCCGGCGCGTTCGCCAGCAGCGCCTCCAGCCGCGGGCCGTCCGCGAAGTGCGCGGCCAGCGCGGCCGCCGCCGAGACGCCGTCGCCCGTGCCGGGCAGGCCCGCGTCGGCGAGGATCTCCTGCAGCCGGGACGGCTGCACCAGCGCCGAGCAGTCCGCCAGCGAGGGGCCCAGCCCGGCCGTCGCCAGCCGGCCCTGCTGGGCGGGGGCCGCCGCGGGCGAGGGCCCGAGCAGATCGCGGGCGGTGCGCACCAGATGGAGCTCCGAGCCGTTCGCCGCCCCCCACAGCAGCGCCCGCTCCCGCAGCCGCTCCACCGCCGCCGGCACCGCGCCGCGCGGCGCCCCCGGCAGCAGCGCCTCCACCGCGCGGCGCGGCGCCCCGTCCGGGGCCACCGCCACCGCCTCGGCGACCTGCAGCGTGAACCGGTCGAGCCGCTCCAGCGCGCGCAGCACCGAGGCCCGGGTGCCGGCGCGCGTCGCCAGCTGGGTGAGGTCGCCGGGGACCGGCGCGAGCAGATCCGGGCGGGCGCGCAGCAGCGCGCCCAGCGCCTCGTCGCCGCGCTGCCGCAGCGCTTCGGCCAGCGTGCGGGGGAGAGGGGTCCGCCGGTTGCTCATCCGGCCCACGTTAGCGGACGGGTGTCGGCGACCGGGCCCGCGCGGCGCTCGCCGCGGCGGAGGTCACAGTGCGCGCCGCCCGGTGTCCGGGCACGTCCGGCGCGGCTGGTGCCGCGCCAACGCCCCGCTGGGTAGCCTGAGTTCGACAGCTCGGCCGGACGGCGCCGAGTACCGGGTACCGGGGAGTGGGTCGCCGATGGGCATCGAGGGCGAGCGCCTGGTCTACGACTACCTCAGCCAGGTCGGCGACGCCGCGCAGCGCGAGATGTCGCCGGGGGAGCGCGTCGAGCTGGTCGCGCGGGTCCGCGAGGACCTCAACGCGCGGATCGGCGACGGCGGCAGCCCGACGACCGTGCGGCGCGCGCTGGCGCGGATGGGCACCCCGGAGGACGTGGTCGCCAAGGCCCGCGACGCGGGCGGCGGCACCGGCCGGCGGGACGCGGAGCGGTCCGCCCGCCGCCGCGCGGAGGCCGCGGCCGCGCCGCCGCCCCCGCCGCGCGAGCCCGAGGACCGGCGGGCGCCGGCCGCGCCCGTCGCGGAGGACGGCACCCCGGTGATCGTCGACCCGGCGGTCGGCGACGGCCGCGAGTTCGGCGACGACCACCTGGTCGGCGAGGGCGGCCGGGTCCGGTTCGACAAGCGGTCGGCGGGCGCGCCGCTGCTGATGGTCCGCGACGAGGACCTCGACGACGACGAGGACGACGAGGAGGAGGACGAGGGCGGCGCGGGAGGGCAGGCGCGGGACGCGAAGCCCGCCGCCGCCTCCGCCGTACGCGAGCGCGAGCCCCGCTCCGGCCCCCCGCCGCTGGTCGGCGCCGTCGGCTCGCTGATCGTCCAGCTGGTCCGGCACCCGCGCGAACTCCTCGGCATCGCCCTGCTGCTGGCCGGCCCCGTCTCCGGCTTCTGGCCGCTGCTGCTGGCGGGCTGGGCGCTGCTCTACTTCGCGCCCCGGCTGCGGCCGGTGGAGCGGATGACGGCGTCGGTGCTGATCCCCGGCCTGGTGCTGGCCGGCGGCGCGGTATGGCTGTGGGCGCGGCGGACGGGCCGGATGGGCGCGCCCCCGCTGGGCAAGCACGACGTGGTGAAGGCGCTGGAGCACATGCTGCCGGTGCTCGGCTGGACGGGCGCGATCGTCACCTCGCTCTTCCTGTGCTGGCGGCTGATGCGCCGCCGCGCCGCCCGCGGCGAGGAGTAGCCGGGGTCAGCGGGGTCAGCGGGAGTCCCACGGGCGGCCGGGGACGATCAGCGGGGTCCCGGTCACCGGGTCCTCGATGACCACGGCCCGCAGCCCGAAGACCTCCTCCACCAGCTCGGCGGTGACGACGTCCGCCGGCGCGCCCTCGGCGACGATCCGCCCGCCGCGCATCGCCACCAGGTGGTCGGCGTAGCGGGCGGCCTGGTTGAGGTCGTGCAGCACGGCGACGACCGTCCGCCCCTGGTCGCGGTTGAGCTGCCGCACCAGGTCCAGCACCTCCACCTGGTGCGCGACGTCCAGGTAGGTCGTCGGCTCGTCGAGGAGCAGCAGGTCGGTGCCCTGGGCGAGGGCCATCGCGATCCAGACGCGCTGCCGCTGGCCGCCGGAGAGCTCGTCGACGGAGCGCTCGGCGAGCTCGGCGGTGGAGGTGCGGGCCAGCGCCTCGAGGACGGCCCGCTCGTCCTCCTCCGACCACTGCCGCCACCAGGTCTGGTGCGGCTGGCGGCCGCGTCCCACCAGGTCGGCGACGGTGATGCCCTCGGGGGCGATCGGCGTCTGCGGCAGCAGCCCGATCTCCCGGGCCACCTCCTTGGTGGGCGTGCGGGCGATGTCGCGGCCGTCCAGCAGCACCTGCCCGGCCTCGGGCCGCAGCAGCCGGCCGAGCGCCCGCAGCAGCGTCGACTTGCCGCACGCGTTGGGGCCGATGATGACGGTGACGCGGCCGTCCGGGACGTCCAGGTCGAGGCCCTCGACGACCGTTCGGGACTCGTAGCCCAGGGTCACGCCGCGGGCGGTGAGGCGGGTCATGAACGGCCTCCGGTGCGGGAGCGGGCGAGCAGCCACAGCATGTACGGGGCGCCGACGACGGCAGTCAGCACCCCGACCGGCAGCTCGGTCGGGGAGAGCAGCACGCGGGCCAGGATGTCGGCGACGGTGACGATCACCGCGCCGGCCAGCCCCGCGCAGACCAGCGGCAGCTGGGAGGTGCGGGTGAGGCGGCGGGCCAGCTGCGGGGCGACCAGCGCGACGAAGGAGATCGGCCCGGCGGCCCCGGCGGCGACCGAGGCGAGCACCACGCCGATGGCGATCAGCCCCAGCCGGGAGCGGTCCAGGCGGGTGCCGAGGCCGGTGGCGGTGGCGTCGTCCAGGGCGACGGCGCGCTGCGCGCGGGCCGCCCAGACCAGCGGGACGAGGCAGGCGGCCAGCGCGATGACGGGCGGCCAGGCGGAGGACCAGGTGGTGCCGTTGAGGCTGCCGGTGATCCACACCTTGGCCTGCTGGGCCTGGAGGGCGTCGCCCTTGGTGAGGAAGAGGTGGACGACGGACTGCAGGGCGAGGCTGATGCCGATGCCGATCAGCACGAACCGCTGGGCGTGCAGGCCGCGGCGCCAGGCCAGGCCGTAGACGAGCGCGGTGGCGGCGATGCCGCCGCCGATGGCGACGAACGGCATGGCGGCGGCGGAGGCGACGCCGAGGACCGTGCACACCACGGTCGCGGCGGCGGCGCCCTGGGTGACGCCGATGATGTCGGGGCTGGCGAGGGGGTTGCGGGCGACGGTCTGCACGGTGGCGCCGGAGAGGCCGAGGCAGACGCCGACGAGCAGGCCGACGGTGGCGCGGGGCAGCCGGAGCACCTCGACGGTGAACGCGTCCGGGGAGTCGCCGCCGGTGAGGGCGGCGAGGACGGAGGAGGGCGGGGTGAAGCGGTCGCCGACGCAGAGCGCGAGCAGGAAGCCCGCCGCCAGGACGAGGAGCAGCGCCACCGCGACGAGGACGCTCCGGCGGTGCATCAGGAACGACGCGCGCCCGGCGCGCAGCACCGCGTACCGGTTGGCCGCCCCTCCGCCCCGGCGCCCCACCCGCCCCCGGGTGACGGGTCCGTCCGTACTGCTCACGACGCGATCACCTTCCGGCCGCGGACGAGCGCCACCAGGACCGGCACGCCCATCAGCGCGGTCATCACCCCGGCGGGCACCTCCGAGGGCGGGAACAGCACCCTCCCGATGACGTCGGAGACGACCAGCATCGCCGGCCCCAGCAGCGCCGCCATCGCCAGGACCCAGCGGTGCCCCGTCCCCACCAGGCGCCGCGCCGCATGCGGAACCACCAGCCCCACGAAGGCGATCGGCCCCGCCGCCGCCACCGCGGAGCCGGTCAGCACCGTCGCCCCCAGCGCGCCCACGCCCCGCACCAGCGCCACGTTCTGGCCCAGCCCGCGTGCCGCGTCCTCGCCGAGGGCCAGCGCGTCCAGCCCGCGGGCCACCGCGAACACCAGCACCAGCCCGACCCCCAGGAACGGCAGCACCTGGAGGGCCACGTCCCAGCCGCGCCCGCCGAGCGAGCCGACCAGCCAGAAGCGGTACTCGTCCAGCGCCTGCGCCTGCGTCGACATCACGCCGGAGATGACGGAGCCGAGCAGCGCCGCGAACGCCGCCCCGGAGAGCGCGAGTTTGACCGGCGTCGACCCGCCCGGCCCCGCCGAGGCGACCGCGTAGACGCAGATCGCGGCGATCAGCGCCCCCGCGAAGCCGAACCAGACGTAGCCGGTGAGCGAGTGGACGTCGAAGAGCACGATCGCGCAGACCACCCCGCCCGCCGCGCCGTTGGAGATGCCCAGCACGCCGGGTTCGGCGATGGGGTTGCGGGTGATGCCCTGCATCACGGCCCCGGCGACGCCCAGCGAGGCGCCGACCACGAGGCCGACGATGGTGCGCGGCAGCCGCTGGGTGCGCACCACCAGGGCGTCGTTGGAGCTGCCGCCGTGCAGGATCGCGTCGATCACATGGGACGGCGGGATCGCGCGCGCCCCGACGGCGAGGCTCAGCAGCGTCACCAGCGCCAGCAGCACGACCGCGGCGAGCACCCACAGCAGCCGGCGGCGGGTTGCCCGGGGGCGGGACGGCGCGGGTGCCGCGGACGCGCCGCCGGGGGCGGCGAGCGCGGGTGCGGACATGACGCTCCGTCACTTCCTGTGCAGTGGTCGAATGGGGCCTGCTTAGGCTTGCCTAAGTCAAACCCGTGCCATTGTGCCATCCGCCGCGGGCGGTGCCCACCGTGCCCCGTCCCGGCCCCGGCCCCCTCGCGATCACTCGCGTACGGTGGGGCGCATGTCCCTCACCGTCGGCTTCGACCTCGACATGACGCTGATCGATTCGCGCCCCGGCATCAAGGCCACCTGGGACGCGCTCTCCGCGGAGACCGGCGTCCACGTCGACAGCGACCTCGCCGTCACCCGGCTCGGCCCGCCGCTGACCGAGGAGCTGGCGGAGTGGTTCCCCGCGACGCGGATCGACGAGGCGGGCGACCTGTACCGCTCCCTCTACCCGGACCACGCCATCGACCCGACGCTGCCGATGCGCGGCGCCCGCGCGGCGATGGACGCGGTGCACGCGCACGGCGGCCGGGTGATCGTGGTCACCGCCAAGCACACCCCCAACGCCCGGATGCACGTGGAGCACCTCAACCTGCCGGCCGACGAGGTGATCGGCCGGCTGTGGGCGGAGCAGAAGGGCGAGGCGCTGCGCGAGGCGGACGCCGCGATCTACGTCGGCGACCACCTCGGCGACATCAAGGGCGCCCGGACGGCGGGCGCGGTGAGCGTCGCCGTCGCCACCGGCCCGATCCCCGCGGACGAGCTGCGGGCGGCCGGCGCGGACGTCGTCCTCGACGATCTGACGGCCTTTCCGGCCTGGTTGGACGCCTGGGTCAGCGCTCGGCGCTGAGCTTCGCCGCGATCCGCCGCTTCTGCGCGAGCGCCGACGTCAGCAGCCCGATCAGGGCGAGGGCCATGCCGAGCGGCATCACCATCGACACCAGGTAGGCCGCGGTCGGCAGCGGGTGGGAGTGGATCAGGAACGGCACGACGGTCGCGATGGTGGCGACCGCGCCGACCAGGAAGAGCACGGCGCCGATCCGCACCAGCAGATCGCCGGGCCGGCGGGCGTCCGGGTGGTCCGCGTCGGGTCGCGCGGAAGGCCGGGTGGGGGCAGTAGAACTCACCGACCCAGGGTAGGACCCTGCCGGGCGTGCGCCGCAAATGCGCTCTCCCTTCGGGGGTGATCCCGCTTACTCTTGATGCGGCACCACGCCCACCCGCCCTGCTGCTCCTTCCTGCTCCTTCGACGAGGACAAGAGGTCACCCGTGCCCACCGGCAAGGTCAAGTGGTTCAACCCCGACAAGGGCTTCGGCTTCCTGTCGCGCGACGAGGGCGGCGACGTGTTCGTGCACGCCTCGGCGCTGCCCGACGGGGTGACGGCGCTGAAGCCCGGCCAGCGGGTGGAGTTCGGTGTCGCCGCGGGCCACCGCGGCGAGCAGGCGCTCTCCGTCAAGCTGCTCGACCCGGCCCCCTCGGTGGCCGCGGCGCAGCGGCGGCGGCCGGACGAACTGCTGCCGATAGTGCAGGACCTCACCACCTGGCTGGAGCAGGTCTCCCGCTCCCTGCAGCGCGGCCGCTACCCGGACCGCGCAGACGGCCACAAGATCGCCAGCGTGCTGCGCGCCGTCGCCGACCAGCTGGACGTGTGACGGAGGGTCAGCCGGCGGGGTCGAGCCGCTCCCTCGGCACGGGCGGCACCAGCCCCTCCGCCGCCGCCCGGGTCAGCAGCCCGCGGACGGCGGCGTAGCCGTCCTCGCCGAGGTCCGCGGTGAACTCGTTGACGTAGAGCCCGATGTGGCGGTCCGCCACCCCCGGGTCCATCTCCTGCGCGTGCTCCAGCACATAGGCCCGGGAGTCCTCCGGGCGGTCCCAGGCGTGGCGGACGCTGGCCCGGATGGAGTCGGTGATCCGGCCGAGCGCCTCCGCGCCCAGGCTGCGCCGCGCCACGATCGCGCCCAGCGGGATGGGCAGGCCGGTGGTGGCCTCCCAGTGCTCGCCCATGTCGGCGAGGCAGCTGAGCCCGTGGTCGCGGTAGGTGAACCGGGCCTCGTGGATGACGAGTCCGGCGTCCACCTTGCCCGCCGCCACCGCCGGCATGATCTCGTCGAACGGCATCACGGTGATCGACCCGACGCCGCCCGGCACCTCCGCCGCCGCCCAGAGCCGGAAGAGCAGGTACGCCGTGGAGCGCTCGCTCGGCACGGCCACCGTCCGCCCGGTGAGCGCCGACGGCGCCACCGCCACGGACGCGCCCGCGTCGCGGACCAGGACCAGCGGGCCGCAGCCGCGGCCCAGCGCGCCGCCGGTCGGCAGCAGCGCGTACTCGTCGAGGATCCACGGCAGCTGGGCGTAGGAGAGCTTGATGACGTCCAGCTCGCCGCGCTCGGCCTGGCCGTTGGTGACGTCGATGTCCGCATAGGAGAGGTCGACCGCCGGCGCGCCGGGGACGAGCCCGTGCGTCCAGGCGTGGAAGACGAAGGTGTCGTTCGGGCACGGCGAGTGCACCAGCGTCAGCGGCTCGGTCCGCGGCTCGGTGGTCATGGGGGCTCCTCCTGCTCCGGTTGCTGCTCCGGTTGCTGCTCCGGTTCCTGCTGTGGTCCTGCTCGGCCCGGCAGCTCTGTCAGGGCGTCAACATCGGCGCCAGCCGTGCGCATCCCCGGCGCAGCGCCTCCAGCGCCTCCTTGATGCGCCAGGCGCCGCGGTCGCGCGGGCCGACGGCGTTGGAGACCGCGCGGATCTCCAGCACCGGGACGCCGAAGAGCGCGGCGGCCTCGGCGACGCCGAAGCCCTCCATCGCCTCGGCGAGGGCCGCGGGGTGACGGCGGGTCAGCTCCGCCGCGGTGGCGGCGCTGCCGGTCGCCGTGGTGACGGTGAGCACCGTCCCGGTGAGCGCGCCCGCGCCCAGCAGGTCCGCCGCCTCGGCGACCGCGTCGGCCGGCGGGAGGCGGCGGCCGGTGCCGAAGCCCAGCGCGTCGACGGGGAGGAAGCCGCCCGGCTCCTGCGGCGCCTCCGCGCCCAGGTCGGCGGCGACGATCGCGTCCGCCACGACCAGGTCGCCGATCCGGGCTCGCGGCGCGAAGCCGCCGCCGATGCCGGCGCAGAGCAGCAGGCGGGGCAGCCGCCCCGCGGCGGCCTCCTCGGCGAGCAGCTTCGCGGTGCCCGCGGCGGCGCCGGCCGGGCCGACGCCGACGGCGTGCACCCGGGCGCCGTCCGGCAGGCCGCCGAGGACGGCCGCGCGCTCCGCCTCCACGGCGGTCACGACCAGGGCGGGGGCTGCGGCGCTGCTCATCGGACGGGCCGTCAGGAGTCCCTGAGCTGCAGCCGGAAGTTCCACATGCCGTGGATGGACTGGCCGTCGGGGCTCTGCACGATCTTCACGTCCACGGTCTTGGACTGCTGGCCCTGGCTGTCGGTGAACAGGCTCGCGGAGTCGAGCGTGCGGTAGGTCAGCCTGGTCGTCCCGGTCTGGCGCTGCCCGACGAGGATGAACCAGCCCTTCTTGGCGATCGAGGTGTCGACGCCGAAGCGGACCTTGTTGCCGTCGACCACCGTCAGCTTCTGCACATCCTTGCTGGCGCAGCTCTGCAGCTCGGACGCGGGCAGCGCGTCGCCGCCGTGGTAGCAGGCGGCCTCGGAGTGCGCGGTGGCCGTGTTGCTGCCGACGGTTGCGACCGGCGTCGGCTTCGTCATCCCGCACGCGGACAGGGCGGCGAGGGACAGGGCGGCGGCGCCCAGTACGGTGGCGCGGCGGCGAATCGTCATGATCCGAAGACTAGCGTCCGGCACCTCGCCGACCGACGCCGGGTCGGGTGGCGGCGCGGCGGACGGCGCCCCTTCGACAGGGTTCGACAGGGCCGTTGGAAGGGCGTCGGGCGGGCCCCGTGGTCAGCGGGTGCCGTTATCGCGCACAATGGGAGCGCCCCTGCACGACATGGTGCCCTGCGCCGCTCGATCGGCGCGGTCCCGCAGGCGGCCGCATCGCCCGCTCCGCCGGCTGCCGCGATACCCGCGGCGCTGCCCGGTGCGTCGCGCGGTGCCGAGGCCGCCGCACCGAATGTCTTCCGTGGACGTGCGGCGGGCCGAACGGGCAGTGAGGTCCACCGTGCAGCCAGGGTAGGAGAGAATCGATTCCGTGAGCGCCGCGATGCGAAGCCGTACCCCCGACCGTCTCTGCTTGGAGGCCGTCGGGCTCGCCCGTGCCGCCGCCGAGGACCTCGCCGGTGCGGGTGCCGTCGGCGAGCATGTCGACGCGCGGCCGGAGGACACCGACCGCGTCGTCACCCACTACTTCGCCTGCAAGGAGCCCGCGTACCGCGGCTGGTGCTGGGCCGTGACGGTGGCGCGCGCGTCGCGCTCCAAGGCCGTCACGGTCGACGAGGTCACCCTGCTGCCGAGCACCGACGCGCTGCTGGCGCCCGAGTGGGTGCCGTGGAACGAGCGGCTGCAGCCGGGCGACATGGGCCCGGGCGACCTGCTGCCGGTGGACGCGGACGACCCGCGCCTGGAGCCCGGGTACACCGCGGCGGACGAGCCGATCGAACGTCCCCGTAGGCCGGTTGACGAACTGTCCACTCTTTCGGGTGAGGTTACGGCCGAGGCCGAGGACGACCTTGACGCGGTGGGCGCGGACATCCACGGCCGCGGCCAGATCGCCGACGTCGCGGTGGAGCTGGGCCTGGACCGCCCGCGGGTGCCGTCCCGCTTCGGCCTGGACACCTCGGCCGACCGCTGGGACGAGGCCTTCGGCGCCGCGACGGCGATGGCGCAGGCGGCCCCCGCGAAGTGCTTGAGCTGCGGCTTCCTGATGCGCATCGGCGGGCGACTGGGCCAGGCGTTCGGCATCTGCAGCAACGAGGCGACCACGTCCGACGGCCGCATGGTCTCCCTCGCCTACGGCTGCGGCGGCCACTCCGAGGCGGCCGTCATGCCCGCCCCGCCCAAGCCGCCCCCGCCCGTCATGGACGAGTGGCAGATCGAGATCGACCAGTAGGCGGCCCGCCCCCCGCCCCGGCACTCCACCCGTCCGCGGGCCACTCGGTCCGCTGCCACCGAACGGACCCCGGGCGGGGTGCCGGGGCGGAGCGGCGG
>NZ_MLCF01000063.1 GCF_001879105.1 Mangrovactinospora gilvigrisea | reverse complement strand
GACCGACCCCGCACGAACAAGGTAGGGAACCTTTTTCATCATGCCGCTGAGCTGACGTGATGCAACGTCATGATCGCCTGGGCCACAGCGGTGATGCGATTGGTGCTGCATCGCAGCTTCCGCAGCAGCCGCCAGGTCTTGAGCGTGGCGATAGCGCGTTCGCCGGCCGCTCGAATCTTGGCATGGGTGATGTTGACCAGCTTCGGTCCGCGAGGCAGGCCGCGGCCCCAGATCGGAGTGCGAACCGTGCCGCGGGCGCCGCGATAGCCGCGGTCGGCGAAGACCGTCACCCCGGCCTCGGTGAGCGCGTCGATGATGCCGTGGGTGCTGTCGTGCACGGCGCCAGCAAGGGCCGGCGAGGCCCAGATCAACCGGCCGATGGGGTCGGCGATGACCTGCACGTTCATACCGTGCTTGCGGTGTTTCCCGGAGTAGAAGGGCCGGTCGGCGGCGATCCGATCGATCGGCAGCAGCGTGCCGTCGAGGATCACATGGGCCTTGCCGGATGCGACGGCCGCCGCCTGTTTGAGAGTGGCGGCCCGGGCGGCGAGCACGTCGACGGCCTCGCGTATGTAGCGAAAGGCCGTGGCGATGCCGATCCGGAAGCCGGCCGCGGGCTGGGCGTGGGTGTGGCCGACGCGCAGGTGGGTCAGGACGAGCAGAGCCTGGCGCCCGGCGCTCAGGCACCGCCAGCGGGTGCCGAGGACGACTCGACGGCGGGCCAGTTCGTGGGTCAGGTAGCGCAGGGTCGAGCTGGACAGGTCGAGTCCGGACGGGTAGACCATCATCAGAAGCCCCTGGTGGCAGACGGTTGATCGTGGTTGACAACTCGTCTACCACAGGGGCTTCGTCTCGCCTGACACAACGTCATGCGGCGTGCTGACCTGGGACTTCAGGTTGGAAAGACCTCAGTGACCGCCGACAAGGGCACCCCCAAGGCCGCCAACGCTTCGGGCGCGTTCGCCTCCGCGCGCTGCAACGGCTTCGGATCCTGGACGCTGGGCAATCAAGCGGCGCGTGAACTGCACGGCTGTAGGACCATCCACGGACTCGGCCGGGTCGACTTCCGCCGAATCAGGCCGCTGCCTCGCAGCAGACCCGTCCCTTGTATACAGGGCCCAGGGGACTTGCGGCAGCAATCCCTCCCGAGAGATGCCGATCGCCGCGTACCGTGGGGCCATGGCCGAGACCGACCCCCAGCCCGATACACCCGTCGAGGTCCGCTTCGACCCCGCCGAGTACGCCGCCCTCAAGGCCGCCGCCGAGGCCGCCGGCGTCCCGGTCGCCGACTACGTCCACGACGCCAGCCTCCGCGAGCAGCAGCACCGCACGTTCAACGCGGCCGCCGATGCGGCCTGGGGGGCGCTGCGCGAGGAGTTCGACGCCAAGTTCCCGCCGAGCAGCAGCCGCGCCGCCTGATGCTGCTCACCATCGACATGCGCTGGCTCCTGGAGGTCCAGGACCGCCACCTACCCGATGCCATAGCCGTGGGCGACTTCACCGGATTAGCCGCCGCTGTAGCCCGTCACGCGCACGAACCCGCGGCCCTGGGTCACGAACCCGATCCTGCCTGGCGCGCGGCCTGCCTCATGCACACCCTGGTGCGCCTGCGCCCGCTGCCGGAGCGCAACGAGCTGTACGCCGCCGTCGTCGCCATCGGCTACATGGCCGCCTGCGGCGAGGCCATCGATCCGCCCTACGGTGCCCTCACCGACACCGCCGGCGACGTCCACGCCTACCGGGTGGAGACCACAGAGTTGGCCGAGCGCATCCGCTCATGGCGCATCTAACTCCGGCCCAACCTGATTCCGCGCCCGGCCCGGTCTGCAGCGGCCCTCGAAGGTATCGGGGCCCATCCACTTGCGGGTTCGGCGCTAGGCCGCGTAATGGGTCGTGATCAGTCCGAAGCCGTCGCAGCGTCCTTGAGCCAGGTCATCGTGGCCCGTAGGCGGACGCCGGCCAGGTAGCCGGCCGGGGTCCTGTCGATCGGGTGGCGATCCCCCGCCATGCCTTCAGCTCGCTGATCAGGCGCTCGACGATGTTGCTTGTACAACGCGACGCCGCACCCGACCGGCCGACCGGCCGACCGGCCGACCGCACAGCGAACCCCGGTTCCTGCTGTGGGCGGCCTGGTCCCTCGTCCGCCGGACTCGCCGGAGCCCTCGGTGACGCCGCTGCGGGTGGTGTGAAACAGCGCAATCCGGCACAGAAGCGGGACGGTGAGCCGGCCGGGGCGTGCTCGGGCGCGGTGGCGGCGAACGCCAGCAGGGTGGGCCGGCCGTCCTTAAGCGCCCGGAGCACGGTGTGGTCCAGGACGATCACCGGCGCTCCGCCAGGCTACTCAAGGACGCCTTGGCCTTGCGGCCGCGTTCCAGGTCAGCCTCGGTCAGGCGGACGCCGTTGGCGGCAGCCACGTGGGTGAGGTTGCGCTCCACGGCTGCGCGCCGCTCTGCCTCGGTGGGCGTGGTGGTGGCGAGGGTTTCGACCAGGGCGCGGATGGAGATGCCGCGTTCGTCGGCGAGCTGCCGGAGTCGGTCCCGCGCCTCTTCGCTGATCTTGATCGTGGTGTCAGCCATACCCGAAGAATGCCAATGGTTGCCGTGCGGAGCGAAAAACCCGGAAGCAACCAGCGGCCCGGCGAACCCGATTTCGACTTCATCGACCTGTTCCCCCGCCTACCGCGACTGGGCACCGGGTGGCGAGGCCCCCGCGTCCGTCGCCTCCTTCGACAACTGGGTCGTCGACAACGTCCTGGACCGATTCAGCCCCTTGTTTCGCGAAGCCCGCTACCTGCTCGCCGAGGAACCCGACATCCGCGACAACGCTCTCTACCACTCGGTGCTGGCCGCCGTGGCCGAGGGCAACCACACCCGCGGCGGGATCGCCGGCTACCTCGAGCGCAAGGCCACCGACATCTCCTACCACCTCACCGTCCTGGAGGACGCAGGCCTGCTGACCCGCGCGGTCGACGCCTTCCGGCCCGGCCGCAGCGCCTATCGCATCAACGAACCCCTGGTCGCCTTCCACCACGCGGTGATGCGGCCCGAGTGGAGCCGTCTGGAACGCCAGGGACGCGCGGCCCAGGTGTGGACGGCCAGCGCCCGCCGCTTTGCCGGCAGCGTGGTCGGACCCCGATTCGAACAGATCGCCCGCGACTGGGCCCAAGACCACGCTCCCGACGGCCTGTTCGCCCTTCCGGTCGCCGAAGTCAGCTACGGCGTGGTCAACGATCCCGAACACAAAACCTCCCACGAGCTCGACCTCGTCGCCCTCGGACGGGACACCTCGGGGCAGCGCGTGATCCTGGGCATCGGCGAGGCCAAATGGCAGGAGCAGATGGGCGCCGGCCATCTGGACCGCCTCAAACGCATCCAGGAGCTGCTGGTGCGCGCCGGACATCCGGGAGCCGACAGTGCACGACTGGTATGCGTCAGCGGCCGCCCCTTCTCCGCCCCACTGCGCGAGGCCGCCGCCCACGGCGACGCCCATCTGATCAGCCTGGATGACCTCTACCGCTCCTGATCACCAATCTCGAGGCATGAGCCGTCGTGCCCCGAATCCTGTCGGGTAGCCCACGGAGCCCGCCCTGTGTCATCGGGGTGGCAAGGCGGCGCATGGCCCAGTCCCGGCCGCCCTCCGCCCTCACCGGCAGCGGCCCGCCCGGCTGTAAGTCGACCAGATCCGGTCGGCCTCGGTTACACCCGCCCCGGCGCCCAGAAGCGCCGTATCGTGCCAAACCACTCGTCCGAGTGCGTTTCCGATCCGCTGCCCAGCGCCTCCACTAGGGTTCGAGGCCCTGGTGTAGGTGGTTCGAAGGCGGCCGAAGCCATGAAATACACCCTGACGGAGAAGCAGACCGCTCTGCTGCAGCAGATCTCGGAGTCCGACAGTGCGCTGTCCGTCTCCTCCGAAAGCTCCATGACCACATGGGCATTGAAGACCCGCGGGCTTATCAAGACCGACGGGTACGGCAGCAGCGAGGTCGCCGTCATCACCGCCGACGGCCGCTACTACCTCAAGCACGGTCGGCACCCGCGCCAGGAGCAAGAGGAGCGGCAACGCCTCCAGCAGGACCCCGAACAGGCCGCCCTCGCCCCTTCGGGCGGGTCCGAGCTCATCGCCCGCCTGGGCGACGGCGACGGCACGGTCACCGTCCCTGATCCCGGTCCTCAGACTCGGGCACGCTGGCGCAACGCGTACTACGACGCCCTCCACCACTGCCACATCCCCGCCGGCCGAAAGCTGCGCTTCACCGGCCGCCAGAGCGGCGACTGCACCTTCACCCTGGTCGACGAGGAGGCCGAGCGGACCGCCCAGCCTGCCTCGCTACCGGTTATCGAGGTGCCCGACAGCCTGGATCGTCCACACCCGCTCGTCCGGGCAACGCAGAAGGTCCTGGGCAGAGCGAAGGACATCATCGACACCCGCGGCCGCGCCAAGGTCATTCCCCTCCACATCACGCGCCCCAACGCCGAGCGAGCCCTTCGGATCATGCACGCACTGCTGACCGAGGCGGAATCCCGCGGCTACGCAGTCGATTCCCACACCGACCTCGCCGACGGCGAAGCCGTGCACCGCCTGGCCGTCATCATCGGCGGCACCGCGTTCTCCCTCACCCTCACCGAGCGCACCAGCAAGGTGCCGCACGAGCCGACCCCGAAGGAGCTCCGCACACGCGCACGCAGCCCCTGGATACGGATCCCGAAGTACGACTATGAGCTCAACGGCCGCCTCTCTCTCGACGCGCACACCTTCGGCACCCGGTGGCCGGCCTCCTCCTCACACGCCGACGGCGCCCGCTGGACTCTCGAGTCCCGCCTCGGCCGATTCCTGCGCGATCTCGAGGACGGGGCCAAAGAGATCGAGCACAGACAGCAGGAACAGACGCGCCGCGAGACAGAAGCGCTACGCCAGTGGTACGCGGTGATCGTCCAGGCCCGCCGACGGCAGATCGACACAGCACGCGACGACGCTCTCACCGGCCAGCTGCAGCGATGGCGCAGGGCCGCCGAGATCCGTGCCTTCACCGAAGCTGTCCGTGACCGCCGGGGCGAGACGGTCTCCGCAGCGGAACAGGACTGGCTGCGCTGGGCCGAGGAACACGCCTCCGCGATCGATCCGCTCTCCGCTCCACTGCTTGCGCCGAGGGATCCTCCGGCCGATCGCTTCACGTTCCGCGAACTGGTCCGCGGAGACCTGTACGCCCATCCGTGGCCCTTCGACGACGAGGGCAACTGGGTCCTGCCCGAGGACGAACCGACAGACCAAACCCCTCGTTCCGGGCCGGACCAGGGCTGACATCGCAGCCGCTCTCGTCGGACGGGAGCGGCTGGTAGTGAGTTCGCGAGGCGTTCGGCACAGGGAGCAACTTGCAGGGCACGGTGTGCGCTGGGGGGGGCCGCCGGGGCGTGGATGCCTGGACGCGAACCGGGGTTGGAACATGGAGAGGTCGGGGCGCCCGGCCTCGTCGACCTGAACGGCCTCGCCGTCGAGAACGACCGCGTTCTCCCAACCGGGCCGCGAGGTCTGTACACCCCCGCGCGTTGGTTCGCTCCGGCTGCCCGCCCCGTCGGGTCGTGATCACCCGGCCGCCATTCCACGTCACCTCGTACGCATACTCGCCCGACCGGTCCCCGCAAGGATCGGCGCGTGGGCGGGCGGCTCCATGACCGCCATTGTGAGGGTGATCGCCCGGCGACGCGCGGCCCCGGGAATGGGTAAGGCGACGCCAGGTCAGATCCTTGCCCACGGCAGGACTTTCCCACGACCGCGGCGGCTCCTCACCACGGTTCCCCACCGCAGATCACCGCCTCCGCCGCGTATATCCAGCACCGGCGTGTGCGGGTGTCAGACGCGCCAGTCGCGGATCCGTCTGGCGACGTCGAAGACGTCGACTTCGCCGGCACGCACGCGTTGAGCCAGCTCGATCAGTTCCTTCGGGCCGGCGTCGATGGTCTCGGCGCACATGTGCATGTAGGCGGGGACCAGCGCGCACGCGAAGAAGCTGTTGCGGGCCGGCAGCGGCTCCAGGCGCAGCACCGTGTGCAGGAGGGCTGCCGCGCACCAGGCCGGATCCGGGTCGATCCCCAGGCGCGGTGTGTTGACCCGGTGCCGGGCGACGGCGGCCACCAGCGCTGAGTAGTCGCTGATCTCGGGCGTGCTGGGCATGATCTCCGACTGCCGCTCGAGCAGCCAGCGGATGTCGACGTGGACGAGCATCAGGCGGCGGAACCGGAGGGGTGTCGACCGGACCCCGGCACCTCGTCGGGGAATGCCTGGTCGAACTCGGCCTGGTGGGCGCTGATGAACTCGCGGAAGACCTGGGCGCCTTCGCGGAGCGCACGCTGGTGGCTGATTTCGGCGGTCGCCGACTGCTTGAGCAGGGCTTTGAGGGTGATTCCGCGCTCGTGCGCCTCGGCGCGCAGCGCGGCCATCTCTTCGTCACTGAAGTCGACATTCAAAGCTGGCATGCTCCCACCGTAGCAGCGGGTACCTGGATTGGAAACATTCCAGGTCAAGTAGCATCGATCGCGGTACCGGAGCTGGTTCCTGGGCGGGCTCCTCTCGACGAGGCGTCCCCCTCCCAGATGCGAAGGCCCAGCCGGAGTGGAGGTGCCAGAGGCCAGCATCCACCGCCGCGGCAACTCTGTCGGTGAGCCCGCAGCAAGCCTCAGCATAGAGAGGTTCACTTTATAGAGGTGTAGTTCTCTGTTACTGGAGAGACTCTCAGTGCTGACGCCGGCTCTTGCCGCCGTCACCCACTTGCAGCAGCGCGGGGAGCACTGGACCGCTTCGGCTGCTGCAAGGAGAACACTTCGACCGCATCCTCCGCGCGTTCGCGAACAACGGCTCACGTCAGCAGCGCGGAGAACACGCGCTGATTGCCGAGAAGGGCTCGCCGAGTCCTACGACTCGCCTCCGCAGCACGGGGACGATCCCAACCCGGACGCGATGAAGCTGACCGTACGCTCCCCGCAGATGCGGGGGTCCCGCGCGCGCTTACTACCGGAGCGTGGCAGCGATCGCCCCTTCCCCGTCAGGCTCAGGTGCCGCTGGTTCACTCCACAGCGGCATGCAATGATAGATGTGGCTATTATAGATACAGACATTACTACTCAATTGGGGGTGCTGCTCATGGACAAGCCCGCCGACATGTTCGATCGCGACTTCGAATGGGCTGAGCTGGTCCGATTCGCCCAGCACACTCGCCCTGGGCCGGCCCTGGGTGTGGTCTCCGGCCGCCGCCGCCAGGGCAAGACCTTCCTCCTGGATGCACTGACCCAAGCCACCGGCGGGTTCTTCTTCGCCGCTAGTGAGGCCACCGAGGCAGAGTCGCTCCGCCAGTTCGGTACGGCCCTGGCCCGCTACGAGCAGCGTCCCACGCCTTACCACTTCGCCCACTGGGACGAAGCCGTGCAGACCATGATGACGCTGGCGCGCCCTGGCGACGCTCCGGTGACCGTGGTCCTGGATGAATTTCCATTCCTGGTCAAAGCCTCCCCCGAACTACCATCGCTGCTCCAGCGCGCCCTGGGCCCGAACGCGCGACGCGAAACCGGACCAATCCGGCTGCTGCTGTGCGGCTCAGCGCTGTCGTTCATGGGTGGACTGCTGGCGGGAACCGCCCCGCTTCGCGGCCGCGCCAGCCTGGAGCTGATCGTCCCCACCCTCGACTACCGCCTGGCCGCCCGCTTTTGGGACCTTACCGACCCGCACCTGGCCCTCCTGCTCAACGCGGTAGTCGGCGGCACCCCGGCCTATCGCCGCGAGTTCGTCCTGGACGACGCCCCCACCGGACCGGACGACTTCGGCCCTTGGGTGCTACGCAACGTCCTCAACCCGGGACGCCCCCTGTTCCGCGAGGCCCGCTTCCTTCTCGCCGAAGAACCCGACATGCGCGACACCGCCCTCTACCACGGCGTGCTGGCGGCCATCGCCGCCGGCAACCACACCCGCGGCGGCATCGCTTCCTACCTCGAACGCAAATCCACCGACCTCGGCCACGCCCTGACCGTGCTCGAAGACACCGGCATGGTGGTGCGTGACCCCGACGCCTTCCACCGCAAGCGCTCGGCCTACCGCATCGCCGAACCCATCCTCACCTTCTACTACGCACTGATGCGCCCGGAATGGAGCGACCTGGAACGCCCCGGGCACGCCGCGCAGGTTTGGGAACGCAGTGGCCACACCTTCGCCAGCAAGGTGGTCGGACCGCACTTTGAGCAGGTCGCCCGATCCTGGGCCCGCTGGCACGCCTCCCCCGAAACGCTGGGCGGATTGCGCACTCGCGTGGCCTCAGGCACCGTCCCCGACCCCTCGGCCAAAACCAGTCACGAACTCGACACCGTGATCTTCGGCCGAGACGAAGACGGCAGCGAACGCGTCCTGGCCATCGGCGAGACCAAGTGGAACGACACCATGGGCCTGGGCCACCTGCGCCGCCTGGACCACATCCGCGAACTGCTCCACGCCCGCCCGGGCATCCGCGCCGACACCACGCGCCTGCTGCTGTCCAGCGGCGCCGGCTTCACCAACGACCTGCACGACCTGGCCGAACATGACCCCGCACTTCAACTCATCAACCTCGAGCGCCTTTACCACGGCGCCTGACAGGCAGAGCCGCCAAGTGAGCAGCAAGTCCCTGCGCACACCTCAGATCCAACTTGTGTGCTCCCCGCGGACGCGGGGATAGCCCCGAGTAGCCCGACATCGAAACCCCGATACGAGTTGGGGGGAAGGTCTGTCCGGTGCATCAGGTTCGTCGGATCTCGGCGTGTAGGGCGGTTCACGGCGAGGCCGAGCAACAGCAGACCACAGGCGCCCTATTCGATCCTCATCCACATCGGGAGGAAGCCCAGTGGCGCGGACGCAGTTGCAGGCCGCGTGGGCAGCAAAGGGCTGCATCAGCAGGACATGGACATCGGCGGTGATTAGCTCGTGGTGACCGGGGATCGGGCGGGCCGCGCCAAAGATGACGATGCTGAGCACAGCGTAGGCGCCGACTGCTGTCAGCACCGAGACAGCCTTGGGCACGGAGGCAGGGGCATCCTGCCACTCCGACGGATACGCTCGGGATCCAGAAGGGCCACATGCGGACGGGGCTTGCCGCGCGCACCCAGGTGGATGCCCCATCCTATCGGCGCCCACCATCGAACTCGTCCTCGGCCCGCGACGGTTCCGCTGTGGCCGGTGCTGAGGTGCGGCCCGCCGCCCTGGCAGTCACCGGCCACGTCGACCGCGTCAAGCTCCCGCTCGGGCTGGCGCCCACCTGGCGATGGCTGATCACCACGCCCGGCGCTGGCCTGATGGAAGGGTCACCCGTTCCGCCCGGACAACGCGCTGCTCCACTGCGCACATGAAAAGTTACCGGGAGCAATCGGTGCTCTGTCTGCGAGGTGTGGCATGTCTGAACAGCAATGGCAGCCCCAAGACGGCGGCGAAGAATCGGGGTCGGCCGCTCCGCCGCCGGAGGCGCAGCAACCTCCGGGCAAGAAGCCTCGGAACAAGTGGAAGATCGGCTGCCTCGGCTGCGGGGGCCTCGTGGTGATCGTCGGGATCATTCTCGCCATCGTGATCCCCATGAGCATCAACAGCGAATCCAAGAAGACTTACAAGATCCACTACGAGGTCACCGGCACTGCGACTCACGCTGTGATCTCCTACAGCAAGTGGGACAAGGACAACTGGTCCACCAGCCAGACGACTGTGGACAAGCTGCCGTGGACGCGGACGGAGACGGCGACCGGGTTGGTCAAGGGTGGAGATCTGTCGGTCACCCTCGGAGCCGGCGGGGGGAGCGCGAAATGCTCGGTAACCGTCAACAAGGGCACCCCCAAGACCGCCAACGCCTCGGGCGCTTTCGCATCCGCCAGCTGCAACGGCTTCGGTTCCTGACACTCGAGTCGACCACGGGTCACGTGACTGGCTCGGTGCCCGCACAGGCCGACGTCCCGGCGATAGCAAGGATCTTGCTGTCGCGGAGGGCCGCTTGTTGGTGCTTCGGCCCCGAGGATGCCGCAGTGCCGACTGGAGGTGATCGACGGCTGCTGCACCGGTCCCGACTCGGCCCTGGACCTGTGCGCGTCGGGCCGTCGGACCCGAAAGTGGTCGAAGCCCAAAGCTGCTGGTCAGTTACTGTGGCGGCATGACTGACAGTCTGCCGGAGGACGTGGCCGACGTTTTTGACCTCGTGCTGAGCCCAGCAGATCCCGTTCACATGGCTCTCCGGCTGCAGGTGCCCCGTCTCAAGGTGCTGTCCCGTTGCCTGTGCGGGTGCGGCACGGCCTGCTTCGAACTCGATGCCGACGCGGTGGTGCCGGCGCCGACGGGCCTCGGCACCGTCGTGGCTGCCGATATGCCGCTGACGACCGAGCTCGGCACGTGCCCCGGCGAGGTCCTGGTCTTCGCGCAGGGCGGCTACCTCTGCTGTCTGGAGGTCTGCTCCTGGAGCGACGACGTCGAGGTGGATCTTGCCGCGGCGCGGCGCTGGCTGCAGCCGGCTTCCTGAACCTGAGTTCCCGCCGCCGCCACGCGCCGACCAGTATCACGCGTTCACCTCCAGTGGCCGTCGGCGACGGGGTCACCCCCGATCGCCGTCGCCCCGGCATTCCCGGTCGATGTGGCCTCCGTCAGAACCGACGGCGCCGTTGAAGGCGGTTGGGCGCCGCGCACGCTCACGGTGAGGGCGAAACCCAGGCTCCGGGCTCAGCCGGATGGGGCAGGTACCAGGTGCTGCGGTCCTCGACGGCCTCGAGCCACTGGGCGAACGGCAGCTGCGCCAGCGCGCGCCGCTGCTGCCGCTCCCCCGCCTGCCTAAGCGAGGCGAGGATGTCGGCCTGGATGTCGCGGTCTCGCTGCCGCTTCCACAGCAGCAGTTCGCGGCGGGTGGTGAAGTCGGCCGGAACTTGGTCCGGGTCGTTGCTGGCCAGCTTCGGGCCAGCGGCGGCGAGGGTGGCGAACGCGGCAGCGAACGCGCTGTTGGGCGGCGTCGCCTGGGCTCGGCCGCCGCATCCGCAGCCGCAGGTGTCGCGGGATGCGGGCAAGCCGCGGCCCTTGTTGAGCTGGCCGAGGAGGTAGCCGGCGATGTCGCTGGGCCGCCAGGTGCGCGGCCAGGACCAGGCCCAGGCGGCGAGTTCGGCGGCGATCGCGGCGGCGTCGAGGCCGGCGTCGATCATGGGGCGCAGGGCGAAGGCGAGGCGGCGCAGCGGCAGCCGCTGGGTCCAGGGCACTCGGGGTCGGACCTGGGCGGCGAGGGCGATGTCGGCCTGGACCTTGGCGGGGCTGCGGCGCGGCCGGCGGGGTGTGCGGGTGGGTGTGCGCGGAGTTGGTGCGGAGGAGGTGGGTGGGTTTGTTGCCGCGCTGCGCGCGGGGTTTTTTGTTGTCCTGTCGTCAGTTACGTGTCCAGTAGAGGGGTTTGAGGTAACAGAAGGGGTCCACGGGCGGCGGATCTTTCGGGTCGTTCGCGGGGGGCGGGTGCGGCCCGTGAGGCGGGCGGTGTAGCCGGTTCCGCGGGTGCGGTGGCCCATCGCCTGGTCGTAGACGGGCGGGGTGCAGGGGGCGTAGAGGGTGGCGGTGGGGCGGTAGCCGGCGCGTGGGTGGTCGCGGTGGGGCAGGGCGTTGGCGCGGGTGCCGTGCTGGGCCCAGGCCAGGAGGCCGAGCTCGCGCAGGATCTTGGCGTGCTTGGCGACGGTGGAGCGGCCCAGGCCCAGTTGGGCGCAGGTGCGCTCGAGGCTGTAGGGGATGTGGCCGTCGCGGGAGCGGTGCATGCGGACGGCGAGGGCGTGGGCCAGGCGCAGGGTGGTGGGGCCGGCGTCGGGATGGAATCCGGCGTCGATCATGAAGCGGACGGCGGGGAGGAAGTCGCTGGCGTGGCGGGTGCGGCGTGAGGCGGTGGTGGCGATGTGTTGCTGGGTGCGGTCGGTGACGAGGGTGTGCGCGAGAGTGGGGTTTTTGGGCAGCGTGCAGCCGCCCTCCTGGCGGGTGTGCATACTGGAGGCTCCAGGAGACAACAAAGGACCTGCCGCGTCGGCGTGATGTTCGTGCCGGCGGATGAGGGCGCCACGAATCGAGCGATCAGCCTGCTGGCAGGCAGCTGACGCCGGTGGTGGCCTTTATGCGGTTGTGGGGTGTGCAGTCACCTCCTTCGGGTCGGTGTTGTTCTTGTCCGGGCGGGGCGGCTTGTTGGCGCTTGTGCGCCCCGCCCGGAGGGTCTTTGTCTCGTCAGCAGACGGCTGGGTGGGCTGTCATGCTGCCGAGTGGTCTGGTGTGGTTGAGCCGGCCTTGGCCATCTCCCCTGGTGCGGGCTTGGGGAGGGCGGTGGGGTGGGGTTCGGTGGTGCGGTGGAGTTCGAACCCGGGGGGGAGTTCGTCGATCCAGGCGCCGATGGGTACGCGGAAGGCGGCCCGTTGGCGTAGGCCGGCGCCGAGGAAGAACATCTCTTCCGGGTGGCTTTGGGTGACCTGGACGTCGTCGGGCATCAGCCACAGGGCGGTGGCCGGCGTGGTGCGGGGGTCTCCGGCGGCGTCGCGGGCGGCGTTGACGGCCACGGACAGCCAGATGGCGGCGTCGCGGGTGACGGAGCGGGAGCGGCGGTCGCCGGGCCACACGATCTGGTCGGCGACCGTGAACGTCCGTACGGCGATGACGTCCTCGCCGTCCAGGGACTGGAGGCTGATCAGGCCGAGGTCGACCGCTTTCTGGACCCAGATCCTGTTGACGTTGGCCGCTTTGGCGAGCGAGGTCGTGGTAATCCGCCGGGGCACCGGGGTTTACCTCCTGACGGGGTTGTAGATGAGGGCTATGGCAATGCTGACGCTACCGCAGTGGACAGCGGTTCTGCCACGACATGTCAGATCGGCGTGTCGCAGGGCGCCTTGAAGCCTTAAAAGGTGCGTTTCGGCCGCCCCGATAGCTGCAAAGCTGCCACGGCGTAGCGAAACAAGCATTGATGCGACGATGCATCGATCGATACCTACGAAGATCCCTACAGAACTACCGGCATCCCTACCGGCTTCCCTACTGCCTTCGCTATCGAGCTGACTACAACTGCTGTTCACAGGGCCGTCCGCCCGCCTCAGCGAGAGGGGTTCCGGCGCTACTTCAGCGGGCCCTCCGCTTCCAACTCCTTGAGGAACCGCTCCAGGGCCGCGGAGTAGATGTGGGTCGTGATCCGTCCGCGCCCGGCCGCCTTGAGCCGGTCCGGGAGCCTGGAGACGACCTCGTACACCTCCGGACTGATCCGATGGCTGGCCTGCTTGCCCGCGGGAACATCCAGACGGCCCTCGAAGAACTCCTCCCCCAGCGCGATCTGCTCGTCCAGCTCGGCCGGCAGCACGCTCGCCATGGCCGCGTTGACGACCTGCGCCACCGTCAGCGACCGGCCGCTGCTCTCCCGGTCCTCCGCGACCCGCCGGCCCAACGCCTCCGCCAGGTCCGGAGCGAACCGGAAGGGATGGGTCTTCCACTGGTTGCGCCGCAACTTCACGTCGAAGGTGCTGGCCGTCCAGGAGTCGAGCACCGCCCGGTGCGCCCACCCCGACTTCTCGGCCGACGCGGCACGACGGGTCCCCGAGGACGCGGCGCGGCGCCTGGCAGGCGGCCTCGCCGGCTCCTCGGCCGCAGGAGCGGTCGGGGCGCCCTGCTCGTCGGTGTCCTGCAGGTCGGGCTCGGCCCCCGCGGCCGGCTCCACCTCGGCAGCAGCAGCCGCATCCGCATCCGCCACCGGAGCCGGCGCCGCAGCGGGCGAGGCGGCATCGGCCAACACGGCCTCCACGGCGTCCGGTTCGCTGCCCGCATCCGCCGCGGGCGTGGCACCACCGCCTGGCATGTCCGCGGCGGCCTTCGCAGGCTCCGCGGAATCGACGGGCGCTGCTTCCGCGGCGGCGGGCGCTTCGATCCGGGAGGAGGGGAGCGCACCGGTGGCCGTGTCGGCGTCGGCGGTGGCCTCCGCCGGCACCGAAGAACCGCCCTCGTCCTCCGGCTGGTGGGCGGCGGCCACGGCCTGGCCGACGAACGACCGGGAGACGATCTCCTCCACCCCGGTCAGCAGCCCGTCCTGGAGGTTCGGGGCGGGCGCCCGCCGCTGCCGCTTGAGCCCTCCGCTCAGCCCGGCTTTCTTCTTTTGCACCGGCTTGCCGGCGCCGGCGTCCTTGTCAGGCATCGACGCTCTCCTCGGCGGCCTCAACGTCCGACTCCGCCCACTCCGCGGCGACCTTCCACTCCGGCGCCGGCGAGCCGATCCGCTCCAAGATCTCCTCCACCAGCGCCGTGTACTGCTTGCCCGGCGCATGCTTGAGGTAGCGCACCACGGCGGGGCGCTTGTGCAGGTAGGACTCCGAGATCCGGGTGTCCTTGCGGATGTCGGTGACAAACGGCAGCAGCCCGCCCCGGACCATGGAGTTGTGGATCGCCACATCCTGGTTGGTCCGCTTGGACTCCGGGTTGGAGATGTTGAAGATCGACCCCAGATAGGACGGGGTGCACTCCCCCCGCGTCAGCTCGGCCATCGCCTCGACCGTCGGCTTGAGCAGGAAAGCGCCCTTGACGGTCTGGTACTCGGGATTGCACAGCGTCAGCACGTAGTCCGACGCTGCGATCGCCAACGCATTCAGCGAGGAGACCGCCGGCGGCGTGTCGATGATGACGCAATCCACCACCCCGGTCAGCTGAGAGAGGATCATGCGGCGCAGCGTGGGGGTGGCGGTGAACGGCTGGGTGATGAACACGTTCTGGGCCGCCGTCATCGTGCTCTCCTCGGAGGCGATGACAAACAGCTTCCCGGCATCCTCGTACTGACTCAGGACCTCACTGGCATCGAACATGATCTCGGTGACTGCCGCCGACGGCACGTTTTGCACCGTGTGCTGCAGGACCAGCCCGAGCGAGCGCCGGATCAGATCCCCCGTCAGCTCGACGCCCAGCGCGGACCCGGCCTGGGCCTGGGGCTCAAGATCCAGCACCGCCACGTCGTAGCCCGCCATCGCCAGCCGGCATGCGAGGTTGACCGTGGTCACGGTCTTGCCCACACCACCCTTCTGGCTGGCGACCGCGATGACCGTGGGCGGATTCTCCTCATCCTCGGCCCGTTGATCGGGCACGAACGCGTCGGGAACCTCAGACTGCACGGCGGACCGACCCCTTCTTAAGCGACGCATCGTCAAGTAGTGAGCTACGCCGTGGCAGGCCCCGCACCGCCAAGACCACGGCAAAACCGGGCATAAAGGCGCGATTGCGGGTGGCTGAGTGCGTACCGGAGCCCGCACTCGCCGGAATCTGCCACGACATGGCAAGACGGTATCAGTCGCGCGGGGCAACTGAGGGGCATGTGAGCGTGTGTCAGGACCTGGGGTCACGCTGACGGACGTACGGAGGCCCATCGACCGAAGCCGGGCGGGATCTGCGCGTCACCTGATGCAAGCTGATGCACCGGCAGACGGAGAGACCTCTGGGCATCGCAACGTCCATGCGTCGGCCGATGCGTCCATGCGTCAGCCGATGGCCGCAGACAAGAGCAGATGCAGCCAGACGTGGTGGCGAAGGTAGGTCCATGCGCCCATGAAGGCAGACTGGCAAGCCGACAAGCACGATAGGAATCGAGCGTGGGCAGCTGCGTGCATCGGACCGTCCATCACGACGACAAGGGAAGCAGGCGAAGGTAGTCAGGAGCGGACAACCGTCGATGAAAGGTGCCGTACGTGCAGAGGCAGATACCTGCAAGCGTCGCTACATACAAACAAACCTAGATAGCTACCAACATCCATACAGAGATACTGAGCAACCTACAAGCGTAGCTACCTGCATACCTACAAACGCAGGTCAGAGGGTTAATGCGTGCGCAGAGACCTGTGCAGCCCCATGGCAGCGACCGAGTGAACAATGATCGTCGCCAACCGGCAAGCCTACAAACCACCAGAGAGAGAACAATCATCAGGAACGTGCACACCGGCAACCGTTCCGCCGCCCGTACAGCCCGGTGTGCGCAGGACCCGACCTCAAGATGTGCACACCTTAGAGCCGCGGATCTCCCCTGCCGCAATGCAGCCGAACGCCCCAGCCCGCGCCGCACCACCCGGGGGAGCACCTCATCAAGGCCTCGAACCCACCGACCGCAACCGCTGCTTCGATGAAGCTCTCGACGTCCGGACACCTTCCCAGGACACTCCGAGACGGCGCCACCGCGCACGGCGTATGCGCCGCGCCTCCGGGCCGCTCGGCAGCCCGCCCTTGGGACAACGCCAGGAGCAGACCGCCTCGCCGGCCCGCGGCACGATTTACCACATGCTTCAGGAACTCGAGCATCCGAGACGCCGGTGGCCACCGTACGTCCTCAGCCAGCCGGAGCGAGACGGTGGAGCAGTGAGGGTGGCGTGCCGTCGCGACGGCACGATCCCGGTCACTACTGGGTGAGGAGCTCACCGTTGAGCCGCCCCGCACCGTGGTGACGGCCGCCCCGCCGCACGCACCGGTGCCCCGTCCCATCGGCTCGATGGGACGGGGCACCGGTGCGTGCGGGCCTACATGCGCTTGATCAAGATCTCCAGCAGTGCCTTGAAGTCCCGGGAGGACAGATGTGTAGCCAGATCATCCGCGATCTGCTGCGGGTCTCGCAGGCGGATCGTGCGATCCGACCCCGCGCCGTCGGAGGACTCGTCTCCCGCGGTCATAACTGAGTTATCACCCGAGGGGAGGTCAGCTTCAGGACCGGAGCCGGCACGTGCATCAGGGGAGCCACGGCCTTCGCCGTCGTCCGCCTGAGCCGGAATCCTGGTGGACGGCTTGGAGCGCTCGGCCATAACTGAGTTATCACCCTCAGCCCCCGCCTCGGCACCGACCGGGCTCCGCCGGGCTGCTACCTGCTCGCGCGCCGGAAGGGCTGCGAGGCGCATGGCCAGTTGAGGGTCGGTCAGCTTCCCGCCGTCGATTTCCGCCTGCAACTCCGGCACCAGACGCCGCAGTGCCTGCTCGGCTGCGACCTGATCCGACAGCGGGAGCTTGGCCAGCAGCCCGCCGCGTTTGACCCTCACCTCGCCGCGTTCGATCAGCTCCTGAACCTCCGGAGCCAACTTGAGGAGTGCGAGGCGGCCCGACACGAACGGCTGCGTCTTGCCGATCGCCTTCGCCGCGGCGGCCTGCGACATCCCCTGGCCCGCCGGCGCCCTGTCGGTCAGGACCCGCAGCGTCTGGGCCTCCTGCAGGGGGCTGAGGCCGACGCGCTGCAGGTTCTCCGCGACCGCCCACACCAGCGGGTTCTCTGCGGCCCGGTCGTCCACGGACACCGGGATGTCCTCGACCCCGGCCAGGCGGGCCGCCTCGAGGCGGCGGTGCCCGGCCACCACGACATACGCCGCATCACCGACGACATCGGTGTGCTCGGGGTGGTGGGCGAGGAACGCCTCGGCGGTGCAGACCGTCAGGGCCTGCACCACGCCGAGGCTTTCGATGCTGGTGCACAGCTCCACAAAGTCCGGACTGCTGGCATCGATCGCGCCGCGCGGGTTGTCCGGGTTGGGGGCCAACTCTCCCACCGGCACCCGGCCGGCCGACTCGGTCGCGGTATCGGGCGCGTCGACCTGACCCAGCAGATCGGCGAGGCTGGTGCGCTTCGGGCTCACTGCGCCCCCAGCCGGAGCTCGAGGGCGAGCTTGTAGAAGTCCTCGCGCGCCTGAAGGGACACCCGGTTCGCCGGATACTGCGTGACGACCGTGCGGTCCGCGGCGGCGCGGGTATGGACCTTGTAGTGCCGCACGACCGTGTTGGTCATGTTCCAGCCGTTGCCCCTGACGAACGCCTGAGTGTCCCTCAGGTCGGTCTCGCCGTCCCGCGGATCCCAGTTGTTGATCACGACGCGGCAGGGAAGATTGCGGGGCTTAACGACCTTGTTGACGGTGAAGGCGGTCGGGGCGAAGGCCAGCGGCTCCGGTTCGATCGGCACGATCACGTCGTCGGCCGCGTCCAGGACTGCCCGCAGCACCTTGGCCGCCGGCCCGTCGCCGAGCGGGTCCGCCTTCTTCCCCCTGGCCGAGGAGACGTCCAGCCAGCCGGGGGTGTCGACGAAGATGTGCTGCACGGAGTTGATGTTCTTCAGCTGGGCGAGGCGTTCGACGTCGTCGTCGGCCTGAACGAACAGGAACGGCAGACTCTCGCCGAGGCGGTCGGACCACCAGGTCGTCGATCCCTGCGGGTCGACCGAGACGGCGAGGACCGCGGGCTTGTCGCCATCACCGCCTCCGCCCAGGACTTCCGCGGTCACGGCGGCGAGGTTGACAGTCAGCGTGGACTTGCCGACGCCGCCCTTCTGGTTGAGCAGGACATGCACGTGTGCCATGAGGCTCCGTCTACTTCCCGATGAAGTCGGTACTTCGGACCGGTACAGCATCGCAGAACCCCGGAGAAGGACGGTGCAGGCGGGAGAGAGGGCGCGGATATAACTGAGTTATCGCTGCGGAGACCACGTGCTCCTCCGACGTTCGTCGTACTCAGATCGGCGACTGCGTCCACCGCCCCGACGCTGATGCATCCTCACGTCGTTCGCGCCGCACGGCCCGCGGTCGCCGACGTGCGTGGTCATCGAGGACCTGCTCGGCGGTGGGGAGCGAGGCCTCGGCGCACCTGCGGCTGATGACCGCGCCTGAGGGGATACTTGGGGTTTGCCGGGTAGTTAAGAGACTCCCACTGGTGGCAAGGGTTTGGCGCCGATGCAGTGGCTGTGCAGAGGCCTGGGCCGATCGTGTGGATGAGGCGGCCCAGCGGTTGAGCTGCCGGCAGATCGTCTCCAGCCTGATGTCGCCGATACGGGCGGCGGGGTCGCGAGGCCGCCAAGGGCGGCTCGGATCTTCGTGTAGATGGTCGAGGATGCGGCGGAGCAGCCGGGGTACACCGCGGAGTGCAACGGGTTCTGCGCAGCCGGAGGTTGCCACCGCGCACTCGGTGCGCCCGCTCCCGGCCGAGGTGCGTGGTCGCTGCGCCTGCGACCCGCGGGTGCGGGACTGGTTGCGCGCCGCCGCTGCGGTGTGCGGGGGAGGGGCTCGCCGCGGCTCGTGGTAGACCCGCCACGGGCCGCGGGGACACTGGCACTTCCACCCGACCGGGGGTGGCCCTTGCGCGCAGGATGCGCCGGTGGTCAACCACCGCCACCGAAGAGCCGAGTCGTTCCCGCAGCGGTGCGGCGGGGAGCGACGCGGCCGGGAGGGTCCCTCCAACGGCGGCCCCGGTGCAGGGACGCGCGCCGGTGGTGGGCGCGGCCGCGCACGACGATGAATCCGGATTACCAGTGGCGGGAGCGAAGGTCACAACGGTCTCACAGGGTGCAGGGGTGTCCCGGGGGACGGGTTGCGCCGGGGGCGGCGTAAGGGGCGGCGAGTCACACGATGGGCGATGGGGCGGGCTGTCCGGCGAGGCGGTGGGATATCGGGGCGTGGGGGGCGGTCCGGTGTGCCATGACCACAGCGTTCCGGACGGGGGAGTTCATGCTGATGCCGGTGCCGTCCATGCCGGCCCTCGCCTCGCGTCCGGCCGCCGGGCGCGCCGCAGTGTCCGGGTCGACGCACGGCTCTCGAGGAAGAACCTGCGGTGGGATCCCGGCGGGCGCGCCTGCGCGCAGACCGGGCGGGGGCGGAGCGTTGCCACGGCGGTCAGCCGCTCGCCCAGGGGGCGGTGTTCGACGCGCGCTGAGGGCGGGAGGTTCTGGGAACGTCTGGACGGAGGCGGCTGTCGTGGCCGAACCCGCCGACTGGGGCCAGCGGTCCCAGTCTGCTCGGCACCGGGGTCACCGGCACCGTTCAGACGACGACGGCCGGGGACATTCGTCACGATCCGATGCCCGTGGACCTGCGCGGGATCCGGCAGTGAGCGGCGACGCATGGAGCAGCGTGTGCATCCATCCGACAACGGTGGACGGTCGGCACGGGCGCCGCGATCGACTCCCGAACAGCAGGCAAGAGTGCACCGGTTAGACAGGATTGATGAATTTTATGATGAATCGTCAAGCTATGGCGTTTTACCGCAAATGAGTCTCTTTGGGGGTTTAGCTTCGGATTGATGTCCGCCGGGACCGCGGGTGCGGTTGCTCCAGGTGCGGCCGTGTCCGAAGGGGTTCGTTTCATGCACAGGTACCGACGCAGAGGTCGGATGCCCATGGTTCGGTTCTCGGCCGCCTGCGCGGCAGCGCTGAGCCTGCTGTTCACCGTCCAGGCCACCGGCCTGCCGGGGGCGGCCTCCGCGGCCGAGCCGCGAAGCGATGTCAGCATCACCAAGACCAACAACCTCGGCGGCAAGCCGCTGCAGCCCGGTGACGACTTCATCTACACCCTCACCGGGCAGTGCTCCGGACTGACCGTGGACTGCGTGCACTTCACGGTCACCGACACCCTCCCCGCCGAGTTCGACGTCACGAGCCTCCCCAAGAGCAACTCCAATCGGGACGTCACCTACGACTCCTCGACGCGGCTGCTGACGGTCGTCTACAAGGAGCCCCTGCAGAATCCTTCCGGCGAGACGGGGCTGCGGGCCGGGCAGAGCGGCTCGATCGAGATCGGGATGCGGCTGCCGGCCGACACCCAGGAGAAGGACGGCACAGTCGTCCCCAACACTGCCTCGGTCAAGGCCGACAACGCGGACGAGAAGTCCTCCTCCACGGATGTGAAGATCTTCATCCCGAAGGTGGTCAAGCCGGTCGCCACCAAGAGCTGGGCGGACGGATCGGCCGTCGCCGGCAGCGGCGAGGAGTCCACCCTCACCCTCGGAGTGCGCAACAACTCCTCCTCCTCGGCCGACGTCACCCAGCTGTCGCTGTCCGACGACAACCCGGCGGTCTTCGAGGACTTCGACTTCGAGTCGGCGAAGGTGACCGCCTTTCCGGCCGGCGCCGACCAGGCCCACCTGGTGGTCACCACCGCCGACGGGACCACCCACACCGGCGCCACCGTCTCCGCCCCGGCTCCGGCGGCGCTGCCTCTGCCGCGCAGTGTCGCACCCGGGGACGTGGTCGGCTTCGAGGTGGTCTTCACCAACAGCAAGGGCGACCCGCTGCCATATGACTCCAGCGGCGGCACCGTCGAGGTGAAGCTGAAGCTGCGCGACACCAAGCGCTCGGACGGCTCGCCGCTGCGGCCCACCGACAAGCTGACGGTGAACAACTGCGCCACCCCCTCCGCGGTGGAGAAGATCGAAGGCACGGTGGCCGGCGAGCCCGCGTGCGCCAGCTACGACATCCTGCCCGACATCCTCAATCTGAATGCGACCAAGGCGTTCTTCCCCGACTCCAACGGCGACTTCTCCCACCAGAGCAGCGAGCACGCGGTGGTGGGGGAGAACTCCCCGGTCTCGGGGTTGATCGACGTCACCAATGAGTCGCCCTTCCCGGTCAAGACAATGACCATCACCGAGCCGGCCCCCGGCGAGGCGAGCAACTTCGACGAGATCGACGTCCAGAAGGTGCGGCTGCGCTTCCCCGAGGGCGCCACCAGCGCGAAGCTGACCGTCAGCTATGCCGACGGGACGTCGACCACCAGCACCTACACCTCCGACCAGACGGTCGACGTCGCCAAGGCCGGCACCACCGTCACCAAGATCACCGTGACGTACACCGGCGAGGACGCCGACGGCAACCCGACCATCAAGGAGGGCGCCGACGCCGGGCTGGACATCCACGGCACCCTGGTCGACGGCGTATCCGCAGGTCCGCTGACCAACTGCGCCCGGTTCGCCGGGGACGCCGGCCGCACCGACGGCAGCGGCACTGCTACCGGGCACGTCTGCCAGGATCTGCAGGTGGAGGACCCGCACACCTCCGGTGAGGGCAGCAAGACTGTCGACCAGACGGACGTGCCGATCGGCCAGCCGATCCCCATGCACCTGACGATCACCAACAACGGGAACACCCCGATGGTGCATCCGGTGATCACCGACCCGTCCGCGCAGAGCGACGGAAGCCCGGACCCGAACAACAAGACCTTCGACTACCTGCAGATCGACTCCATCTCGATCAGCCCAGCCGACACACCCGCCACCATCGAGATCTGGGATCCGGACGCGAACAGCGGCAAGGGCGCCTGGGTCGCCTACGACGCCTCCAACACCGACCAGTTGCACCGGGCCAAGGGCATCCGGGTCACCTACAACGGCGACCTGCCCCCCGAGGGCACCTTCACCATCAACGTGGTGACCGAGCGCCGCGAGGGCACCCCGGACGGCGTCTCGTTCCAAAACTGCTTCTCCCTGACCGCCCAGGGCTACACCGGCCCCGGCGAGACCTGCTCCGCGTCGATGAACACCGGCCCGGCCGAGGACTCCGCCTCTCTCAACAAGTCGATCAGCCCCGGCGAGCTGCCCGAGTACGTGCCCGGTCTGCCCCGGCAGCACGCGGACGCCACCCTCTCCATCCGCAACACCGGCAACATGTCCGCCAAGCTGCTGCGGATGACCGACCGGGACGCCGACTTCTTCGACGCCGTCGACCTGGTCTCCATCAAGTCCAACCAGATGCCGGCCGGCGCCGACCGCGTCCAGATCGACGCGTACGTGGGCGGCAAGTGGGTCAACGGCACCCCGTCGGCCAGTGCCGCGCTGCCGGCCGGGGTGAACGCCGCGGACGTCACCGGCATCCGCGCCACCTACACCTCCACCAGCACCTTCAACGACGGCTACACCATCACCCCGTGCGCCGCGGACAGCTGCACTGGCAAGCTGGTGCTGGACGTCAGCCCCCGCCCCGCGCTGCGCTCCTCCGGTGGCCCCGTCCCCAGCCATCTGGAGGACACCCTCGGCGGCAGCTACCTGACCAAGCTGGAGACCGACGGCGTGCCGGCCGGGATCAAGCCCGTCAAGGCCACCCTCGACCTGATCAAGGGCACCCCCCGACTGGCCGTCAGCAAGACCCCCAACACCGTGCTCTCGCCCGGTGAGGACGCCCCCTTCTACCTGAAGGTGGAGAACACCGGCACGGCCAACATCCCGAACCTGGTGGTCAAGGACGACCTGCCCGCGGGCATCGCCTTCAACAGCTCCTTCCAGGGCGACAACGGGCAGCCCTACAAGATCATCAATGAGTCGGTGCCCTCCGGGACGCCCGCGGTGCCGACTCCGGTCTTCACCCCGACCAACTCCGGCAGCCGGGTCTCCGGGCTCACCTGGGACTTCTCCAAGGACGACGCCGGCAAGGCCTGGGTGCTCGCCCCCGGCGCCACCTTCACCATCGAGATCCATGTGACGCTGGAGCCCGGCATCCACGCCAACGACGTGGTCACCAACACCATGGGCGCCACCTCCTCCGATCCCGACATGGTCTGCGAGGACACCGCCCACCAGCAGGTGGACGGCACCATGTTCGGCGCCGGCACGTACTGCACCTCCAGCGCCACCCTGACCGCCAAGTCCGGGGCGGCCTTCCAGGCCCGCAAGTGGGTCTCCGGCAACGACAGCCTGGGCTGGTACAACACCAGCAGCAAGAAGACGGTGCCGGTCGGCGACTCCTCCTGCCTCTCCATCACCGGCCCCGACGGCCGGATGTACACCGCCAACCCGTGCATCGCCCTGGTCAACCCGGGCGACCGCTACCACTACCTGATGCGGCTGCAGAACGCCGGCACCGAGCCGGGCACGGCGATGCGGATCGTCGACCGCTTCCCGGTCCAGGGCGACAAGGGCGTGATCCTCGACCAGGCGCGCGGCACCGCCTGGGACAAGCGCCCCACCCTGGCCTCACGCCCGCAGCTGACCGGACCGGGCGCGATGAGCGTTGCGTATGAAAACTCCGAGCCGCTGTGCACGGACGATCTGAACATGGGCGGCGCGGGCTCCAGTTCGCCCCAGTGCCCCTCCAGCACGTGGAACGACCCCTACAGCACCCGGGCCGTCGGCATGCGGATCGAGCTGACCTATGACCCGGACAAGATGGCGCCCGGCGCCATCGACCAGATCACCTGGGCGATGGACACCCCGCTGGACGTCACCCACAACGGCGACCCGACCATCGCCTGGAACTCCTACGCCCACAACGAGACCACCGACCGGGCCGCCGGCGCCGCCGCAACCCCGGTGACACCGCCCCGCGTCCCCTCCCAGACCCGCGGGCTGCGGGCCGCCACCGACCCGCGGGTGCTGCAGCCCAACGAGCCGATCCAGGTCGGCGTAGCACTGGCCTACGGTGAGCTGCGTCTGGTCAAGCACATCGGCAAGCACCCGTCCGCACTCGATCCGGCCATCGACAAGGTCCCCTTCACCTACCACGTCACCTGCACCATCCACCCGCAGGGCCACTTGCCGCGCACGGTCATCGACCAGGACTACAAGGTCTCGGCCGACAAGCCGGTCACCCTCGACGGCATCCCCGCTGGCGCCACCTGCCAGGTGTGGGAGACCACCGCCTACGGCGGCAGCACCAACCATCCCAGCAGCGACCCCGTCGAGATCACCATCAAGCCCGGCATCGGCACCAAGTCCGTGCAGACCGCGGCCATCACCAACACCTTCGAATACGGGCACCTGCAGCTGAAGAAGAAGGTCGACGGATCGGCCGCCTCCTATACAGCCGGCCGCACCTTCAAGGCCACCGTCACCTGCGCCCTGCCCGACAGCAACGGCAACCCCAGCAGCGTGGTCCTGCACCGCACCTACCAGGTGACCGCCGACAAGCCCGTCACCATCGGCCCCCTGCCGGTCAACTCCCGCTGCTGGGCCTCCGAGGTGGATACCGGCGGCGCGGCGAAGGCGGTGGTCGACCACAACTCGCCCGACAACCCGGTCGTGGTCACCGAGGACTCCACCGGCACCGCGACGATCACCATCACCAACACCTTCCCGGGCGCCCAGCTCGTCATCACCAAGCACGTGGTCAACGGCAGCGCTGGACCGTACACCTTCACTCTGGCCTGCACCACCGGTGAGGGCGAGGTGCCGCTGCCCGCCGCGGACCGCACCTTCGAGCTGAAGGACGGCGAGCACCGCACCATCACCGTGCCGGACGGCGCGCACTGCACCGTGAAGGAGACCAACATCCCGGCCGGGGACACCGTCACCTTCGCCGCCTCCACCGGCGGCAAGGACGGCGGCGTCACCGTCGACGGCTCGGCGTCCGTCGAGGTCACCAACACCTTCCCGCCCGCGGTCGGGCCGCATCACGGCCACCACGGCGGAGGGCTCGCCCGCACCGGCGTCCAGGACTGGACCACCCTCGCTGGCATCGTCGCAGCCCTCACCGCAATCGGCGGGGCTGCGGTGTTCCGGA
This sequence comes from Mangrovactinospora gilvigrisea, assembly GCF_001879105.1. GTDB lineage: Bacteria > Actinomycetota > Actinomycetes > Streptomycetales > Streptomycetaceae > Mangrovactinospora > Mangrovactinospora gilvigrisea. Next base: position 3,619 of record NZ_MLCF01000063.1, on the reverse strand, counting down.
TGGCCCGCAGGCGCCGCACCTGACCTGATTCACCCGGCGTACAGGGGCGGCCCCCCGGACCAGCAATGGCCCGGGGGCCGTCGCTCGTGAACAGGGGCCGGTGAGCGCGGGCTGCCGCGCGGCGAGAGGATCCCTCCCGGGATGCTGATCGGCGGCCGTCCGCGGATCGAGCCGGTCCTGTACGCGGGGGCGGTGGCTGCGCGACGACCGTGATAAGCCGAACCCAACGAACCAGACCCGGCTGGACCGGTGCACTGGCGTCAGCGCACGGTGCGAGCGCGATGCAACGGCTGGGTGCCCAGGGCTACTCGACGCCGGTGTCGTTGGTCGGCCGCTCCGGCCGCTTCAGCGCGACGGCGAGCCGAAATGGCCGGGCCCTCGCGAATCCATGCCATCGCGGGGGCCCGGCCATACATCGCCAGACGCACAATTCCTAATACAACGACCGTAAGTCTCATCCGTTCCCAACGCCAGGAACTCGACCCAGGTGAGTCCCTGGCGCGTCGCGCATGCCGACCCGGACTACAAACACACCAGCCATGGTCGACATGGGGAGTCGGCCATGGCGTAGCGGCCATTGGGATGACCGGACGGATCGTCAGAGGCCCAGCAGGCGCTGCTTTCCGGCGGCGAACTCCTCGGGGGTGATCAGGCCCTGGGCCTGGAGCTGCGCGAGGCGCTCGATCTGCTCGGGGATGGTGTCGCCGGCCGGCTGGGCCTGCTGGGCCTGCTCCGGGGCCGGCTGGGCGACGGGCTGCGGGGGCTCGGCCTCCTGCGGGGCGTAGGCGCGGCGCTGCTGGCGGGCGGCGACGCGGCCGCTGACGGCGGTCGCGGTGCCGGCGACGACGGCCGTGCGGGCGGCCATGCCGATGAGGCCGGGGCGTCCGCGGCGGACGACGGGGCGTCCGATCATGGTGCTCTCCCAGGGGTTGCTGGTGGTGGGGCGGGGTCAGGCGGCCTCGGCCGCGGCGGCGCTCTGCTGCACCACCGTCGCGGGCACCCGCTCATGGGCGACGAGGACGCCGTCGGCGCGGCCGACGGCCTGGGCGAGGGCGGTCGCCCAGCTGTTCTCCCAGACGACGATCGCGGCCGAGCTGCCGGGCGGGATCTCCTCGGCGATCACTTCCAGGTCGTCCTGGCTGATCAGGCCGGTGACCTCGCCGTCGACGTCCTCGAACGCGGCGGACTCCTCCGGGGTGAGGTCCTGGAGCTCGACGGACTGCACGGCGCCGTCGGCGTCGCGCTCGACGAAGGTGAGGTCGATGATGCGCACGATGCCCTGGCTGGTGAGCTTGCGGAGCTCCGCGGCCATCTCGCCGCGGAAGTGGTTGCCGGGGAACGCGAACACCGCGTACTCGACCGGCCCGAGCTGGGCGGGGTCCATTGCTGCCTCCAACGTGGTCCGGGATCGGGGCCCGCCCTCATCCTGCGGTCCCCGGGCCCGCTCGGCGACTCCAGATGGGCCAGTAACGATTGGCATCCTCAGCGGGGCCCCTCTCGTGCTCGCCCGCGCTCAGGCAGACACCAAAGCCCCAAGCCCGGCGGTCTGCATCCGGCACCTGCCGCGGAAGCCGCGCTGCGGTCCAGCGGTGAAAACCAACGAGCTTGGTCACTGCTTCGGCTTTAACTGTTACCGGGCCCGAGACCTGGAGTGCCTCCCGGCACTGTCAGGACCCGGAGGCGGGCGGTTGAGCATGGCGCATGCCCGCGCTCCCTGCACGCCCGCTCTCTGTCTACTCAGGCGCCTACGCGCGAGAAGATCGCGGGGAGTTCTCGCCAGCCTTCCGACCCGAACCCGGCGGGACCGGCCAACAGCCGCTCATGGACGGTGATACGAGCGCCGTGCACGGCCGCGAGCCGTAGGCCGTCGACAGCCCGACAGTCCACCTCGCTGTGCCCGCCAGCGCCCGTGAAATCGGCAACCGCGTAGAGAGTGCCCTCACAGCGCCGGGTGATCCGCAGCCGTTCAACCTGTACCCCCGGCGGAACCGGCAAGGGACTGGCGGGCCCGGGAGACAGCTCTGGCGACAACTGTGTACGCGTCAGGACCTCGGCCAGCTCGGCGCCTTCCTCCCGCAGTACGCCGACGGGCACCGTCCGACGGCTGCCGCTGGTCTCCATGAGCACCACAAACGTGCAGCTGCCCGAGACCGTCCCCGGGGCGAGGCGAATCGAATCGATCGTCACCCCCAGCCAGGTCGACGCGCCGAGTCCATAACCAGCGGACGTGTTCGGCATGGTCGGTAACTCCTCCTGCTCTCTTGGACCAAAGCAGCACAAGCTGTGGACCGGTCCGGTTCCCATGGGTCGGCGTTGATTCGGAGACGGAACAGCCCGCCGCAGCCGTGCCGGCTCGTGCAGACCACCAGCTGCCGCCCGAGGAGACCTCCTGCGGCCCCGTCCCGGACGGCATCCACAACGCGGCACATATGAAATGGCTCCGACTGCCCTCGGAGTTCTCCCGACGGTGGGCCCGGAGCACACGGGGCAACCGGGCCGCCGACGCCCGGCGTCGGTCGGCGCGCACGTCGCCCCCCCGGAAAGGGGCGACGGCGACGGAGGTTCGACGGAGACTCCGCTTGTTAGAAAAGGGCGCCGAGCGGCTTGGGCCGCTGCGGGACGTTCTCGATCCGGGTGAGCCAGTAGTGCGTGTCGTACGACTCGTCGCCGATCAGGTGGCGCCAGAGCCGGGCGCGGTTGGTGACCTCGAGGCGGCCGTCCGCGCCGGTGTACCAGGGGAAGCCCTGGGCGAGGATGCCGGGCACCTCCGGGTCGTCCAGGTCGGCGGTGTCCCAGAGCCGCACCTGGCGGATCGTCGGGTTGAGCCGCACCTTGAACATGTAGCGCTTGCGGTCGGTGACGTTCTTCCGCCCGCAGTGCCAGATGCCGTGGTGCACGATCAGCACCGAGCCCGCCGGGCAGACCAGGCGCTTCTGGCCGGCCAGGTTCTGGTAGCGGCCGACGTCGCCCTCGTTGACCTTCCGCAGGTGGCTGCCGGGGACGACGAGCGTGCCGCCCATCTCCCGGGTGACCTCGTGCGGGTAGTACATCAGCTGGATGTCGAACGCCGAGTCGCGCACATCGATGATGGAGTCGGCGTGCAGCGTCTGCGACTGGCTCTGCGCGGGCGTGCGCACATGCAGGGCGTGGTGGTCCAGCAGCGAGTCCGGCCCGACCAGCGAGTGGATCGCGCCGCGGATGACCGGCACGTTCAGCAGCTCGTGGACGAGGGAGCCCTCGGGGTAGGCCTGCTCCAGCGGCATCCCCGCGTACGGCTTCTGCGGCACGCCCTCGTCGAACTGCTTCATGGCGCGCTGGTTCAGCTCGTCCGGCACGACCGCGTCGAACTGCAGGAACCCCTGCGCCACGAACTGGGCGACCTGCTTGGTCGTCAGCTTGACGGCGTTGTCGGTGCGCTCACTCATCGTCGCCCTCCGAGCCGTTCGCGGCCACCAGCTGCTCGAACCAGAACTCGTGCTTGAGGAAGGAGGTGTCGTACTCGTGGCCGGGCTGCGGGGGGAGCAGCTGGGCGGCCTGGAAGAGCCGCCAGCCGTCGCGCAGGGCGTCCAGGCCGGTCTTGTAGGGGGCTTCGTCTCCGTCGCCGGTCGCGATGCTGTCG